>NZ_MTQD01000023.1 GCF_001974875.1 Pseudoalteromonas sp. EB27
GTCATACTCCATTCTTCAAAGGTTACCGTCCACAGTTCTACTTCCGTACAACTGACGTAACGGGTGACGTACAGTTACCAGAAGGCGTAGAAATGGTAATGCCTGGTGATAACATCAAGATGACAGTTACTCTAATCGCACCAATCGCGATGGATGAAGGTCTTCGTTTTGCTATCCGTGAAGGTGGTCGTACTGTAGGTGCTGGTGTTGTAGCAACTATCGTAGCGTAATTATTAGCCTAGCTAATTGTTACCAAAAAGCCCGAGCTTAGTCTCGGGTTTTTTAATGTCTAAAATAAAGTGTCATATGAAGGTGGCGCTCTTACTTTAGGCGTAGGTGCGTTGTAGTAACGTTCAAAGCGTAATAATTAACGTTAAAGTTAATTATTATAAAAAGCTCACTTAGGTGGCCTTTTTTAATGCCTATAGAAAAGTGATTAGCTTTGAGTTATAACTTTCTTGTCGTAGCTTGGGTTGAGTTTTACGAATCTCGAGGGAAACGGTTACTGAAAATAACTGAGCTCTTAAATATAAAAAAGCACGGCTAGGCCGCGCTTATATTGAGTTAGCTTTTGGTATTTTAGCCAATTACTAATATATGATAAAAGCTTTAATGCTTTTTAGCATATTCTTCAGCTTGTTTTAAAACTCTCAATAAATTACCGCTTAAAATCTTTTTAATATCTTTGTCGCTGTAATCTCTGTCCATTAAACCTTGAACAAGATTAGGGTAGCTAGATACATCTTTTAAGCCGATAGGTAATGAATCACCAACTCCATCATAATCAGAGCCAATACCTACATAATCAATACCAATTAGCTCAACTACGTGATCAATATGATCAAGCACCTGTTCAAGGCTTGCAAATGGGTATGGATTTTTAGCACGGTACGCAGCATCAAAATCGTTGCTTAACTTAGTGCCTTCTTTTTTAGCAGACTCTTTTGTGCTTTTTAATTGCTTGCCCCAACTGCCTGCTTTAGCAGTAACAAAGCTTGAGCCAAAGTTGATTTGAATAACGCCGCCATTTTCTTTAAGTGCCAATAGCATATCGTCATTCATATTACGCTCAAAGCCTGGTGTGTATTTACGAAGTGATGAATGTGAGGCAATTACCGGCGTTTTAGATAGATCCATAACCTGATAAAACGCATCATCAGAGATGTGTGATACATCGATTAACATACCAATATTATTCATTTCAGTGACAAGCTTTTTACCAAATGGGCTTAAGCCTTTCCATTTACGGCGTATATCGTAAGACGAGTCCGAAATATGGTTGCTTTGCGAGTGCGCTAGCGTGATGTAGCGAATGCCACGCTCGTAAAAATGCTGAAGATTCTTCATATCCCCTTCGATTGGAGAGCCATTTTCCATACCCATTGCGATAGAGAGCTTACCTTGTTTAAATTGCTCCTCTATATCACTGCTTGAGCTAGCAATAGCAAACTTATCGGGCGCGCGCTGGGCTATGGCTTCCATACTATCAATCATTTGATTGGCTAGCTGATAGCTTTTACCTTTACCTTCAAACTCCAAATGCGCAGGAATATAAATCGACATAAACGGTGCGTTTAAACCGCCTTTTACAGCGCGAGGGTAGTCGAAATCGCCATCAGTTGTCGCTTTAGTTACATCAACCCAGTTTTTATGAATTCGGTAAGGTACGTCGATATGGGTATCAATTAAAATAGTGTCTTTAGCGAGCTTAATTGCCTTTTCAGATGCTGTTATTGTTTGTTCTGCTTGGGCTTGGCTAGTTAATGCTAGTGATATGGCTACCACTAGAGTGCTGAGTTTTATCATGTTTTGGCTCTTTGGGTAAAAAGCCATTGTGTACGTTCAACTCAAAAGTTACAAGTACTACGCCTTAATCAAACGACTGTGCTTGATGCTCTTCACTTTGCAGCGCTTTAAATTCGCCCTTCGAAATAATAGTTACAGACTCATGAAGCTCTGAAAAAAACACCATGGCTTCGCCATTTTTAAGCTGTAGCTTAACTTGGTTAACTTTAGATTCGATGCTTGCTTCTACTTCGCCATAATCGGTGCCTTCACGTAAAACATAGCTTTCTATTAGGTTGTAAAGGGTGTCTTTATCGAGTTGTTCAAAAGGAATAATCATAATTGCTCTTTGTTTGCATTGCCTAAAACATGTTGCCCAAAATAGCATGGCACGGCTTTCTCTAACCAAAATATAGGCTTAAATGGGTTTTTACCGCTAATAAAACCAACGTGTCCGCCCTTGTCAGAGATGCGCAGCGTAACATGCTCACTTACATCTTGCCTACTCGGTACGGCTTTAATTGAGAGCATCGGGTCGTCTTTGGCATGAATAATAAGTGTGGGTATAGCGATATCTTTTAAGTACGGCATAGCACTGGCTTTACGATAGTAATCGTGGGCATTTTCAAAGCCATGTAACGGTGCTGTAAGTTGGTTATCGAACTCTAATAAATCATCAATATTCATTAATTGATCGGTAGTTATAGGAATTTGCTGCTTAATTTGCGGTAATTTACGTTGCATCGACTTTTTCATGCGATCGAGCAAATACTTTTGATAAATTTTACCTAAGCTTTTACGAATAACATCACTTGATGATGATAAGTCATAAGGCGCCGATACCACTGCAGCTGCATTGAGTGGGCAGTTTGTATTCTCTTCGCCTAAGTACTTAGCAAGCACATTACCACCAAGCGAAAAGCCCACGGCAACCATCGCTCTATCTGGGTATTGTTGCTTAAGATGATTTATAAAAAAGGCTAAATCGGCGGTGTCACCACTGTGATAAGCACGTGGAAGGCGGTTTACTTCAGTTGAGCAGTTTCTAAAGTGCATAAGCACAACTGCATAACCTTGTTTTTTTAACGCCTTCATCATGCCTTTGGCATAAAAGCTATTTATATTGCCTTCAAGGCCATGCAAAACAACGGCAAGTGGTGCGGTTTCGTTATGTGGAAGTGACCATGCGAGCTCAATAAAGTCACCATCAGGTGTATCAAGTTGCTCAAGTTCGTAGCGAGTGTGGTGAAATGGGCGGAAAAAACGCGGCATTATGGTTTGAACGTGACGATTGGTCATCCACCATGCTGGTTTGAACTGAGAGATCATGTTTGTACTACGCACTTTGTATTAAACGAAAAGCTAGTGTACCAAATTTTTCGCTTCAGAAAATAAAAAGCGCCTAACTAGTAAACTAATAAGGCGCTTTAGTGCGTCGTGCTTAATTTTGTTCGGGAATTTCTGCATCATGTATTTTTTTCAAAAAGAAAAAAGCAAAAAAGATACACAAAGAAACAACGATGGTTAAAAACCCAAAAGACATAAATAAAACTGGATCTGTAAAAAAGTCTCTAAAAAATACGTTCATGAGTTGTTCCCCTCGTTGTTGATGGGTTAATCATAGGCGGTGTTTGCAGGTCGCAACGTGATCGAGATCAAGTTATTTACATAAGCAGATGTAGGAGCGAAGCTAAGTTGATTTAGATCATGCTTTAAGGGCTACTAAGTTATTACCACTGAGAGCTAAGAGAGTTTTTTGCTTGAAATAGTGAGCTGATCTTAATTCATTTTTTTCACTTTATCTAAAAGCGTAGCGCTTTAAACTTTTTTGAGTAAGCCACTTAAAGATTTTTTTGCACAAAGAGAAAAGAATGAGAAGTAAATGAGGGTAGAGCAACAAACTGCTCAATATTTATATCTAAGTAATCTAGTTTGTTTTCCTCTAAAAGCGAAGCGCCTCTTAACCTCTTTGTGAGTAAATTACTTAAAGGTCTTTGCGCAAAAAGAAGAAAAAGAGAAGAAGATTAGGACAGGGTAATAAACTCCTCAGCTAAACAAACCGCTCAATATTTATATCTAAGTAATTTAGTTTATTTTCCTCTAAAAGCGAAGCGCATCTTAAGCTCTTTGTGAATAAATCACTTAAAGGTTTTTTGCACAAAGAAAAGAGAATGAGCAGTGGAAGAGGGCACAAAAAGTAGCAGCCTAAGTGGCTTTCACATATAGCTCAATATTGTTTGGCTCTGTATGTTTGACTAATTCAAACTCATTTACTGCTTCAATCAACATATGTTGCTGTTGTTTTTCAAGCTTCAGCTCAGCGCTTAGCAACTCTTCGCGTATTGTGGCGTAATTACTTATTGTATTCTGATTAGCTTTTAAATAGCTGCGTGCGGCGCGCAGAGGCTGTAATGCGTGAGTATCAAACTCACTAGTTACATTTATTAACTCATTTAACTGTTGGGCATTAACACTTAAATTTAATGAATCTAAATAAAGCAGTAATAAGCATAAATTAACATTTTTTCCTTGCTGGTTTTGTAGTGCCAGCAAGGTTTTTTGTTGCTCAGGCTTTGCGTACAAGGTGTACGCAAACTGCCAAAAATGGTCGCTATTGAGCAAGTTCATTGGCGAATGCCTGCTCTTTTTCTTCCATTTCTTCAAGTGCCATTAGTAGCTCTTCTTCAATGTCGTTAAGTTTAGGCGTAAGCGTTGCTTGCTTAGCTAATAACTCTTTAAGCTTGGCTTTGTTGTCATCGTTGTAGAGTTCGTTGTCGCCAAGGGCTACTTCAACTTCGCTAAGCTCTGCAGTAAATTTATCGAGTTGCTTTTCCAGCTTTTCAATTTGCTTTTTAAGTGGCTGAGTGGCTTTTCTAAATTCCGCCTCTAAGCGCTTTTGCTCCTTACGGTTAACACCTGGGTTTACTTTAGGCTCGTCGTTTTGCTGCGCTTTAACCGCTTCTTTATTGGCATTCAGTAACCACTGATAATACGCATCTAAGTCGTAACCAAATTGCGTTACTTTGCCATCATCTACTAAGTAAAACTCGTCGGCAGTGTTTTTAAGCATATGGCGATCATGCGATACGGTAACCATAGCGCCTTCAAAGCCTTGTAGTGCCATAACCAGTGCATGGCGCATTTCTAAATCAAGGTGGTTAGTTGGCTCATCGAGTAGTAATAAGTTTGGTTTTTGATATACCAACATAGCAAGTACTAAACGTGCTTTTTCGCCGCCCGAAAATGGGGCTACAGGCTCAAGGGCTTTATCGCCAATAAAGGCAAAACCACCTAAAAAGTCTCGTAGTGATTGCTCAGTGGCTTTTGGGTCTAGTCGTTGTATGTGCGTTATTGCACTGGCTTTTAAATCAAGAGATTCCAGCTGATGCTGCGCAAAGTAACCAATATTTAATCCGTGATGCTGAATAACTTCGCCCGCTTGCGGCTCTAAATCACCAGAAAGCAGTTTAATTAATGTTGATTTACCCGCGCCATTTCGACCAAGTAAAGCAATTCGGCTACCTGGTACAAGGTTTAGCTCTATATTATTTAAAATAGTGACGTCACCATAACCCGCTTTGGCTTTATCTATTGTCATTAGTGGGTTTGGTAATGCTTTTGGCTCTGCAAACTCAAAGTTAAATGGCGAGTCGGCATGTGCTGGCGCTAGTTTTTCCATGCGTTCCAGTGCTTTTACACGGCTTTGTGCTTGTTTAGCTTTACTGGCTTTTGCTTTAAAACGCGTTATAAACTGCTCAAGGTGCGCAATTTGATCTTGTTGCTTATCAAACATTGCTTGTTGTTGTAGTAAGCGCTCAGCTTTTTGGCGTTCAAACTGCGAGTAGTTACCTTTGTACACGTTGATAAGTTGCTTATCTACATGCCAAATTTGATCAACCACCGCATCTAAAAACTCACGGTCATGCGATATAAGTACAAGGGTGCCAGTGTAAGCACGTAAAAAACGCTCAAGCCAATAAACAGCATCTAAATCAAGGTGGTTTGTTGGCTCATCGAGTAATAGTAAATCGGCGTCGCGTATCAATGCTTGGGCAAGGTTTAAACGCATGCGCCAACCACCCGAAAAAGAGCTTACAGGGTTTTCTATAAGGTTATTGGCAAAGCCTAAGCCGTGTAATAGCTCACCGGCGGTTGATTCAATGCTGTAGCCTTTAATGTTTTCAAGCTGAATATGTACTTTGGCTTGTGTGTCGCCATCGTTGTTTTGCTCGGCCTCACGCAGTGCTATACGCATTGCGTAGTATTCTGGGTGGCCTTGAAGTACATAATCAATTGCGCTTATTTCAAGGGCGGGGGTTTCTTGTTTTACTGAGGCAATAGACCAATCTTTGGGAATACTGCAATTACCAGCATCGAGTTGCAATTCAGATTTTAGTAAACCAAATAACGTTGATTTTCCACAGCCATTAGCGCCAACAAGGCCTACTTTATGTTCTGGAAATAACGTAGCTGATGCATTTTTTAATAAGGCTTTACCGCCACGAAGTAGTTCTATTTCTGAAATTTGGATCATGAATGCGTTACTTTGCTGTGCCCTTGTTAAGTTGGCGCTATCATAACATAGAACTTAATGCTCTTATCAAGCGTATCAACAAGTGAAGTTATACGATAAAATAGCAGTAGTTCAAACCACAGGAAAAATGTTGTGAGACAAAAGAAGCGTTTTATTGCTGGTGCATCGTGCCCTGACTGCAAAGCCATGGATACTATGATGCTATACAGAGAACATGATGTTGAAAAAGTAGAGTGTGTTGAGTGTGGTCATAAAATGGCGCAACCAGATAACGCTGTTCAGGCGTCTACTCGCCAATTTGAACAAGTAATTGGTGTATTTAAACCGGGCGACTAACCCGGTTTTTTATTGCCTAATTTTTACCGGTTTTAGTAATGCGGTGGAGGCGGCTCAGGTGCTTCAGACATCATAGATGATGATGACTGCGACTCTTTAATTTTTTCTGCTAGCAGCTCAGTTTGGCGTTTCATTTTTGCTAACAGTTGCTGGTGCACTTTTATTTCATCATTTAAGACTTCAATTGTTTCGTCTTGAAAAGCCACTTTGGCTTCAAGTTCCATTAAGCGATGTTCAATTGTGTTCATTATTCTCTCGTATAATAAATCGCTCTGCGATACCGCTGGAGCTTTCGGTTAACAACGACTTACCGTTATCTGTAAATGTCACATCTAGCACCACCGCCGATTTAGGCTTGCTGCCTTCGCGCGGGGTAACCTGCCAAGTTTGAATTTTTTCACCGCTTGGTATTTGCCACAAATCTACGCGTTTATTTGGCGAGCCTGTTGCAAGCAAAGTGCCTTGTTCGTTAAAACGCACAGCAGTAAAAATTTTCTGACGCGCAATATACTTCAGTTTACTCACAAGATCACCTGTAGTCAGCTTCCATACATTTGCTTGTGCCATACTATCGGCCGTAAACGCATAGCGACCTTGTGGATCGAGCGTTACTTGGGTAACACGCGTTGGGTGATTAAAACGATGAATTACTTGCCCTGTACGTGTATCCCAAAAGTAAGCAACATAATCGTTAGAGCCACTCAAAGCAAAGCGTCCGTTAGGTGATAGGTCAACGGTGTTAACTTTATCTTGATGACCTAAAAACTCAATGCGACGTCCGGTTTCTAGGTTTACAAATACGACAACGCCGTCGCTACGGCCGTATAAAACACTACGGCCTTGATTGCTAATAGCAATATCGCGAATACTGGCTTTTTGTATTTTGTAATAACCTTTATTTTTGCCTGTGGCTATATCCCACACAGCAAACGTGGTTTTTTCGGCGGTAACAGCCACGCTGTTATCAAAAGCAATAGCAACGGCGTATACCAAACTGTCTTGATCTTGCTGCTGAAACCATTGGTATTTTAGTACCTGCTGTTGATTATCCCATAGGGCGACCCCATGGTTGATAGAGGAGATCAAACTGTATTTACCATCGTTTGACAGTGTAGATGAAAACGCACCTTGTGCAGCATGTTCGTAACTTGCTACAGCGTGTTGTTTTTTATCGGTACAGGCGATGGCTAAAAAACAGCTAAATACGATTAAAAAAGTACGAAATATCGACATATTACAGGTATTTCCCCTTAACTCTTAGTGACTGAGAGGTTAGACTAGGACGCGTTAAATGCCTAGGTTGTTTGTCTAATCACTGGATATGTTTTTAGTTTAGCTAACAATGTGGAATTTAGTCATTAAACAAGCAGCCTATCATGTGGGCCGTTAATCTTTAACTAGTAATAATACATTAAAATGACAACTGCAAAGTGTGTCGGAGATTTAAAATGAAAAAGACGATTAGATTGTCATTGATTGCAGCGTCAGTTTTAGCGCTTACAGCTTGTAATCAAGAAGCAAAAAAAGAACAAGCTGAAGTTAAATTAGACACTGTTGAACAGCAACAAGCATACGGTATTGGTGCATCTGTAGGTAACTTTTTAAATAAAGACCTAGCAGACAAAACAGAAATTGGTATTGAACTAGACCAAGCACTTTTAATCCGTGGTTTTGAAGATGCACTTGCTGGCAATGCAAAGCTTGACGAAGAAAAAATTCGTGAAGTATTAACTGAATTAGATACATCAGTACGTACTAAGCAAGAAGAAAAAGCAAAAGTAGAGTCTGAAAAAAGCAAAGAAGCGGGTGTTAAATACCTAGCTGACAACGCTAAAAAAGAAGGCGTTACAGTAACTGAGTCTGGCCTGCAGTACGAAGTACTTAGCGAAGGCGATGGCGAAAAGCCAGTAGCAACTGATGTAGTTAAAGTACACTACAAAGGTACTTTATTAGACGGTACTGAGTTTGATAGCTCATATGCACGTAACGAACCGACAACTTTCCCTCTTAACCGCGTAATTGCGGGTTGGACTGAAGGTTTACAACTTATGTCAGTGGGTTCTAAGTACAAGTTCACTATTCCTTCAGAACTTGCTTACGGCGACCGTGACTTAGGTAAGATTCCAGCTAATTCAACACTTGTATTTGAAGTTGAATTACTTGAAATTCAAAATGAAGAAGCACCAGCACAATAATAAGCTTATTGTGTAAATGCAAAAAGGGACCTTAGGTCCCTTTTTTAATGTGCGTAAATAACATATTAGTTTGCGTGATTAGAAAACAAGTTATCAATAAGCTCATCTTCAAGTGCAAAGCGTGCTTCTAATGCTTCGCCAATAACAGATAAGTCATCATCAAAGCCCTTTAACAAGTCTTCTTTGTCTACTTCAGCGTATTTATCATTAAAATCAAGCGCTATGTCGGTTGTACTAGAAATACGCGGGTAAATAGAGTTTGCTAACTCTTGGCTTTGTAAGCCCTTTTTTTCACATGCTTTTGCTATATCGTCATACACTTCAAAATGGCCTGCAGATAGGTAATCCATTAAAAGTTGGCAAAATGATTCAATTAGCTTTGGCTCTGGTAATGCCTGATCTTGTTTTTCGTACGGCGTAAAGCCTGCAATTTTGCAATAAAGTACAATAAGGTCTTGGCGTTCGTTTAGCCATTTATCAATTACTGTGTGGCTACCACCCCATTTCTGTTGAGCTTTTTCTACACGCGTCAGCATAATTATTCTCCTAGGCTGGGTTGGTTTTTAATTAAAAATATAATAACTCACTGTACATCAAGATATATTTAATTTGAGCGTATATCAACAAGTAAAGTAACCCAGTTGTGAGTTGTATCTTTTTATATTAATTAAGATGGGGGAGTTTTATTGCAGGCAAGAAAAAACCACCAGTTACGGTGGTCTAATTTCTTTCAGTGACTTGTTATAACAAGCTTTCTTATTTTTATGAGATGATTTTTATTGTTATTATTTTAAAACTTTTATTTTTATTGTTTTAAGATTTTTATTGTTGTTTTTGTTAACGCGGGACAAACAATAACAAGGTTTTTAGTATGTTGCAAACATATTAATAAAAAGTTTTAAATGTTATTCTTTTTTGCTTATTTTATAGTCAAAATGGATTAAAACACTCCATTATATTGATCTGCCTCTAGCTAAAGCTGTTTTCGTCCCTAAGCAATAGAGGGTCGGGGAATATGGTGGTACAATCTTGCACAATTTATACAAGTCTTAGGATCATTTACGCCATGAGCGAATTAAAAAACGACCGTTATTTACGTGCACTTGCAAAACAACCTGTTGATGTAACTCCGGTATGGATGATGCGCCAAGCAGGACGCTATTTACCAGAGTACCGTGCAACACGTGCACAAGCGGGCGATTTTATGAGCCTGTGCCGTAATGCAGAACTTGCATGTGAAGTAACACTGCAACCATTACGTCGCTACCCGTTAGATGCCGCTATATTATTTAGTGATATTTTAACGATTCCAGATGCGATGGGTTTAGGTCTTTACTTTGAAACTGGCGAAGGCCCTAAGTTTGAACGTCCTATTTCATCACTTGCTGATGTTAAAAAAATTCCAAAGTTAGACCCTACAGACGAGCTTGGCTACGTTATGAACGCAGTAAGCACTATTCGTCGTGAACTTAAGGGTGAAGTACCACTTATTGGTTTTTCTGGTTCACCTTGGACACTAGCAACTTATATGGTTGAAGGCGGTAGCAGCAAAGTATTTGGTAAAATCAAAAAAATGGCGTTTGCAGAGCCGCAAACACTTCATTTATTACTAGATAAGTTAGCAGATTCAGTTATCGATTACTTAAATGCTCAAATTAAAGCTGGCGCGCAATCGCTAATGGTATTTGACTCATGGGGTGGTGTATTAAGCCCGCGCGATTACAATGAGTTTTCACTACAATATATGCATAAAATTGTAGATGGCTTAATTCGTGAATACGATGGTCGTAAAGTACCGGTTACTTTGTTTACTAAAAATGGTGGTCAATGGATTGAAGCTATTGCAGCAACAGGTTGTGATGCAATTGGTCTTGATTGGACTATTAATATTAGCGACGCTAAGCGCCGTGTTGGTGATAAAGTGGCTCTACAAGGTAATATGGACCCATCTATGTTACACGGTACATCAGAGCGTATTCGTCAAGAAGTAGGCACTATTTTAGAAGATTTTGGTACGGGCAATGGCCACGTGTTTAACTTAGGCCACGGTATTACACCAGATGTAGACCCTGAAAATGCTGGCGTATTCATTAATGCAGTACATGAGCTAAGTGCTAAGTACCATAAGTAATAATGGTTTAAAAACTGTTTAAAAGTAAAAAGCCCGCTAATTAACGGGCTTTTTGTTATCTATTTATAAAGGGCTTTAAAAAAACCTTACTTAATAACCTACTTAAATAAGCGATTTAAACCATTTAATGCCGCAACACGGTAGGCTTCAGCCATGGTCGGGTAGTTAAATGTGGTATTTACAAAGTAGTCGATATTATTGCCACCATTTTTTTGTTCCATAATGGCTTGGCCAATGTGAACAATTTCAGATGCACGCTCGCCAAAACAATGTACGCCAAGTACTTCTTTGGTTTCAGTGTGGAATAATATTTTTAAACTACCTACTTCAGTACCAGCAATTTGCGCGCGAGCCAAATGCTTAAACTGAGCACGGCCAACTTCATACGGTACTTTAGCGGCTGTAAGTTCTTGCTCTGTTTTACCTACTGAGCTCATTTCTGGAATGGTATAAATACCGGCCGGAATATCAACAATCAGGCGGTCGTCACAGTTACCACATGCAATTGCATCAGCAGCTATACGACCTTGGTCAAACGCAGCACTAGCAAGGCTTGGGTAGCCAATTACATCACCTACAGCGTAAACGTTATCAACTTCTGTTTGATATGTTTCGTTAACTTTTAATTGGCCACGGCTATCGGCTTTTAAACCAATGGCTTCAAGGTTTAATGTATCTGTATTACCAGTACGGCCATTAGCAAATAAAATACAGTCAGCTTTTACGCGTTTGCCTGATTTTAAATGCATAATAACGCAGTCGTCACGGGTCTCTATTCGGTCAAACTCTTCGTTATGACGAATAACAATACCGCTGTTCCAAAAGTGATAGCTAAGCGCGTCAGATATTTCAGCATCCATAAAAGCAAGTAGTCGGTCGCGTGTATTAACCAAATCAACTTTAGCGCCTAAACCTTTAAATATAGAAGCATACTCACAACCAATTACACCAGCGCCGTATATAAGTACGCGGTGAGGGTCGTGTTTAAGGCCTAGTATTGTATCACTTTCGTAAATACGAGAATGCGTAAAATCGACTTCTGGTGGGCGATAAGGGCGTGAACCCGTTGCTATAACAATCGTTTTAGCCGTTAGTCGCTCGGTTGAGCCGTCATTTCTTTTTACTTCAATCGTGTGCTTATCTACAAAGCTCGCATCACCTTGAAACATATGAATGCGGTTACGGTCGTAAAAGCTACTACGTAAATTAGATTGCTTAGAAATAACCGAACTGGCGTGACGTAAAATATCAGGAAAAGTTAAGCGGCTAGGGCGCTCACCAATATTAAATAACGGGTTTGCTTTGTATTCAATATAGCGGCTAACAGAATGGCGAAGCGCTTTTGAAGGAATTGTTCCCCAATGTACACAACCGCCACCAACAGCTTCTTGGCGTTCAATAACCGCTACTTTTTTGTCGTTTTTTGAAAGGTTCATGGCGGTGCCTTCACCGCCAGGACCCGTGCCAATAATTATTGCATCATATTGGTATGTCACGGGTACTTTTTTTTGTTCTGGTTGTTTGGCCACAGCCACTCCTAAATTAATTAAAAGAGGCTTTTAATAACCTCGCATTAAGTGCTAGCCATGCCTGTTTTTGATTTTCCCAGGCGGCTTCCAACTCATGGTATTGTGCCATTAATGCTGAGCGTTCACACTGCTTTGCCATGTTATTTTTTTTAACTTCTAACACTTGTTTTTGTAGTGAACAATAATTTTGCAGTTTTTTCAGCAGTAAATCGTACTCTTGTTGTAATAATGTAATCTTATCTTGTGCTAAAGGCAATTTTGCAAGACGCGTTTGCGTTTTGCTCATTAGCGTTTCGGCCTTTGCTTTTTCGATACGTTCAACAGGTGTACGCTTCAATTTATTAGCTAAACCAACAGCTGCTAAAGAGCGAATCATCCATTTTGTTGGATCGTAATGAAACCATTTAATACCGTTACGGTAGTCGCTTGCAAAAATATGGTGGAAGTTGTGATACCCCTCACCGTATGTAAATAACGCTAAAAAGCCGTTATCACGTGCCGTATTTTTTTCGGTGTATGGGCGAGAGCCCCAAATATGTGCAACCGAATTTATAAAAAAGGTAAAGTGTTGGCTTAGTACTAAGCGTAGTAAACCTGCAAGGATTAACATACCCCACACATCACCAACCAATAAACCAAGTGCTAGAGGCAAACCTACGTTCATAGCAATAGCTAGTTTTAAGTAGTGCTTATGTTGCCACATAACGACTTTATTTCGTTGTAAATCACGACAATTACTATAGTCGTTGTAGCTATCGCCTTGGTAGTCACGTAACATCCAGCCGATATGGCTATACCAAAAACCATTGGTAGCCGCGTAAGGGTCTTTTATTGGGTCGTCAACTTGACCGTGATGTATACGGTGATCGCTACTCCAATGCAAAGCACTGTTTTGTAGTGCAAAAGCGCCGCCTAGCGCAAAAATAAATTCAACTGCAGGGTGTGCGTTATAGGTCTTATGTGCCCATAATCGATGGTAGCCGGCAGTAATTGATAAGCCCGCATAAAACATGCAGCCTACAAAAGCAATCCAATGCGCGCTGGTAAATCCGTAGCTAATAGCGTACCAAGGTACAAGTGTGGCAGCCGCCAAAAAGGTTAGGCTAAAAAATAGGACGTTTGTCCAAATAATCGGTGGTTTATTCATAATTCTCAATCTCAGCGTACAACTGTAAGCTAAAATAGTATTTCAAACTCTCGTCGTCAAGTATTAGACTGTACAATTGAGCTAATATCACTAAATATTCATATAAAATAATTCAGGGAGCTGTTGATGTCGGGTGTTAGAGCGCAACAGAAACAAAAAACACGACAGGCGTTAATTCAAGCGGCATTTAATCAGCTGAGTGCTGATCATAGTTTTTCGAATTTAAGTTTACGCGAAGTAGCACGAGAAGCCGGTATTGCCCCAACTTCTTTTTATCGTCATTTTAAAGACATGGATGAGCTAGGTTTAACCATGGTAGACGAAGCCGGTTTAACCCTTCGTCAACTAATGCGTCAAGCACGCAGACGAATAGCAAATGATGGCGGCAGTGTTATAAATACCTCAGTGGTTACTTTTATGGAGTTTATTGATAACTCAAGCAACCAATTTAGGTTGTTGCTGCGAGAACGCTCTGGGACTTCTAAAGCATTTAGAGCCGCTGTAGCGCGCGAGGTAAAACATTTTATTTTAGAGCTGGCTCATTATTTAGAAAGTGAAACTAAGTGTAATGCCATGCATGCCTATATTCAGGCGGAATCTATGGTAACGCTCGTATTTAATGCGGGTGCAGAAGCGCTCGATATAGAAGGATTGCAACGCGACGAATTGATTGAGCGCGTTATTTGGCAGCTGCGCTATATTACTCGTGGAGCCGGGCATTACGTAAGAGAAACGAATAAAGAAGCATAGCTTAAAAAAATTGTAAAAAGTTAATATAAGCACGGTATATTGCAGTGCTTATTAATTTAAGCGTCGCTAGTTACGTATTTGTTGTTTTAATTCCCAATATAGACCTATGTTGAATTAAAAAACCTAATTGAATCATTTTTAAATCTATTGTGTAGAATATTTATGCTTGCTTGGTGCGGCTATGAATGTTAAAAATAGGCTTCACTGAACACACACATAAGAAAACAAGATGCATATTATTCGTTTAATTACACTAAAACTTAACCTCTTACTGCTATGGCAAGTAAGCGGGGATTAGTGTGTTTGCATCGAGTTGAACACTAAAAAACCCCGCAATTGCGGGGTTTTTTTTATCTCGCGGCTGGGATTAATTGAAATTTGGGTAACATAGGAATGAGGGGCAGTTATGCAAGAGCAAGATAAAGTATGGATTTTTGATACCACCTTACGTGATGGCGAACAGGCACTTAAAGCAAGCCTTACTGAAGATGATAAAATTCAATTAGCACATACAATTAGCCGCTTGAATGTGGATGTGATGGAAGTGGGTTTTCCAGTTTCGAGCCCCGCTGATTTTCGCTCGGTGCAACGTATTGCAACCGAAGTAAAAGGTCCAATTATTTGTGGTTTAGCACGCTCAGTTGCTAAAGACATTGAAGCCTGTGGCGAAGCACTTCGCACAGCACAGCAAAGCCGTATTCATACTTTTATTGCTACAAGCCCTTTACACCTTGAACATAAATTACGTATGAGCCTAGATGATGCAACGGCCATGGCGGTTAAATCAATTAAATTGGCACGTAACTATACTGATGATGTTGAGTTTTCGTGTGAAGATGCTGGTCGTACGCCACATTGGGATCTATGTAAAATTGTTGAGCAGGCCATTAATGCCGGGGCTTCAACTATTAACTTGCCAGACACCGTTGGTTTTGTAACGCCAGACGAATATGCCGCGATGATCCGCCATTTAATGAATAACGTGCCAAATATTGATAAAGCGCGCTTAAGTGTGCATTGCCATAACGATTTAGGTTTAGCAGTAGCAAACTCGGTAGCCGCAGTGCAAGCCGGGGCGCGCCAAATTGAGTGTACTATTAATGGCATTGGTGAGCGGGCTGGTAACTGCTCGCTTGAAGAAGTGGCGATGATTATGAAAATGCGCCACGACCACTTAAAAGTATACACCGATATTAAAAGTGAAGAAATTTACCGCGCATCTCGTCAAGTGGCTAAAATTTGTAATATGCCAGTACAACCAAATAAAGCGATTGTTGGCGAAAACGCCTTTGCGCATAGTTCTGGCATTCACCAAGACGGTGTATTAAAAGCGCAAAATACTTATGAGATTATGTCGCCAGAAAGCGTTGGTGTGCCAAGCAACCAATTAAATATGACTTCGCGTTCGGGTCGTCATGTTATTGAGCATCGCTTAGAAGAGTTAGGCTATCAAAAATCTGATTACGATATGGATGGCTTATATAAAAGCTTTATCGAATTGGCTGACCAAAAAGGCACAGTATACGATTACGACCTTGAGGCGATGATTTACTTTAATCAAATTAACGACAAAGATGAAAAATACCAATTAGAATTTGTTAACTCAGCCTCTAACTCACAATCGGTAGCAAGCTCTACGATTGGAATGCGAATTGATGGCGAAGCTAAACAAGAAGCCGCGACAGGTAATGGCCCAGTTGAAGCTTCCTTTGCAGCTATTGAGCGCTTAACCGGTATGAGCGTTGAAATGATTGAATATAACTTAGAAGCAACAGGCCAAGGTGCAAGTTCATTAGGCCAAGTAAACATTATTGCTAAATACGATGGTCGCCCTTACCACGGTGCGGGCATTGCAGCGGATGTGGTTGAAGCGTCGGTACGCGCCATGATCCGTGTTTATAACTTAATTTATCGTGCACAAAAAGTGTCTGATTTAAAACAACAAAGGAAAGCAGGATGAGTAAAACAAACTACAGCGTTGCAGTATTAGCTGGCGACGGTATTGGCCCAGAAGTAATGGCGGCAGCAGAGCAAGTACTTGATGCTGTGAGCAATAAGTTTGGTTTTACATTAAACCGTCAGCATCATGCTATTGGTGGCGCAGCCATTGATGAATTTGGTGAAGCCTTACCACCAAAAACACTAAGTGCTTGTGAAAGTGCCGATGCCATTTTATTTGGCTCAGTTGGTGGCCCTAAGTGGGAAAACTTACCACCAAACGAGCAGCCTGAGCGCGCATCGTTATTGCCGCTTCGTAAGCACTTTGGTTTGTTTTGTAATTTACGCCCTGCACAGTTATTACCTGCATTAAGTGCAGCGTCACCACTTCGCGCTGATATTAGCGAAAAAGGTTTTGATATTTTATGTGTGCGTGAGCTAACCGGCGGCATTTATTTTGGTGAAAAAGGCCGCAGTGGTGAAGGCGCTGAAGAGTTTGCATTTGATACGCAAACTTACTCACGAAAAGAAATTGAGCGTATTGCACGCTTTGCTTTTGAAGCAGCAAAACTACGTAGTAACCATGTTACCTCTGTTGATAAAGCCAATGTATTAGCATCAAGCGTATTATGGCGCGAAGTAGTAACCGAAGTTAGTAAAGACTACCCAGAAGTAAGCTTAGATTACATTTACGTAGATAACGCCGCTATGCAATTAGTTAAACAGCCTAGCCAGTTTGACGTACTACTTTGCGATAACTTATTTGGCGATATTTTGTCAGATGAGTGCGCCATGATCACAGGCTCAATGGGCTTATTACCATCGGCAAGCTTGAATCAATCGGGTTTTGGATTGTATGAGCCAGCAGGCGGTTCAGCACCAGATATTGCAGGTAAAGGCGTTGCAAACCCAATAGCACAAATTTTAAGTGCCGCATTAATGCTACGTTACTCGCTAGGGCAAGACGAAGCTGCGCGGACCATTGAAAAAGCTGTAGCAGAAGCCGTAGAAGCAGGCGTTGGCACTCCAGATATATATCCAAATGCAGGTTACAGCACAAGCGATGTGGCAGCAGCTATCGTTTCTCGCATTTAATAACATATTAAAGTTGCAGCACCGTTATGCTGCAACTCAAACAGATTAGGGAATTAGCAAGTGGCCCAAACGTTATACGAAAAAATTTGGCAAGCACATACCGTTGCCAGCATAAACGAGCAAACCGACTTACTTTATATTGACCGCCATTTAGTGCACGAGGTGACTTCTCCGCAGGCTTTTGCAGGTCTACGTGAAAAAAACCGTACTGTACGTTGCCCAGAAAAAACCTTTGCAACGATGGATCATAACGTATCGACTAAAAGCCGATCACTTGATGCCGCAAGCGAAGTATCTAAAAACCAATTAATGGCGCTTGATAAAAACTGTAAAGAGTTTGGTATTGTACTTTACGATTTAAACTCAATTAATCAAGGCATTGTGCACGTAATGGGCCCAGAGCAAGGTATTACTTTGCCAGGCACAACCATTGTATGTGGCGATAGCCATACCTCTACACATGGTGCGTTTGGCGCATTAGCGCATGGTATTGGTACGTCTGAAGTTGAGCACGTATTAGCAACGCAAACGCTACAGCAAAAAAAGGCGAAATCGTTAAAAATTCAAATAAACGGTGTATTGCGTCCAACGGTTACGGCTAAAGATTTAATTATGGCGGTAATTGGCAAGTTAGGTACCGCTGGTGGCACAGGTTATGTAGCAGAGTTTTGTGGTGCAGGCATTGAAGCGCTTTCAATGGAAGCCCGTATGACGCTATGTAATATGAGCATAGAAATGGGTGCAAAAGCGGGTTTAATTGCATCTGACCAAATTACTTATGATTACTTAAAAGGTCGTCCGTTTGCACCAAAAGGCGCTGATTTTGATGCAGCCGTTGAATATTGGGAAACCTTAAAAACAGATAAAGGCGCACACTTTGATTTAGTTGTTGAGCTAAATGCTGACGACATTCAACCGCAAATTACCTGGGGCACAAGCCCAGAGCAAGTAATTGGTGTTGATGAGTGCATACCTGATCCAGATAAAGAGCCAGATTTAATTAAAGCCGATGCTATTCGAAGTGCGCTTAAATACATGGACTTAAAAGCGGGCGATAAATTATCAAGCGCGAAAGTAGACACGGTATTTATTGGCTCATGTACAAATAGCCGCATTGAAGACTTACGCGCTGCTGCAAAAATTGTTGAAGGCAAACATGTTGTTGCTGGTATTGAAGCATTAATTGTACCGGGCTCGGGCTTAGTTAAAAAACAAGCGGAAGACGAAGGCTTAGCTGATATTTTTAAAGCCGCTGGCTTTGAATGGCGCGAACCGGGTTGCTCAATGTGCTTAGCAATGAACGATGACCGCCTAGAAGCAGGCAAGCGCTGTGCATCTACTTCTAACCGTAATTTTGAAGGTCGTCAAGGTCGTGGCGGACGTACACATTTAGTTAGCCCTGCAATGGCGGCAGCCGCTGCAATACATGGTCACTTTGTTGATATTAGAGGAGAAGCATAATGAGCGTATTTTTTAGTGGCTTAATGGCTCCACTTGATAAAAACAATGTAGATACTGACCAAATCATTCCTAAGCAGTTTTTAACATCAACTAGCCGCGAAGGTTTTGATGCTGCTTTGTTTTACGATTGGCGCTACCTAGATAACGACGAACCAAACCCTGACTTTATTTTAAACCGCCCGTGTTACCAAGGTGCGCAAATTTTATTAACGCGCGATAACTTTGGTTGTGGCTCATCTCGCGAGCACGCGCCATGGGCGCTTAAGCAATATGGTTTTGAAGTGATTTTGGCTGAAAGCTTTGCAGATATTTTCTTTAATAACTGTGGCAACAACCAAATGTTAGCCATAGCGTTACCTGCCGACACGCTTGAGCAATTGTTTGTACTTAGCGAGCAGCACGACGATATTAACATTGAAATCGATCTTGAAAATCAAACACTAACAAGCAGTAAGTTTTTACCAATTAGTTTTGATATTAGTAAAGAAGTAAAAGAGCGTTTGTTAAGTGGCTTAGACTTTATTGGGGTAACCGAAACGCTAAACCCACAAATTGATGCATTTGAAAAACAACTAGCAGCTGAGCGCCCTTGGCAGTAATTGCTTAAAAGTAATTAAATAATAAAACGCGGCTAAGTTCGCGTTTTTTTATGAGGGAGTTTCACAGCAGATATCACTGGTTGTATGTACTCATGGCCGTCATCACACCTAGAAATTTCAATTGTTCTACCATTTATATCTAAAGCTTCATTACGAAAATAAAGGGGCTTACCACAAATTTTTTTATATAGAGGCTTTTTAAAATTGCATATTTTACTTGTTCCTCTAGACGCCTGAGCTCCTTTTTTTGTGAAATAGTTAGTTGTGATTGTTCCAATAACATAGCCACCAACAACGGTGCCAACTTGATAAAGGGTTGTTATTTCTTCTGGACTTAATGATAAGGAAGCTCCTTTATAGGGACCTCGCTTAAAGCGTCCTATACCATTTTTTATAATTATATTATTTCTACTAACACTAATTGTAACTAGGCGTTTATTACCTTCAACTCCTGTATTTTTAATATAATTATTTTGATTGTTTAATTTATTCATCCGACCTACTTTCATCCTTAAAAATTTTAGATATACATTACACTATTAATAATGGCGAGTAATCTAGTAGCCAAAGTAATGATCAGTAAAAAAGAGTTTGATCAAAGTTCCTTTAGAGCACTCATTACACGTAAAAAAGCACGGCAATTGCCGTGCTTTTTTGTAGGTAAATATTAGATGTGGTAGCTAAAGGTTAATGTCTAAAGTCAGCCATTAACGCAGGTATACCAGGTAACATGCCTACAATTGCCATTACAGTGGTGAGTAACACAAACATAATAAGTGGGATTACCCAGCGGCTCATTTTAGATAGCTCAGCGCTGCGTTCTTTACAGCCAATAAGCCCTAAATTATCAAGCAGCATAGTAAGCGACCAACCAAAAGCCGGATTAACCAAGGTCGAAGCAAATACCACAATAGCGGCTGATTGCGTTGTTTTGCCTTCGCGTGTCATTTCCATACCAGCTTCAAGTAGCGGAATAAACACACCGACAATAAGCGCAACACAAAGCACAGGTTGCCAAATGGCTAAATCCATAGGGTAACCCCATAAACCAGCAATAATACAAAATACGGCTGTTAAAATGGCGCCCGCCGGAATAGGGCGTTTAGCAATAGCGGCAGGTACAATGTAGGTTCCCCACGATGAGGTAAAGTTAGCACCACCGGCAAGTGAGCCAAATGTTTGTCTAACCGATGCGCTTAGCATGGTATCGTCGATATTCATTTGTACTTTTTCAGTACGTTGCGGATAGCTTATTTTTTGAAATACTTGATGACCTAAAAAATCAGGTGACCACATAGCAACAGCGAGCACTGCAAACGGGAGTACAACAACAAAGCTTTCAAGCGTTGGCAGGCCAAGCATCCAACCTGTGTTTTCGCCCCACCAGTATGCTGGGTTCATATTTGGTAAACCCGGTGCAGTATGAAACTCAAACGGTGCACCTAAAGCAAAAGCAACCACGCCACCAATAAGGCAGCTTAACGGCACGGCTAACCAACGCTTTTTAAAGTGCTCCAATAGCGCATACAATAAAATGGTGGCTAAAATAACAATAAACGCAATGTGCGCCATATCAATGGCTTCCGCCCAAGCAAACAGCTTTTTAACTTGCGAAATAGTACCAATAAAGCCTAAATAAATGAGCAACCCGCCACACACACCTTTACTGGTTAGGCGCGCGAGCATACTTCCTCCTTTGGTTATGGCCAAAATAAAACCAAAGGCACCAATGAGTAAGCCAAACGCCATAGGGTGGCCGCCAGCAGCAACAACAATAGGGATTAGTGGAATAAGTGGGCCATGAGTACCAGCTAAGTTGGCCGTGGGTAAAATAAAGCCTGAAAATAAAATGATAAAAATAGAAACAATGAGTAATTCATAACGTACATTTTCTAAAACAAACGCATCACTTAAACCAAGAGGCGCTGCAAATGTAGCTGCAATAGCACCCACCATAACGACTTTACCAATTGTGCCCGCCATTGCTGGTATGGTGTCTTCAAATTCAAATCGGTAATCTCTAAACGGTAAATTAGGACGCCAGCGCTTAGGCTGCATAATTTGTAATTCGTGTTCGAGATACTCGTCGCGAGTATTAAAGTCAGAGCTGGGTTTATGAAGCTGCTCGTAGCTTTGAGCAACCTTGTGCGTGTTTGATGGTGCATCACCGGGTGGTGTAGTTTGCATGCGTTCTCCTGCAACATTGTTGCTTAATCAAATAAATACGGCTTTTGTTAAAGCAAATGAATATTGAACATGCAGGGTAGATCAGCTTTTAGGCTGCTATGTATAGGCAAAAGGTCGTGCATGGTTGTTTTTAATACAGTTAATCTGACAATCAGCTTTACGTTAAAAATTATAAAACTACACAAAATGATTTAAAGTTATTATAAATCAATGGTTTGATTTTTATTTCAAGGAGTTTGATTACCGTTTATAACGGAAAATAGTGTTAATGGCAGGTTATTATCCTTTAGTCTTAGTGGTTGTTAAATGAGTGTTTTTATTGAAAATACGTTACGTGGTGAGGTAATCTCCCAAAAATATTACACACTAAAAGTTAAGAGCCTTTGCAATTGCAAAGGCTTATGTTTTAACAGCTAACTTTTACCAAATCATTTCTACAAATTCAGGGTGGTCGATATACGGGTTACGATTACCTTGAAACTCAAACGCTGCTTGGTTGCGGTCAAGTTCCATTTGGCTTACAGGATCGCTGTTATGCCAGTTAAGCAGCATGGCTACAACCCAGCTTTCAAACACTTTGTTGCTTGAACCATTAAGCACTGCATTACTTGAGGTCGTTTTAGTTTGCCAAGTGCCTATTACATTTTCGTAGCGCGTTGCCATGTAAAAATAAGCGCGAGCAAAGTCACCTTTAAATTCGTCAATTGGCTCAAACACAGTACCAGAGTAATTTAATGAACTTGCGGCAGAACCTAATTTACTTCCGTTAGTTGATGTAAATGAAGCGCTTGCTACTTCACCAAATGGGAAATTACTACGTTTTGAGTTTACATAACCGTCGGTTGCGTAAATATGATGCACATCTGAGTTCATTGGCTCAATAGTGCCGCCAAACCAGCTTTTAGGGAATGAATGCTCACGGTTGTAACAGCCGCCTTCTCCACTATAGTTACCACATTGATCGCTCACAGCAGTATAATTGTAGCTATCTGAACCGTTTGGTTTTTCGCTATACATATCTAAAATGCTGTTATCGTTTTCAAAGTATTGATCACGTGCTGATGAGTCGTAAAAATTCCAAATAGCCGAGTAACCCTGTGCATTATGATCTTTAATAATATTATAAAGCTCAGTTTTTAGTGTATAACCCGATAACCCTTGAGCAGTAACATAGTAGCCAGTGGGGGTTGGATTAGTCCCGCCGCCATCACCAGAGCCACCGCCTAAAGTAAATGCTGTGCTGTCGGTGTTACTAAAACTTGCACCACTTGCAAGTGTGGTAGAGCCTTGCTTAAGTGCATAACTGCCACTACCTGTTGAACAACACATGCCATCGCCGTAGCTGTCGCTAATAACTAGTGCGTATGTACCATCAGTTAGGCATATTTGTTCATCATATTGTGTGTTTGATGCGTAACCACTGCCGTTAGCGATTGCGCTACCTTGATTGTTATTTACGGCCCAGCTAGTTTCGCTGCCGTAATTATCGGTATTAAGCGTTAGGGTAAGGCTATTGTCGGTACAACTTGTTGATGCGCTGCCATCAGCGTTTGGTAAAAAGTTATCTACGTATACGGTTTCGCTGCCATCAAATCCACTTACATCGTAAAACCTAAGTCCAACACTAATTGTTTTATCACTGCTTGCTGTATAGCTATGGCTAACTGTTTGCCATTGGTTAGTTTGTGCCTGATTTGAATAGCCTTGGTAGCCGTCTACATATAAGCGCGCCTTAATTTTACCTTCGGTATGGTATACATCAGCCGAAAAGTTATAGGTTTTACCTGCTTCTACAGTAACTTGTTGTAATAAATCGGTGTTACTTTGCGACCCTGTAGTTACATTTACAGCAGCAGAGCTACTGCCACTTTTAACTGTGCTGGTGGATCGTGAAAGGCTAATTCCGCCATCTATTGTTGTCCATGCATCAGGTGTATTACCTGACCATTGCTCAAAGCCGCCATTAGTTACATTGGCCATTACAGGTAATGAGCCCAGTAACAAAGCGGTACTAATTAATTTGTTTTTATATTTCCCGTGTAACATGATTGTTCCTATTTTTACTTTGAAAGTAAAATATACCCTACATTAGTTTGGTTACAAAATTGTTAATTTAAAATGCAGTAAAAGGCAATAATTACTCTTTAAACTGTTTTTGAAGGTATTTTTATAAATTAATAACTAAATGGAATATCAAAGCAGATTCTATTCTTTTTTTATCTATGCATAGCCCGTTATCCTGCATACTTAGAAAACCTCAACAGATACACTCTGGATGAGGTAAAACTCATTTTTAACAATACACAAAGTGTGTTGTGTTTAATTTTCAGGGTTATGGGGAATCGATTCATGTTGTTAGGTCAACTAAATGCTGCGGCAAGCCCGCTATCGCAAGATCAAGTACAAAAGCTGCAAGGTTTAGTGGCTGAGCTTAATCCAATTCAACAAGCATGGGTAAGTGGTTACTTAGCCGCTAATGCTAACTCAGCTGCATTAGGTGCTCCTACTGCTGGCGTACCGGCTGCAGGAGATGCTGCAGCGCTAACTATTTTATATGGTTCGCAAACGGGTAACGCAAAAGGCGTAGCAAGCAAAATGAAAGAGCAGGCTGAGTCGCGCGGCTTAGCGGTTAAATTGGTTAGCATGTCAGATTACAAACCAACAGCCCTGAAAAAAGAAAAGTTTTTAACCATCGTTGTATCTACTTACGGTGAAGGTGAGCCACCAGAAGACGCAGAAACACTCTATGAATTTTTAGCAACTAAAAAAGCACCAAAACTAGACGATGTAAAAATAGCCGTTATTGGTTTAGGTGATTCTAGCTATGAGTTTTTCTGCCAAACAGCAAAAGACTTTGAAGAGCGTTTAAATAAACTAGGTGCACAGACCATATATCAACGTGCTGATTTAGATGTAGATTATGAAGAAGAAGCTGCAACATGGATTGCGGGCGCAATTGACGCATTCGAACCTGATTTAAAAGCGCAACAAGAGGCCGCTGGTGGTCAAGTTGTATCAATGCCATTTGGCGCACCAACTTCTGCAGCAAGCCAATATACAAAACAAAATCCATTTGAAGCAGAGCTATTAACTGTTCAAAAAATTACCGGTCGCGACTCAACTAAAGATGTACGCCATGTTGAAATTTCGCTTGAAGGTTCTGACATTACTTACACGCCAGGTGATTCATTAGGTGTGTACTTTTTAAATGACGATGTATTAGTTGATGAAGTACTTACACTTACTCAAATAGATGCAACAAGCATTGTAAAAGTAGGTGATGAAGAGCTAAGCGTACGCGATGCACTTATTGAAAAACTAGAGCTGACTCAGTCATACCCTGGTTTTGTAGAAAAATATGCAACTGCTACGGGCACGCCAGAGCTACTTAAACTAGTTGAAGATAAAACTGCAATGCGCGCATACATTGAGCCTCGTCAAATATATGATGTGATTCGCCAAAATCCAGCAAAAATTGATGCGCAAACATTAGTAGATTGCCTACGTAAACTACAAGCTCGTTTGTACTCAATTGCATCTAGCCAAGCTGAGGTTGAAGACGAAGTACACTTAACACTAGGTCTAGTGCAGTTTGATGCATTTGATAGCGAGCATTTAGGTGGCTGTACTGGTTACTTAACTCGTCGTGCAGAAGAAGGTTGTAAAGTTAAAGTATTTAGCGAACACAACGACAATTTCCGCCTACCAACTAACGATGATACACCGGTGATTATGGTTGGTCCTGGTACGGGTATAGCGCCGTTCCGTGCATTTTTACAAGAGCGTGATTCGCGTGAAGCACAAGGCAAAAACTGGTTGTTCTTTGGTAACCCACATTTCACTCAAGACTTTTTATACCAAGTAGAAATACAGGGTTATTTAAAATCGGGTTTACTTAACAAAGTAGATGTAGCATTTAGCCGCGACCAAGCCGAAAAAGTATACGTACAAGACAAATTACGCAGTAACAGTAAAGACGTGTTTGAATGGTTAGAAGCTGGCGCTCACTTTTATATTTGTGGCGATGCAAATCGTATGGCAAAAGATGTACACAACGCCTTGCTTGATATCGTTAAAGAAAACACAGGTAAGAGTAACGAAGACGCAGAGCAATACTTAAAAGATTTGCGTAGCGCAAACCGCTATCAGAAAGACGTGTATTAATCACGTTTCTTATTTTATTTAACAGCTAACAGCCGTCACTGTAACAAATTTAGGATTTAAAATGAGCGAACAAGATAAAAACGTAAAACTTTCTGATAACGAACGTTTGAAAAGAGAAAGTAACTTTTTACGTGGCACCATAGAAAAAGATTTAAAAGATGAAATTACTGGTGGTTTTACTGCTGACAACTTTCAGCTAATTCGTTTTCATGGCATGTACCAACAAGATGACCGCGATATACGTGGTGAGCGTGCTAAGCAAAAGCTAGAGCCGCTACATAATGTAATGTTACGTGCACGTATGCCTGGCGGTATTATTAAGCCAGAGCAGTGGCTAGCAATCGATAAGTTTGCAGATGACAAAACAAGCTACGGCAGTATTCGTTTAACAACGCGTCAAACGTTTCAGTTTCATGGTGTATTAAAGCCTAATATTAAAGGCATGCACCAAATGCTTGATAGCGTAGGTATAGACTCTATTGCTACAGCGGGTGACGTTAACCGTAATGTGCTTTGTACTACTAACCCAGTTGAGTCTGAGTTACATCAAGAAGCTTACGACTGGGCTGCAAAAATTTCTGAGCATTTATTACCAAAAACGAAAGCGTATGCCGAAATTTGGTTAAATGGCGAAAAAGCAGAAACCACAGAAGAGCCAATTTTAGGGTCTAATTACTTACCGCGTAAATTTAAAACAACGGTAACTATTCCACCTAACAACGAAGTTGATGTGCATGCGAATGACTTAAACTTTGTGGCAATTGCTGATAACGGCAAGCTTGTTGGTTTTAACGTATTAGTGGGCGGTGGCCTTGCCATGACGCACGGTGATACCGCAACTTATCCGCGTAAGGCTGATGACTTTGGCTTTATTACGCTAGAAGATACCTTAAAAATTGCAGAGCATGTTGTATCTGTGCAGCGCGATTGGGGTAATCGTTCAAACCGTAAAAATGCAAAAACTAAATACACACTAGACCGTGTAGGTGTTGATGTATTTAAAGCAGAAGTAGAAAAACGCTCAGGCGTTACGTTTGCACCAAGCCGTCCGTTTGAGTTTACTCATCGAGGGGATCGCATTGGTTGGGTTGAAGGCATTGATGGTAAGCATCACTTAACGCTATTTATTCAAAGTGGTCGTATTTTAGACTACCCAGGCAAACCGCTTAAAACAGGGTGTCGTAAAATCGCTGAAGTTCACCAAGGTGACATGCGTATGACGGCAAACCAAAACTTAATTATTGCTGGCGTACCTGCAGATCAAAAAGCCGTGATTGAAGAGATTGCACGTAGCCATGGCTTAATTGATGACAAAGATTCGCAGCAACGTAAAAACTCTATGGCGTGTGTTTCACTGCCAACGTGCCCACTTGCAATGGCCGAAGCAGAGCGTTACTTACCAAGCCTAGTTGAAAAAACTGAAGCATTACTTGCTAAGCACGGTATACCAGATGACAGCATTATTATGCGCGTTGTTGGTTGCCCGAACGGCTGTGGCCGCGCAATGCTAGCCGAAGCTGGTTTAGTGGGTAAAGGCCCAGGTAAGTACAACGTTTACTTAGGTGGTAATTTAGAGGGGACACGTATTCCTAAATTGTACCTTGAGAACGTAGGCGAAGACGTTTACCTAGAAGCATTCGATAAGCTAATTGGCCAATGGGCAAGCGAGCGCAATGATGGTGAGTGTTTTGGTGACTTTGTTATACGCAAAGGCATTGTTGCTGAAGTAAAAGTATCAGTAACCGATTTTCACGCTTAATTAAATACCAGCGCTTTGGCGCTGGTGAGGTTTGGAATTTACCATGAGTGAATTTAAAAACATTTTACAGCTAGATAAACAAAGCCAGACGGCTATGTTAGCTGATGCTAATGGTTTACTAGCGAATATGAGCGCAGAACAGCGTGTTGCATGGGCGCTTGATAACTTGCCTAATACGGCTTTTTTATCATCTAGCTTTGGTATTCAAGCGGCAGTAATGCTGCATTTAATGACCTCACAACGTCCAGATATTCCCGTTGTATTAACCGATACAGGTTACTTATTTCCAGAAACTTATCAGTTTATTGAGCAAATGAGTGAGCGTTTATCACTTAACTTAAAGGTGTATAGAGCGCCGCTTAGCCCAGCATGGCAAGAGGCTAAATTTGGTAAACTATGGGAGCAAGGCGAAGGCGGCATTAAGCAATATAATCAGCTTAATAAAGTAGAGCCGATGACCCGTGCGTTAAAAGAAATAGAAGCAGGCACGTGGTTTAGTGGTCTGCGCCGCGATCAATCATCTACACGTGCTGATAAACAGTTTGTAGAAATTAGCCGTGGTACCGTTAAAGTGTACCCAATTATTGAATGGTCTAACCGCGACGTGTATCAGTATCTTACTAAGCACGATTTACCTTACCACCCATTATGGGAGCAAGGTTATGTGTCGATGGGTGACGTACATACAACACGTAAGTTAGAACCAGGAATGACTGAGGAAGAAACCCGCTTTTTTGGTTTAAACCGAGAATGTGGACTACACATGGATGGTGACGGTATTTAACGCCACTACGGTGTAGTTAAATTGCAAATAAAAACGCAGCTTCGGCTGCGTTTTTATTTTTTATTAGGGTACAAAAAATTGCCTAATTAAGTATTTTTTATTAGACTCAAGGCATTAAAGGATTAATTAAAGCAGGAACGCTATGAAATACTTTACCTACTTAGCTATATCAATCATGGCTATTGCAGTCATCTCTTTGTTTTATTTAAAAAAGCCCGATGGTCAAACATGGCTTTCTGCATCATCAATTAGCAGTGAATCTCAGCAAATTAAAGAAAAAATGGTCGTGCTATCTAGCAATACTTTGGACCAAGCAGTGCAGGGCGTTAAGCAAGCTGGCGATAAAATTGCGAGCAGTATTTCTGATGAACCAATGCCTGAAAGTACCACCTCAAGCAGCAAAATTTTTAAGTGGCAAGATGAAACAGGTCAATGGCACTTTTCTGATACACCTAACCCGCATGCAAAAAGTATTGAAGTAAAACTCGATCCTAAAGACATTACTGTTATTGCTGCAGAAGACACGTCTATTTTAAATACCTCTCCAAGTACAAATACAATGTCGGCTGCACCAGAGGGGAACAGTATTTTGAACCCAGACTCTGTTAAAAAGCTATTTAATGACGCCGAAAATGTAAAAGACAAACTAGAAAAACGTAATAAAGAAATTAATAATTTAAGTGCACTTTAATTATTTAGAGTGCGTGCTTTTATGGTTTTTTAAATAACGTTTTTCGGCTTCCATTAGCAGTATGGTTAAATATATTTTAGTAGGAAGTGACAATAGCACGCCTACAGCAATGCATGCCGCCGCTAAAATTATTCCTTTAATACCATGATTAACAGTGAAATAACTCGACACAATTAAAGTGTGGCCAGTAACAATAAGGCACAACCCAAGCACTATTGATGTTTTAAGTAGCCTAACTATCATTGTTTGCGACATAGTTACCTCACTAAGAGTTACCTTAGTGTAGGCATGCTTTAAATGCTTAGCATTGATTTAAGACAACAAACAGCACACATAAAAAAGCCCAGCTTATTACTAAACTGGGCTTTTAAATGTATTAACTACTGTCTTTGTTAGTCGAGCATATTACGCAGTACATATTGTAAAATACCGCCGTGTTTGTAGTAATCCCACTCTTTAGGGGTATCAATACGTACATCTGCACTTAAGGTGACTTTTTTACCTTCGGCATTTGTAGCAATAACGGTTACTTCATCGGTTTTATCGTACAGGCCATCAATATCAAATTGTTCTTGCCCTGTTAACCCATGTGACTCGTAGCTTTCACCTTCTTTAAATTGCAGCGGTAATACACCCATACCGATTAAGTTAGAGCGATGAATTCGCTCGTAGCTTTGTGCTACAACCGCTTTAACGCCTAGTAAAAGTGAGCCTTTGGCCGCCCAGTCACGAGATGAACCTGTACCGTATTCTTTACCCGCTAAAATAATGAGAGGCGTATTATTTTTTTGGTACTCCATAGCTGCATCGTAAATGCTTGCTAAATCGTTTTCTGGTTGTGTACGTGTTACACCGCCCTCAGTTCCCGGGGCAAGTAAGTTTTTAAGACGCACATTAGCAAACGTGCCGCGCATCATTACTTCGTGATTACCACGGCGTGAGCCATACGAGTTAAATTGCGACTTTTCTACACCTTTCTCTTGCAAGTACAAACCTGCTGGCGCTTCTGCTTTAATAGCACCTGCTGGAGAAATATGGTCAGTTGTTACTGAATCCCCAAGCTTAGCTAAACAACGTGCGCCCTCAATCGTTGGAATACCCGGAGGCTCTACTTTCATACCATCAAAAAATGGTGCTTTTTTAATGTAGGTAGATGCGTCATCCCAATCATAAAGTTCGCCATCAGGTATTTGAATTTGCTGCCAGCGGCTATCGCCTTCGTAAACGTTAGCGTAGCTTTTTTCAAACATTTCTTTAGTTACTGTTTCTTTAACTAGGTCGCTCACTTCTTTAACGCTTGGCCAGATGTTTTTAAGGTAAATATCGTTACCATTAGCATCTTGCGCAAGGGGTTCGTTGTATACGTCAATGTCGGTTCTGCCTGCAATGGCATAGGCTACAACAAGTGGAGGTGAGGCTAAAAAGTTCATTTTCACATCTTGGTGAATACGACCTTCAAAGTTACGGTTACCCGATAAAATAGAGCTAACCACTAATTTATGCTTTTGAATCGCATCTGATATTTCAGTCGCTAGTGGACCTGAGTTGCCAATACACGTAGTACAGCCATAGCCTACCAAGTTAAATCCTAGGCTTTCTAGGTCGTCCATCAAGCCTGCTTTTTCTAGGTAGTCGGTAACTACTTTAGAGCCTGGTGCAAGGGATGTTTTAACCCAAGGTTTTACATTAATGCCTAATTGCTTCGCTTTTTTAGCGACTAAGCCTGCGGCTAAAATAACACTTGGATTAGAGGTATTGGTACAGCTGGTAATTGCGGCAATAACACACGCGCCATCATTTAGCTCAAACTCTTGGCCTTTAAATTTAACTTTAGCGGCACCCATAAACTGTGCTTCGTCTACTGGCTCATCTGGATTTGTTGTTGGGCCTTCACTTTCAATACGAGCTTGCTCTTCATCGCTTTTATCGCGACGAGCCATACGCTCATCTTGAAAGCCTTTTAAATGCTCGCCAATTACTTCACCCGCTTTATTTAGGGCAATTCTATCTTGTGGACGTTTAGGGCCTGCAAGGCTTGGTACAACATCGTCTAATTTAAGTTCGAGTGTATCGGTGTAGCTCGCTTCGTCGCCATCGTTACGCCATAAACCTTGGTGTTTAGCATAATCTTCAATTACCTTTAGGTGTTTTTCGTCGCGGTTTGTTAAGCGAAGGTAGTTAATGGTTTCATCATCAATCGGGAAAATACCACACGTAGCGCCGTATTCTGGTGCCATATTCGCTATGGTTGCTCTATCGGCAAGTGGTAGGTCGGCAAGGCCGTCACCATAAAACTCTACAAATTTACCCACTACACCATGGTTACGCAGTATTTCGGTTACTGTTAGTACTAAATCGGTTGCGGTTGTACCTTCAGGTAATCTGCCGCTAAGCTTCATACCGACTACTTGTGGAATCAATAAACTAATTGGCTGACCAAGCATAGCCGCTTCGGCTTCAATGCCGCCTACGCCCCAACCAAGTACACCTAAGCCATTAATCATGGTTGTATGAGAGTCAGTACCTACGAGGGTGTCTGGGTAAGCGAATTTTTTGCCATCGCGCTCTTCATTAAAAACAACACGGGCTAAATACTCTAAATTCACTTGGTGAACAATACCGGTTGCTGGTGGCACTACTTTTAAATTATCAAAAGCGGTTTGTCCCCAGCGTAAAAATTCGTAACGTTCTTTATTTCGGTCATATTCAAGCTTGGCATTTAAATCAAATGCACCATCATTACCATAACCATCTACTTGTACCGAATGGTCAATAACAAGTTCAGCTGGCGATAACGGATTTATTTTTGCAGGATCGCCACCTAGTTTTTCCATTGCGTCACGCATCGCGGCTAAATCAACAATAGCGGGTACACCGGTGAAATCTTGCATAACTACGCGAGCTGGAGTAAAGGCAACTTCAGATGCAGGTTTTGCTTGAGGATCCCAATTAAGGAGGGCTTGAATGTCTTGTTCTTTAATATTTGCGCCGTCTTCGTTACGAAGAAGGTTTTCAAGTAATACTTTTAAGGAGAAGGGCAATCGTTTCGCTTTGTCGCCAAGTCCTTTTAGAGAATGAATATGATATTGCTCACCGTTTATTGTGAGCTGATGTTGGGTATCGAAACTATTATTCATTATTTGCCCCTTTATGAATTATAAAAATATTTTGAAGAGTGACCTCTGTAGTACTTGAGTTGCAAAGTGCATACCAATGTAAAAAGCCGTCTTTAGAGAACGAATTTTATACAATTATTATACTAGAGATGATGCTGAAAAATTTAATTTCAAGAGATGATTTGAAAGACGAGGTAAGGTCAAAAGTTATTTTGACCTTTATTAATTACTGTAACCAGCCTTGTTGCTTAGCTTTAATACTTAAATAAAGTAGAGCAATGGCAATTATGATTACAAAAACAGGCATAAATACAGCACTTGCGCCAAGCAGCTCAATACTGTTTATAACTACAAAGTTATAGTACTGCTGTAGTAAAATAGCACCGAGCGACAGTGCAAAAGTAGGTATTGCAAGAGAGTTTTTAGTAAGTAGAAACAGACAACCCAAAGTGCTTCCAAATACAGCTATAGCAAAGGCAATAGTTGACCAAATAGGAACGTTAGAGTAGGCAGCTTGTTGATCTAGCGGTAGTTTACCTATCATTTCGGGTGTCATCATCATGTGCATTGCAAATGCAATAACGCCAAGTAAGTTCCATACAAGTGCCGCCCATACAGCGGGTTTAAACCAGGTGGCTGGTGTGTTTTGTGACATATTATTACCTTGTTTTTATTATTATTAGATAGGTAATTAAAGAGCAAAAAGGCCAACTATACAAGGTGGCCTTTTTATATAAAAAGAGGTTTTTTAAATACTTAACCAAATGAAATAGGACGACGACCTGTTTTATCGTCAACTTTAGGCTTTTTAGTGCGCTTGCGCTTAGCTTTAGCTGGCTGATTTATTGGTTGTGGTGCAGCTTGCTTTGATTCTGCTTGAGGTTGTGCCGCAGGTTTTTCTGCAGGAACTGCATCTTCACTTAACGCAAGTTGAAAAAACTCACCATCGAATTCTAGTACATCGCCACTGTATAATTTTTTCCGCTTTATTGTACAAATTTCATGGTTAACACCCACATAGCCTTCAGTGATTAGGTTTTTAGCTTGGCCGCCACCTTCAACTAAGTTTAATACTTTTAATAATTTACAAAGCTCAATCGGCTCTTCTTCTAACTCTATTTCTATATATTCTTCGTTCATATTTGCTCTCGGTGGGGTAACGCACAGGCTTTAGTATAAAGGCTTACAGCGACTTTTGCACCAAAGCAAGTAACTTTAGATAGCTGTAATACACAATTAGTTATGAAAGTTTTTAGGTATTTTATCTGTCTTTAAAAAAACTGAAGCAATTAAAAGTTAAGCTTCGTTGCAATCTTTTTTACGTATGGCTCGCTAATTGCTAAAACTCTGGCGGATTAATCAATGTGTAATGAATACATATAAAACGGAGTAGAAAATGGGCGTAAGATTAGCAATGAAAAAAGAGCTAATGGGCTTAGATAATTCAGATATGTTGACCGCAGATGATGTTAGGTCACATCTTACTAATCAAGTAAAAGAGCAAAAGGAAAATGCTGAACGTGGTTTTTCTGTGATTTCAAAATTTAACGATCACCATAGTCGTTTAGTGAGTGGCGATATGAAAAAAAAATCGGTACTTGAATTTCAACGCCATCGTTTATTTAAAGAAGTTTTATACACCCGTAAAAGTGTTGATGCGTGGTTAGATAGCCAAACAAATTAAATTGCTATAAATAGTTACCTTTAATAGACTACAATTGTAATTTAAAAGGGTAACTATGAAAAATGGAATTTTAATATGTGTGTTGGCATTACTATTAGCTGCGTGCCAACAACCTACCGTGTATGTATTTAGTGAAAACTTGCAAGATGAACAGCGCAACCAGCTCGATGCTGCGCTAAAAGCACAATCGCTCTCTTATGAATATGTAGAGCTGGCAATCCCACCTGACTTTGGTGAAGCCACATTACTCTTATCAAGTGATAAGATTTATTCTAAAGAAACTGAGCAACTTGCGGCTATAATGCAGGGGCTAGGTTACGAGCCACAAGTTAACTATACAACGCGTTCAAATCATTTTTATGGTGATGGCAACATAGGTTTTTATTTAAAAAATGTAGTGGCGGGTACAACCTTTGTTATGCCTAAAAGGTTACGAACAACTCAATGCAGCGAAGACAAGTACAATGATTTACTTGTCACATTTACAGATAAATATGCTGACTTTACCTTACCCAGTGGCGCTGTTGTAAGGTTAGGTTGGGAGTTTTTATACGGTTACGTTGTCATTTATTACAAAAATTATTCGCAAACATACAGCCACTCGCAACCACTTGTAAATACCCCCTTTGGTGCCAAGCCTTCAGATACTTACACTTTTACTGCGCACGTTAATAAGCCCAGTTGGCTTGATTGCTCATTGCAAATTGTTTATATGGATTGAGTGATAGAGTTAACCGTGAGTTTCTATATGTTCACTAAGTTTTGCAATACGCAAACTCATACCTTCTATAATTCGGTCTTTAATTTTTTCACGGATAACATTAGGTAAGCGGGTGAGTGCTTCAGGGGTAATAGCAAGAACTATACTGTCGGTTTTGGCGCGTGCGCTAGTGCTGCGCTCTCGGTTATTTATAAAAGCGCCTTCACCTATAAATTCACCGGGCTCTATAGTACCAAGTTCTAGCAAATGATTATGTTTAAATACTAATAGCGCGCCGCTAAGTACAATATATAAGCGCTTGTCGTTATCGTATTGCTTAAATAAAAACTGATGCTGGCTTACTAAATATAACAGGCCGAACGACTCTAATAAGACTTGGCGCTCGCTGAGTGTAAATTCCTTAAAAAAGTGCAGCCTGTTTATAATTTCCATTTGTTTGAATAATGGAATATGTTCGATTAGCTTCATCAATAACCAAATGTGTTAAAAGCGTTTAATCAGCTAATATTGCGCTCTTTTAATTTTCGGGTCAACGTGTTGCGTCCCCAACCAATTTTTATAGCAGCATCTTGCTTATGACCAGAACAATTAGCCAGTGCTGTTTTAATTAAGCGAGTTTCTAGCTGGGCTTGAATGTCAGGCCAAATATTTTCTTTACCTTGTTTAAGCTCTTGATTAAGCCATTGCTGAAACGCATCTAGCCAATCACCTTCTTCTTGGGTTGGCGAAGCATCCAGAATCTCCGGTGGTAAGTCTTGCTCGCTTACAAGCTCACCTGGCGCCATAACTGTTAGCCAGCGACACGTGTTTTCTAATTGGCGTACATTGCCTGGCCAATTAAATAAACGTAATTGCTCAGTCGCTTTAGGGCTCAGCACTTTGCTTTCGACTTGAAGCTCTTTAGCGCTTTTATGTAAAAAGTGTTGCGATAAGCTTTCTATATCTTCAGTGCGCTCTCGAAGAGCGGGTAAACGTAGGCGCACAACATTAAGACGATGAAATAAATCATCCCTAAACTTGCCCTGTTTAACTAAATCTTCAAGGTTTTGGTGAGTAGCCGCAATAATACGGACATCTACTTTTATACTTTGATGGCCACCAACGCGATAAAATTCACCATCGGCAAGTACGCGCAATAAACGTGTTTGCACATCAAGTGGCATATCACCAATTTCATCTAAAAACAGTGTGCCGCCATTGGCTTGCTCAAAACGACCTTTACGTACGCTATCTGCGCCCGTAAATGCGCCTTTTTCGTGGCCAAATAACTCTGACTCAACAAGCTCTTTTGGAATGGCTGCCATGTTAAGTGCAATAAATTGATTTTCTTTACGTGGACTATGATTGTGCAGCGCACTGGCGACAAGCTCTTTACCGGTACCCGATTCACCATTTATTAATACGCTCATGCTAGAAGCCGATAGTTTACCTATCGCTCTAAACACTTCTTGCATTGCGGGCGCTTCACCAATTATGTGAGCACTTTTTGGTGGGGCTTGCTTTCGTTTAGTTTTTTTAGTGGAGTTTGCTCTGCATGCGCTTTCGACGAGGGCTACTGCTTCGTTTAAATCAAACGGCTTAGCTAGGTATTCAAAAGCACCTTTTTGGAATGCATTAACTGCTGAGTCTAAATCAGAATGGGCGGTCATTATAATAACCGGCAACCCAGGGTTTTGCTCTGCGATAAGTTCAAGCAACGCCATACCATCCATGCCAGGCATTCTAACGTCAGAAACTAAAACAGTAGGTTGGCTAAACTTTAGTGCGCTTAGTACATCTTGCGCATTAGCAAAGCTCTCCGTGTTAAACCCTGAACGGGTTAGTGCCTTTTCAAGTACAAAGCGAATTGAGGCATCATCATCTACAAGCCAAACTGTTTTCATGCAAACTCCAAACATTAATCTGCAAAGGGCAGATAGATATTAAATTCAGTATGTCCAGGCCAGCTATCGCATTCTATATAGCCATCATGTTGATCTATCAGCGTTTGCGCTATTGAGAGTCCTAATCCAGAGCCACCTTCTTTATTGGTGATCATAGGGTAGAACAGTGTTTCGCGTACACTGGGATCAATTCCTGGTCCGTTATCAGATATTTGGATCAACAAGGCTTTTTTAGGTGCTTTACCTGGGCGACGATGCTGATGATTAATGCGGGTTTTTATTGTTATTTCACCGCCATCTACAAGCGCCTGTTGGGCATTTCGTACAATGTTTAATACTACTTGCTGAACCTTGCCTTGATCAATGTATACATCAGGAATACTTGGGTCGTAATCTTTAACTAAGCTAATGTTAGAACAATTATCTAACGTACTTAGCCTTGCAACTGATTCAAGTGATTGATGTATGTTGCCATACGATTTTTGTGGAAGTTGATTGGGCCCCAAAAGCCTATCTACTAATTCACGTAATCGGTCGGCTTGCTCAATGATGAGCTCAGCACATTGATCTCTTTCTTGTTGATCAACCTCATACTGCAATAACTGCGCCGCTCCGCGAATCCCACCTAAAGGATTTTTAATTTCGTGCGCTAAGCCTCTAATTAGGTTTCGGGCAGCTTGGTATTGATGCATTTGATTAGACGCTTGGTCGTGCTTAATTTCGTCATCGGTTTGGCGCCACTCAAATAAAATATAAAGCGAGCCATTAAACTTAATTTGTCGTGTACTTACGGCTACTTTCGCATGGCGAGAATCGCTAAAAACCACGTCAGCTCTATGCTGCTGGCAATCTACACCTTCAACTAGTGAGTATTGTTTTATACGCTCTAAATCGATTGAATGGTAGTTAAAAAGGCTATCAAAAGGTTGATCTAATAGGCGTTTATTACCAAGGCCAAGCAGTTCACTGGTACTGTTATTGGCATATATTACAATAAAGTTTTTATCAAGTAATATGATAGCGGTTGTTTGATTTTGCCAAATGGCATCGAGTAGCTCAGGGCTAAAGTTTTTATTATTAATCATAGCTGCACCATTTTAGTGCGTTGATGTTTGCAAGCAAGTTATACGGTAAAATACACTGCTGCACGATTAGTAATACCCCAATTTAGTTACTTAGGCTTAGCCCTTTTCGGTGCATAAAAAACATACAGGGCTCGCTTGTAGCAATAACTTGGTTTTTACTATTAAAAAGCTTTAATTGTAGTGTGTGCTGACCACGTTCTACATCCCTTATTGCAAAGGTTGAGCTGTCACTGGCAGGGCCGTGTGCTTTACCATCAATAAAAAGTTGTATAGTAAAACCAGTTTCAAAGCGTGGTTTTATTCGGCTAGTAACATAAACAGTGCCGGTATTTTCACGAATAGTCTGGTTATGATCAGGGGAGGAAATAGCAATACTAAAAGCCGCTTTTTGAGGCTGGGGTTGCTCGTCAAAAATGTCAGTATTTGTTGCAGGCATATTAAGATCTTGGCTGGTGAGCTTGACCTCTTTAGCACCTTTATGAGGGGTGTCTGAGAACACTAATACGCCATTTTTATCTTTCCAAGCGTATATTTTTGTTTCACCGGCATAACTATAATTACTTAATCCTAAAGTAATTAATAGTAATAAAATCTTGTTATTCACTCTGCAGCCCTGCATTTTTATCGGTAACTTAACTTTAGTGGAGATTGACTAATTTTACCATTAAAAAAGCCCGCAAAGCGGGCTTGAGAACACACATATTTTTTACAGCTTAATTAACAGCTGTAGTACATTTCAAACTCAACTGGGTGAGTTGTCATGTTAAGCTTTTCAACTTCTTTAGACTTAAGTTCGATGTAAGCATCGATTAAGTCGTCAGTGAATACGCCACCTTGAGTTAAGAATTCACGGTCTGCGCTAAGTGCAGATAGTGCTTCGTCAAGTGATGCTGCAACAGTTGGAATTTCTGCTGCTTCTTCAGCTGGTAAGTCGTATAAATCTTTATCCATAGCATCGCCAGGGTGGATCTTGTTTTTGATACCATCAAGGCCAGCCATAAGCATTGCTGAGAAAGCAAGGTATGGGTTAGCTGTTGGATCCGGGAAGCGTACTTCAATACGACGACCTTTTTCAGATGGAACCACTGGGATACGGATTGATGCAGAGCGGTTACGTGCAGAGTATGCAAGCATAACTGGTGCTTCAAAACCTGGTACTAAACGTTTGTACGAGTTAGTAGATGCGTTTGCAAAAGCGTTAATTGCTTTAGCATGCTTAATGATACCGCCAATGTAGTAAAGTGCATCTTCAGAAAGACCGCCGTACTTATCGCCAGCAAAAAGGTTAACACCGTCTTTAGCTAAAGACTGGTGACAATGCATACCAGAACCGTTATCACCAACAACTGGCTTAGGCATAAACGTTGCTGTTTTACCATATAAGTGAGCCATGTTATGGATAACATATTTCATTTCTTGGATTTCATCCGCTTTTAATACCATTGTATTAAAGCGAGTAGCGATTTCGTTTTGACCTGCTGTTGCTACTTCGTGGTGATGTGCTTCTACTACTTGGCCCATTTCTTCTAGAACTAGACACGTAGCTGAACGCCAATCTTGGAAGTCATCAACAGGAGCAACTGGGAAGTAACCGCCTTTAACACCTGGACGGTGACCAGTGTTGCCATCTGCATATTCTTTATCTGAGTTCCAAGCAGCTTGCTTAGAATCAATTTTGTACATAGAACCAGACATATCTGATTTGTATTTAACATCGTCAAATACGAAGAACTCTGGCTCAGGGCCAAATAAAACAGTGTCTGCAATGCCTGTAGAACGCATGTAATCTTCAGCGCGCTTAGCAACAGAACGCGGGTCGCGCTCATAACCTTGTAATGTAGAAGGCTCTACTACGTCACAACGTAAAATTAATGTAGCTTCTTCAGTGAAAGGGTCTAGTTTGATTGACTCAGGAACTGGCATTAATACCATGTCTGATTCGTTTATGCCTTTCCAGCCTGCAATTGAAGAGCCGTCGAACATTTTACCGTCTTCAAAAAAGTCTTCATCAACTTGGTGATGAGGAATAGAAACATGCTGTTCTTTACCCTTAGTGTCAGTAAAGCGTAAATCAATGAACTTAACGTCATTTTCTTTAATAAAATCTAAAACCGATTGTGACATGTGTCCTCCAACTATTGGGTTTTGTTATTGCTGCATAATTGCTTTGATATTTACTAAGCTGTTTTTGTGCCATTATTGTAACTGGCTGTTTATAAATTAAAAAAATATCATTGCATCAAAATGGAATATATAAACGCACTGTTTTGGTGCGTAAATATTCCATTTCGGTGCAAAATTTACAGAGCGTAATTTGTTGTTAATTTAATCAGCTGGAATTAGCATAACCTAAATGCAAAAGAGTAACAAAAAGATCGGAAAAATAGTCAAAAAGAGGGTTTTTTGAAAAATAATTGAAATTTAATTCATATAATTGTCATATAAAAAACAGATACTTAGTAAAAGTATTGAGAAAGTTTTAAAATATGTATTGGATAAACTTTCATCCATGTCATTAATGAGGGATAATATGCGCCCTTTTAAATCCTATGCTGGGACATCTCGCGAAAGCGTGGATGAGTGCGTAGATCTTGCAGGATCATTGAGAATTTAATTTCTCTGAGTAAATATATGAGCATCGAAAAGTTAAGAAATATAGCGATTATCGCGCACGTTGACCACGGTAAAACAACTCTGGTTGACAAACTACTTGAGCAATCAGGTACATTAGAAACACGCGGCGGTAACGAAGAGCGCGTGATGGACTCAAACGACATTGAGAAAGAACGTGGTATTACCATTTTGGCTAAAAACACAGCCATTTCTTGGAACGACTACCATATCAATATCGTAGATACCCCGGGACACGCCGATTTCGGTGGTGAAGTTGAACGCGTACTTTCGATGGCTGACTCAGTATTATTACTTGTTGATGCTCAAGAAGGTCCAATGCCACAAACGCGTTTCGTTACGCAAAAGGCATTCGCGCAAGGCTTAAAGCCAATCGTAGTTATCAATAAAATTGATAAGCCAGGTTCACGTCCTGATTGGGTTATGGATCAAATCTTTGATTTATTCGACAACCTTGGCGCAACTGACGAACAGTTAGACTTTAAAGTAATCTACGCTTCAGCTATCAACGGCTGGGCAACGCTAGATTTAGACGAGCCATCTGAAAACATGGAACCTATGTTCAAGATGATAGTTGAAGAAGTATCACCACCGGATGCAGATCCTGAAGGTGACTTCCAAATGCAAATTTCTCAACTAGATTACAACTCTTATGTTGGTGTAGTTGGTATTGGTCGTATTAAACGTGGTTCTGTTGCTCCTAACCAACAAGTTACTATTATCAGTGCTGATGGCACTACACGTAATGGTAAAATTGGCGCAGTACAAAGCTACCTAGGTCTTGAACGTATCGAAACTGATAGAGCTTACGCTGGTAACATCGTAACTGTAACAGGTATTGGTGAGCTTAAGATTTCTGACACAGTTTGTTTCCCAGGAAACGTTGAAGCATTACCACCACTAAGTGTTGATGAGCCAACTGTAACAATGACATTCTCTGTAAATAACTCACCTTTCTGTGGTAAAGAAGGTAAGTTTGTAACGTCACGTAACATCCGTGAGCGTTTAGACAAAGAATTAGTACACAACGTAGCACTTCGCGTTGAAGATACTGCAAGCCCAGATAGCTTCCGTGTTTCTGGTCGTGGTGAATTACACCTAGGTATCTTAATCGAAAACATGCGTCGTGAAGGTTACGAGCTTTCAGTTTCTCGTCCAGAAGTTATCTTACGTACTGTTGATGGCGTTCTAGAAGAACCGTTTGAAACAGTTACTATTGACTGTCAGGACGAGCATCAGGGTTCTGTTATGGAACAAGTTGGCCTACGTAAAGGTGAGCTTACTAACATGACTCCAGATGGCAAAGGCCGTATGCGTTTAGATTTCATGATCCCTAGCCGTGGCTTAATTGGTTTCCAAACTGATTTCATGACGCTTACTTCGGGTTCTGGTCTTATGTACCATACGTTCGATCATTACGGTCCTCACAAAGGTGGCGACATCGGTGTTCGTAAGAACGGCGTAATGATTGCAAACGCAACGGGTAAAGCACTTACTAACGCATTATTCAACTTACAAGAACGCGGCCGTTTATTCATCGGTCACGGTGTTGAAGTATACGAAGGTATGGTTATCGGTATTCATAACCGTGATAACGACCTTACAGTTAACGCCCTTAAAGGCAAGCAGTTAACTAACGTACGTGCATCTGGTACTGATGAAGCGCAAACGCTTTCTCCACACCTTAACTACTCACTTGAGCAAGCGCTTGAGTTCATCGATGATGACGAGCTAGTTGAAGTTACTCCACTAAACATTCGTATCCGTAAGCGTCATCTTACAGAAAACGAACGTAAACGTGCGGGTCGTGCACCTAAGTCATAATCTATTAATTTAGAATAATGATTTTAAAAGCCGCTGTATTGAAAAACACAGCGGCTTTTTTGTGAATAATAGTTAGCGAGAGAAGAGCTGTAAGCTCTCAGGTTAGAAGAACATCGGGGTTGGTTCGATACCGTTAAACAGTTTTTAATATTGAACCTAAAAAAGGTATTAAGTTATTATCAAAGCTATATTTAATATGTGAGAGTAAGCTAGTGTGAATACCGAAAATGAAATGAAGGCAAAACTAGAGATAGAACATATTGCTGAACTGCAAAAATATAAAGATGAATTTGAAACGTTAGGAAAAAATGATTGGGGCTTGAAAGATCTCATATCAATTTTTTTACCGTTTGTTTTGTTATCAATTGCTAATAGCTTCTATGATATTGAAACTGAATTATTTCAAATAATATGTTTTATTTTCCTTGCTTCAGCTGTGGTGCAGGGAATGATTAGGGAGCAAACCAAAAAAACAAATCGCAGAATTGATTTGCTTCTTAAAATTATTAAACATGAGCAAAAGGGTGGCTGAAATTAGCTTTATATTAGGGCGCAGCGCTCTTTGTCTAAGCAAAAACGTGCTTGAGAATTAGATAATCGATATTGCAAAGTCTCTGTTTTTGTTGGTAGGATATTTTTCGTTGGGTTTCGCTTCGCTCAACCCAACCTTGTATCTCTTCTTGATGAGTGTTTAGCTAGCACTTGTCACATCGGGAAGACAGTGAGCTCGTACCCAACCAGAGTGTGAAAATGCTGTGACGTAGATTGAGCCCTGACTTCCTA
>NZ_MTQD01000024.1 GCF_001974875.1 Pseudoalteromonas sp. EB27
CTGTTAGAACATATACGTCAATTGATAGTGTAAATAACATTAGTAAAATGGAAGGTAACATTTTAGATAATGAAAATTACGTAACCTCACTTCCAGAGTTAATTAATCAGTTTAAGTCCCAAGATGAAAATACACTAGAGAAAGAAATTTTTGACTCTATTGAGCATAAACTAAAAAAAGAGTCAGAAACCGCCGTTCTCTTTGCCGATACCCTGCAATATATAATTGACCTAATTGTTTTATTTCCAGCTGTTTTTAATGCATCAGAAACTAACAAAGTGCTTTATAAAAAGCGTATGGATACAATTTTGTCAGAAGTTGATAGGCGCTGTGAAATATTGCACTCGGTGAGTAAAGGTAATTCAATTCAAATAACGGAAACAATAAAGCTATTTAAAGCTGTTGTGTCTTACCAAAGTTTTGTGGCTGATGATAATTTTAATATTCATGCAGACTTACTTCATGTCAGAGGTCCAATTCTTCGTAATCCAGTGACAAAAACCATTTACCATAATTACCTAGGTTTGTATTACAACAAAAAAGGCATGCATTTGCTGCGAGAGTCGCTAAATATGAACTCTGTAGATATTTTGTCTATTGATGGTTTAGAATTGGCTCAAAAAAATATTAATACTATAGAGCCATCAATACTTGAAGAAGTAAGTATGTATCTTAAATCTGCCGCTGAGCAGTTTGATAAAGCACTTAAAGTATCTAGCGAAGATGTTATGTGGCCTGGTTTTATTAATTATAATAAAGCACGTACGGTGTACTTTTTAGCTTTACTATCAAATAGCGAACTTAATTGGTTAGATATTCTCGACGAAGCAATAGAGTCTCGCAGCAGGTTAAACCGACTAATTGACGAAATTTTAATGATAGACAGATCAAAAGCAGCCAATATTGTTAGCACACATTTAAGAGAGTTTTTTCTGTATCAAGAAGAGTTAGCGCGTACAGTAAAATTGAACATTTTACTGTCGAATAATTCAACCAGACAAAATAATGCGCCTATTTTATATAAAGGGGTTAATATCTCTGATATATCAAATGAAAAACTAACTGGCTTATTTGTATCAATACAAAAGTTTTCTACAGTTAGTACTTACCAAGAAAAAATCATAAGTCGACTCAAGAATAACCTCGCGATGACAAGCTAATAGAGATTTAGCGAGAAAGTAGGGGGATATACTATTTTTAGACTCTTATTTTTACGGCTTTGCGCATAATAAAAAAGCCACTTACCTACGCATGAAAAGTCATAGCAAGAATAAATGGCTCTATTAAAATGTTTTTGGACTGAGCTTACTTTATTACACTTTTCCAATGCTCAAATCAGGTATTAAATTGAGCCTGTTATGGATAGCATGATGGATGAAAGATAACTTAGTTCGCACTGCTTGAGTTAATACAAACGGGTAGGCATCGGCAAGTCCCATGCTGCGATTTAGCGAATTTAGAATGATCGAAAATTCCATCCAAGTATCTAAAATAGCATCAATCGATGTTTGTGAATTAAAGTAATAAGCACTTTGTGGCAATCGAAGTTCGTCTGCTTCGTCTAGCTCAAATTCATTGCCAGTTGTAGAGCCGGTAATTGAGAAGTTTTTAGCCGTTTCAAGCGTATCGATAATGTGCATGTAATGCGCCCATGTTTCTGCCCAGTCTTCATAAGGGTGCATAGTAGCGTATTCACTAATAAAGGTTTCATGCCAGTTAGCAGGAGCGCCTTGTTTGTAATGAGTATCGAGCGCTTGTTGATAATCTAATTCGTCATCACCAAAATATTGCTTACATAAAGCATGTTTTTTTGGTGAATTTGCGATTAGTTGATCAAAATAATAATGACCAAGTTCATGGCGAAAATGACCAAGTAAAGTACGGTAACGCTCACCCATCGCTATTTTAGCTTGAGAGCGTGCTACGTCGTCTGCCTCGGCTAGATTTATAGTGATATGGCCACAGTCGTGTCCTGTAAATACAACATCTTGACCTATAATTGGGCTTACAAAGTGATCGCTCACGTTACGGTCAGTTATGAAGTCGAAGCTTAATCCGCTTTCAGGTTCTTGAATAATAGTATTTAAGGGGAGCGATAACGATTTTAGAGTATATAAAGCGCGACGCTTCGCCGTTTCCATTTTTTTCCACAATGGAATATGCCCGATAATGCTTAAATCGGGCACCGTTTCATTAAAGCGGCATGAAAAACACAGCACTTCGTCTTTATCGGCAACGGGTATAAATGTATCTAAATTAACCATACCATTACAAACGTGGTACTGAGCATTGTTATCACATTTTTTATAAAAAATGTCAGGCGCTTCTGCTTTGTAAAATAGACCCGATTGTTCATCAATTTCATAGGGTTCAACTTGATCGAACTCATCATCTATACCAACGGTTCTGCCACAAGCCAAACAATGGCTGCTTTCAAAAAATAAAATAAGTTGTTCTGTGCAATTACATTTAAATGTTTTCATATGTTACCGAATAAAAAAGAGACCGTATAAACCACTTTTATTGAGCGTTATGCTATTGGAGGATAGTGGTTAAATCCTTTTTAAAAGTTCAGACTTTTTAATATTAAATTCATCATCACTCAACGCATTTGAATCGCGTAGTTGTGCTAACTTTTCAATAATTTGAAGTGTTTCGTCTACCGAGTATTGCCCCGTTGTATTATTAACAGGTGCTTCAATTTGGCTAGGCGTTAATGATGCAAAATTGGGCTGCGTTACTTGCTGTGTAAAGTCTTTTTGTGGTTCTGGAGTCGTTGGCGCTTGCCCTGAAAGTAATGGCAGGGTATTTACATTAATCGTCCCCCACTGACTGTTAAATGTAAGAGAGGTATTATTGCCTTGCTGTTGGCTTACACCACCAATATTATGATCTAACGTGTCGTATACGCTCACTTGCCCATTTAATTCAACGGCTAAGCGATTAGGGAATATAGCGTAACGAATATTATTTTGTGCACCACTGCTAAACGGGCTGCCTAGATTACCTGGCCACCACTGATTGCTACCAGGCGTTCCTGCAGGAATAACCGGAAATATTTGGTTATTGCTCAATATATTAGCAAGTTCGTTGCACAAGTTATCAACGGTTGATTTTAAGCCGTTGTTAAACATGTCGCCAACCATTGTCATTCCGCCGCGCATCCATTGACCAGAACCACCAAGCTCTGGGCAATTAAACTGTGCCATTGAGCAACCGCCGTTATTAACGCTAACTAACATGTGTATTACTGCATCGTGACTGAGGTTATAACGAGATGCTATACCATTAACTAAGTTTTCACCGACATCTGTTAGCTTTTGCATAAGAGAATATCCTATTAGGTAGATTGGGTTGATTTAAAAAATCTGAAAATACGCCAGGGCTGCATTACCTTTAGCTTTGATGATAATGAAAAATTAACAGGTTAGTGAGATGTGCTGGTCTTTCAAATTGGACGAGTTCTGTTTTGTCTGAAATGAAAACACACCACTGCAAAGCTAATCTTTAAAGTAAGCATCTATGTATTAAAAGTTGCTTGTTTTATCTCATAGAGATTGTTAGTTTTGCTGTAACGTAAGCGGTTAAAAATCGATCTAGTATAGCACCGTTACTTACTTTAACAGCAGCTTTATCGTGAACTATTTCTTACTATTTAATAATTACTTTGAATGATTTTTAAACTCTAAATAAATCCTTTTAATTATATCAGTTTAGCGGTATAAATAACGGAGTAAGTATTTTAAAAAATTAACATTATTTGTTTTATTTCAATATTTTAAATTAACTAGTTTTAATTGTAAGTTATTTTTAAGCACTATTTTGGTGCATTATCTGCACCATTAAAAATCTAAAATTGATGGTACAAATTACACTAAGTTTAATATTTATAGAGTTGGTGTGTTTTTTCTATTAATTTGGTCAAAACCTTTATGCATGGCGTTGCTTTGTGTATGAGTCGGCAAATGGATGAGGAGCAGTAATTTATAAGTTTGCTGGTATAAAAATTGCACAAGTGAATTAGTCCAAATAATATTTTCAGCGTTATATTGTGGCCATACATTATTAAAGGGGAATTAATAGATGACAATTACAGTTGGGATTTCGCACCATACTCAGTATAAATACGATCGGTCAGTTAATATGGGGCCGCATATATTCCGATTACGTCCAGCGCCACATAGCCGTACAAAAATTAAAAGCTATTCTTTAAAAATAGTACCAGAAGATCATTATATAAATTGGCAACAAGACCCTTTTGGTAATTACCAAGCAAGGGTGGTTTTCAACAAACCAACCACCGAATTTAGTTTTACGGTCGATTTGGTCGCCGAACTAACGGTTATTAATCCTTTTGATTTCTTTTTAGAAGATTACGCCGAAAACTTCCCATTTGTTTACGATGCTATTTCAAAGTCAGAGCTCGCTCCTTATTTAAAAAAACGCAAAGCCAGTCCAAAATTTAAAGAGTTAATTGAATCTTTAAACCCTAAAGAGCCGCTTAGAAGCGTTGATTTTTTAGTCGCTGTTAATCAAGCTATTTATGAGTTAGTTGGTTATGGCATTCGTTTAGAACCTGGCGTACAAACACCGAACGAAACAATAAGTAAAAAAACAGGTTCGTGTCGTGATTCTGCTTGGTTGTTAGTACAACTGTTTCGTCATTTAGGGTTGGCATCTCGATTTGTATCGGGCTACTTAGTACAGCTAACATCAGATCAAAAATCATTAGATGGTCCAAGTGGTCCAGAAGAAGACTTTACCGATTTGCATGCATGGACCGAAGTGTATATTCCTGGTGCAGGGTGGATAGGGCTTGATCCTACCTCGGGTTTATTTGCCGGTGAAGGGCATATTCCATTGGCATGTACGCCAGAGCCAAGCTCGGCGGCGCCGGTTACAGGCGGTATAGATGACTGTAAATCGGAGTTTAGCTTTTATAATAAAGTAACGCGAGTACACGAAGACCCACGTGTAACTAAGCCATATTCTGAGGCGCAGTGGGCGGCAATTAATCGCTTAGGTCAGCACGTTGACAATGTTTATAATGAAGAAAATATACATTTAACCATGGGTGGCGAGCCTACGTTTATTTCTATTGACGATATGGAACATCCTCAGTGGAATACTGATGCCGATGGCAAAGAAAAAAGAATATTAGCTCAAAATTTATTTGTAGAAATGAATAAAGTATACACAAAAGGTGGCTTTACTCATTACGGACAAGGTAAATGGTATCCGGGTGAGCCATTACCACGTTGGCAATATGCGTGCTATTGGCGCAAAGACGGCGAGCCTTTATGGCAAGATGCCGCACTATTAGCCGATCCTAATAAAGACTATAAATTTGATCATACCGATACTAAAAAGTTTGCTGATAAACTATGTGACTCACTTGGTCTTGAAACCAAGGCACTTACTACAGCTTATGAAGATATTTTATATCACATGTGGCAAGAAGCCTCATTACCTACCGAAATAAAGCCAGATCAGCCGGAGCTTCTCCATGCAATGAGCCGAAAAGGCTTTTTAGCTAAAATGGATAAAGGGATAGAAAAGCCGGTTGGCTATGTTCTCCCTTTAAAATGGAACGATAGCAAAAACTGCTGGCAGTCGTGTACGTGGGAGTTTAAACGAGGCAATTGTTTCTTATTACCTGGTGAATCCCCAATGGGGTATCGCTTGCCCTTAGATAGCCTTGAATGGAGCGGCAATATTATTGACCGCGACCCGTTTGATATTCCTGAAAACTTTGGCAAAGCTAAAAAGCTTAAAAAAGGCTTTATTGGCAAAGAAATGGTTAAAACCGCCCTTGTAATGGAAGTGAGAGAGGGGCGTTTATACATATTTATGCCACCAACAAGTCATTTTGAACATTACATGGGTTTAATAAGTAGTATAGAGGGTGTGGCTAAAGCACTTAAAATGCCGCTTGTTATTGAAGGCTATAGCCCACCTAAAGATAGCCGCGTAGAAAAATACGCTGTAACGCCAGATCCAGGTGTTATTGAAGTAAATATTCATCCTTCAACATCGTGGGATCAATTAGTCAGTCGAACTACAACGCTATATGGTTTAGCAAAAGAATGCCGATTAGGTACCGATAAGTTTATGGCAGATGGTCGTCATACTGGTACTGGTGGTGGTAACCACGTAACGCTGGGTGGCGAAACACCTGAGCAAAGCCCATTTTTACGCAGACCCGATATTTTAAGAAGTTTTATTACCTATTGGCAGCATCATCCTGGTTTATCGTATTTATTTTCGGGGCTTTTTATTGGTCCTACAAGCCAAGCACCGCGAGTGGATGAAGCCCGTGATGAAGTTTTATACGAGCTAGAAATTGCCTTTTCGCATATGCCCGAAGGTGAGGTGCCTGAACCTTGGTTAGTTGATAGGCTACTTCGTAATTTATTAGTGGATTTAACGGGTAATACGCACAGAGCAGAGTTTTGTATAGATAAGCTTTATTCACCCGACTCAGCCACAGGTCGTTTAGGGATTGTAGAATTTAGAGGCTTTGAAATGCCTCCGCATTCACAAATGAGCTTAGTGCAGATGCTGCTGTTGCGTACTTTACTTGCTTGGTTTTGGAAAAAACCTTACCACAAGCCATTAATACGTTGGGGTACAGAGTTACACGATAAGTTTTTATTGCCACAATATGTAGAAAACGATTTAGCTGAAGTAAGCCGCGATTTACAACAGGCAGGCTTTCAATTTCAGTTAAGTTGGTTAAATCCATTTTTTGAATTTAGATTTCCGGTGTGTGGTACGCGAGAACTTGATAACGTTACACTTGAGCTTAGAACCGCAATCGAGCCTTGGCATGTACTGGGCGAAGAGGCGAGTGCGTCAGGTACGGCGCGCTATGTAGATTCGTCATTAGAAAGAGTACAAATAAAAGTACAAGGAACAATGAGCGACCGCTATGTTGTAACGTGTAATGGTCGAAGAGTGCCGCTTAAACCGGTTAAAGGTAAAGCAAAAGATGAAATGGTCGCGGGTATACGATACCGAGCTTGGCAACCACCTACAGCGCTTCACCCAACTATTGGCGTACATGCACCATTAGTTTTTGATTTAATCGATACGTGGGAAGGACGTTCAGTTGGAGGCTTTGTATATCATGTGAGCCATGCTGGTGGGCGTAATCCTGAAACGCTACCGGTTAATGCATTTGAAGCAGAAGGGCGCAGAGTCGCAAGGTTTTGGGAGCATGGGCATACACCATCTTTACTTGCATCAGCAGAACCAAGCTGGAGCCCATCGGCGGTTACGCATAGTTTTCAGTCGGCGCAAAGCGCAAGTGAATATGTGGTACCTGATGAAGAAAGTAGTAATCCTGATTATCCAAATACCTTGGATTTACGCAGGCAGCCTAACTTTAAATAATAATTGATAGTTGTGTCATTCCACTTTGAAATTATTTAAAGTGGAATGACTAAATATTTTTAAAGCATCATTATGAACACGGCTATTTACTATAAATTGGAGCACTTTCAGCTTGTATATTAACAATAACGCGATGCCGGAATTGCCTGAGTGGTTGTCTTTATACCTTGATAAATCACATGGACATGATGAATTAGCAAACCACAGTGGTTTAAACCCAGAACATTGGGATACTTTATTTAAGCGTTTAGCTAGCCTAACAGCAGATGATGTTAGTAGCCGCGCTACAGAAATTAGCCAATTACTACAAAATGGCAATATTAAAAATGAAAGTAATAAGCAATGGCACTTCGACCCGTTGCCGTTTATGTTATCAAAAGCTGATTGGACGTTGCTTGAAGAGGGAATAAAGCAAAGAACCCTTTTATTAAATAAAATTCAGCAAGATATTTACGGTGATCAAACTCTTTTAGTTGATGGTCACATTCCTGCAAAGCAGCTTTTTCAAGACCCTAATTACTTACGCGAAGGTTTTAGTTTACCTAGTAACGAATTAACACTTTTTTTTACTGCATTAGATGTTTACCGCACGCCTACAGGCGAATTTAAAGTATTAAGCGATCATTGTCAGTGCCCGTTAGGCTTAGGGCTATTAATTAAAAGCCGTATTATTGCAAGGCGTGTAATGGCTGAAGAATTTGCAGAATGTAATGTTCAGCAAATTAAAGAATTTCTAAATTTATTCCAAGAGGGTATTAATGAATATACCCACTATATGGATGACCCAAGAATTGTAATTTTAACCCAAGGAATTGATGACCCTAACTACAACGAGCATGCATTTCTATCTACCTACTTTGGTTATACATTAGTACAAAGCGCTGACTTAACCGTGCGTGGTGGTGACGTTTGTTTAAAATCGTTACAAGGTTTGGGTAAGATTAATGTCATTTTACGCTGGGTTTCTGATCGTTGTATTGATTCTTTAGAGCAAACTGAATATTCACTTCATGGTATTCCGGGCTTATTACAATCGGTACGACAAGGGTCGGTTAAGGTTTTGAACCCGTTTGGCAGCGGTGTGCTCTCGTCACCTTCAATAAAGTGCAACTTAGAAAAGTTATCGCAGCAAATTTTAAAACAGCCGCTGTTGTTGGGTGAGCCAAATTACTTAAATGTAAAAGAAGCGCAAGCCGTTGATTGGAATAACCTCGAACTACTATCAGCTATAGACCCTGCACTCAAGTTAGATGGAGTGTTGGACGAGCAAGAAATAAAGCTACTTATTAGCAAAGAACCCGATAATTACTTTTTCCAAGAAAAGCCTTCTTTTAGCAGTGCACCATTTTGGCATGACGGGCAATTAATCTCCAAGCCAGTGGTGTTTAGGTGTTATGCATTAACCACAGAAAATGGTGTAGAAGTACTTCCTTCAGCACTGTGTTTTTCAAACGAAAAAAGTAACAACCCAAGAGTATCTGGTTGGATCAAAGATACATGGATAAATACAGCCGATAGAGTTGATTTAGGCGAGCATAATCCACCGGTACCCATTAGAAAAAGAATGGATGTGACGCTACTCGAAGGGGTTATTTCGAGCCGCACGGCTGAGCATCTTTTTTGGTTAGGTCGATACTTAGAGCGCTGCGAAAACACCATCCGTATTTTGCGTATTTTTATAGACAAGTACACCGAGTTTTCTGTTTACCCAGATTCAATACGAAAAAGTATAGTTGCACGGCTTTCAAATGCTATTAAGTCACAATATATTGTTTATCCATATGTAGAACCTGATTTAAAACTAGATGGCATTGATGTAAATCTGTCGAAAGAAACCGCTTTTCAACTGCTTGCAGACGAGCAATGCGCTGGCAGTATTATTAATACATTAAAATATATTGCGAATGCGTCGGTGCAAATTCAAGAATTACTGTCCCATGATAGTCGCCGAATAATTGATGATATTAGTGAGCAAATTAAGATATTTAAAAATGTAAATATTAATATTCCAACGCGTGCAATGCAAAGCAGCCTAGATAGAGTTATAGGCTCTATTATGGCTTTTAATGGCTCAATCACAGATTGTATGCCAAATAGTAACGGCTGGTTTTTACTTGAAATGGGCAGACGAGTAGAGCGTAGCTTACAAATTACATCACTAAGCACGGCTTTATTAACCAAAGAGTTAGACGAGCCCGAAGAGCTAGGCTTACTTGAAGCCGTGCTAAGTTGCCAAGTTAGTTTAGTTACCCATAAGCGCCGATACAGAATGTATCAAACCATTGGTACGGGGCTTGAGTTATTACTTTTAGATGCAGAATATCCACGTTCTTTATTATTTCAGTTAGAGGAAATTAATAAGTTGTGTAAGCATTTACCCACAAAACGTAGACAAGGTGTAATTGCGGCACACGAAAAAGCAATTTTACTGTCTAAAACAAGTTGTTATGTAACCGAAAAAGATTACCTACAAAAAAGTGAAAATGGACAACGTAACCAGTTAATCGAATTTAACCATAATACGCGTATGAACTTAGATACATTTTGTGATGTATTATTGCTACAGTATTTTTCTCATACCCAAACGGCAAATAAATTGAACTGGACTAATATTGAGCAAGCTCAATCGTGAAATATAAAATTAAGCATTCAACTACTTACAACTATTCTGACTTTGTGAGTTTGTGTCAAAACCAAGCGCGATTAACGCCAAAAACAAATCGTGGGCAAATATGCCACAGTAGTCGTGTAGAAATTGAACCAACACCGACTTACTTACAAACATTTACTGATTATTTTAATAATCAAGTAACAGCGTTTGAAATAGCAATACAGCATAAAAAACTTAAAGTGACGATGATCAGCGAGGTAGAACTGTTAGTCGGCGCTAATAGCAATTTAGAGAGCGTTGATATTGCTTGGCGAAAAGTACGTGATTTATTGGTTAAACCAAATACAGCGGAATTATTAAAAACGTCTGAATTTGTACTACCTTCACAGCTTATTCCAATAGATATAGGGATTAAGGAATACGCGTTGATTTCGTTTGATGCACACAAAAATATAATTTCTGCATGCAAAGATTTAATGGCACGAATTTTTCATGAATTTCATTATGATCCTGGTTTTACAACGATTAGTACGCCTCTGAGTACTGTTTTTGCACAAAAAAGGGGCGTTTGCCAAGACTTTGCACACTTTGCGCTTGCATGCATACGTAGTGTGGGGTTAGCGGGTCGATACGTTAGTGGGTACATAGAAACCATGCCGCCAGAAGGCGAAGAAAAGCTAGAAGGTGCTGATGCAACTCATGCATGGTTTGCGGTATTTGTGCCAAACTTTGGTTGGGTTGATTTTGATCCTACAAATAATGTTTTACCACGCGATCAGCATATTACTCTAGCCGTAGGGCGAGACTTTTCTGACGTAACTCCTTTAAAAGGCGTGGTATTTGGTGGCGGTAGTCAATTGCTGGATGTAGCGGTTGATATGATTCGAATGGAATAGGCAGTTTAACTACGTCATATATTATGATGGATAAGGTGAAAGAGTGTATGAAAATTGATTGGAAAGCGTACCAAACAAAAGGTTTCTTTGATGAATTAATTGATGCACAAGGAAACGTTCGATCACATGGAACACAATTAGCACAATTTTTTGCTAATTTATCGGCAGAAGAATTAGTAAAGGCCAGAGCGGTTGCTGATTTAGCAATTAAAGAAATGGGTATTACCTTCACGGTTTACAACGAAGGTAATATGATTGATAGAGCCTGGCCATTTGATATTATTCCGCGAACTATAGGTAAAAAAGAATGGCAAAGCGTAGAGGTTGGTTTAAAGCAACGTGTTGAAGCGCTTAACCTTTTTATAGATGATTTATACCATGACCAAAAAATAATAAAAGATGGTGTTTTTCCAAAAGGGTTACTAGAAAAATCTGTGAATTTTCGCCAGCAATGCGTGGGTATAAACCCGCCAAATAAGATATGGGCGCATATTTGTGGCTCAGATTTAGTACGCGATGGTAGTGGTACTATGTATGTACTTGAGGATAACCTGCGTGTTCCTTCTGGTGTATCTTATATGCTTGAAAATCGCTCTGTAATGAAGCGAGTATTCCCTGAATTATTTGAGCAAGTGTCGATTTTACCTGTTGATGATTACCCTTCACAATTATTTGATATGCTAGCGGCAATGTCGCCTCGACCACAAGATAAACCAGAAGTCGTGGTACTTACGCCAGGGGTATTTAACTCCGCTTATTTTGAACATTGTTATCTTGCCCAAGAAATGGGTTGCGAACTGGTAGAAGGACGGGACTTAGTTGTTGAAAAAGATGATTGTGTATACATGAGAACAATCACAGGGCTACAACGAGTTGATGTTATTTATCGCCGTATTGATGATTTATTTTTAGACCCAGAAGTCTTTTTACCTGACTCTCAACTGGGCGTTCCAGGTTTAATGCGTGCTTGGTCTAAAGGTAATGTCGCTTTGGTTAATGCACCAGGTGCAGGCGTTGCTGATGACAAAGTAGTTTACGCCTATGTACCTGAGATGATTAAGTACTACTTAGGCGAGGAAGCTAAACTTGCTAATGTACCAACGTTCAAATGTTTGGACCCGAAAGAATGCGACCATGTGATTAAAAACATTGATAAGCTTGTTGTTAAACCAGCAAATGAGTCTGGTGGCTACGGGCTATTAATTGGTCCTAAATCAACCAAAAAAGAACAAGAGGCGTGTATTGCTCAAATTAAAGCGGACCCACGGAACTGGGTAGCTCAACCAACATTAGACTTATCAACAGTACCCACATTTGATGGCAATAAACCAGATGGTCGACATACCGATTTAAGACCGTTTATTTTATCATCAGGTAAAGATACGCAAGTTACCACTGGTGGATTAACGCGTGTTGCTATGGTTAAAGGCTCTTTGGTGGTTAATTCATCACAAGGTGGTGGCAGTAAAGATACTTGGATTGTTGACGAAGAGGCTAAATAATATGTTATCAAGAGTAGGCGAAACTTTATATTGGGTATCTCGATACATTGAACGTGCGGAAAATGTAGCTCGTTTAATCAACGTTAACAATTTACTGATGATGGACTTACCCAAAGGCGTATGTACCGGCTGGGAGCCATTAATTGATATTATTGGTGTACGCAAAGCGTATTCAGAAAACCATACTGATTTTTCTGAGCAAAAAGCATTAAGGTATTTACTTGTTGGTAGTGATAATAGCTCGTCAATTTTAAACTCAATCACTTCTGCCAGAGAAAGCGCGCGTACAATTCGTGATGTAATACCGCGAGACGTATGGGAAGAAATAAACTCTCTGTATTATTATGTAAAAGACAATCAAAAAGAAGGGATAACAAAGCGTGGGCGTTTTGAGTATTTAAAAAAGATTATAGATTCAGCCCATCAAATATTTGGGGCGTTAGATGCCACAATTAATCATGATCAGGGCTATGTTTTTATCCGTTTTGGTTCGATTATAGAGCGCGCAGATATGACATCGCGAATTTTAGATATTCGCTCTGCTACGTTAATTACCAGCGAAGAAGAAGTAAAACCGTTTGATAATATTCAGTGGATCAGTTTATTGCGCTCATTAAGTGCTTATCAAATGTATCGCCAAGAAATGGGCGTTAGAGTACAGCGTGCAGATGTAATAGAATTTGTAATGCACAGCAAAGTATTCCCACGATCTATTTTATTTTGTATGAATGAATTAAAAGCATTGGTTTTACCTTTGCCAAACTCAACAGAAATCATTAAATCAATTGATGATGCAATTGTTGAGTTAGAAAATAAAGACGTGCGAGTACTTAAAAACGGTCTGTTGCATGACTTTATCGATGAAATACAAATAGACTTAGCTGGAATACATAACGGACTGGCCGAAACGTATTTTTTAAAACAAGCAGAATAATAAAAACTGTATATTGTGAGATGACTGCTTAGTCTTAAGCGGTCATTTTTTTGCTTAAATTTATTTATAATAATTTTAAAACCTGCATAATTAATTTTTACTTCCTCATCCGTTGGTATCGCAATGAAAATCATCTCGACTAATATTTCTAAAATTAAAACTCTTATTCATAATGGTAAAGAGGTGAAAACAGGAATATTTAAAACCCCAACTAACGAACCTGTAGTGATTGAAAAGCTAAACATTATAGGTGACGAGCAAGCTGATTTAGTTAATCACGGCGGGGTAGATAAAGCGGTATATGCTTTTTCGCACAATCATTATGAGTATTGGAAACAAACCCTCGAGAATGATAATTTGGCAGTAGGTGCCTTTGGCGAAAACTTCACGATTTCTGACCTAGATGAATCGAATATACACATAGGTGACCATATTCGAATTGGTACTGCACTGCTTGAAGTAAGCCAGCCTCGTGTACCCTGTTTTAAATTAGCTATCGCGCTTAATAATACAAACAGCCTTAAACTGTTTACGCAGCATTACTGCACTGGCGTGTATTTTAGGGTACTAGAGCAAGGCGTTGCAAAAACGGGTGATAGTGCTGTTATCGAGAAGAAAGCCTCGCACGACATATCAGTTAAAAAGCTGTTTCAAGCGTTTTTTGATAAAAAATACGTAGGTTATGAAGACATACTTTTAGAAGCATTAGCTTTACCAGAGCTTGCTGTAGAGTGGCAAGAAAAGCTAACAAAGAAGCTTGGTATAAAAAGCGAACAAAGCTAGTTATAAATTGTTATTTTTAGAGAGCCTAGTAAAAAAGATAAAGTCTGCTATACCTAAGGTTATAAACACTATAATTATTATAGTGTTATTTAAAAATTGTTGGGTTAGTAGCTAATATAGGTGTCGTATATGAATATCTCAAGAAAACTGATGCTTATTGTAATATTAACTGCAGCAGAGATAAGCATTACTGTTTATTCTGCCTTTGAAATAGCTAAAGGGGCTAAGTTTCACCAACTTAACTTTCTTCATTTAAAATATGTTCATCAACTTACCAAATCAGTTAAAAAAATAGAAAACAATATCCCCATTGATATAAATACTATTGAGTCGGATATATTGCTAATTAGGCAACAGCCAATTGAGTGTGTTGAACAAATAAATCCGTTAAATTATGCTGTTATGAAAGTTATTAATACAGAGCATACATTAACAATCTGTGAAAACGATATTGAAATTGCTAATAAAGCCTTATTATCGGTTGCACAGTATAAAAAGGGGGAGCTTAGTAGAGACGCTTTTTTACTAAATCTTAATACTTCGCTAAGTGGCTTTAATAAAAACACTGAGCTGTTTGAGGAACCAATTAGAAAAACAGTATCGTTTATACTAATGACGTTAATTCCACTTGTTATAATCATATCTTTTTTTAATATTCTTTTTATAAGTTATCTTTCCCGCACTATATCCAGCTCAATCCGAAATCTAACTCTTCTTTTATCAAGTAAACCCGAAAGCAATATTAATCTAGACGATGAACTTGATATAAAAACGTCGGGTGAATTAAAAGCACTCGTTATTGCGGCCAGGCAGCGTATTAAAAATGATCTTTTAAATATTGAAAACAGTATTGAACTTAGACAGATTATAAACACCCAAACGGCGTCCCTGCAGCAAGCAAATGATGAACTTGCCCAGTTTGCTTATCGAGCTTCCCATGACCTGAAATCACCGCTGTCAGGGGCTAAATCCCTAGCGCATTTTGTTATTGAAGATATAAAAGCGGGAGACACAGAAGAGGCAAGCCGAAATGCACTGGTTATCTATCAGCAAATGGAAAAATTAGAAACACTTGTTGTTGATATTTTATTGTTAGCGAAAGCTGAAATTGGCAGTGAAGATAGAGATGTAATTGACTTTAATCAGTTAATTATTGATATGAAAGAACGACTGTCTTGGCTCATGAAAGATAATCCTTGTACGCTCGAAACAACAATTAACTTATTAGTACCTATAAAATCAGAAAAAGCACGTTTTGCCCAAATTATTGAAAACTTAATTTCAAACGGGTTGAAGTATTACGATAGAAACAAAGACTCACCTTATGTTCGCTGTGATATTTTTAATGAACAAGAGACGTTTTTTATTACTGTTACAGATAACGGATTGGGAATACCACAAAAGCATCAAAGTGAAGTGTTTGATATGTTTAAGCGATTTCATGCAGAGACAAGTACGGGTTCTGGTTTAGGGATGGCGCTGGTTAAAAAACATATTGAGTATTTAAATGGTGAAGTATCACTGCAAAGCTCTGATAAAGGTACAACGTTTAAAATAATAATACCAATGGATAAGCTAACATGACAAAAATAAAACCTCCTATATTAATTGTCGATGACAATGAAGTTGACCGATATATTCTTAAAAGACTAATTAAAGAAGCTAAATTAGAGCTGACGATTTTTGAAAAAAAAGATGGTCAAGAAGCGTTAGAATTTCTCGAAAATTATGAATCTAATAGAATAAAGTATCCGGATGGATTTCCTCCAATACTTATATTTTTGGACATCAATATGCCAAAAGTTAATGGTATTCAGTTTTTAGAGGAGTTTTCTAAACTAAGAAAGATGATAGAGATAAGCTCGTGTGTTGTTATGATGTTTAGCTCATCTGAAAGAGAAGAAGAAAAAAAGATTATAATGTCACACGATTTTGTAAAAGGTTACCTTGTAAAAGGAAGCTTTCAGGCAGCAGAATTAAAAGAAAAAGTCTTGACTGTCATCGGCCAACACTTGGACAAACACAGCTGATTATTAGGTCTGAAAAACTCTAAACTTTTATTGCTGACTGAGCCTATGTGTCGCCGATATATTACTGTTACATTTACTAACTTAATTGTTTTTTATAGTTATTTAGTAACAAGTTAATTTCGTTTGCAGGTATAGGCTTTGAAAATAGAAAACCTTGCAAGTAGTCTATATTTAATTTTTTACATAGCTGATGCTGGGCTTCAGTTTCGATACCCTCAGCTACTACAGAAAAATCTAGTTTTTTCAGCATTAAAGATAAGCTCTCGATTATTTTTAATCGCTTATTATTTTCTCCGCCTAACGATTGCATGCTTTTGTCTAATTTTACTATATCAATAGGGTAGGAAATAAGGTGAGATATGGATGAGTAACCCATACCAAAATCATCCAAAGCAATCCTAAACCCTTTGTTAGACAAAGAAGTTAATATCTCAATCACTTCTTTACTGTTTTCCATAAAAGCTGTTTCTGTTATTTCAAGAATAATACTACTGGTTTTTAAATTGTATTTTTCGACTGTATTTAATAGATACGTTTGTAAAAACCCTCTTTGTAGCTGTATAGGTGAAATGTTGATAGATAGAGTTAACGGCGTTTGGTAGTCTTTCTGCCACAAAGATAACTGCTCTAAAGCACTCGCGATTATCCATTTTCCTAGGGGTTCTATTAAGCGACATTCTTCAGCAATAGGAATAAACTCATCAGGAGTATAACTAACGGTTGAATCGGGCCAACGGATCAGTGCTTCAACACCTGTCATAATTTGTGTTTTTGAACAGTAAACTGGTTGATAAAAAAGCCTAAAGTTTTTTTCCTCTATATGCTCTTTTATACTATTTTGAATATCTACCCGGCGACTAAATTCGTATTGATATTGCTCTTTGTAGAAGCTGATTCTACTTTTACCACTTTGCTTTGAGCGATACATTGCAATGTCAGCGCATTTTAGCAGTTCATGCGATTCAGTCGCATCGTTTGGGTATAAAGCACTTCCTATACTAACACTGCAATTTAAAGTTCTACCTTCATGTAAAAAGGGTTTTGACACTTCAGCTAAAATTCTATTTGCTATCATACCTATTTGATTAATATTGCAAATCCCACCTATTATAACTGCAAATTCATCACCACCTAATCGAGCAAATCCTTCGTTTTGTCTTAGGCAACTATTAATTCTGTGCACGGTTTGTATTAAAATTTCGTCGCCGACACTATGCCCAAGCGTATCATTAATATTTTTGAAGTTATCTAAATCTAAAGCAAGTAACGCCACGCAGTTTTTAGCACGTTTATTATTGGCTATCATTACTTTTAGTATTTCTTCAAAATGATATCGATTGGACAAACCAGTAAGCTGATCCCTCTCAGCCATATGCTTAACAGCAAGATAACTGTTATGCATACGTTGCTCTGCTTCAAAACGTTTTTTTGCATATATAAGAGCCTTATTTAAACTGCTTCCTGTTATATCTCCTTTAGGTAAAAAGTCTTGAGCACCGGCTTCTATACACTCAATTGCCAAGGTTGAATTTTCTGAAGAGCTGATCATGATAATTGCGGTATTACCGAGTTTAGGTTTTTTGCGCATTTCAATTAGCATTTCAATACCGTCTTCTTTGGGCATATTATAATCGAGTAAAATTATGTCAAAGTGGTTGTTTTCAATTACTTTTAACCCTTCGCAAACGCATGTTACTTCAGTGATGTTATGAAGTTGAGAGTCGTCTGAAATAAGCATTTTTTTAATTAATTTGCGATCAACTAAGTCATCATCAACAATTAAAATATTCATACGTTCCTTCTAAGAGCAACATCAACATGATGCTCGTGTATAATTGATAATTTCATAGTTAAAATTTTGGCCAATAAATAGTGAATGTACTGCCAAGCTTTCCATCGGAGGCTACTTCAATTTTTCCCCTGTAATTAATAATGAGCTTATTGGCAATGCAGAGTCCAATGCCGCTACCTTCAACGTCATCTCGAGATTGTAATGTTTGAAATAACTTAAATATGAGTGAAAAATATTTAGGGTCAATTCCAGGGCCATTATCTTTTATTTCAATAATGTAATATTGATTAGAGGGGATAAGTGAAATGTCGATAACCGGGTGCTCTTTATTGTTATGCTTTATTGCATTACTAATAAGATTTTGAAAAACAGTTTTAAAAGGGATTAGCGGTATATCGAGTACTTCGTTGTTGGCATGTATATCAACAGTGACAGTCTGTGGAACTTCTAAAATTTGTTCTACATCTTGGTAAATACTTTCTAAAGATATGTTTGCACGCGTTGAATCACAGCTATTTATTCTCGAGTAGCTTAGTAAATCCTCTAGTAGTATTTGCATTCTATTAGCCCGGCTGAGCACAAGCTGAAAGTTTTCTAGGTGCTCTTGAGGGAGTAAATCTTTACAGTCATCATAAATCCACTCTAATAAACGCTTTATAGCATTTAATGGTGACTTTAGATCGTGAGAAGCAATACTGGTAAATTCATCAAGTTCATCACTCACTTTTTGTAATTTTTTGAGTAGGTGATCTTTTTCAATTTCGTCTTCTTTGTTTTGCTCAAAAATTGTTGAGTGAAACTTAGAACTGTTTATTTTTTCTAATTGTTTTTTACGTTGGACTAACTGGTTTACAAAGTTTTTTTGTAAACTATTTAAGATTGATTGCTCTTTTTCTGTAAGTAGTGAATCACTTGCTCTGTCAAATATAAACCATCCAAACTTAAGGCCTGAGGGCAAAATGATAGGCGATATAACTCTGAATATTTTAGGGTTAGACTCGATAATCGATTCACTAAAAACGTCATTAGGTAGTTGTTCTTTAGCTACTGTTATTTTTGAACCGAATTTATATAGCTCAATGATACGTTGAGGCAGGTTAGCAACAATAGAGAGTGCGGTAGTATCAAAAATGTTTAAAACAAGCTCAGCAATGCTTTCTAAGCTTGTTTGAATGTCATTATCAAGAGAGGTAGTTAATTGCTGCTCATCTATTAATGATACACCTTCTATATAACTCTCTACATTGGGCATTCAAACTCCTACAACAGTATTAAATAAATATGCCTCATTAAAATGAGATGCAACAAATGATTAACTTATTGTAGTTGATTATTTTGAATGTGTTGAATAATTATACTTTAAAAATTAACGCCAAATTAAAGCCTTACCTTATTATAGTTAGTAGGTTATAAATCTATATTTAAATAAGGCAAAACTCAGTCTGGGCGTGGAGTCTGTAACTGGACAAATAAGTATTCTGTAGGGTAGTGTTCTTACTAAACACCAACACGCCCTAATAAAAAGAGCATATTTAATCGCTCATTTGTATAATTGTTTGCGCTACGCTAAATAAGGTTTTATGCGTATCCATCGCTTGTTTTTGTAGCTGTTTATGGGCTTGCTCTTCAGTGAGTTTTAATTGCTCAATAAGTATGTACTTGGCTTGGTGAATAACTTTTTGTTCACTAATAACTTTTTTGGCATCAAGTAACGCTTGGTTTATTTGTTTAATATGTTGGCTTTGCTCGATAATTAAATCGTACATACTTTTATTACTATTGAGCTTATCGGCCGCAATGTTTTGGCTTACTTCTGGCTCTGGTTGCTTAATAGCTAATTGCCCAAAAGTAGGGGCTATGTGTTGCTCTGCCATATTGTTAAGTACCTGCTTATTTGTATTTAAGCTACGTTGAGCACAGGCTATTTGCATTGCTGCGGTATCAATTAACTGATCTGCTATATTTTGTTCAATTTTATGCATTATATCTATGCGCGTAGTGGTTACCTCGTACCATACTTCGCTCAGTTGTGAGAGCGGTTGAGCGTTCTCATCATCGAGCTTTTGCAGTAAACTTCTCAGTTGCTCTACCTGATTATTAACCTGATGTGTTGTTAGTGTGCCAAAACATTTTAAAAGGTGCGCATCGGCGTATTCATTAAAAAAGTCAAAACTTTGGTTTTGCTCTTGTACAAAATGCGCGAGTTGTTGTTTTTGCTCTGTGGTAAATTTACTCGCTGCAAATGCTTGAGCACCACAGGCTCGCTCTTGTCCTGCGTATTCTTTACCTTGCATAAAATTAAAAAATGCGACTAATAAGCGCGTTATTTTGGGATCGCTTGCGCCATCGGCTGCCTCTAAAATAATATTGAGTAAACTAGCAATTAACTGAGTGAATGACTGAGTAGCATGCACGGCACTAATATTTTGTTGTGCTATTTGGTTTCGCAAGACGGGTAATGCGTCGAGTGCTTGCAAGCTATACGTAATTAAATTAAATAATCGAGTATGGCCAGTATCGGCGTTGTTGTTTATAAATGTTTGCTTAAGTGAATCATAAAAATCAGTTTGTGCGCTGTTGCTTAAAGGGATCTGCTCTTGTAATTGGCTTTTGAATCGCTCGCGATTTGAGGCCAAAAATATATTACTCATCGCGCGCTCTTTTTGTAACTGGTGTACAAAATCGCCTAATTTAGTAAGCGAGGCACAACTGTTTTGTAATTGCTTTAGGGCATGTATTTCTTGATATTTAGCCGCTAATAAAAACTGTTTTGTGAGAGGATTGCTTGTCGCCATTGGTATTATTCCACACTTTTTTGTTTTTAAAGTGCAACCACTGTTCCAATCATTAATAAATTTCATCATTGAATTTAAAATCAAGCTAATACAATTGCTTAAAGTATAATTTTTGTTTATCACTGTATTTCTATAATTTAAATTGCCATTACTTTTAACTTATTTGGTGCATTTAAACATGTTATTGCACACAACTTGAACCCAAATTAAAAACAAAAAAAGCGCCTACTCCTGGGGAGGTAGTAAGCGCGAAAAGTGCATTATTCATTATCTATCTTGCGTTAACATTAATACTGTTTAGTAACTCTGGGCTGATAGCCATTTTATGATTTATTACTTCGCCAATCATAATTAGGGTAGGACCTTGAAAGTTATGTTTAGCATGCTCATTTACTATTTTCTCAAGCGTACTGGTAATTACCTTTTGCTTAGTGGTAGTGGCATTCTCTATTAGTGCGATGGGTGTATTACTTGGCCAACCCACTGATTGCAAACCGTTGCTTAGTGTTTGTAAGCGCGAAAGCCCCATATAAACCACTAAAGTGGGGTTGCTGTTTGCAGGCATAAACGCGTAATTTTGCCAATGAGGTTGCTTGTTAGGATCGGCAAACTGCGCCGTTAAAAATGTAACACTACGGGCTACATCGCGTGCAGTGAGCGGAATACCCGTATAAGCAGAAGTAGCACAAGCCGTTGTGACACCCGGCACAATAGCAAAATTAATATTATGCTTGGTAAGCGCATCGGCTTCTTCGTTAATACGTGCAAATATACTCGGATCGCCGCCTTTTAAACGCACTACGTTTAAGCCTTGTTGCGCGTATTTAACCAGTAGTTCGCTAATATTAGCTTGGGTCATCGAATGCTTACCAGCACGTTTACCTACAAATACTCGCTGTGCTTTTTTAGGAAGCGTTTTTAATAAATCATCGCTTACTAACCAATCGTATAAAACAACATCGGCTGTTTGTATTAATCGCTGCGCTTTTACTGTAATTAGCTCAGCGTCCCCTGGACCTGCACCAATTATATAAACGTTGCCACTTTTAGCACTGCGACTATTTGAGCTTGTTAGCTTAGTAACAAGCTTATTTAGCCACACGTTTTCAATACCCGAAAAATAAGACAATACACTCATACTATTTCCCTAAGCCACAGCTGTTGTAACTTTTGGTTCAGAGCTTATAAATACACTGCCGTCTTCAATTTTTGCATTAAAAACCGGTAAGTGTATTGCTTCTGCTTCTAAACATTCGCCTGTTTCTAGGCAAAAGTGTTGCTTATATAAAGGCGATGCGACAACTAATTTATTGTCGATTGAGCCAATAATGCCACGCGATAATACATTGGCTTTGCCAATCGGGTCGTAGTTGCTAATGGCAAACACAGCCGTTGGGTTTTGCGGAATGTAAAAAATAGCCACTTGCTGATTATTAACTAATGCGCATACGCCGCTATTAGCTACTAGGTTGTCGATTGTTCCAATATTATGCCAAGACATCAGCTTGCTCCTCTTCAACTTCCATTACTGGAATACGGTTTTGTGTATTACGTTGCTCACGTTTTTCGGCTTCTGTAGCTGGGCGAATTTGGTTACGTTCTTGCACAAATAAAATGTTGTCATCGGTTTCGGGGCTGTTAACAAACTGGCGGAATCGTTTGGCTGCATCTGGGCTTTCAATCGCTTTTTTCCACTCACATGCATAGGTTTGTGTAATTAACTCCATTTGCGCTTCTAGCTCGTCGCAAATGCCTAAGCTGTCGTCAATGACTACGCTTTTAAGGTAGTCTAAACCGCCTTCAAGGTTTTCCATCCATACCGATGTACGCTGTAATTTGTCAGCCGTTTTAATGTAAAACATAATTACGCGGTCAATATATTTAATAAGTGTTGGCGTGTCTAAATCGGTCGCAAATAAATCAGCATGGCGAGGGCGCATACCGCCATTACCACAGACGTATAAGTTCCAGCCGTTTTCGGTGGCTATAATGCCAATATCTTTACTTTGTGCTTCGGCGCATTCGCGGGTACAACCCGATACCGCCATTTTAAATTTATGCGGCGCACGTAACCCTTTGTAGCGGTTTTCTATTTCTATTGCGTGTCCAACGCTGTCTTGCACACCATAACGACACCACGTACTACCCACACACGATTTAACAGTTCTGAGTGACTTACCATAGGCATGACCTGTCTCAAATCCGGCTTCTATAAGTCGCTCCCAAATGACAGGAAGCTCTTCTAAGTGCGCACCAAATAAATCAATACGTTGACCGCCAGTGACTTTACAGTACAGGTTAAAGTCTTTGGCTACTTGTCCAATTACAATGAGTTTGTCGGGCGTTATTTCGCCACCCGCAATACGCGGTACCACAGAGTACGAGCCATCTTTTTGCATATTTGCTAGGTACGTATCGTTAGTGTCTTGTAAGCCAACATGAGCGGGCTCTAAAATGAAGTCGTTCCATGTTGAAGCTAAAATAGAGGCAATGGCAGGTTTACATATTTCACAGCCATGACCGCTACCGTGTTTAGTTAGTAAGTCATCAAAGCTTTTAATGCTTTCTACTTTTACCATGTGCAGTATTTCTTGGCGTGAATACGCAAAGTGCTCACATACATGGTTGTTTACTTCAACTCCGCGACTTGCTAATTCGTTATCAACAACTGATTTTAATAATGCCGCACAACCACCACAGCCGCTTGCTGCTTTAGTGCATGATTTTACCGATGCTAAATCGCATGAGCCGCCATCAATCGCGCCTACAATGTCGCCTTTACTCACATTGTGACACGAACAAATAGTGGCGGTGTCGGGTAGGGCACTGCCAGATAACGAGGGTGCGCCGCCGCTGTCTGGTAAAATTAAACACTCAGGGTTTTCTGGTAAGTCCATATCGTTAAGCATGTACTGCAATAAAGTATCGTAATCGCTGGTATCGCCAACAAGTACAGCGCCCAGTAATTTATCGCCTTTTTCACTTAGTATGATTTTTTTATAACAGCCGCGAATAGCATCTTGATATATAAGTTCTTTACAGTCTGGCGTTTTTGCGTGAGCGTCGCCAATTGAGCCTACTTCTACGCCTAACAGCTTAAGTTTTGTGCTCATGTCAGCACCTAAAAACTCAAGGTCGCCACCACTTAATTGGCTCGCTGCAACGCGCGCCATGTTGTAACCCGGTGCTACTAAGCCAAATAGCTTTTTGTCCCATAGGGCGCACTCGCCAATCGCTAAAATATCAGGATCTGACGTTTGGCATTGGTTATTAATAATAATACCGCCGCGTTCACCCAGCTCTAAGTCGGCAATTTTGCCGAGTTGGTCATACGGGCGAATACCGGCAGAGAACAAAATTAGGTCTGTTTCTAAAAATGTTTCGTCCGAAAAATTTAATCTAAAGCGACTCGTTTCGCCTTTTACTATTTCACTGGTTGCTTTTGATGTGTGTACAGTTACGCCGAGTTTTTCTATTTTATTTTTTAGTAGCGTACCGCCTTGTCCATCAAGCTGTACAGCCATAAGTTGTGGCGCAAATTCAACTACGTGGGTATCAAGCCCGAGCTGTTTAATCGCATTTGCAGCTTCAAGCCCTAATAAACCACCGCCAATAACAACACCGCTTTTACTTACAGCGGCACTGGCTTTTATTTGTTCTAAATCTTCTAATGTGCGATACACCAAACAATGGGGTTGGTCGTTACCTTTTATAGGCGGCACAAACGGAAATGAGCCTGTTGCCAATATAAGTTTATCGTACGGGTATTGCTCACCGGTTAATGTGGTCACTATTTTTGCTGATCTATCAATGCCTTCAACCCACTGGCTGGTATGCACATTAATATTAAGCTGTTTGTAGTTGTCGTGAGTTGTTAGTGCTAAATCGGCGGCTGTTTTACCATCAAATACACTTGATAAGTACACGCGATCGTATGCAAGATTTGCTTCTCCGCAAAGTACAGTAATGTCTGCGTTGGCATCGCTTTGGCGCATTTGCTCAACAAAGTGGTGTCCGACCATACCATTACCAATAATGAGTATTTTTTGCGAGGTTTGCATAGGGCATTCCTTAAAGTGACGGTTTAGATACAAATAACAAAAAAGCCCGCCACAAATACGCAATATGCATAACTGTGTGCGGGCTTCTTTGCCGATGGTTGCTAATAGCTATTGTGCTCACAACCTAAATTTTTGCCGTAAGTAAAACGGGCTTGTTAATAGAATGTTTGCAAAAATACAGCCAGTTTTTTAAGTTATTGTTTAAATAGTATTTAATGTGTTTTTAGAGTGAGGATAAAACCTATTTTGTTATATGTTGGTGCGCGCCTGGCACTAAGAGGGTGCAAGTATTGTCATTGTTTTGTGCATTATCAGTCAATAAAACACCCATTATCATTCATTGTGTATTGCGTTAAATTTAACCCATGAAATATGCACACGAATTACGAGCAAAATGATAAACACAAACTCAATAGATGCTTCACCTTTTCATGAAGGCGAGCTGGCAATACAAGACAAACTCGGTAAACGAGAAATAATGGCAACATTTGGCAAACGTGCTGTGCGCTCATTTATGCCAGAGCAGCATCAAGCCTTTTTTGAGCAGTTACCATTTGTGGTTGCAGGCAGTGTTGATGAAAACGCTGATCCGTGGGTATCTATTGTTTCAGGACAGCCTGGCTTTTTAAGCTCACCCACACCCACATCATTATTAATGACCCACGCGGTTGATAAAAACGACCCCTTACATAACACGTTAAATATTGCCGGCTCGCCAATTGGTTTGTTAGGCATTGAGCTAAACACGCGTAGGCGTAACCGTTTAAATGTGCGAATAGGTGAGGTAATTAGTGATAATAAAGTGAGTTTTAATGTTGATCAATCCTTTGGAAATTGCCCGCAGTATATTCAAACGCGCGACTTAACGTTTAATAGAGATCCTTTACTTAAAAGTAATGCACTGCAAAAAGTTGAATTTACTACACTTGATAACGCAGCCAGTGCGTTAATTGACACCGCCGATACATTTTTTGTTTCGAGTTTTATAACCGCTAAAAACAACCCAAAAATTGAAGGTGTTGATGTTTCTCACCGTGGTGGGTTGCCAGGTTTTGTAAAGCGCGAAGGTAACACATTAACGATTCCTGATTACGCAGGTAATAATTTTTTTAATACCTTGGGTAACTTTTTATTAAACCCAAAAGCAGGTTTGCTATTTCCTGATTTTGACACGGGTAATGTATTAATGCTTACCGGCAGCGTTGAAATTTTATGGGACGGGCACCCAGAGCTTGAAGGCTTTATTGGCGCAGACCGAGGCTGGAAATTTACCCTCACTAAAGGAATGTGGCTTAAAAACTTACTCCCGTTTAGTGCTAAATTTGATGCTTATTCCCCTAACACTAAAATGACGGGCACGTGGCTTGAGGCTGATAAAAACAAACAAGCCGAAAAACTAAAACATACTTGGCAGCCTTTAAAAGTAACCAAAATAACGAAAGAAAGTGATGTAATTACTTCCTTTTATTTAGAAGGGCATAACAATACAACCTTGTTACCGTTTAAAGCTGGGCAGCACTTAACCGTACAAATACCAAGTAAAAATAGTAGCAATAACAGTAATAGCAAACCTGTTATTAGAACCTACACCGTGTCATCGAGCCCTCATGAACTATTTTATCGGTTATCGATTAAAAAAGAGCTCAGTGGCGAGGTGTCTAACTACTTTCATAATAACGTAAAACTCGGGAGCGTTATTTTAGCTAAATACCCACAAGGGCAGTTTTTTATTGACCCAGCAAGCGCTAAACCTGCGGTATTAATTGGTGGTGGAATAGGCATTACACCTATGATCTCAATGGCTAAACACATTGCCAATGAAGGGTTAAGAACCCGTTATACTCGCTCGTTGCATATTTTTCACAGTGCTAAAAACACCCAACAGCGTGCTTTTTACAACGAGCTAAAAGCACTAGCAGATACGAGCGGCGGGGCAATTGATTACTACTCACTTTTATCTCAGCCTGAGCTTGATGAAAAACAAGGCAATGGCTTTAACTTAAAAAATGAGAGCTTTAATTTCAAAGACGAGGGCTTTGATTTAAAAGGGCGCATAAATGCGGATGTGTTTAGGTATTATTTACCACTTGATGATTACGAGTTCTTTTTATGTGGACCGCAAGCATTTATGCAGCATGTATATAACGAGCTGTTATTACTCGGTGTGCAGGACAAAAACATATTTGCGGAAGCATTTGGACCCTCCAGTATTAAGCGCAAAGTACTTAACACAAACGAAGCGCCTAATAAAAGCAAAGAGATTAGTGTTGAGGAAGCAGACAACACTGTAATTAAATTTAGTAAATCGGGCTTTGAACAGCGCTGGAATGAAGGCGACAACACTATACTTAATGTAGCCGAAGCTCATGGTTTAGAACCTGAGTTTGGTTGTCGAAACGGCAGCTGCGGCAGTTGCGCCGTAAAAATAAACGCAGGTGCTGTGGTTTATCGCAATAACGTAAGTTATCCAGTAGAGGTAGGGCAGGCGCTGATTTGCTGCGCCGTACCGGCTAAAGGCGTTGATGAACTTGATTTAGAGCTGTAGTGTTTTGAAATGCAGCTCTAAATACATTAACTAAACTTGAGAATTAAAGTTCTGAGGAGTCCAGCTTGTTACAACCTACTTAATATAATCAAAAATTGAAAATACCTATAAATTATTTATCGCAGTATGAAGTCTCGTAGTAATTATCGGCTTTAAAATAGTTTTATAGTCACTTGTTATGTATTTAAGCATTAATATATTGAGGTACTTTTTGTTTAAATAGTTTGATTAGAGCTGGTTCCATATATTCATAATCATCTGGAATGCCTAAACATATGACACGTTGTTCTTTTAAATGCTTTTTAAAATATGTACGCAGCTTCTTTATCTGTGCTTGCTCCATGACAAAAATATAATGGGCCCAAACAACATCGTCAACGCCTAAAGGTATTTCTGCATTATTATTTAATCCTGCAGAGCGAACATTAACATTTGGTAAATCTGAGAATATGGATTCTGCAGTTGGGCTTCTTAGTTTATTTTGACTACATATAAAGAGTAAGTTCATCTACTTCCTTAGAGAAACATATAACGTCTGCTTAAACGGGCTAAAAAATGGGTTGTAATGATCGACGTACTTAAATGGAACAATGGTGAACAGAAGTATTTTTAAAAGTTTTTATCTTTCTAATTATATAGATTTAGTTTCCCTTTGTTAATTAGAACTCTAATAAAATCGGAAAAGCGTTTCACGTCACTTATGTTCCCATAGGAGTATCTCGGTATTCTTTCTCGAATAAATTCAATTCAGATCTTCCTCTAGCATATACCTATTTTATTAGAGGACATTTTCTTTACTTTCTAATGGAAAAATCCATATACCCTATGAAATTCTACAAATAGCAAATAGCGTAACCTATTGCAAATTATAAATATTATTCACTAAACTTCTAATCTCACTTAAACAAACACACAAAAAAGAGGCTTAATAGCCTCTTAAAAAATAGTATTAAAAACTTAAAACACTAAGCGAGCAAACCCGCTTTTGTTTCAGGCATTGCTATAAAACCATCAAGTTTACGAACGTTGTTTAACCATCTTAAAATATTAGGGTATTGCTCAAGTGATACGCCACCCTCCGGTGCGTGTGCTATGTACGAAAAGTTGGCAATGTCGGCAATAGTTGGTTGAGTGCCTACTAAGTATTCGCGATTTTGTAAGTACGCATCCATTGTTTTAAATAATGTATGGGCAATATTTATCGCGTTATGATGATCAAGCTCTGCGCCAAATACAGTGACTAAACGAGCTGAACACGGACCTGAAGCCACAAGCCCTGCAGCAACGCTCAACCAGCGCTGAATGTGCGCTTGAACAGTAACATCTTCAGGGTACCAGGTTCTGTTAGCATCAAATTTTTGTGCTAAGTACACTAAAATAGCGTTTGAATCGTTAATAATGTCGTCGTTGTTTTTAAGTACCGGTACTTGTCCAAAAATATTCATTTTTAGAAAGTCAGCGTGCTTTTGCGCGCCGTCTTGCAGTGCAACATCAACCATATTTACATCAAGCTTTAAAAGCGATGTAAATAGCTCTGCACGATGAGAATGACCAGATAAAGTAAAACGGTATAGCGTTAGGTTGCTCATGGGTTGTCCTGTTTTTAATTTTGAATAGTGATTTTTAATAACGCTATTCTTTCACTATTATCAGTTTTGAAAAACCAAGCTAGTAAGGAATAAATGTCAATGCTATATTGACAATCATGGATACTATTATTGGCATTAAAACAATCATCGCGGTTGTTGAAACAGGCTCTTTTACAGCCGCAGGCGACAGACTAGGGCTTTCAAAGGCGCTGGTTAGTAAATATGTGGGCATTGTAGAGCAAGACTTAGGGGTTAGATTATTTAACCGCTCCACGCGTAGAATTTCGATTACCGAAGCGGGGCAAAGTTATTACGCAAGCGTAGTGCCGGTAATTGAAAGCTATAGCGAAATGCTCGATAACTTATCGGGTCAAACAGCCCTTGCTAGCGGCAAACTTCGGGTGAGTGCGCCGGTGTCGTTTGGCGAATCAAACCTTGCGCCGTTAATGCCTGAGTTACTGAGCCGATACCCTGATTTAAGTATTGATTTAGTGCTTTCAGACAAAACAATTGATCTACTTGAAGAGGGTGTTGATTTAGCAATTAGAATTGGCAGTGTGTCTGACTCTAATTTAATTGCGCGGCAAATTACCAGTTACCCTTTAATTTTATGTGCATCAGCCGATTATATTCAGCGTTTTGGTGCACCAGCGAGTGTTGACGAGCTTGAACAACACGCCACGGTGATTGATAGCAACTTTAAAATAGGTCGCCATTGGCCTCTAGTTTCACCTAGTGGCGAGGCATTAACGGCAAACGTAAACTCGCGTGTTTCGGTTAATAATCCACAAGCTGTAAAAGAGGTGGTTGTAGCGGGTGGTGGTATTGGCTTAATCCCTGAAATAGTGGTGAGAGACGATATTGCATCGGGCAAGCTTTTGCAGGTTATGGGGGACTATAAAACTTTTGAGTTTGGTTTATTTGCTATTTATCCGCATAGAAAGTTTGTAGCTCAAAAGGTTACGTCGTTTATTCAATTTTTATTTGAAAAGTTTGAAGCTAAAAAGTAAAGCCACTCTAAACCTTACTTTAAATTTAAAACTAAAACTAAAATTAAAACTAAGCCAAAAACAAAAAGCCTAAAATCAGTTAAGTGATTTTAGGCTTTTTGTATGGGATTCTAAAACTTATTTAAAACCAATCCTTATTTAAAAATGGTTCTTACTTTAAAATAACCACTGGCACATCGCTGTTTTCGAGCATTTTAATGGTGTTACTACCTACAAAAAACTGCCTTAGTTTAGAGTGCCCAAACGCACCCATTACAATTAACTCTACATTATTTTGCTCTTTGTATTGCATTAGCGAGTCAAAAATATTGCCTTCTAAAAAGCTTGCTGACACTTCAAACCCCATACTGAGAAGTTTATGCTGCGCGTTAATAAACTTTTCTTCGAGGTCTTTTTCGTTATTTTTGATACTCACTAAATGACAATGTAAGCCATGTAGCAATCCGCCATCAATCACTTGTTGCAGTGCTTTGTCGGCTGTTTCTCGACCATCGTACGCAATCATGAATGATTCAGGTTGTTTAAATGTTTCAGGAATAAGTAATATAGGCTGAGTAGCATTACGTACTAAGGTTTCTATATGTGAGCCCAGCACTGCAAAACTATTACTATGTCCCGCACCATTTTGCCCAATAACAATAAGGCGTGTATCGTCTTTAAAGTCTATAACGGTGTTGAGTAAGTTACCGTGACGTTTTATTAATTCAAAATTAGTAATACCTGCCGATTTAGCGTGATCACTTACAGAACGTAATAATTCGTCAGCCATTTTTAAATTTACTTTACCGCGTTGTTCGTCAAGCTTAACCATCTCATCAAGCAATGTTGATTGCGCGCCAAGCCCAATACTGCCTGAGTAGTCGCCGATATTAGTTTGCTGCGTTTTTTCAAGCGTATGCACAAAGCTAATTGGTTTATTTAGCTTTTTTGAAGCCCAAATAGCGGCTTCGGTTACATTTTTAGTAATGGCAGAGCCATCTACATAAGTAACTATTTTAGTCATTACATTCTCCTTAATGTCCGCCAAGTAGTTTTTCGACTTCTTCAGGGTTGTTGTGTACACCAAATTTATCAACAACTGTTTCGGTTGCGCTATTCATACCAATAATATTAACTGTTGCGCCCTCACGCCTAAACTTAATAACCACCTTGTCGAGTGACGATACACCGGTGATATCCCAAAAGTGAGCATGGGTTAAATCAATTACTACGTTAGAAACCGCATTTTTAAAATCGAACGACGCTATAAATTGCTCCGCTGAGGCAAAAAATACTTGGCCAACAACTTCGTAAGTTATTTGATCGTTGCTTTCATCATGGTTAGCTTTAACCACCATAAAGCGACCAATTTTGTTCGCAAAAAATAATGTAGCTAGCAATACGCCAACTAAAACACCAATGGCTAGATTATGCGTGGCAACGACCACAATAACGGTGGAAATCATCACTACGTTTGATGAAAGTGGATTCTTCTTTAAATCTTTAACTGATGTCCAAGAGAATGTACCAATCGACACCATAATCATTACTGCAACTAAGGCCGCCATAGGAATTAACCGTAGCCATTCATCTAAAAACACCACCATGATGATTAAAAATGAACCTGCAATAAAGGTAGAAAGCCTGCCGCGACCGCCCGATTTAACATTAATAATTGATTGTCCAATCATGGCGCAACCTGCCATACCACCAAATAAACCTGCGCCAATATTAGCAATACCTTGGCCTTTACATTCTTTATTACGATCGCTCGTTGTATCAGTTAAGTCATCAACAATAGTGGCGGTCATCATTGATTCAAGTAAGCCTACAACCGCAAGACCAATTGAATATGGTAAAACAATTTGCAGCGTTTCGAGCGTTAGCGGTACATCGGGCCATAAAAATATAGGTAGGGTGTCTGGCAGTTCACCCATGTCGCCAACGGTTCTTATATCAAGCCCTAAAAACAGTGCAAGTAAGGTAATAACAACAATACAGACCAGAGGGGAGGGAATAATTTTACCAATAGTTGGAATATACGGAAATAAGTAAATAATACCCAAACCCGCTGCGGTCATCGCATAAACATGCCAAGTAACATTAGTCAGCTCAGGTAACTGCGCCATAAATATTAAAATCGCCAGCGCGTTTACAAACCCTGTTACAACAGAGCGTGATACAAAGCGCATTAATTCACCGAGCTTTAAAAAGCCTGCAAATATTTGTAGTACACCAGTGAGTAAGGTAGCAACCAGTAAGTATTCCAAACCATGATCTTTAACTAGCGTTACCATTAATAGCGCCATTGCACCGGTAGCCGCCGATATCATGCCTGGACGTCCGCCTACAAAGGCAATAATAACGGCGATACAAAATGAGGCGTACAAACCCACTTTTGGATCAACACCGGCAATAATAGAAAAGGCAATAGCCTCAGGTATTAGGGCAAGCGCCACAACAATACCAGCAAGCACATCGCCACGAACATTAGAGAGCCAATCTCTTTTTACGTGATCAAACATGTAAATAACCTAATTAGTTAGTTTCCCAAAGTATAGGGGAATATTTTATTTAAATAACAATGATTCTCGCGCAGATGGCGATTAAGGTTGCACGTAACGTGCCGATGAAAAAGGGGGGGTTGCCTAGGGCGGCGTAAGTTTCAAGTAAAAAGCTCCTTTTTGATTAGTTTATATTAATAATGCAAACGAATTAAAGGTATCACATATATATTAGCAATATGCTGTTTGGCCTTAAAGACCAAACTTTAATCCAATAATGTTTTTGAATATTTAAAACTCAAACGTAAAACCAAACTCTCTTAGTTTTTCGTACACGTTTATGTCAAAACGGTACAAAGTTGCGGCTCTGTGTGCCACATTGGTCTGTTTTTCTTTGCAGTTTATCAATAAGTTCATTTTTTGAAACTTACGTCTAAAGTTAGGTTTATCGAGTGATTTATTTAAAATCGACTCATAAATACATTGCAGTTCAAGCAAGGTAGCGGTCTACTTTACCAAAAGCACCTAACTGACCCAAATAAAGGTTTTCAATACAGATTGTACTATTTACGACACACAGATCTGTAAGGTCTAAGCTTTCGTCTTTACGAACTCAATAGCTAATTAAATATCAGGAATATCATTAACTTTAGCGATTATAAAAAGGCTGAAAGTAACTAAGGCGTTGAACTTTTCAGTACGACTGAGTGAATTCGAACCACCGACCTTTGGACCGGGCGATTAAGAGTAGGTAGTACTTTTTCTTAGGTTTTTTATTACTTTGAATTGGTACGACTGAGTGGATTCGAACCACCGACCCCTACCATGTCAAGACGTTAGTTTAACTCCCTTCCTAAAAATAAACTTCTGTAAATATATCTAATTATGTTTAACAACAACGACTTATTTCGTCATATTTAATGCGGCAATAGGGTTTTGAGTGTTTTTTGACCATTTAAGGCTTGATTAAGGCGCTATTTAGGCACATTATAAAAATGTCGAAATTGACTACTTATTATTCCGGTGCTTAATATGATTAACGATAGCGTCGAAAGAAAATTAAAAAAGGTTGGCGAATTATTAGATAGAGCTACATTCGAGAATATTATCGTTGAAAATATATCTCTTGAAAAAGCTACTTATGATCTAATCAGTAAAATAAATTTATTTTCGTTTTTAAAACCAAGTTCAAACGATAGCTTAGACACAATTACCACTTGGAAACTGGATGCTTATCAAGCCCCAATAATTGGATACAAAACTGATAACGAAAAGTTAAAACTAGTTTCTGGCTTATTTACATTTCATAAAATTTGTAGACTTCAAAACCAATCAAATCAGCTTACCCCATGCTTAGTTCTTCCTAATCGTCCGACTGTAGTGGCATAGTTAATTTGGCCACCCATTAAGAAAGAAATGTTATGCTGATAAGCATACAAATTTGGGTGAAAAAATGACGAAATTAAAACGTGTAACGTATTCTGCAGCAATCAAATTAGAAACAGCTCAGCTTGTAGTTGACCAAAGTTATACTCAAGAAGAAGCAGCCAAAGCGATGGGTGTGGGTAAATCAACCGTTAGTAAGTGGGTTACTCAATTAAAGCAAGAGCGTAATGGCCAGCCACCATCGGCTTCGCCAATGACGCCCGAACAAATTGAAATCCGCGAACTTAAAAAGCAAATCCAACGCATCGAATTAGAAAAGGATATATTAAAAAAGGCTACCGCTCTCTTGATGTCCGACTCCCTGAACAATTCTCGTTAATTGAGAAACTAAATCAACGAGAGCGTTACCCAATTAGCGTGCTGTGTAACGTATTCAATGTGCATCGTAGTAGCTATAAATATTGGGCTATAAGGGATACAACGCCGACACCAGAGCAAATAAGGCTAGAGGCTGAAGTTAGAGCAATACATGCAATGAGCGGCGGCTCAGCTGGGGCGCGGACAATCGCGGCAATAGCAACGAACAATGATTTTGAATTGAGTCGTTATCGTGCTACTAAGCTAATGGTTAAATTAAAGCTTGAAAGCTGCCAAGTACCTCAACATTCATATAAACGCGGCGGTAATGAGCACCTTGAAATTCCAAATCTGCTTGATAGACAATTTGATGTTGTTGAGCCAGATACCGTGTGGTGCGGTGATGTGACGTATATTTGGGTAGGTAATCGCTGGGCTTATTTAGCCGTTATTATTGATTTATTTGCACGTAAAGTCGTTGGTTGGGGAGTGTCGTTGTCGTCAGATACTAATTTAACGCTAAAAGCGCTTGAACTCGCGTATGAAAGCAGAGGAAAACCGACAGGACTGATGTTTCATTCAGACCAGGGTAGTCACTATACCAGTTTAAAATATCGTCAACGTTTATGGCGCTATAAAATCAAACAAAGTATGAGTAGGCGTGGAAACTGTTGGGATAATGCACCAATGGAGCGATTTTTTAGAAGCTTTAAAACGGAATGGATGCCAAAGGTTGGATATGGAAATTTTATTGATGCTAAATATAGCGTTAGTGATTATATCAACGGATATTACAACAACGTTAGGCCGCATCATTATAATGCCGGTTTAGCGCCAAATGAATCTGAGGTTAGATATCAAGATTCTAAAACTGTGGCCAAATTTTATTGACCACTACACTTATTATGAAAGTAATTATTTATAATTTTGAATATAGGATAGATACTAACAATTAGATACAGGCTTTTACCTAAGGATAAAATCACAAAATTTTACTTGTCTAAATAGTATGATCGATGTGCCACTACAATATTAAATCAGAATATTTATCATTTGAAAACTAGGGAAAGTAATCATAACAAGTTAGCTCTAGCGTATAGATTGAACATCGAATCTAATTAAGCAAAAGCTGAAACAGGTTTTAGTTAAAGGTATACCAGTAAAATCAATAACGATGTGAAGTTATGCCTAATTAAAAATTTTCAATTTATAGTGTTTTCCTACTCTTGTTCTCGAAAGGATGTATTTTTAAACTCTCAAGGTATAATAGTGCAACTTTAAATCTCAAAGGTGAATCCAAACTCTCTAGTTTTTCATGTACGATTATGTCAAAGTGGTACAAAGTAGCAGCTCGATGGGCTAAATTAGTTTGTTTTCTTTGCAGTTCATTGACTAGTTCAATTTTTTAAACTCACATTTAAAATTAGGTTTATAGAGTGAAATCTAAGCCGATCATTTAAAATATTGGTTAAGGTTCAAATTCATTCAGAGCAGCCTGTAGTACCTCAAATTTTATCGGTTTAGTTAGAACTTTATTCATCCCTACTTTAAAGCAAGAAGCCTTATCATTTGATTCTGCGTTTGCTGTTAAGGCATAAATTGGTATATCACTAAGTAACTTATCACGAATATGTTGTGTTGCTGTTAGACCATCCATAACAGGCATCATAATATCCATTAAAATAAGGTCAAAGTTTTTTAGTTTCAGTAGATCTAATGCTTCACTGCCATTATTTGCGAGCGTAACATTATGATTGAGTTTTTCTAAAAAAGCTTTTGCTAAAACTTGATTTGTTTTATTGTCTTCAGCGACAAGAATGGATAGGGAGGAGCGCGATTTAGCCGTTATATTTTTTACTTCTTCATTGGATGCTGCCTTAAAGGGAATACAAATCTTAAAAGTACTCCCTAAGCCCAGCTGGCTTTCTACACATAGGTAACCATCCATTAATTCGATTAAATTCTTAGAAATACTTAGCCCTAAGCCGACTCCCTCATTTGTTCTGTTTACACTATCGTTAACTTGACTAAAGGGTTTAAATATTAATTCGAGATTTTTTTTAGCAATTCCGACTCCTGAATCCGCTATTTCAAATACGATCATATTGTTAATTAGTGAGGTGTTTAAAGTAATACGTCCTGACTTTGTGAATTTTAACGCATTACCAACAATATTAAATAAAACCTGACTTAGACGAAATTCATCTCCGATAAATAATTTAGGTAATGCATCATCAATAGTTGAAGTGAAAATAATATGTTCATTTTTTTCTATTATGTCTAATTGCCCTACGATATTGTCAATTAAAAGGAGAATGTTAATAGGTTTATTAGCCAAAAGGACTGTGCCAGACTCTATCTTAGAAAAGTCTAGTACGTCAGTTATTAAGCCATATAGAATATCTGCACTAGAATTAGCATAGTTTAGCCATTGCTTTTGTTCTTGGTCTAGCTGTGTATCTAGTAATAATTCTATCATCCCCATAATAGCATTCATGGGTGTTCTTATTTCATGTGACATTACCGTTAAAAACTTAGATTTAGTATTACTAGCTTCTATCGCTTTTTGTTTTTCTTCCTTCAAACTTGCTTCACGTTCTTTTGTGGACGTTATATCTTTAGCTATGCCTAAATAACCAATAAAATTACCTAGCTCATCAAATTGAGATTTACCACTTAGTGATACCCAGATACTTTTTAATGCACATATTTCGAATTCAAATTCGTGAAAATCGCCATGACTTTCGATGGTGTACTTAAAGTCATTCCATTTGTTTTCTTGTAAAAGTTCGCGTTTACTTCTTAAATTGAAAATAGTATTACTGACAAATACCTGCTCATAAATATTGTCTACTGTGTTAGCATTTTTAACGCTTTCAAATAACATTTTAGGTGTGGTCCGCCAAAACCACTCACAGGCTAGCTCTTTAAATAGGGAAGAAAGTTGTGAAAATTTATGGACAAGCGAAAACGATTCAGTAGTTTGCTTTTGAAAATTATCCATATTTACTAAATAAAAAAATAATTGCTGAAAAAATATATTTATTAATGATGAATTTTTTATGTATTCGCATTCATTAACATTTATATTAGTGAAAATAAAAAGGCTGCTGCCTGAATTAGTGTTAATACACTTTATATAC
>NZ_MTQD01000025.1 GCF_001974875.1 Pseudoalteromonas sp. EB27
TTTGCTTGGTGACAATAGCGTTTTGGACCCACCTGACTCCATGCCGAACTCAGTAGTGAAACGAAACAGCGCCGATGATAGTGTAGCATTTGCTATGTGAAAGTAGGACATTACCAGGCTTCAAATTAAAGAAACCCGTTACAGCAATGTGATGGGTTTTTTGCTGTCTGGGGTTTAATAAATAGCCAAGAGCCCATATCGAACTCAGCAGTAAGGCCGCTCCGACACAAAGATAGTGCAGCATTTGTTATGTGACTTTCTACCGCTGTGGGCACTACGACATTACCAGGCTTCAAATTGTAGAAAGCCCGAATCTAACGATTCGGGCTTTTTTACGTCTGTAGAAAAGTGAAATGCGCGTAATTAATAGACACTCACATCAACACCCATCACGTAGGGCGGGCGAGCGTAGTGACTCCTGGCGCTAAAGTTATGTTTAATCACACCAAAATCACTCAATATCTCTGCACGCCGATAAGTATGTAGCATTTCACTGTGACTTTTTACTGCGGTGGGCACCATGACATCCTACTGCGTAGCGCACCGACCTCAAATTGTAGTAAGCTCGATTCGAAAGAGTCGGGCTTTTTTACGTCTGTAGAAAAGTAAAATACGCACAATTAATAGACACTCATATCAACACCCATCGCGTAGGCCGGGCGGGCGAAGCGTCTCCCGATACTAAAATCATACGATCGTAATTTCACTCTGACTATCTAGCCCTGTAGATGTTTCCATAAATGCAGCTGCTTCAAATTGAATAAAACCTTGCCCTAACTATTCAGTACCCTTATTAGACGTTCCGATAAGTATATAGCTTCACCTAAATATATTATTAAACAATGAATAACGAGTATTACCTGGTGCTAAGCTCATCAATGTTATTTACCGCATTACATCTCTAACTAACTGGCGTTATAGCGCGTGCAGAATAAATACACATACCTGATAATTATACTAATCGGCAATAATACCTAATCAATTTGGTGGATTGAACTTGACGCTAATTGCGTTAATAATTTCTGATATGCGATAGCATGGAGACTGAAGGTTGAGCAATTTAGAAGTAATTGACGAGAACAACGAAATAAAGAATTTTTTTCCTCAAATAGATCATTTAACTAGGTAGATTGGCGTAAAGTTTATTTATATTCTATTGGTTCTAACTAACCATCTATATAGTCCAATAAAAAACAATGCAGCAGATCCTAAGCCACTCAACACCCAAATTACTTTTAAAATGTTACCGCCAATGCTGCCGTCATGTAGAGGGTGTAACCAGTTTTTAATTTTACTAGCCGTGCTTTGCTTATCTATATTAAACAGGCCCTCTAGTTCCCCTGTAGACGCATTAACTTCGATATAGCTATGCGGGAAGCGATAAGAAGGGTCATTGTCAGTTTGAAACCTGAATCTGTAAATCGCATTTAAGTTTGAAGGAGTTTCAACCCAAGCTAAACGCGCACTTGGTAATGCTTTTTGAGCTATTAAGATCGCTTTTGATAAAGGAATATTGGATTGTTTGTTAGCTTGCATTTGTGTTTTTGAGGGCGAGTTTATATTGCTAACTAGAGCGATTAATACAGGGTCCGTTTGTTTTGGAATAGCGAGCATAACGCCTGTAGCAGTTAAAACTAATAATGGTATGCACAAAGCCAAACCAATAAGTTTATGCCAGTCATAAAGTAGACCTATTTTAGAACTGCGACGTTTAAATTTTAACGATTTTATCCATTGCCCAGGTTTTGGAAACCAAGCAAAGAATCCAGAGATAATAAGAAGTAATGTGGCTATGCCTATATAACCAACAACTAGAGTGCCTGTTGCTCCTGTTAGTAATGAAAAATGTAAGTTGTATATCCAAGTTACTAGGTATTCCCCCCAGTAGTCTTTGCGTATTACTTCATCGTTATCACTAGATAGCCAAACCATTAAAGGCGCAAAGCCATGCTCTTTTGTTTCTATAGGGTTATAGTAACGTGCGGGTACAATTGAATTCACACCTGTATTTTCTAATCGCCATGGTCCGAGCTTTGTAGGGAAATTTTTCCTTAACTTACTGTATGCTTTATCCCAATCAGGTATTTTTGTATTAGTAGTGTCATTAATTGGATTTAACAGTGAGTCTATTTGTGGGTAATAAACTAACACGGAGCCAGAAAGGCTAATAATAGTGAGTAATACGCCTACCGAGAGGCCTAAGTACAAATGTAATCGTCTTGAGGTTTTTCGCCATGAAAGCTTTGGTGTCATCAATTAAGTAGCCGTAATGGGTAATGCAGATTTATTGGGCATTAAGAAGTGTTTGATTATGGAGTATATTATATGGTTTTTGATATGATTCGTGCGGCATTTTGTCGCACTTATTAAATTAATTATTTAAGAAGTAAAAACGCCAGCTCTAGGCTGGCGTTAAAATACAATCTTAAAGTTTACTTAAGCTTTAGGTCCTGCATTTTTTATATCGTCTGATACGTCGTACTTAGCAAAGTTTTCAGTGAAGTCAGCGGCTAGTTTTGCTGCATATTCATTGTACTTAGCTTTGTCTTCCCAAGTATTGATTGGGTTAAGTAAGTTAGTATCTACACCAGGAACGGCTACCGGTACATCTAGGTTTAAAACATCAATGTGCTGAGTTTCAACACCCGCTAATTTACCTGATACGATTGCATCAATTACTGCACGAGTAGTTGGAATATCAAAACGTTTACCTGTGCCGTAAGGGCCGCCAGTCCAACCTGTATTCACAAGGTACACTTTAGCGCCAAACTCGCGTACACGCTTCATAAGAAGCTCAGCATAAACACCAGCAGGGCGTGGGAAGAATGGTGCGCCAAAACATGTCGAAAATGTTGATTCAATATCGCTAGTAGAGCCAATTTCAGTAGAGCCAACTTTTGCTGTGTATCCACTTAAAAAGTGAAAAGCAGCAGCTTCTTCGCTAAGTATAGAAACTGGTGGTAATACACCGCTTACATCACAAGTTAAAAATACAACAGCTTTTGGTTCGCCTGCGCGGTTTTCTACTTTACGTTTTTCAACGTGTTCAAGTGGATATGCTGCACGGCTATTTTGAGTAAGGCTAGTATCGTTAAAATCTGGAATGCCTTTTTCATCTAACACTACATTTTCTAAAATAGTGCCAAAGCGAATAGCATTCCAAATTACAGGCTCATTCTTTTGTGACAGGTCGATACACTTAGCATAACAACCGCCTTCAATATTAAACACGCTGCCAGGTGCCCAACCGTGTTCGTCATCACCAATTAAAAAGCGAGTTGGATCTGCTGAAAGCGTTGTTTTACCTGTACCAGATAAACCGAAGAACAATGCTGTATCGCCTGCTTCACCAACGTTAGCAGAGCAGTGCATTGGTAATACACCTTTTGCTGGTAGTAGGAAGTTTTGCACAGAAAACATCGATTTCTTCATTTCACCGGCGTAACGCATACCAGCTAGTAATACTTTACGCTGTGCAAAGTTAATAATGACGGTGCCATCGCTATTTGTGCCATCACGTTCTGGCTCACATACAAACGAAGGAACGTTCATTACTTGCCATTGCGGTAAGTTTGAAGCGTTATAGTTTTGCGGTTCGATAAACATGTTTTTGGCAAAAATATGGTGCCACGCTGTTTCTGTAGTTACGACTACAGGTAGATAATGCTCAGGGTCTGCGCCAACTTCTAGGTGAGAGGTGAAGTGGTCATTACTTTGAACATGTGCTTCTACGCGAGCCCATAAAGCGTCAAATTTGTCTGCATCAAATGGGCGGTTAACATTGCCCCATTGAATGTCATCTTGAGTTGTAGCTTCTTGTACAATAAAACGATCTTTTGGTGAACGACCAGTTCGTTTTCCTGTAATTGCAACAAAAGCACCATTTGCGGCTAAAGTACCTTCGCCACGGCGGATCGCATGCTCGACAAGTTCAGCTGCGGTTAAATCGACAAAACGTGTAGCGCCTGTAGTCATGTTTATACCTAACTATGTGTGAGAGTTTGAACGGATAGCTCTGGGGTTATCAGTGCCCTTAAACTGAAATTATAGTAACAGAAGGTTTTAAGATATTCGAGCCCGTAAAGCCTCTAAAAACACATATATTTAAGAAAAAACATGAATAATTTCAATGATACCGGTGTCATGAAATTAGCAGAAAAGATGACACCGGTATCATCTTTTTATAATATAAAACCGCATATTATGCGGCTTTAATTACTATATATAGATGAAGCTGAATATTTAGTTGAAAATGCTTTTTATATCTTGTTCGTTAAAAACATACTCTTTTAAACAGTAATGACAGTTAATATTAACAGACCCTTTTTCGGTTACGTCTTTAAGTAGTTCTTCTTGTCCAATATTAACAAGTGCAGTAATTGTTTTATCACGACTACAACCGCATTTGAATTTAATCGCTTGAGGCTCAAATACACGAGGGTTATCTTCGTGGTAAAGACGTGTAAGGACTGTATTTGCATCAAGATGTAACAACTCTTCATCTTTAATGGTGTTACTTAATGCTTCTAAGTGCGCAAAGTCTTCAATTGATTTTTGTTTATCAACTGGGAGTACTTGTAAAAATAGACCACATGCTTTTGCGCTACCTTCAGTTGTGTCGGTTGCAAACCAAAGACGTGTCTTTAATTGCTCTGATTGCTCAAAGTAACTTTCTATACATTCACTCAGAGTATCGTGCTCTAAGGGCACTATACCTTGGTAACGTTCACCCTTACTTGGTGTAATAGTGATCACCATATAGCCTTGGCCAATAAGCTCTTTTACAGTTGTCCCCGTAATTTCGCTTTGCAGGCGCGCAATACCACGCATGTTTTGTTTGTCATCACCATTTATAACAGCATATTTAACAGGGCCATCACCTTGAAGCTGTACTGCAATTTCACCTTCAAACTTTAAAGTTGCGGTTAGTAAACAGGTTGCAACAAGTAGCTCACCTAGTAATGCTTTAACAGGGTCAGGGTAATTGTGGTCGGCAATCATTTCATTATAAGCATTCTCGATTTGTACGAGTTCGCCACGAACATCTAGTTCGTTGAATAAATAACGGTGAAGTAAATCTTGTTGCATGAGTGGCTATACCTAACTTGATTTCATTTTTAAAAGTTCGCGTCTTTGCTTTTTATCTGGTTTTTTATCCGGATGAGGAGCAAAAAAACTGTTATTTTTGCGTGCGATGCTGTTTTCTTCGCGTTTAGCAATACTTGCATCAGATTCTTGATACATGGTCTGTGCAATGGGGGCGCTTTGACGTTTTTCAAGCACTGTGAGTATAGTTATCAGTTTTTCATCTACACCCTGAGCAAGTTTTACTTTTGCACCAACATCTACTATTTTGCTCGCTTTTGTACGTTGGCCATTATAATGTACTTTGCCGCCTTGCACCATTTCACGTGCAACAGCACGAGTTTTATAAAATCGTGCAGCCCATAACCATTTATCTAATCGAACTTTTAACTCATCTGCATGGTCTGAGTTGGTATTAGCATTACTTTTTTTACTCATAAGGCATTTCCCCACGTTTTTATAGCTTAAAATTTATCATGAAATCATCGTAGGATGAAGGTATTACAACAGCCGTTTACTTTTTGTACTGCTATGTGAAGTTAATTTAATCTGTTTACAAAGTTTAATATTAGTGTGCTTGTTGAAAGAAAAATGAAAGGGTACTATGGGTACGCGCTAACGCAGTAAATTAAAATAAGAACACTATTTATGGAACAGCAAATCCAACAACTAAAACAATTTTTAACGCGGTTACCGCATGCTAAATTAAGTGCATTAGTGACACTGTTAGTTGTTGTTTATCTTGCATTTTTATTATCAAAGCTTGTCTGGCTTTTATGGCCGAAACCACCAGTAACTCTACTTACTCCTACTCATTATGCTAATCAGCCATCTGGTGCGAGCAATAACTCAGCGCAGCATATTATTGAGCAATTTTTATTTGGTAAAAAAACTGTAACAAACAACAATAATACTGCAAAACAATCGCAGGTTATAAATAATGCGCCAGAAACACGCCTAAGTATTAATTTAACCGGTATTGTAGCTGTTAATAATGATGACCAAGCAGGCATAGCAATTATTGAATCACAAGGTAAGCAAGTAAGCTACCTTGTTGAAGAAGTTGTACTTGGCACGCGCGCTGAAGTAGCGCAGATACTGCCTGATCGTGTTATTTTAGGTATTAATGGAGGTTTTGAAACATTAATGCTTGATGGGCTCGATTTTAGTAAAAAAGTATCTATGCCTGTACTCGCTGCGCGTGACGATGCCGAAATGGGTCCGCAAAAATTAGAGCCAAGTGAATTACAAATAGACGCCACTGCAGACCCAGACGTTAAAGAAGCAATTATAGAAACACGTGAAGAGTTACTCGAAGAACCGGGCAAGTTATTTGACTATATACGTGTTTCACAGGCTATGAATGATGGTGAACTAATTGGATATCGCTTAAGTCCAGGTAAAGAACCTGAACTGTTTAAGCAAATGGGATTAAAAAATAACGATTTGGCTATTTCTATAAATGGCTATCAATTAACAGATTTAAAACAGGCTATGTCAGCTATTAACGAGCTGCGTAATAGTACAGATGCCAATATCACTATAGAACGTGATGGTGAACAAATTGATGTGCAATTTAGTCTGCAATAATTTAGCTTTGGAGTTTTAATATAATGGTTCAGGTGCTACACCTCAAAAAAATTAAAAAAGGGTTAGCTAAGTACGCGGCACTTTTTTTGGCGGCAAGTATTTCTTTGTCTGTTTCTGCTGTTGAATATGCTGCTAACTTTAAAGGCACTGATATCAACGAGTTTATTAATATTGTTGGTAAAAATCTCAATAAAACAGTAATTATTGACCCTAACGTGCGCGGCAAAGTAAATGTTCGCAGTTATGAGTTAATGGACGAAGCGCTTTATTACCAGTTCTTCTTAAATGTATTGGAAGTTTATGGCTACTCAGCTGTTGAAATGGACAATGGCATTCTTAAGGTAGAAAAAAGTTCAGACGCCAAAAAATCAAATGTGCCACTTATTACCGAAGGTAACGAAGCTAGCGGCGATATGATGATTACACGTGTTGTACGTGTCAAAAATGTAAGCGTACAAGAACTAGGCCCTTTAGTTCGTCAATTTAGCGATCAAAAAGATGGCGGCCATGTTGCTAACTTTAATGCGGCTAACGTAATGATGCTAACGGGTCATGCTGCATCAGTTAATCGCTTAGTTGAAATTATTCGCTCTGTTGATCAGGCGGGTGACAAGCGTGTAGACATCGTTAAGCTTAAATATGCAACAGCAGATGATGTTGTCTCTGTAGTAGACAATATTTACAAAGACAGTGGCAAAGGCAGCGTACCTGAATTTTTAATTCCAAAAGTAGTCGCTGATGGCCGAACTAATAGCGTTATAGTAAGTGGTGAAGGCCAAGCACGTACACGTGCTATAGAGCTTATTAAGCGCTTAGATGGCGAATTAGAAAGCCAAGGTAATACCAAGGTGTTTTACCTAAATTATGCTAAAGCTGAAGATTTAGTAAAAGTACTGCAAGGCGTAAGTAAGTCACTTGTTGAAGATGCACAAGGCGGTACCACTAAGACTCGTAGCAGAAGTAACAACGAAAGCAGTATAGAAGCTCACCCAGATTCAAACTCACTTATTATTACTGCGCAGCCAGATACAATGCGCTCGCTCGAGTCGGTCATTGAACGTCTTGATATTCGCCGAGCACAAGTACTGGTTGAAGCCATTATTATTGAAGTAATGGAGGGTGACGGGGTTAACTTAGGCCTGCAGTGGATTTCTGAGCAGGGCGGTATGTTGCAGTTTAATAATGGTACTACGGTTCCCGTAGGTTCATTAGCTGTTGCCGCTGAGCAAGCACAAGATACAACCGTAACTAAAACTATTATTGGTACTGAATCAGGGCTTGCAACAAGTTATGATGAAACGACAGAAGGTGATTACGATGCACTTGCTTCATTGCTAGGTGGTATTAATGGTTTAGCACTGGGTGTTGTTAAAAATGACTGGGGTGCAATCATTCAGGCTGTTGCCACTGATACAAATTCAAATATTTTGGCTACACCTTCTATTACTACAATGGATAACGAAGAAGCATCTATTTTAGTGGGTCAAGAAGTACCTATAATTACAGGCTCACAAACGGGTAGTAATAATGCTAATCCATTTCAAACAGTTGAGCGTCAAGAAGTCGGTATTAAACTGATAGTTACGCCACAGATTAACGATGGCTCTGCAGTACAGCTCACAATTGAACAAGAGGTTTCAAGTGTAAGTGGTGCAACTGCTGTTGATATTTCAGTTAATAAACGTGCAATCAAAACAACGGTTATGGCCGATGATGGCGGTATGGTTGTACTGGGTGGCTTAATTGACGAAGACGTACAAGAAAGTGTTTCTAAGGTGCCGTTATTAGGCGATATTCCTATTTTAGGTCATTTGTTTAGATCAACAAACACAACACGCCGTAAGCGTAATCTTATTGTGTTTATTCGACCAACCATTATTCGTGATGGTGTGAGCATGAATAAGTTAAGCTTTAATAAATATAACTTTATTCGTGGTGAGCAGTTTAAACAAAAAGAAGACGGTATTGAGTTAATGCCAATGACTGATACGCCTATTTTACCTGAGTGGAATGACGAATTAGTACTTCCACCTACGTATGAAGAGTCTCTACGTAAACAAAATGCACAAGAGCGTAAAGATGACTAATGCGATTCAAGAGATAAACCAAGATGTGGTTCATCCTCAAACGCATAATCAGGATGAGCTATTAACGAGTGATGTATTAGTTGAGTTACCAGCAAAGCGTTTGCCGTTTTCGTATGCAAAACGTGCAGGTGTGTTACTTGGCAAAAATAAAGATCACCGTATAGTTTACTACCGTGGTGAGCTAGATGTGGAAGTACTATTAGAAGTACGTCGTATCGCAGGCCATGGTTTTACACTTGAGCAATTGGCTGATGATAAGTTTGAGCTATTGCTTGAAGCGTCATACCAACGTGATAGCTCTGAAACGCAACAAATGATGGAAGATATTGGCAACGAGGTTGACTTATTTTCACTTGCTGATGAGCTCCCACAAACTGAAGATTTACTTGCTGGTGACGATGACGCGCCAATAATCAAGCTTATTAATGCCATGCTTAGCGAAGCGATTAAAGAAGGGGCTTCTGATATTCATATCGAAACCTTCGAGCAAGAGCTTGTTATTCGCTTTAGGGTAGATGGCGTACTTAAAGAAGTCCTTAAGCCTAATCGGAAACTTGCGTCGTTACTTGTATCTCGTATTAAAGTAATGGCTAAGCTTGATATAGCCGAAAAACGTATCCCACAAGATGGCCGTATTAGTTTACGTATTGCCGGACGTGCAGTTGATGTGCGTGTATCTACAATGCCATCGAGCTTTGGTGAGCGTGTGGTGCTGCGTTTACTTGATAAAAATAACGCGCGTTTAAACCTTGAAGACTTAGGTATGACTGCAGAAAATCGTGCATTGTTTTCAGATTTAATTAGTAAACCTCACGGAATTATTTTAGTAACAGGACCAACAGGTTCTGGTAAAAGTACCACACTATATGCTGGTATGAGTCAAATTAACTCACGCGATCGCAACATTCTTACTGTTGAAGATCCGATAGAGTACGAAATTCCAGGCATAGGGCAAACTCAAGTTAATGCAAAAGTTGATATGACATTTGCACGCGGTTTACGTGCAATATTACGTCAAGATCCAGATGTAGTAATGGTGGGTGAAATACGCGATCTTGAAACTGCGCAAATTGGTGTTCAAGCGTCACTTACCGGTCACCTTGTTATGTCTACTCTGCATACTAATACTGCATCGGGTGCAATTACACGTATGGAAGATATGGGTGTTGAACCATTCTTACTTTCATCGTCGTTACTAGGTGTGTTATCACAGCGTTTAGTACGTACGTTATGTAATACCTGTAAAGAAGGTCACACGGCTGATGAGCATGAATGCCAGTTGTTAGGTACTCCTTTTGAAAGCCAACCTACAATCTACCGAGCGGTGGGGTGTGAAGAGTGTAACTTTAATGGTTACCGTGGTCGTACCGGTATTCACGAGTTACTTGTAGTTGATGAAACAATACGTGAAATGATTCACAACGGTAAAGGCGAGCAAAGCGTAGAAAAATACATTCGTAAGCGCAGCCCAAGTATTCGCCAAGATGGGTGTAGCCGTGTACTTGCAGGTAAAACAACACTTGAAGAAGTCTTGCGTGTTACCCGTGAGGAAGGCTAACTATGGCGGCGTTTGAATACCGTGCCTTAGATGGCCGAGGTAAAGAAAAAAAAGGCATTTTAGAGGCCGATACAGCTAAACAAATTCGCCAAACTTTGCGTGACCAAAAATTAACGCCGCTTGAAGTTATCCCTGCGGCGCAAAGTGACAAACAAGTCAAAGGTGAAAAAGCCCCTTTACTCGGTGGCTTTTTTAAACCAACAATTTCAACCTCAGACTTAGCGCTTATAACCCGCCAATTAGCAACATTGATACAATCGGCACTCCCTGTTGAAGGCGCAGTTATGGCTGTTGCTGAACAATGCGAAAAGCCGCGTTTAAAGCGTATGCTTATGTCGGTACGTTCAAAAGTAGTTGAAGGTTACACCCTTGCCGATGGTCTTAGTGAGTTTCCTCATGTTTTTGACGACTTATATCGTGCAATGGTAGCCGCAGGCGAAAAGTCGGGCCACCTTGATCAAGTACTTAATCGTTTAGCCGACTATACCGAGCAGCGCCAACATATGCGTAGCCAAATAACTCAGGCTATGGTTTACCCTATTATTTTAGTGGTATTTGCAATTGGTATTGTGTCGGTATTACTGGGTACGGTGGTACCAAAAATATTAAAAACGTTTGAAAAAACGAAACAAGTACTCCCTTGGACAACCGAATGGGTTATGGCGGGTAGCCATTTTGTGCAAAATTACTGGTTTATTAGTTTAATAGCCATCACAGCAATCGCTATTGGTATTAAGCATGCGCTTAAACAGCCAAAAATACGTTTTTGGTGGGATGACCGAGTGCTACATATGCCAGGCATAGGTAAAGTGGCTCGTGGTATTAACACCGCACGTTTTGCGCGTACTTTAAGTATTTTATCATCAAGTTCAGTGCCACTGCTTGAGGGAATGCGTATATCGGGTGGCGTACTCATTAACGAAAAGATTAAAAAAGCGGTTGCTGATGCATCCGATAGAGTGAGTGAGGGTGCAAGCTTAAGAGCTGCACTTCAGCAAACTAAGTTGTTTCCACCAATGATGCTGCATATGATAGCAAGTGGTGAAAAATCAGGTGAACTAGAGCAAATGTTAGAGCGTGCTGCAAATAACCAAGATCGCGAATTTGAGAGCATGGTTAATGTATCGCTTAAACTACTAGAGCCTGCGATGATCGCCTCAATGGCGGTTATTGTATTATTTATAGTAATGGCAATATTACAGCCAATAATGGCTATGAATAAAGCTGTTGGACTTTAAGTTAAAATAATTTTTAAATATATTAATGGTTTTACCTAAACCATTTTTACTTAGTGTTTTTAGAATAATGAGGTAATTACGTGAATAAACAATCAGGTTTTTCTTTACTAGAAGTAATGGTGGTACTGGTTATCATCGGAATGATTATGTCAATTGTTGCACCTAACATTATGGGCCAGCAAGAAGAGGCCGCTATCGATAAAGCGCATCTAGATATTCAGCAATTAGAAGATGCAATGAGCTTATACAAGCTTAAAAATAAGAGTTACCCAAGCACAGAGCAAGGTCTTGAAGCGCTAGTAACTCAAACAAGTATTGAACCGGTTCCAAAGCGTTTCCCTGACGGTGGTTTTATTAATGAACTACCAGAGGATCCATGGGGCAATCTATATCAACTAATCAGCCCAGGTGAAATTGGCAAGTTTGATATTTTTTCTATGGGCCCAGATGGTGAAGTAGGTACTGATGACGATATCGGTAACTGGGACGAAGAAAAACAATAATGCTTAAGTACATCGTTTTGTATGAACATGTTATTGCTAGAGGCTTGCTATGAAAGCAAGCCTTAAGCAGTGTCATACAAAAAGCAGCGGCTTTAGTTTAATTGAAATTTTAGTGGTACTAGTGATCATCGCTTTTGCCACCAAAATGGTGGTATACAGCTTAGAAGGCGGTGCGGAGGAAGAATTAGATACTCAAGCACTCAGGCTGCATACCACCATTAATATGGCATCTGAATTTGCTATTTTAAACCAAGTTGAATTGGGATTGTTAGTTGAAGACAACACGCTAGAGTATTTAGTTTTCGATGGTGAAAAGTGGATTACCTTTGACCGTGAAGATCTTTTTAAACCAATCGAGTTAGATGAAAGATTAAAGCTTACTCTTAATTTAGAAGATTTAGCGTGGGCGCAAGATAATCTCTTAGAGCAATCTAACTGGCGCGAGCTTATGAGTGGTGGCGATGAAGACAGTTTACTTGAGCTCAAAAAGCTGAAAATCCCACAAGTACTTATTTTGTCATCAGGTGAAGTAAGTGCGTTTCAGCTTATATTAGAGTTAAAAGATCAAAGTGAGCCTGTGTATTACATTGAAGGTGAATTTACAGCACCTATTAACTTTCGCCGAGAGCCAGAATAATGAAGCATACTAAAGGGTTTACCTTATTAGAAGTGCTTGTAGCATTAAGTATTTGCGCCATGGCCGGCATAGCGGCAATGCAAGCAACAAGCGAGCATATACATCACTTAACCACTATTGAAGAACAAACCTACGCATCGTGGGTCGCCGAAAACGTTATTATTGAACAACGTACTAAAGGTGAGCAATGGCAAGGTAAAAATAACCTTAAAGGCAGCGAAGTAATGGGCGGCGTTGAATGGTTTTGGCAACAAGAAGTAACCGCTACCGCTGATAAGAGCTTTGTTAAGCTAACAATCAATGTTTTTACGGATGAAAAGTATGAGCATTCGGCATATGAGTTATCAACGTATCTTAATAAAGGCAAAAAGTAAGTGAAGCAGCGCGGGTTTACATTACTCGAAGTTATGGTTGCACTGGGTATTTTAGCTTTTGTTATTATTGCTACTCATCAAATACTAGAGACGACGACAAGAGCAAAAGATGCCTCAGATGAAAAAATTACTGAGCTAAATGGATTGCAAACAACATTTAGGTTAATGGATCAAGATTTTAGCCAAATGACCAAACGCGCAGTTCGCAATGAGTCGGGCGATGTTCAAGAGCAATACTTATTGGCTGGTCGTTATGTTTTAGAAAGCCAGTACGATGGTATTGCGTTTGTACGAGATGGTTGGATAAATCCAATAAATTTATTACCACGTTCTGAGCTACAAGCCGTCGGTTATAGAGTGATAGACGATAACCTTGAGCGTGTTTATCGGGTTTATGTTGATCAGCTTGATAATATGGAGCCGCGGGTTCAACGTGTACTGGAAAATATTGAAGAGCTTAAGTTTGAGTTTTTGGATGATAAAAACGAATGGCAAGAACAGTGGGAAATTAAAGCGCTTCCTAAAGCGGTTGCTGTTACGTTGCAACAAATAAAAGCAGAGCCAATTCGTCGTGTATTTTTAGTACCAGGGCAGGGCAAGGTTGTTGCTCCACCAAGCACAACACAAGATACGAGCGTGGATAATGGTTAAGCAGAAATCATCGCGCGGCGCAGCACTTGTTATTGTTTTGTTTATTGTGGCATTAGCGGCTATTTTAGCAGTAGAAATGAGTGCTAATTTAATGGTGCAAGTGCAAAAAAGTACTAATTTGCAAGGTCATCAGCAAGCTAAATGGTACGCCTACGGTGCAGAAGAGCTTGCTATTAAAGGGCTAATACAAAGTAAAAAAGATGATGCCGATAAAACAACACTTGATCAAGTTTGGGCAACTCAAGGTGATGCTTCATACCCTGTTGATAACGGCACGTTAAGTGGCAAAATTACTGATTTACAAGCATGTTTAAATTTAAATGCTTTAGCTATAGCGCCAGATACAAACAGCGCGAGTAAAACAAACCCTGCGCATAAAGCACTATTTGCATTACTTGAAAATATTGAAGATTTACCTGCTGATGAATCAGAAGAGACAATGGCAGATAGCGTATTCGATTGGCTTGACGAGGACAGCATAACGTATCGCTCAGGCGCAGAGGAAGATGAGTATTTATCACGAGATTTTCCGTATATGACAGCCAATAGTTTATTTGCATCAACATCGGAGCTGCGCTTAGTTAAGGGCTTTAATCCATTAGTGATGGAAAAAGTATTGCCGTATGTATGTGTAATACCCGGCAGTACGCTTTTATCTATTAACGTAAATACATTAATTCCAGAGCAAGCTCTTATACTAAGTGCCTTAATAGAAAGCTTGAGCTTATCTGGCGCTGAGGCTGTGATAGGTGCAAGACCGCAAACTGGCTTTGACACCATTGATGAATTTTTTGAACAGGTGAAGCAGCAAGGCGGTACTAATACCGACTCAGTAAAAAGTTTATTTAGTATTAAAAGCGAATATTTTAAATTACAAACGCAGGCAAATTTTGTCGACCTGCGTTTTTCGATGACCACATTACTGCACGCTAAAGACGGTGACGTAACGATACTGGCGCGAAAATTTGGAGGCGTACAGTGACAGAAATACTGTTGATCCGCACGGGTCAAAACGAGCAAGAATTACTTAACTGGTTAATTTACTCACCACAAGAACAAGAAATAATAGCTAGTGGCGAGTTACCAAATGCAGAGCATTTAAGTGAGCTAAGTGAAAGAGCGCTTACCCGAGAAGTTGTCGTGTTATTACCAAGTGACCAAGTGCAATTAAAAACAGTCGCTTTGCCAACAAAATGGAATCGCAAGCTTGAACAAGCACTGCCATATATGCTCGAAGAAGATATAGCATGTGACGTAGATGAACTGTTTATAGCTGTAGCGCAGCCGACAATACTTGGTGAACAACATGCAATACGAGTAGCAATGACTGACCGTGAATGGTTTGAACAATGGCTCGCATTATTTGCTGAGCATAATTTATCAGTATACAGAATATTACCCGATGCCTTGTTGTTACCGCTTGCAGATGATGGCGCAGTCACCGCTATCGAGCTAAATAACCAATGGTTATTTAAGCAAGGGCAATGGCATATTGGTGCGGTTGAATCTAGTTGGTTAAATGGCTACTTAACAGCCATGGGTAATCCTGATATTAAACATTTCAGCCCAGCTAGTCAGTTTCCAGAAAGCGTTAACTTACAAGCGCAAACGAGTGAGTATGACTTACCTCTAGCATTATTTGCAAAGCAGTTAGATAGCGTTAAGTTTAACTTACGCCAAGGTATGTATCAGCTTAAAAAACAAAGTTCTTTATGGTGGGGTTACTGGAAAGGCGCAGCAATTATAGCAAGTGTTGCATTGGTCTCTACAATTACAATAAAAGCGATTGAGCTGCATCAACTTAATACACAACTAGAAGTAGCTAAGGCTCAAGTAGTCGACAGATACCAAAAAGCATTTCCGGGAACTAAAGTTCGCCCTAATCTAATTAAAAGCCAAATTAAAGGCGCTTTAGATAAAGTGCAAGGCTCAAGTGAGTCGGGCTTTTTAGACTTAACGACTAATTTAGTTGACGTATTTTCTCAAGTCAGTGAATTTACTCCTGAAACACTTCGTTATGACAAACGTCGCAATGAGCTGCGTATTCGTGCACGCGCGAAAGACTTCCAAACCTTTGGTAAAGTAAAAATCATACTTGAAAAACAAGGTTTAACGGTTGAGCAAGGGTCTTTAAATAACGACGGTGATTATGTAGTTGGCGAAATTAAACTGCGAGGTGCAGTATGAAAAAGCAGTTAATGCAACAATGGCGCTCGCTCAAAGAGCAAGAACAACAATTGGTAATGGTCGCAGGTGGCGTGTTTATTATTTTTGTTTTAGTAATGGGAATATTTAGACCATTAAACAATGCGATAGAAAAGGCACAGCAATCTCAAATTAAACAACAAGAGCTATTAGCTTGGGTTGATGAAAGTATTGTTAAGCTAAAGGCTGCGGGTAACACCAGTGTTGCTAGCAATGCAAACTTAAGCCAAATTGTTAATTCTACACGTGGACGCCATCAAATAAGTATTAGTAAAATGCAGCCAAGTAGTGATTCACTACGTTTGACGTTAGATTCTGTAGAATTTAATCAGTTAATAGAGTGGTTAGATGAACTAGTGAATCAACATGGCTTAAAAATCGAAAACTTAGATTTAAGCCGCGATGATAAATCAGGCTATGTGCGTGTAAGCCGTTTGGTATTAGAGAATTAATTAATGAAAAAAATAATAACGTTATCGGCTGTCTTTTTAATTAGTTTTATTGTGTTTTGTATTATTAAATTACCAGCAAGTATTGCGCTAGATGTCGCAAAACCGTATTTTCCAGAGCAATTAGAAGTCGGGCAAACTGTAGGTACTGTTTGGCAAGGTCAAATGATGCAAGTTCGCTTTGATGGTGAGCAGTTAAATAATGTGCGCTGGGACATTGCTGGCTGGAAGTTATTTACAGGTAAGCTAAATGCGAATGTGAAATTTGGTAATGCACGAGAGCGAAGTGATATTTCGGGTTACGCAGATGTAAGCTACGGGCTTTTTAATAAAGAAGTTAAAGTGACTGACGGCCTAGTACGCTCAACGGTAGAGCGTGCAATGCAACGCGTGCAACTTCCTCTGCCTGTAACAGCGAAAGGGCGTGTAATTTTAGAACTTGATGAATACAGCTCAGGTGCACCTTATTGTGATTCACTAAAAGGCGAAATAGCGAGTCCTAATATTGACGTACAAGGCTTAAATGGATGGTTTAATATTGGTCCTCTGGCTGGTAAATTAAGTTGTAAGTCGGGCGACGTTGCTATATTAATTGACCCAGATAATACGCTTGGCCTTGAGGCAGATGCTACACTTAAAGCTAATTTCGACTTTAGTGTGGCAGGCTATGTAAAACCAGATGCTAGCTTACCTAAAGATGTACATGATGCGGTTAAGTTTTTAGGCCGACCAGATAGCCAAGGTCGTTATCCGCTCAACTTTTAATGTTTGAATATAAAGAGTTTTAATGCAAATACCCCAATTTACTGAGCTGCAAGCAAAGCAGCTCAGCACATTTTTAAATACGCAATCTAAAGCAATGAACCTTGAGCAAAGCCAAGGCTATTTATTTGGCGTTATTTGCTCGCCCACCCCATTAGATGTGCATGAGTGGCTTGAGCAGATATTACCAAATACAGCCAATGATTTAGATGAAGAAATGCTTTTTTTGTTTATGGCGCTATACCATAAAATTAGTGAGCAAGTATTTGAAACAGGATACAAGCTGCCCGTTGAGTTTACTCTTGAATTTTGTAAACCATGGAGCGAAGGTTTTTTAGTGGCTACTAAAGCATATGCAGAGCCACTTTTAAATGCGCCTGAGTTAGATGCAGAATTTAAAGAAGCATTAGAGAGTGCGCTAAGCACACTGAGCTTTTTTGCTCTTGATCAGCAGGCAATTACACAGATTGCCCAGCAAAATAGTATGACTAAAGAAGCCTTATGCCAGTATCAATATGAATCAATGGGTGACTTTGCACTAGGCTTTGCAGAACTTATAGAAGTTGTGGCCATTAACAGTGGTTTAATAACTGATGACAGTTGGGACGAATAGCTTGAGTTTAAGCGCTTAGTTAATCTAAGCGCTTAGTTCTAATACAATATCAGTACAGCCTTGCTTGCACTTTACCATGCCTTTCCCAGGCTCGCTGGTGGCTAAATCAAGTGTTAAAACCCCATTACACTTATCACACTTTAACGTTTTGCCTTGTGCTAATTGCTTGAGCATATTGCGCTGTTTATGAAATGAGTCGCTTGCTTTTTTATTTAATCCTGAAAAATCCACTACTTTGCTCGCTTTTGCTCTAATGCTTCAGTCACTATTTTACATACCGTATTTAAACGATTGTCATAAAAATAAAGGTTTAAGTCACGTTCACGACAATAGCGTAAGTGAAATAACTGTACAGAGTCATCTGTTGTAAACGTTTTTTCTACGTACTCACCCTCAGATTCAGAGAGTTTAAGTTGAGTGCTAATTCTATTTTTAGCCATATTTGCAGCAGGGCTTCTATTAACCTTACTTGCATCACTTAAAAAGCCAATGCCTTCACCTAGTAACCTTTCGCGAGGTTCTTTTATAAGTGGATGATCGATTGTAAAAAAGGCAAGGATCACAACGACCAAAATAATAAATTTTTTCATGGATACGTAAACCTTGATCTAAGTAGGGTTGAATTACCATGCAGTGTAATAAACTGCATTTTAAAAGCAAGTAACTGGGATGAATAAATTATTAGCAATCTATGCCAGTAATTTTAACCAACATTGTTATAATGGTTAACAGCAGTCAGATATTTCTGAAATATCTGAAAGTATTCGAGAAGGCAATTTATTAAAGTAAATCTGCCTAGCAAGTAACTTGCTAACTTTAAGTATAGAGTACTTGAGTATTGCTGGATTTTTATTTCCAAGCGGCGTTGAGGAACTTCGATGGACAAGCAAATTAAAGTAAAGAGTATCCCTGTAGAGGTGAAAATCCAAAAACCGGATTTAAGCCGTCAAGATGATAGGTTCAATCCCCGAAATCGTATTTATGTGCGTGCCGTAAAAGGCCTACATCAATTACTTAGGCAGCGCATTGGCTTTTTAGGCCTACTTGCGTTTATGTTACTTCCTTGGATTAATTTTAATGGCCAGCAAGCTGTGCTGTTTGATCTAATTGGTCAAAAATACAATATTTTTGGTTTAACGCTATGGCCTCAAGATTTTACCATATTAGCGTTTATTTTTATGCTGGCAGCATTTGCGCTGTTTTTAGTGACGACCTTCTATGGACGGGTGTGGTGTGGTTACACTTGCCCGCAAACTGTTTGGACTTTTATTTTTATTTGGTTCGAGGAAAAGCTTGAAGGCACTGCCAATCAGCGTAAAAAACTCGATCAACGACCCATGGACTTTGATAAGTTTTGGCGTAAAACGGCAAAGCATACTAGTTGGGTATTGTTTTCGTTATATACCGCTATTTCTTTTGTGGGTTACTTTACGCCAATAAGGGAGTTACTTCCTGATTTTGTAACGTTTAACGTGGGTGGTTATGCACTAGTCAGTATTATTTTCTTTGCTGCGTGTACCTATGGTAATGCCGGTTGGATGCGAGAAATTATGTGTTTACACATTTGCCCTTACTCACGTTTTCAATCAGCTATGTTTGATAAAGATACATACACCGTAACGTATGACGAAAGCCGTGGTGAAAGCCGTGGTCCTCGTTCACGTAAAGTTGATCATGAAGATTTAGAGCTAGGCGACTGTATCGACTGTAACTTGTGTGTTCAAGTGTGCCCAACAGGTATTGATATTAGAAATGGGTTACAAGCTGAGTGTATTAATTGTGGTGCATGTATTGATGCGTGTGATGGTGTAATGGATAAAATGGAATACCCGCGTGGGCTTATTTCATATACGACAGAGCGAAACCTCGAAACGCCAGAAAATAAAACGAATCCACTACGAGCTAAAATCATTGGTTACACGGTCATACTTGTTGTGCTTACGGGAGCACTTGTAGCTAATATAGCACTGCGTAAAACAATGGACTTTGATATCATTCGTGATCGAAACCAATTATATCGTGTCGATTTTGATGGTTTAGTAGAGAACACCTACACATTAAAGGTAATTAACAAGGCGCAGTACGAGCAAACTTTTAATATTAAAGTACAAGGGTTAGATAACTTTAAGTATATTGGTAAGCAGTCATTTACTGTGCAGGCAGGGGAATCTCATAACGTGCCATTGTCACTTGTAATGGACCCTTATGATTTGAATGCGCCGATGACAGAGTTTAACTTTGTGCTTTCACCGGTAGATGAGCCGGATGAGACAATATCGCAGTCGAGTAACTTTTTTAAAGCGCGATAATCACAACCTACCTTAAATAGGTGAGTTGATATAGCAATTAACAAAAGCGGGTATATAACCCGCTTTTTATTTTATATAAGAAGAGTATGAGTAAATTTAGTTTTATTGACTTAACACCTGACCTAATACTCGATGCAATAGAAAGCGTAGGTGTGTACGCCGAATCTGGTTTGTTGGCACTCAATAGCTATGAAAACAGAGTGTACCAATTTAAAGCCGATGATGGTCTGCGTTACGTAGTGAAGTTTTATCGCCCAGAGCGCTGGAGTAAAGAGCAAATTCAAGAAGAGCATGACTTTGCATTTGAACTGGCTGAAGCGGAAGTACCTGTTGTTGCCCCTATTTTATATAATGGGCAAAGCTTGTTTGAACACGAAGGTTATTTGTTTGTGTTGTTTCCAAGTGTAGGTGGGCGTTTATTTGAGGTTGATAACTTAGATCAGCTTGATGTAATGGGGCGTTTAATTGGCCGTATGCACCAAGTGGCTAAAACAAAACCTTTTACTTACAGGCCAACAGTTACCTGTGATGAATATTTGCATACAGCCAAAGTTCATCTTCAAAAAAGTAATTTAGTGCCTATGGGAATAAATACCGCCTTTTACACTATTTTAGATTTAGTGATAGAGCAGGCGCAAAAACAGTATAAAGATGTACAAAGTATTCGCTTACATGGTGACTGTCACGTTGGCAATATTTTGTGGGCAGGCGACGCGCTCATGTTTGTAGATTTAGATGATAGTCGCCAAGGTCCTGCAATCCAAGATCTATGGATGATGCTCAGTGGCGATAGAGCGACGCAACTGTTACAGTTAGATACCCTTGTGAATGCGTATGAAGAGTTTTGTGATTTTGATCACTCTCAACTCAAATTAATTGAACCGCTGCGAGCGATGCGTATTATCCATTATATGGGATGGGTAGCTAAACGATGGAGCGATCCTGCCTTTGTGCGGAACTTTACATGGTTTGCTGATGACAAATACTGGGAGCAACAAATTTTAGCACTGAAGGAGCAACTTGCAGCACTGCAAGAAGCACCGTTAAAGTTATTGCCGTAATCTTTTATTTAAAACAAGTACACGAGATATACATGCTTAAAAAATTAAAACTGAGTTTATTACTTTTATGTTTACCATTTGCAGCACTTGCTGCACAGTTTGAAGTTGATAATCAATACACTGTTATTGATGTAGACAAAAGTACATCGCCACAAGTAACCGAGTTTTTCTCATTTTACTGTCCACATTGTTTTAAGTTTGAACCCGTAGCAAAAGCAATTGAACAAGGCCTACCAGAAGGTGCTGAGTTTATTAAAAACCACGTGAACTTTTTAGGTGGCGTGTCACCACAAGCACAAAGTAATTTAAGCTTTGCCTACTTAATTGCTAAGCAGCATGGTCAGGCGCAGAGTATTAGCGATCAAATTTTTAAAAGTATTCATGTGCAACGCGCACCGTTAACTGAAATGAAAGACGTTAAAAAATTACTTGAAGTAAACGGTATTGATAGCGCAACGTTTGATCAAGAAATTGCAAGCATGCCAGTTATTTCGGCTGAGCAAGCAATGCAAAACAAACAAAATAAATATTCAAAATTAGGCGCACTTACAGGTGTACCTACTTTTATTGTTAACGATAAATATAAAATAAACCTCAATACCATCAAAAACCAAAAAGAACTTGATGAGTTAGTAGCGTTTTTATTAGCACTATAAATTTCGGAGCATAATAATGATTAAATTAGTTAAAGCAGGTTTGCTTGCAGTACTACTTCCTATGGCGGCAACAAGCTTTGCAGCAACGTACGAAGAGGGCGTGCATTACGATGTGGTTTCTGAGCGAGCAACTAAAAAGCCAGAAATTAAAGAGTTTTTCTCATTTTACTGCCCTGCATGTAATAACATGGAAGCATTAATTGGTGAATTTAAGCCTAAGCTTGATAAAAACGTTAAATTTAAAAAGAGCCATGTTGATTTTGTAGGTGTACGTGACCCTGAAAATCAACAGATGATGAGCCAGGCACTTGCTACTGCAGAAGTGCTTCCGCAAAAAGATAAAATTGTCTCTGCAATCTTTAATCATATCCATACCAAGCGCGCTAAATTTAATGAGCTTGCAGATGTAAAAGATATATTTGTAGCACAGGGCGTTGATGGCGATAAGTTTGATAAACTTTTCAAAAGCTTCTCGGTACGTACGCTGAGCTCTAAAATGAAACGCGATCAGGACTACTTCAAAGAAAAAGGCGCACTACGTGGCGTACCTACATTTATTGTAAATGGTAAGTATAAATTAAACCTAGGTCGTGAGTCGGGTATTACTGAGCCAGAAGACATTGGTAAACTGATTAATTATTTAGCTAGCAAATAAATTTAGCTAAAACTAAAAAAGCTCCTCAGGGAGCTTTTTTGCTTTATAAGGATGTAGCAATGGAAAAAATATTAGTATCGAGTTGCTTGCTAGGGCAGCCTGTTCGTTATGATGGGAAAGGACAAACATTACAGCATCCACAATTACGGGTATGGCAAAGTAATAAGAAAATAATATCCTTTTGTCCTGAAGTTGCTGGTGGGCTATCTACTCCTAGAGCTCCTGCTGAAATAATACAGGGGAGAGTAATTACTAATTCAGGAGAAGATGTAACAGAGCAATTTCAAACTGGAGCTAATATAGCGCTAGAACTTTGTAAAAAAAATAAAGTTCGTTTTGCTCTACTTAAAGAATCGAGCCCTTCTTGCGGACGAAATACAATATATGATGGAAAGCATCGCGGAGTAAAAATAGAAGGTCTAGGTTTAACTGCAGCATTATTAATAAAGAATGAAATTCAAGTATTTAGTGAAGAGCAAATACCAGCACTTATAAAAGCACTGGCACTTTAATTTTGGTTGGTTATTTACGCTGTAAGAAAACACCCGACTCAATGTGATGCGTATAAGGGAACTGATCAAATATAGCAAAGCGCTTAACGTTGTGCGTACGTGTTAAGTGATCAAGGTCACGCTCAAGGGTTTCTGGATTACACGATATATAAATTATGCTTTCGTAGTTAGCCACTAAGTCACACGTTAATTCATCCATGCCTGCGCGCGGTGGATCAACTAATATGGTTTGGCAGTCATAGCTTTTAAGATCAATACCGTCTAAACGAGAAAAAGTACGTTCGCCATTCATTGCTTGAGTAAACTCTTCACTAGACATACGAATAATATCTAAGTTCTCTACGTTATTTTTAGCAATATTGTATTGAGCAGAATGAACAGATGATTTTGATATTTCCGTCGCTAATACTTTATTAAAAGAGCCTGCTAGCGCAATAGAAAAGTTTCCGTTACCGCAATAAAGTTCTAATAAATCATTTTTAAGTGGCTTACATAAATCTTGTGCCCACTCCAACATATTAATATTTACTTTTGCATTAGGCTGAGTAAAGCTATTTTCTACTTGTTGATAAATAAGCTCTTGACCATTAACTGTTAAACGCTCAGTTACAAAGTCATCACCCAGCACTTCTTTTTGTTTGCGAGCGCGGCCTATAAAGTCAATTTTGTATTTACTGCTTAGTTTTTCTTTAAGCGCTTTAATTTCACTTAACCATTCATCATCAAGTGGTTTGTGATAAAGCAAGCTTACTAAAATTTCACCGCTTAGCGTTGATAGGTAATCGATTTGAAATAACTTACGACGTAATATTTCACAAGGCTTAAGATGCTCAATCATCACCTGCATTATTTCACCTACTAGAGGCGCTGCGGGATCAAATGTATCAACACGGATTTTTTCTTTTGTTTGTTGATCAAACATAATGTGAAACAGATCGTCACCATCGTGCCATACTCTAAATTCAGCACGTTGGCGGTAGTTAGTTGGCTCTGAGCTAAATACTTCTAATTGCTCCACACCAAAACGTTGGAACTGTGCACTAATACGCTGCTCTTTTTCACTTAACTGCGCTTGGTACTGTGTGGTATCTATTTTAATAACTGCCATTAACGCTACTACCTTATCTAAGATCTGTTTATCGGCGCTATTGTAGGGAGCGCTGCGTATTTGTCTAGTTTTGGCTAGCATTTATGCTGTTTTATTGAACATTGTACTTTAGTTTTTAGTGTTATAGCCGATAATAAACTACGCACGCTTAGGAGACGAATCATGAAAATAGGTAATTATGGCTTTACGCCAAACAACAACATCAATAAATTCAACAATAAAGCTGATATACAGCAACCTACAATTACGTCTCCTCAAGATAGCTATCAACAACGAGGTCGAGAGTTGGCCGCAAAGGTGCTTGGCGATAAAATGGCTGAGCAGCTTGGATTACCTATCGCAGAAAAAAAAGCAGATAAACCACTATTTGATTTTGATGAAATAGTAAAAAACGTACTCGATTTTGTAAGTAGTGCTGTTAATAAAGCAAAAGCTAACGGCGCTGATGACGAAAAGCTCAAAGATATGTTAGGCGACGCGCGCAAAGGAGTCCAAATAGGGATCGATGACGCGGTTGATGAGCTCAAAGGAACTGGCGTATTTAATGACGACATGGAAGAGGGCATTAATAAATCTAAAGAGGGTATTTACAATGGGCTTGATGAATTTGAAGAGTCATTATTTAACCCACAACCTGCCAGCGTAAATATAAGCCAGGCTCAATATGTCAGTATGACGAGTAATGCAGAGTATAAATTTACCACCGCAGAAGGCGATGAGGTAAGTATCAGCTTTGCAGATGCATTTGAATCTCAATCGGCAAGCGGCTATCAGCAAAACAGTAATAGCGAGTCGTTTGCAAGCTCATCATCGCAATCTCGACAGGTATCATTTTCGATGTCGGTTAATGGTGACTTAAACGAGCAAGAGCAAGAAGCTATTAATGCGATGATGGAAGATTTACAAGATTTAAGTAAAACATTTTTTGGTGGTGACCTGGATGAAGCATTTGAACAAGCTCAAGAGCTGAGTTTAGACAGTGACCAGCTGGTGGCTTTTTCTATGGATTTACGCCAAACAAAAACAATAGCCACAGTTAAAAGCTATGAAGAATATAAACCAGCACCAGAAAAACAAGTATCAGAGGGCTTAGCTCCCTTTAATGATGACCTTAAAAATGCTTTTGAAAAAGCGGGCGAACTTGGATTACAAAATCAACTAGCTGGCATTCTACAGTGGTTAAATCAAGATCAGGAACAAATAGATAAGTTAGTAGATTACACAAAGTCTATGTTCGAAAACCTTAATCAGTTAAATTCGGCAGCCGACGATCTTGCTGATTTAGAAACCACGCAAAGTTAAACTACTTTCTTTTATAAATACCTCATGGCAAACTGCCGTTCTTAAAGTAAAGTGGGAACAGTAGTTTGTCAGCGCATATAATGGTCTTTGATTCAGGTATTGGTGGAACTACTGTACTTGAGCATATAAAGCACAGTATCCCAAATGCTCAATACAGCTATTTTATGGATAATGCTTTACTACCTTATGGTGCTCAATCCCAGCAGACAATCATTAACCGATTATGCTCACTTATTCATTTCATTAAAGCTAATACGCTTAGCGTTGATTTAATTGTAATAGCGTGTAATACCGCTTCTACATCTGCACTTAGTGCTGTTCGTCAAATTACGGATATTCCTATTGTAGGCGTTGTGCCAGCAATAAAGCCTGCGGCAGAGTTAACACGTTCAAATCATATTGGCTTATTAGCCACACCAGCCACGGTCGCCAGTTCATACACTAAAACATTAATTGCTGAACATGCACGTAATGTAATCGTTAATCTATATAGTAGTGTGGCGTTAGTAACTTTAGCTGAGCAATACTTTTTTACAGAGTCCTTGGATATAAACAAGTTGCATCAAGTGCTTGATGACCTACATATAGACAAAACCATAGATGTACTTGTATTAGGATGTACGCACTTTCCAATACTAGCAGAGCCTATTAGTCAGTATTTTGAAGGAAAGGTTAAATTACTTGATTCAGGTGTAGCGATAGCAAACAGAGTCGACTACCTACTTAAGCAACTTAACTTACGTATGAATAAACTGACAGACATAAAAAAGCCGCTGCAATATTATGCAACGGCTGATGTGTTTAGCAATAAGCTAGCGGTAAAGCTAGTTACACTGACTGATCCGTCTCAGTACGTAGAGCATTAGAATCATCTTCTTGTTTTTGTTTTGCTTCACGTACCTTTAAAGTACGTTGTTGGAACTCGCTATCGTTCAAGTTAGCAATTGCATTGTCTGCATCAGCTTGCGCCATTTCAACAAAACCAAAGCCACGACGTTTGCCAGTATTCTTATCCTTTAATAAACGAACATTGAATACTTTGCCTTGTTCTTCAAATAATGCACGAACCACACCTTCGTTTGCACGATAAGGAAGGTTACCAACATAAAGCGTTTTTGTTTTAACTTCAGCTTCTTCAGTCACATCAGATGAAATTGCAGCAATAGCAATTGCACCTATTAATAAACCAGCACCAAATAGTAATGCAGGGTTTAAAGCTAAGCCGCCTAAAGCAAACTCAACAACAACAAAACCAACTACAGCAAGAATAACAGAGAAGATAAAAGATTTTTGATCGGGTAATTTCATTTTAGATCTACCAATAAACAGGAAATAAACATTAATTTAACATTGTGAACTTGCTATCTTAACGTCTAAATCAAACATAGCAATGATATTTGTATTAAATTATAAATAAGAGCACAAAAAAGCATCACCTTAGGCGGGGTTTCATATAGTTTTACGTGGTTTTGTTCTATTTTTGTTCGAACAGTAAAAAGATCTAAAAAAAGGGTTGATCTGTTTTCGGATCTCCCTATAATGCGACCCCACTGAGACGGGAAACGCCAACGCATAGCGAGGCAGGAACAACTCAGAGAGTTAAATAAAACTTCGGTTTTAAATCTTCCAAAAGAAAGTTTAAAACAAAGTGTTGACTCGAAAAATAAAGGGTGTATTATTCGCATCCCTTGAGACGCTAAAGCGACTCAAAACGTTCTTTAACAATATAAAGCAATCATCTGTGTGGGCACTCGTACAGATTGAGTTCTAACAGCCAACCTACTTAGGTAGCGAGGCAAACAAATTAGAGTCTCAATTGAAACTGAGTGACCATATGTTATTAAAAGATTCAGCCTTGAGCTGTTTTGACTTCACTTTTTTAAAAGTGAAAATAATAACGCACAGTCAATTCGTTTTTGGCAACAAAAACAAAAAATTCAGAATTCATTGAGCTGTCGAAAGACATAAAACTTTTTAATTGAAGAGTTTGATCATGGCTCAGATTGAACGCTGGCGGCAGGCCTAACACATGCAAGTCGAGCGGTAACAGAAAGTAGCTTGCTACTTTGCTGACGAGCGGCGGACGGGTGAGTAATGCTTGGGAACATGCCTTGAGGTGGGGGACAACAGTTGGAAACGACTGCTAATACCGCATAATGTCTACGGACCAAAGGGGGCTTCGGCTCTCGCCTTTAGATTGGCCCAAGTGGGATTAGCTAGTTGGTGAGGTAATGGCTCACCAAGGCGACGATCCCTAGCTGGTTTGAGAGGATGATCAGCCACACTGGGACTGAGACACGGCCCAGACTCCTACGGGAGGCAGCAGTGGGGAATATTGCACAATGGGCGCAAGCCTGATGCAGCCATGCCGCG
>NZ_MTQD01000026.1 GCF_001974875.1 Pseudoalteromonas sp. EB27
TAAAAGAAATGGTCGAGTTGGCGTAAAAGCACTCTGGAAGGGGTGGTTGAAATTAGCAGACATGGTCGAATCTGCCGAATTGTTAATATCAATTCAGCAGACAGAAAAGTTGTGATCAAGAGACAGGCCTACATGGATGTAGGTAAGGGGCGTGAGCAGGACGCGGAAGCTTTGCTCGGTTTTTACTTAGCCCACTAGGTTACAAACCTCGTGCCGCGATTAAATAGCCCCTAGTTTGAACAAATTTTAATCCGCAAAGATCAACAGACCCTAGAGCTTTTGCTGTTTTATTCATCATTTTAGTTAAAATACTTTTTTTCAGCGTACAGCTGTAAGCCTTTGTGTTTCAACAGTTTACGTTCAGGTAAAGAAAATAAATTGAAAAAACTGTTAATTAATTGAATAGAGTAATTGATCTAAACGATTTTTTATGACGTAATGTAGGTATTATTTAGCTGGTCGGATGAGTTCAATCATGAGTTTACGTACAAAACTAAAAAAAGTATTACCAAGTATTTCTATCACAGAACAAGAAGCGCTAGACGCGGGTGATGTATGGCTTGAAGGTTCTATCTACCAAGGTAAGCCTGATTTCAGTGCACTTCGCGACGTACCTGCTGCTAAATTAAGCGCAGACGAGCAAGCATTCTTAGACGGTCCAGTAAAAGAGTTACTGGGCATGATTGACGATTCAGTGATTCAAAACGGCATTCATTTACCAAATGACATCTTAGAATTTTTGAAAAAAGAGCGTTTTTTCTCGCTTATCATTCCTAAGTCGTTTGGTGGTTTAGAGTTTAGCCCTTATGCAAACTCTACTATTGTTGGCACAATTGCGACTAAAAGCTCAGCAGTTGCGGTAACCGTAATGGTTCCTAACTCGTTAGGCCCAGGTGAGTTATTACTTCACTTTGGTACGCAAGAACAACAAGCACATTACTTACCACGCCTAGCAAATGGTACAGACATTCCATGTTTTGCATTAACAAGCCCAGAAGCGGGTTCTGATGCAGGTGGCATTCCAGACATTGGTACAGTAACTAAAGGCATGTACAACGGCGAAGAAGTGCTTGGCCTTGAGATAACATGGGACAAACGCTACATAACGCTTGCACCTATTGCTACTGTACTTGGTTTAGCCTTTAAAGTAATGGACCCAGATGGTTTATTAGGTGGTAAACAAAGCTTAGGTATTACCTGTGCACTTATTCCTAAAGAGCACCCAGGTGTAGAGCTTGGTAATCGTCACGACCCAATGGGTATTCGTTTTTACAATGGTACTACACGTGGTAACAAAGTATTTGTACCAATGGATTTTGTTATTGGTGGACAGAAAAACATCGGCCGTGGTTGGCAAATGCTGGTTAGCTGTTTAGGTGCTGGCCGTGGTATTTCATTACCTGCGCTAGGTGTTAGTACAGCACAAGTTGCATTTAAATCAGCATCTGAATACGCAGCAGTGCGTGAACAGTTTGGTTTAGCCATTGGCCAGTTTGAAGGTATTCAAGAAAAACTAGCTGACATTGCAGGTAAAACATATCTACAAGAAGCAATGCGCGTACTTACAACTGAAGGTTTAGGCATGGGCTTAAAACCATCAGTAGTAACTGCAATCGCTAAATACCACATGACAGAGCTTGGTCGCGACGTGCTTGATTCAGCAATGGATATTCAAGCGGGTAAAGCGATTCAAAACGGTCCACAAAATACATTAGCAAGTGGTTATGTTGCTCAGCCGATTGCCATTACGGTAGAAGGCGCGAACATTCTTACTCGTAACCTAATGATATTTGGCCAAGGTGTTATGCGTTGTCATCCATATTTACAATCTATGGTTGAGTCAATTCACAGCGAAGACAAAGGTGCAGATAAAGAATTTAACGGTATTTTACGTAAAACAATTAGTTACAGCACAGCAAACAGTTTACGTGCTTTCCGCTTAGGTGTTTTACCATTTACAGCAAGTGCTAATTCTGAATTACCAGAAGTACGTGACTACGAAAAAGCAGTACATAAATTATCTGCAAAACTTGCAGTGTACGCAGACTTTTCGTTACTTGTACTTGGCGGTAAGTTAAAACAAGCAGAAATGCTATCGGCACGTTTAGGCGATGTAATGAGCTTCTTATATGCAGCTATGGCATCAATTAAATACTACGAGCAAAAAGTATCAAGTAGTGACCGTGAGCAAGCAGCGCCGTATTTCCATTACGCGACTCGTTTTGCACTACAAAGCGCTGAAGAAGCATTGCATAAGTTTTTAGATAACTTCCCTGCAAGTGGTACTCGTAAGTTTATTCGTTTCATTACAATGAACTACTCAACTAAAATGCCAAAAATTAGCGATGATTTAATCCGCGAACTAGCTAAGCAAGCTCAGCTAGATACCGCATTTAAAGCGCAAATCACGCATTTAGTTAAACCAGTAGTGGGCGATGGCCATCATATTAATGAGCAAGCTTACAAAGCTAAAATGGCATCACTTGGCGAGCTGGCTAAAGTTAAAAAAGCACTACGTGCTAAAGTAATTAAACCAGGTATACGCTTTAACATCACGCTTGATAACGCACTAGCGGCAAACGTAATCACGCAAGCTGAACACGTTCAGTTAATTGATTACAACATCAAACGTGAAAAAGCGATTCGTGTAGATGAGTTCGATTTTGACATGAACATACTAGACGATAACGCACAGCCGATTAACCCGCTTAAAAGCGTAGTTAATCAGTAAGTTAAAGTAACAATATTCAATGATGCAAAGCGCCCGTAGTATCGGCGCTTTTATTTTTGATTAAAAAATTAGTGTGGAGCCCCGCTTGTGTAAAAACAAGCGGGGCTTTTTTATGTGTTTTTAAAGTGGAAATAGATGACGGTATTGATTTGTAAGCGAATATGTATGCGTAGAGGATTAAAAAGAGACGCTTATAACCTCGAAAAAGGGCTGATAACCCCGTTAGCACCTTGTTGTAGTACATGGGTATAAATTTGTGTAGTACGTACATCGCTGTGACCTAGCTGTGTTTGTACTGTGCGGATATCAGCGCCGCTTTGCAGCAAATGCGTAGCGAAAGAGTGACGCAAAGTATGTGGCGTAACATGTTTATTAATATGTGCATCAAAAGCGGCTTTTTTAACAGCGCGTTGTAATTGTTTTTCATCGATATGATGACGTCTTAATTGCTTACTCTCAGGATCAATGCTTAATTTATGTGATGAAAATAAATATTGCCAGCCCAGCTGTCTATTGTGGTTTGGATATTTTTTACGTAATAAATGAGGCATGTAAGCGCCGCTATACAAGGGGTTTTTCAAATCTAATTGCAGGTAACTATCAACTAATTGTATTTGAGAACGTAATTGCGGTGTGAGCTCTACGGCAAGGGTTACAACACGATTTTTGCCTCCTTTGCCATCCCAAATTCGAATGCAGTTATAGTCAAAGTCAATATCGTGTATCCGTAAACGCAGTACCTCCATTAAGCGCATACCGCTACCATAAAGTAATCCACAGGGTAAATAATGCTTTGCAGAGCACACTTTAAAAAAATTATTTATTTCTTGCTGCGTTAAAACTACCGGTAGTTTAGTTGCTCGTTTGCTCTTAATAAAACCTAATGATAATGAAAGTGGTTTTTTAATCACTTCTTTAAATAAAAAGCTCAATGCATTTAAGGCTTGCGCTTGAGTGTTAGGAGCAACATTTTGTTGGTTGACAAGGTGGTTTAAAAAAAGTTCGACCTCATTGTCTCCCATCGTTGTTGGGTGCCTCATAGAGTTAAATCGAATAAACGAAGCTATCCAGTATAAATACGCTTTAACGGTACTTTTAGCATAACGCTTTAGATACATTTGTTCGGCTATCATAGTTAAAAAAGGTGATTTCATGATATGAATCTCTAGCAAAAGTTAACTGTATATATAGACAGTGCTTGTTGTTTTGTCCAATATTACTGATCTCCACCATTTCGGTGCATTTTCGCACTGATTAAAAATAATTTTCAGTTAACTAATTGTTTACAGGTGTTTATTTGATGGTTAAGATAAATGCATTGTAATATATGGACATTTGTCGGTTTATAAAACGACAAATGTCGTAGACAAAGTTGTTATATGCCATTATGAAATTAAGCATTGTATTCATTCTCTACCTTTTTTCTTCTCTGTCTTATGCAGGAGGAGACCACTTTCCGATCTTTATTAAGTCTATTGAAATATCAGGTAATAAATTTTCATTCATAGCGGACACTAATTTTTCTAAGAGAAAGTGGATGGACGAAGATTGTAAATCAATTAAAGTCAGCGGGACTTACGACACATTTAAATGGTTTGGTTATTCTGCACCAATGTCGAAAGATTCGCATAAAAAAGCATTAGAGGCTTTGCTATCATCAAAAAATACTAGCTCGGAGATTTACTTCGGTTACATTGGTGCGGGCTTAATTAAAGAGGCTAATTGTAATTACCAAAGTAAAGGCTTAATGTATGAAAATGATATGGTTTATTCCATTTATCACAGCATATAACAAGTCGTTAAAGCAGGACAAATAACAGTTGGCTTTTGCTCCTGCGTCGCTTATTTTAGCCAACATATTATTTGCCTCTTAACGAGGCGTTGAGGCTGTAGAATTACTCTTTTTAGGAACGTATCCAACTATTCTTGGTTGGTTGCTTTTTAACCTTGAATCCATCTGTTCGCTGTGATCTAATAGATATTATTCACCCACGGTAAACTGTTATGGCTAACTACAAGCCTGACTTATCCTGTCAAAATAAATTCATTCCTATCAATTTCGCTGAGCAAATTCTGCCTGGCACTTTTGAGTATGCCCTTTGTTATATTGTCGAAAATAAACTCGATTTATCGGGGTTTGACGCGTGGTACAACAATGACAAAACGGGCGCTGCTGCGTATCCGCCTTCGGTAATGCTAAAGATTATTTTATTGGGCTATGCACATGGTTTTATCAGTAGCCGTCGGATTGCAAAGGCTTGCGAGCATAATATTTTATTTATGAGTGTTTCGGGTGATATCCAGCCACATTACACATCTATAGCGGGTTTTGTGGCTAAAATGCATGGACAGATTGAGCCGCTTTTTACGCAAGTGCTGATGATATGTGATGAGGAAGGCTTGATAGGCCGCAACATGTTTGCCATTGATGGGTGTAAATTAAAGTCCAATGCGAGTAAAGAGTGGAGTGGCACATTCGATGAGTTAGGTCGCAAAAAAGCAAAACTAGAACGCGCAAGCAAACGTATTATTGAACGCCACCAATCACAAGATGGACTGGGCGAAGAATTGATAACTCAGGATTTGAAACAAAAAGAAAAGCTAGATAAAAGTGCAGGTAAAATTACCGAGTTCTTAGCCACTCACAAAGAAAAAACAGGCAGTAAAGGCAAGCCTGTTAAAAGTAATATCACTGATCCAGATAGTGCAAAAATGACTACCTCAAAAGGCACAATCCAAGGCTACAACGGCATCGCTATTAATGACGATAAACACCAAATCATCCTGCAAGCACAAGCATGGGGTTCAGTGGGCGAACAACAAACTTTACAGCCAGCCGTTGCACAATTAAAACAGCAACTCGCTAAACTCAATACAGAAAAACGCGCAGATGAACATACTATTAAATTCACTGCAGACAGTGGGTTTAACAGCGAAGTGAATCTTGGATTTATGGCGCAAAGTGGGTTCGATACGTACATTGCAGATAACCAATTTAGAAAACGAAATCCGCTGTTTAAAGCCAGCGAAACATACGAAACGGAGCAAGAAAAGCGCCGACTAAAACGCAGCAAAGGCAAGCCTCGGTTATTTACCTCAGACGATTTTCATTATGATGAAGCAACCCAAACATGCCGCTGCCCAGCAGGTAATGATATGTGGCGAAGCGGAGTTAATGTAAACAGCCATAACCAACAATACACACGATTCTGCGGTTACTTAAAAGATTGCAAAGTATGTCCACTACAACAGCAATGTATGCGAAAGCCACCCATTAAAACGGGGCGACAAGTACAGTTTATAAATAATAAATCACGCAAAAAGCTGAGCTATGTAGACAAAATGAAAGTAAAAATAGACAGCCCCATAGGTCGACGACAATATAGCAAACGACTTGGTTGTATTGAGCCCGTGTTCGGGAACATTACAGTGAATAAAGGCATGAATAAATTGACCTTACGGGGTCAAACGAAAGTGAATGCGCAATGGCAACTGTATTGTCTTGTTCATAATATAGAAAAGCTGCAAAACACGATGCATTAAGAAGGGTAAGCCCTTTTACCCTAAATAAAAGCCACTCAACCACCCTTAATCCCTTCCAAAACGTCAATTAAAACAATATCAAACACTTCAATATTCTGCGTAAAAATACAGTAATTAATTGAACCAAAATAGGAACTCAGCTATGGTTTGTTTATCAATAAAAACAAATTTAAAAACGAGTTAATCTACAGGCTCGTTATGTTCTTTATGTGAATTATACTGCAACACTCTAATAGGGCGGGATTTTGGACAACATTTATTACTTGATATTAGGGTTAGTAGCTTTTTTTTCGATTCTATTCTTATTGCCGACTGAAGCAAAAAAGATAAAAAAACAGTTTAAGCGTGAAGTAACAGCGTTAACTGAAAGTATTGATGAAAGAATAGTTAGAATTCAGGGTAAAGCGGTTTTAATAGAAGAATTAACTTCTCCGATTTTTTTAAAGGAAGCTGCAGTAGTCGAAACCAAGTTTTACGAGATGTCAGAATATGCGAAACGTAATACTGGATTTAGTAGTAACAAAGGTAATTGGTCGTTAAAAAATTCGAAAAGCCAAAAAGTAAATTTCTTGCTGCAATGCGGAGGAGAATTCGCACTTATCGATGTCGAACATTGCAAATGGCTACTTACGAAAAATATCGAAACTGTAAACAACTATGGCGATATTGAAGAGCTCTTTTTTAATGGCAAATATAAATATATAGATCTTGCCCCTAGAGTTTTAAAGTTTATTTCGACGTTGGGCTTGAATGCCAAATATTACAAACACAGCATAGACGAAATCATTAAGTTAGACGAATGTGCAATTGAAAATGGCAATCATATTTCAGCCATTGGCAATTGCACATTACGTGATGTTAAGCATTACCCTGAGCTATTTAAATATTTACCAGAATACATAGACAAATTATATATAATTACTGGGACTGAAACAGAGCCAGTATACTTAACTGATGACTTTGGTATTTTATTTGGTTAGTGTCCTGTTGTTTAAAGAACATAACAAGCGCCTAAACTCCGACAATGTAAAGTTGTCATGTTTTTGGCAAACAACGCAAAAAGCCATGCCAACACATTGCGTGTTAGGCGGGCGTTATAACTCAAAATAATCTCATGAGAATTCATAAATTACATTTACCGCTGGTAGTTGCAACATTAATATTCTTAGGTGGGCTTTTGTCACTGACTTGGGAAACATATACGTCATACGATGGAGGCATTGGTTCACTAGCTTTGATAGTTGTTTACCCAATTGCGATGTTAAGTGAGGTTACACTTATTCCACCATTTGTAATTTGGTTCCTAATCATTGGTTTTTTCGCATATTTAGATTTTTACTTTTCTCGTAAGGCTAGGGTAAATCTTAACCATGAGTTATAACAAGCTGCTCAAGTTCGCAGCAAAAAACGCTGCGGGACAGTTACTCGCTGGCTTCGCCAACAACACTCGTAACTGCCCCTTAGCAGGGCGTTAGGCACTTATGAGACATCCCGCTAGAGAAGCCATTAATAAATTCAATAAGCTTTTGAATCTACATGAAGATCCGCTCATGCAGGATTGGGAAGTTGAATGTGCAGATGCCTTGCGTATTGAAGAGTTTATAAATTGTTATAGAACTTCTGCTAGCACGGATGATGAACGCTTCACATTGATGGCTCTAATTTTAGGCAGCTTTGAAGAGTATCATGGGCTGGAGACTCCAAAACCTGAGGTGTGGGAAAAGATTAGATATATACTTTCGACAGAGTCAAAATTGCACGAGGATCATATAGAATACTATAGCTGTTTAGAAACTGAAGTTCCGGAAGAGTGGTTTCCAATAACACCGTTAATTCGAGCGGTATAGTACGTGCGCAATAATTGCCTAATCGGGTAGCCGGAGGTCTCTAACCTCCAGCCCCCACACCACCCATCATGCGGGTCCGCAATGGGCGGTTCATCTCCCGTAATGAATATTGATCCAAATATCTCTCAATGACACTAAACCTTGTGATGCTAAATAGTCATTGCCTAGCGCAATGTTAATTCCTTTTGTTTTCGAGCTTCGACAAGGGCCTTTGCTGGTGATACCACAGGCTATGGCGAGTCGTTCGCTAACACCCAGCTTTATTAAACTGCGTACTTTCGTGCGTGGTTTACGCCATTGCCGCCAGTAGCACATTCTTATCCTACGGCGTATCCAATGATCTAAATCCACCGTTAACTGATAAGCGTTGGCTATTAGGTAATAGTGTCCCCAGCCATGTAAATACTGCGTGAGTTTATGAATTTGTAGGGTCATTGAGATCCCCCAGTTGCGGTTAGTGAGCTCTCTTACATTTGCTTTAAATTTCTTTAGCGCCTGTTCGTGGATCTGCACATGACCGTAACGGAAGGTAAACCCAAGAAATTTCGAGCCTGATACGGGACCGACTCGACTTTTCGATTCATTCACTTTGAGCTTTAATCGGTTAGTGATAAACGCAGTAATGTCCCTTTGGATTATGAGCCCTTCGCTTTTCGTTTTTACTAAGATGATTATGTCATCAGCATAGCGTGCAAACTTAAGGTGTTTGTAGGTTAGCTTCTTATCTAATTCATCGAGTAAAATGTTGGAAAGCAAAGGGGATAATGGCCCACCTTGAGGGACTCCTTTGGTTGACTCAAACCACAGACCTGTTTCGCGCTCTGCTATCCCTGCTCGCAGATATTTACCGAGTAGGCGCATGAGTGCTTTGTCTTTGATTTTACGAGCAACACGATTCATCAGCATGTCATGGTTTACTTCATCAAAGAACTTAGACAAGTCAATATCAACTGCTGTTTTATAACCTTGTTTAACACAAGATTGAACATGATTTACTGCTTGGCTGGCTCTTTTATGAGGGCGATAACCATAACTATGTGGTGAAAATAGAGGCTCAAAGTCAGGGCTAATCACTTGAGCAATAGCTTGTTGGATCACTCTGTCGATAACAGAGGGGATCCCAAGCATTCGCTCACTGCCATCGGGTTTGGGTATCATCACGCGTTTGACTGGCAAGGGTTGATAAGTGCCGTTAAGTAATTGGTGTTTAATACCCAGCCAATGTAACTTAGCGAAGTGATTAAATTCCTCAATGCTCATATTATCAATACCGGCAGCCCCTTTATTGCGCTTAACGTGTTGCCATGCTGCACCAATATTGTGGTTGCTCAGTACACTTGCCATCAGGTCACGATCTGTTTGGTTGTATTCATTCGAGGTATTATTCACAGCAGAACGCTGTTCATCACTATCACAACCCGGTGCTCTATGTGAATTCAAGTTCAATTGTAGTATCTCCTCTGGTTAAGATGTTCAGGCCTTCACCGTGTCCCCTCCATTACGATGGGCGTTTGGCTACTATGCCGTCTGCTGACTTCTGATAAATCACTCTAGCGATTACTCGATAAAGCGCGTCTAAACTAACGCTTGTTTACTGCTATTTCGCTCGCTGTAGGTCGCAGCAACCAGAGCGCCAAGGGTTGAAAGACCAGTCCCTAACTGGTAATCTCCAAGCGTTAGCGCGGATGCGTGTTTATCAGATCTCCCCGAATAAGGTGCATCGACTTTCTCTGCACAACTGCATCATTTACGGTGGCCGTTAGATCACATGACTTCGCTATCTTGTGCTAGCTCGTCTTCAGCCTACGTCTCATATGATATTTTTGTTCATCAGCTCGCAGATTTGCTAGCGGCTTCCTCCAGACTATCTCTCGCGATTTAGCCCTTGCCATTCGCTAGTAGTTATCGTTTAATAACAGTATGTTATTTAAACGGTGATCTTCCTACAGAGGACTTTCACCTCATAAGTCAATGCCCATGTCGGGCGTACACAAACACAGTCAGTGCGACATTTATTCCGGCGCTTTTTTTATGCCGGCCGCTACGCTGGCATAAAAAAAACACCTACATAAATGCGCCTGCTGTGGGCGTTAGGCATCTAGGAGTAGGTATTGAGTTCGGAGCCTGATTACGGGAGCTATACAGTAGGGTAATAAACGGGTAATAAACAAGGTAATAAACAAGACACCCATCCTAAATTTCAAGGTAATAAACAAGACACCCATCCTAAATTTTGCACTTTTAGAAGTTAAAGACTAGCTTTTATTTAGTGTAAAAAATAAGCAGGGTGTCTTATGGGGTAATAAACAAGACACCCATCCTAAATTTTGCACTTTTAGAAGTTAAAGACTAGCTTTTATTTAGTGTAAAAAATAAGCAGGGTGTCTTATGGCAATCGCAAGAAAGCGTCAAGTAAGTTTGGTTGATACAAAATACTACCACTGTATTTCACGTTGCGTGCGTCGTGCTTTTTTGTGTGGTGAAGACCGTTTTACTGGTCAATCTTATGAGCATCGACGAGGCTGGGTTGAAGATAGGTTGCTCGTATTAGCAAAAATATTTTGCATTGATGTCTGTGCTTATGCTGTTATGAGTAACCACACGCACTTAGTGTTGTATGTTGATGATAAGAAAGCGAATAGGCTAAATGATAAAGCGATTATTATTCGCTGGCATAAACTCTGTAAAGGCACATTACTAACGCAAAAATATGTACAAGGTGAAAAGCTAAGTAAAGTTGAACTTATTTTTTTTAATCAAACAGTAAAGCAATACCGAGAGCGCCTATCAAGTATCAGCTGGTTTATGCGGCTATTAAATGAAGACATTGCTCGCAGAGCAAATAAAGAAGATAACTGCATGGGTAGATTTTATTCGCTGCCATCCATGGCGCTCACCCTTCGGGCCGCCTAAGGCGTTCAAAGTTGTTCCATACAATTTTGTGGGAGGGGCGATTTAGCTCAGAAGCACTGCTTGATGAAGCCGCACTTGCCGCCTGTATGCGTATGTCGATTTAAACCCCATTAGAGCCAAAATGGCTAAAACGCCAGAAGAATCAGACCCTACCAGCATCAAACAGCGTTTAACGTATGCAAAGGATGGTAAACAGCCAAAGCAACTACAGCGCTTTGCAGGCATGCCACGCCAAATAATGCCAAAAGGACTCCCGTTTGAGCTTAAATCGTACCTTGAACTTGTTGAATTAACAGGACGTTGTATACGAGAAGACAAGCGAGGGTATATTGAGAGTACACACTTGCCTTTACTAGAAAGGGTGAATATATCTCCAGAAAACTGGTTAAAGCTTACAACCCAATTTACGCGCGTATTTCATGGCGCAGTAGGCAGGCCAGTCTCACAAGAAGGTTATTGTGAAAACTTAAAGCGAAAGCGGCGAGCGAATATCAGTAACTGCGAAAAGCTACTGGCATAAAACTTAAACTTCTCAGTAAAAATTAAAACTGCAATTATGTAGCCATTTTCATACGTGCAATTTAGACTCATAGCTCGCAAAGAGTGAACCTAAGTTAAACTAAGCAAAACAATAGGATAGTTATTTTTATCATGGCATTTTACGTTCCTTTATTACAGCCTCATTTTAAGCACATTGAAATTGGCGATACGCTTACATTACTTTGGAGTGGGTGTGGCAGTATTGTGCAGTGCCAGCTTGATGATGAGCCATGTGTTGTTAAGGCGATTAAAATTCCAAGCTATATAAATCATCCTAAAATTAAACAAAGCGAATTTGCACTAAAAAGAAAGCAGCACTCGTATAGTGTTGAATACACTTTTTATAAGCTTTATAGCCCGCATTTACCAGCACATGCGCAAAGTATTGAATGTATAAGCGCAATTAATAAAGGCGATGAATACGCATTGGTGTTTAAAGACTTCACCAAACATGGGTTTACTCAAGCAGGGTCACAACATGTTAAAGCTATATTAAAGTGGCTTGCACACTTTCATGCGTTTAACTTAAGTAAACCCGCTGATGGGTTATGGCAGCAAGGCAATTACTGGCATTTAAGCACGCGCCCAGATGAGTTTAATAAACTAAAAGATAACCTTGATAAAAAGTCCGATATTAAAAATGTTGCACATAAAATAGATGAGCAACTACAAAGTTGTGCGTACAAAACGCTGATTCATGGCGATGCAAAACTTGCTAACTTTGCAGCAAATGAGCGCGATCAAATACTCGGTTATGATTTTCAGTATATAGGTGCAGGTTGCGGGATAATTGATGTAATGTATTTTATGACCAGTTGCTTGAGTGATGCACAATTACACGAGTGCGCTGATGAGTACCTTGTGTATTATTTTGACAATTTAAAGGCTGCTATTACAACTTATCACCCTTGGGCACCAGCAGGTAAAATAGCTGACGATTGGCTCGCTTTATGGCCTGCTGCATGGGCTGACTTTTATCGATTTTTAGCTGGCTGGAGCCCCGAGCATCAAAAAATAAATGGTTATATGCAACAGCAAGTAAACAGCTGGTTAGCGGGTAACATTTAATAAACACAATTGGTTGATGGCTTGCATAAATATCAAGCAAAACAATGCATTTTGGCACGATGTATGAAAATCTCTTTAAAACTACAGGTCAAATGACCTTTTTTAATATAAAATACTGCAAATTCTTGTATCAGTAGGTTTATATCATGGCAATTCACGTTATTTCTCACCCTCTTGTTCAACATAAACTAGGCCTAATGCGAGCGCATGGTATTAGTACTAAAAGCTTTCGTGAATTATGTTCTGAAGTTGGAACCTTATTAACTTACGAAGCAACTAAAAACCTACAGTTAGAAGATAACGAAATTACAGGCTGGGATGGCAATAAATTAAAAGTAGAGCACATTAAAGGTAAAAAAATTACCGTAGTGCCTATTTTGCGTGCTGGTCTTGGCATGATGGACGGTGTTATGCAGTTATTACCAGCCGCTAAAGTAAGTGTTGTTGGTCTTGAGCGTAACGAAGAAACACTAGAACCAGTACCATATTTTGAAAAGCTAGTAGGTAATATTGATGAACGCCTAAGCTTAGTTATTGACCCTATGCTTGCAACGGGTGGCTCAATGATTGCCACAATCGATATGCTTAAAAAAGCAGGCTGTAAGGAAATCAAAGTAATTGTACTTGTTGCAGCACCAGAAGGTGTTGAGAGAACACTTGCCGCTCATCCAGATGTAGAAATATTTACAGCCTCAGTAGATAGCCACTTAAACGAAAAGGGCTATATTATCCCTGGTTTAGGCGATGCAGGCGACAAAATATTCGGTACTGTTTAGGAGTCTTAAGTGCAAAATAATGACACCTTTTCAATAAAAACTATTTTAACGGGCGCGCAAATGCTGTTTGTAGCATTTGGTGCACTGGTATTAGTGCCGCTTTTAACGGGCTTGGATCCTAATGTTGCGCTTTTTACCGCAGGCATTGGTACTTTGCTGTTTCAGGTAGTGACTAAAGGCCAAGTGCCTATATTTTTAGCTTCATCGTTTGCCTTTATTGCTCCCATTATTGCCGCTGTGCAAATGTGGGGCGTACCGGCCACTATGGGCGGCTTAATGGTTGCAGGTTTTGCTTATATGCTTTTAAGCTTATTAGTAAAATTTAAAGGCGTTGCAACGCTTCATAAAATTTTACCGCCTGTTGTTGTAGGCCCAGTAATTATGGTTATTGGTCTTGCACTTGCGCCTGTTGCTGTAAATATGGCGATGGGTAAAAGTGGCGACGGCAGTATTCAAATTATTGATTACACCAGCGCTATTTATATTTCATTGTTCTCGTTAGTGGTTACGCTTATTTTTGCAGTATGGGGAAAAGGCGTATTTAAGCTTATACCTATATTAGCAGGGGTTGTAGCGGGTTATTGTTTATCGCTTGGTATGGGCGTTGTGCAATTTGACGCAGTGACTAACGCACAGTGGTTTGCTGTACCAAACTTCACTTGGCCTGAGTTTAAATGGCAGGCTATTTTGTTTATGGTACCTGTAGCAATCGCACCTGCAATTGAACATATTGGCGACATGATGGCTATTAGCCAAGTAACCAATAAAGACTTTTTGAAAAAGCCTGGGCTTCACCGTACTTTGTTTGGTGATGGCCTTGCTACTTCTGCAGCATCGTTATTTGGTGGCCCGCCTAACACTACTTACTCAGAAGTAACGGGGGCAGTTATGCTTACCAAAAACTTCAATCCTAAAGTAATGATGTGGACAGCCGTTATTGCCATTATTTTAGCGTTTGTAGCTAAAATGGGATCTGGTTTGCAAACTATTCCTGTACCTGTAATGGGCGGCATTATGATTCTACTTTTTGGCTCTATTGCTGTAGTGGGTTTAAATACATTAGTTAAGTCGGGCGATGATTTAACAGCACCACGCAACTTAAGTATTGTTGCACTTATTTTGGTGTGCGGTATTGGTGGTATGCATATTGGTGGCAGCCAATTTAGTTTAGAGGGCGTAAGCCTCTGCGCTATTTTAGGAATAGTACTTAACTTAGTATTACCAAAAGCAGAACCTGAAAAAGTTTAATTTTGTACATTAGGTAAATAGATTGCACCATAATAGCGCATTTTGAATGCGCTATTTTTTTAACCTATTAATAAATATATAAAAATAATAATGGTCTAGTACCTGCATTTAACTCCCAGACGCATTGTATGCAAAGGAGTAACTATGTCAGAGGCCAATATTGTGGATATAACCCCGTTTTTAGCAAAACACCAACTGCCTTTAAAGTATCAATATTTGAGTGAGCAATATTTTGTTCCACTCGCGCATGACATCCTCGAATCTAAAAAAACAAATACTCCTATTTTTGTTGCCATAAATGGATGCCAAGGCTCAGGAAAAACAACACTCGCTGATTTTTTAGTTACCTGGTTTTCTAAAAACACTCCGTTTAATAGTGTTGCATTGTCGATTGATGACTTTTATTTAGCAAAACAAGCACGTACTGAGCTTGCCAAAGATGTACATCCTCTTTTTACTACTCGCGGAGTACCGGGTACTCACGACGTAGCGTTAATGAATAGCACAATAACTAACTTACTTGCAGGTGAGATTAACATACCGCTTCCGCGTTTTAATAAACATGAAGACGACTGCGTGCCAGCAAGTGATTGGCTAACAAACAAAAAGCCCGTTGATATTATTATTTTAGAAGGGTGGTGCGTAGGTAGTGAACCACAACCGCTGTTTTCATTGAGTGAACCGCTTAACGAGTTAGAGCAACAATTTGATAAAGAAGGTGTTTGGCGCCGCTGTATAAACAGCTGTTTAGCAAACGAATATAAAGCCGTTTTTAACCTAATTGATTATACCGTTATGCTAAAAGCACCGAGTTTTAGTGATGTTTTTACATGGCGACAAGAGCAAGAACAAAAGCTAATAGCCAAAAAAGGTGAAGGCTCAGGCACCATGACTAACGAGCAATTGGTGTATTTTATTTCTCATTTTGAGCGTATTACGCGTGAGAACTTAAACACACTGAGCGCTAAAGCAAACGCTTTAATTGAGCTTGATAGCAACCGCGATATTAGCGGTATGCATCTAACAAGTGATGACACCCTCCAGCCAATTATTTTTACAGATTTGGATGGCACATTACTCGATCACGCTGATTATAATACAAATAATATCAGTGAGTTATTACAGCAGCTGCAAAATGCGCATATTCCGGTGGTGTTCAATACCAGTAAAACTTTTTGCGAAGTCATTGAGCTTAAAAATGATTTAAATATTCAACAGCCTTTTATTGTAGAGAACGGCGCAGCAGTATTTATTCCAGAAGACTATTTTGAACTTAAGCCTATCGGTTGTAAAAAAGTAGGCGCTTACTGGTGTTATGCGATGGCAAAGCCATTATCGAGTTTATTACAGGATTTAAATACCTTAAATGCCGATTACAAAGCGCATTACAAATTGTTTAGCGACTTATCGAGTGAGCAAATATCAGAGCTTACCGGGCTAGACGATGCACAAGCAAGACGTGCACAAACACGCGATTATTCAGACCCTCTTTATTGGTATGGCAACGACGAATTACTCACCGCCTTTGTAAATGATGTAGAAGCACTCGGTTACGATATAAAAATTGGTGGGCGCTTCATTCATATTGCTAAAAATACCGATAAAAGCGCTGCACAGCAGTGGTTAGTTAAACAATTTACCCATCATTTCAGAAAGCCTCTCACGGTCATTGCACTTGGTGATAGCGATAACGATAAGCAAATGTTAGAGCATGCAAATATCGCCATTATTATCGCCAACCCGGCGAGTAAAAAGCCGGTTAAATTGTCGCACAACAAAGCACGATACTCTCAATCGCCAGCACCGCTGGGCTGGATTGAAGAAATAACATCGTTGCCGTGCATTAGCAGTATTTTAAGTATTTCTGAGGAGCAAAAGTCTCATGGCTGATTTTTATCAAAATGGCATTATTACTACATTACATAACATTGCCGACAGACCAATTGAAGATCTAGAAAAAGAGCTACTTACTTTTAGTAAGCAGCGCCCAATGGGATTAATACTTCCTTCGTTATTTAGTGAGCTTGAAGGCCCTGCGCTGCAAAATATAGTTAGTGAGTTGCGTGAAGTACCTTATTTATCACAAATCACTATAGGCTTAGATAGAGCCGACGAAGCACAGTACCGCCATGCACTTGGCTTTTTTAAAGAGCTAAACCAAAACCACAAAGTATTATGGAACGATGGCCCACGCTTACAAGCACTCGATAAAGAATTACAAGAGCTAGGGGTTGCACCTCGCGAGCTTGGTAAAGGCCGTAATGTTTGGTATTGCATGGGCTATAAATTAGCAACAGCAGAAGTAGAGTCTATCGCGCTGCATGATTGCGATATTTTAACCTACGACAGAAGCTTACTTGCGCGTTTAATTTACCCTGTTGCGCATCCGCGTTTTAACTATGAATTTTGTAAAGGATTTTACCCGCGTACTGCTAATGGAAAAATTAATGGCCGTGTATCACGCTTATTAGTAACGCCATTACTTCGCTCGTTTAAAACAATTTTAGGTAATACAGACTACCTTGAATACATGGATTCGTTTAGATACCCATTAGCAGGGGAGTTTTCGTTTAGACGCGATGTATTAAATGATATTCGCATTCCAAGTGACTGGGGCCTTGAAATTGGCGTACTGAGTGAGATGTATCGTAACTACTCCCATAACCGCTTGTGCCAAGTAGATATTGCCGATAACTATGATCATAAGCACCAAGAGCTTTCACTTGATGACCAAAGCGCAGGTTTGTCTAAAATGTCGATTGATATTACCAAGGCATTATTTAGAAAGCTGGCTACACAAGGCGTTACCTTTACCAGCGAAACAATTCGTTCATTAAAAGCGACTTACTACCGTATCGGTCTAGATTTTATTGAAACCTATCACAACGATGCGTTAATGAACGGGCTAACGCTTGATGTACACCAAGAAGAAAAAGCAGTAGAAATGTTTGCGCAAAATATTATGGAAGCAGGGCAACACTTTTTAGAAAACCCAATGGAAGCGCCATTTGTGCCAAGTTGGAACCGTGTTGTATCAGCAATGCCAGACGTACTTGAGCGCTTAAAAGAAGCCGTAGAGCTAGATAACGAAGAATATAGTTAACCTGCGCGCAGGTTAACTAGCCTATAAGTCTAAACAATAAATATTAGGGGCGCATGTGATTTCAGTTAGCGAATTATTTTTACAACGAGTAGAGCAACATCTTCATATTATTTATGAGGGTGTTGAGCTGCCTTTATCGGTTACTGAGCTTGCTCAGCAACTTATTAAAATTATATTAGGTAGCAATGCACTGCGCGACCCTACACCCCATACAAATCGATGGGATGAACAAGATATAGTATTGATTGCCTATGGCGACTCAATTATTAAACACGATGATAGTGAATTTGCAGTATCAAGCCCAATAGAAGCGCCGCTTAAAACGCTACACAGGTTTATAAAAGAGCAATGTGATATGCAGCTTAATGCACTGCATATATTGCCATTTTACCCGTACAGCTCAGACGAAGGCTTTGCCGTAATGAACTACGTGCAAGTGAATGAGTCGTTAGGTGATTGGGGTGATATTCAAAACATCGCTAAAGACGTAAAGCTAATGGCAGATTTAGTTATTAACCATTGCTCAAGCAGAAGCGTATGGTTTGAGAACTTCTTAAACGATTTACACCCGGGTAAAGACTACTTTAAAACGGCGAGCTTAACGGATGATTTAAGCCAAGTTGTGCGCCCGAGAACCTCATCGTTATTAAATACTGTAACAACGCCAAGCGGCGAAAAGCACGTGTGGTGTACGTTTAGTCACGATCAGGTCGATTTTGATTTTGGTAATCCCGATGTGCTTAAAGAGTTTGTGGGAATAATTCGTCATTATTTAGACAATGGCGTACGTTTGTTTAGACTCGATGCGGTTGCATTTTTGTGGAAACAGCTTAATACAAGCTGCATTAACTTACCGCAAACACATGAAGCCGTAAGGCTAATGCGAACACTTATTGAGCACGCAGAGCCTAGTGTAGTTATTATTACCGAAACTAATATTCCAAACCAAGAAAACTTATCGTACTTTGGTAACGCCAATGAAGCGCACAGTATTTATAACTTTGCCTTGCCGCCATTGTTGCTACATACATTATTAAGTGGTGATAGTGCAGCGCTCAAACATTGGATGATGAGTATGCCGCCTGCGCAAAATGGTACGGCATACTTTAACTTTATAGCCTCGCACGATGGAATAGGGCTCAGACCAATTGAAGGTTTACTACAACCTAGCGAAGTGGCGTCATTAGTAAGTACAACCATGCAGTTTGGTGGTCGTGTATCTATGCGTACCAGTAACGATGGCACACATACACCATACGAGCTAAATATTGCGTTATTTGATGCAATGCAAGGTACGCATAATGGCCCAGATAAGTTTGGCCTTGAGCGATTTATGTGTGCTCACGCAATTATGTTTGCGCTTGAAGGTATCCCAGGGCTTTATATTCACAGTTTGTTGGGTACAACTAACGATTACGAACGTTTTGAAAATTCACAGCATAATCGCGCTATAAATCGCCATCGTTGGCAAGAGTCAAAGCTATTAGCTGCAATTAGTGAAAAGTATAGTCATCATCATAAAGTGTTTAACGGCATAAAAAGCTTATTGGCAGTACGTAAAAAGCAGGGTGCTTTTCATCCTAACGCAACGCAATTTACTTTGCATTTAGCGGGTGGGTTGTTTGGTTTTTGGAGACAAAGTATAGACCGTCGCCAAAGCATATTTTGTGTTTATAACATTAGCGATAAACCACAAACGCTCACATTGGCCGACTTAAACTTAATTAACACCCAAAAGTGGTTTGATTTAGTGGCAGATAAAACGATTGAAGAAAGCCAATTAACAATAGAGCTAGAACCATATCAAAGCGTGTGGCTGAGTAATATTAAATAAGGCGCAATAATACCAATCCTCAAAATTGATCACTTAATTAAGCGGATTTATATAAAAAGGCTCGCACTGCGAGCCTTTAATTTAATTAATAACGTTGTTACTAATTATAAGCTGTAGCTTAAGTTAATGTAGCCAAAACGGCCAATGTTATCGTAACTTGCGCTACCCGCGCTTGTACCACGTGAACCGTACGGAAGTTTACGGTTAAATACGTTATCAACACCTACTTTAACGCCTAAACCGCTATTAAAGTTATAACCGACTGTCATATCGGTAATAAAGTATTTACCGTAAGACATTTGATTACTTGGGTTCGGGTTATTTTCAAGCTCAACATTTGTATATAAATCTACTTCACTTAAAAAGCGTGTTTCAACTGTTGAGAAAAAGTTATCCATAACATAACTTACAGATAAGTTAGTTTGCCACTTAGCTTCACCTGTAGTACCTGCGTATTCAATGTAATTACTAGGGTCGTCTTGGAACGGGTAATCTTTACGTTCAATTAAGTAAGTACCAATTAAGCGTGTTTTAAAGCTACCTTCAAGCGCGTCAAAATCGTAACCTAGTTCAAAATCTATTCCTGATGCTTTTTGGCCAGCAACATTTAATACAGAGTTTTGAATTAAAGTAATTTCACCATTAGCATTACGTGTAATTAAGTTACAGTACTGATTGTTTATACCTGTTGCGCTATCCACACAGCGATCAAGAATGTCTTGCGCGTTAATTGTGTCAATTGCATCTTCAAGTTCAATTTCCCAGTAATCAATAGTAAGTAGCGCGTTTTCTAAAAACTCTGGTTGGTAAACAATGCCTACAGTTGTACTTGTTGACTCTTCGCCTTTTACATCGCGGTTACCACTGCTTAAACCATCTAAAGAGGCTGAATCGTAATCTGAATTAAAGTCACTCGCTACGCCTAATGCGGCACAGTTTGCAGTACGTGTTGCAGCGTTTGATAAGTCACCTAAGTTTTCAGCGCGACACGGGTCGTCTACATTGTAGAAAGTTTGACTCGGGGCACCAAATACTTCACTAATGTTAGGTGCACGAAGTGCTGCAGACTGAGTTACACGTACACGTAGCTCATCATTTACAGTCCAATCAAGGCCAAGTTTCCAGCTAGTTGCTTCGCCAATCGTACTGTAATCAGCATGACGTACTGCAGTATCAAACACTAAATCTTGAATAAGCGGTAAATCAGTTAAAATTGGCATTGTCGCTTCAAAAAATACTTCGCGAACATTAAACGAACCTTTATCTTCGCCCAGCGCGTTAAAGAAAGTACCTTCTGCGTTATCTGGCTCTTTTGTTTCGCTTTCTTCTTTACGGTACTCAGCACCAAATGCAACACCAACATAGCCCGCTGGTAATTCAAAAATAGCGCCATTAGCAAGTGAACCAGAAACAACCGTTTGCTTAATAGTTGATGTGCCAACAGATACCGTATTAATGTAATCAATGGCTTGTTGAGATGGTGCGCCAAAACCCATAATATTTACAGGAACACAGCCGTCAGCTTGTGCTGCAGCGCTACGACATACTACGTTACCATTTGTATCTTCAACGGCATCAAGTGCATTAAAGTAATTTGCTACAATCATGTTAGCGCCATTTTCGCGCTCTAGATCAGTTTGGCCGTATACTATTGAGGTATCTAATTCCCAATCATCAAATACTGTGCCTTTTAAGCCAGTAACAAAGCGCGTTGTTTCACGGGTATTGTTTTCAATGCGGCGGCCTAGATCGGTCATCATGCGGTTAACCATGATCGAATCAACACCTTCCTCTTCCATACGTGCTTTAATGGCTGGGTCTAGGTAAGGGTTGTCGATTTTGATGCTGTTTTCATCGTCAAAGAAGAAAAACGCAGGTTGACCTATGCTTTCGCCTTGGCTGTTTACATATTTAGCATCAAAGTAAACGTTTAAGTCGTCGGTAACATCGTAGTTAACTTTAAAGTTTACGTTGTAACGCTCAAACTCAGGTTGAATTTCTTCAAATTGGCCTAAGTTAAAAGAGTCACAGTTAGCACACGACAAGCCATCTACGTTATTACCTATGTATAAATCACGGGCGCTGCTATCAAGGTTAAAGCTATTAGTAAACCCATCTTCAAGCGCATAAACACCGGCGTTATTAATAGCGTAATAACCAGCATTAGGTGTTAAGATTTTATCAGGGAAAGCTGCGCTATCTTTGTTTGCTTCTGTTTGGGCTTGATTACGTAAACTACTAAACGAAGTGCTAGTCCATGGGTGGTCAAGTGCGTTTAATGAATCTTGGGCCGAGTACTCAATAGCAAAAGCTGCATTACCACGATCGTTATCAAAGTTAGAGCCATATGAAAAAGTTGCTTTTTCGTTGTTGTAGCTGCTTAAATCGGCAAAACCACGTGTAACACTAAAGTCCATGCCTTCAATGTTGTCTTTTAATATAAAGTTAACAACACCTGTTACCGCATCAGCACCGTATACAGCCGATGCACCACCAGTAATGATTTCTACACGTTCAACCCATACACTTGGAATAGTGTTGGTATCTACAGATTGAGAACCTGCAGAGCTTGATACATGACGCTTACCATTTACAAGTACCAAAGTACGATCTGTACCCATGTTACGTAAATCAAGAATATTTAAACCCGCAGTACCAATAAAACGGCCTGAGTTAGCCATAGAATATGTATTGCCAAGTGCAGGTAAGTTATTTAGCGCTTCACCAATGTTTACTGCGCCAGTGTTCATTAGCTGCTCGCCACTGATAACTGTAACAGGTGCAGGCGCAATAGCACCTTCACGTAAAATACGTGAACCTGTTACTTCAACACGTTCAATTTTTGTTGCTTGCTCATCTTGTGCAAGCACAGAATTACTTGCTGTTGCAGCAGCAGTAATTAATGCACATTTAATGCTTGTAGAAAGTAAATTATGGCGTTTCATTTGATTCCCAGAGAATGTTTCATAGTAATTAAATACAATGTAGTTTTATCCAAATACAGTGTGTGTTTGGATAAATCCCTATAACTTTTTTATGAGGGCGGCGATTATTGCACGGTAAAACTAGTAATAGAAGGGAGGTATCTAGATGGATTTTAATAAGTTAATCCTGTATCAATTTTTATAAAGTACATTTTATTGCATTTTTAACACTAATGTTTTTTGATTATTTGCTACAAATTTGTAATTAAGAAGGGTTGTTATTTTTTATATATACTTCTCATTATCATTTAGCGTTTTTTGTTTTCATTAGCGTGTTAATAATGAACTTTTTAGGGGGGTTATCATTACTTTTTAGGTAAGTGCTATTTAGTTAAAAAACTTTAAAAGAACACTTATTAATCTTTAATGTTTTATTTGTGTGATTTTTTGTTTTTATAAAGTAATTTTAAATACGTATCTTTTGTTACTAATAAATCTAAAATGAGTAAATTTCATCTTTAAAAAGTAAAAAGGCCCAATTAAGGGCCTTTATATTAACAATTAAACTTACATGCTATATGAAAAAGTAATGTAGCCAAAACGTCCAATATTGTCGTAGCTAGCGCTTCCGCTTCCATCACCGCGCGTGCCATAAGGTAGTTCACGATTGAATAGGTTATCAACGCCCACTTTTAAGCCAACACCATTGTCAAAGTTATAACCAACTGTCATATCAGTAATTATGTATGTACCAAAAGTAGTTAAACTATTTGGGTTAGGGTTATCGCTTAAATCTTGATCTGTGTATAAGCTTACTTCTTCGATATAACGAGTGCTTAAAGATGTGTATAAGTTCTCGTAGCTGTACTCGATATTTAAGTTAGCTTGCCATTGCGCTTCACCTGTAACGCCTGCATATTCAATGTAGTCGCTTGGCTCATCTTGGAATGGAAACTCTTTACGCTCAATCAAATATGTACCAATAAAGCGGGTTTTAAAGCTACCTTCAAGTGCATCAAAGTCGTAACCTAACTCAAAGTCAACACCAGATGCTTCTTGACCTGACACATTAAGTACTGAGTTTTGAATTAACGAAATCTCACTGTTTGCATCACGTGTAATAAGGCTACAATATTGATTCGAAATACCTGAGCCGCTATCAACACAACGATCTAGGATATCTTGTGCACTGATAGTTGAGATTGCATCTTCAAGCTCAATCTTCCAGTAATCGATAGTTAGTGTTGCGTTTTCAATAAACTCTGGTTGGTACACTAGACCAATAGTCGTACTTGTAGACTCTTCACCTTTTACATCACGGTTACCACTTTGTAAACCTTCAAGTGTTTGTGAATCATAGTCAGAATCAAAACCTTCTGGCACACCTAATGCAGCACAGTTGGCACGGCGTGTACTACTGTTTTGTAAATCATTTAAGTTATCAGCTTGACAAGGATCGTCGACACTGTAGAAAGTTTGGCTCGGTGCACCAAAAATCTCACCAATATTTGGCGCTCTTAGCGCTTCTGATTGTGTTAAACGAAAACGAAGTTCATCGTTTAGAGTCCAATCAAGCCCTAATTTCCAGCTAGTTGCATCGCCAATTGTGCTGTAATCAGCGTAACGTACAGCAGCATCTAAGACTAAGTCTTGAACAAATGGCATATCAGAAAGTAGTGGAATTGATACTTCTGTAAAAATTTCACTTACATCAAAGTCGCCTTTGTCTTCACCAAGTGCATTAAAGAATGTGCCTTCAGCATTATTTGGTTCTTTTGTTTCACTTTCTTCTTTACGGTACTCAACACCAAAAGCCACACCTACATAACCTGCAGGTAATTCAAATAATCCACCATTGGCCAAAGAAGCAGATACTACAGTTTGAGTGATTTCAGATGTACCTGTAGAAACTGTATTAATGTAGTCAATTGCTTCATCACTTGGCGCACCAAAGCCCATAATATTTACAGGAACACAGCCTTCTGCTTGAGCTGCTTCACTTCTACACACAATGTTACCATTGCCATCATCTACCGCATCAAGTGCGTTAGAGTAATTTTCAAGAATCATATTAGCGCCATTAACGCGCTCTAATTCTGTTTTACCACGTACAATGGATGCATCTAAATCCCAATCATTAAATACCGTACCTTTAAGGCCAGCTACAAATCGAGTAGTTTCGCGCGTATTGTTTTCAATGCGGCGACCTAAATCAGTCATCATACGAAGTACATTTATTGATTCAACACCAGCTTCTTCCATAAGCGTCTTAACGCTAGAATCCAAGAATGCGTTGTCTATTTGTATTGTATTACGAGGGTCGCCAAAGAAAAACGCAGGTTGCCCAATGCTTTCGCCTTCGCTGTTAACATATTTAGCTTCAAAATATGCATTAATATCTTCAGTTACATCATAGTTAACTTTAAAGTTTACGTTGTAACGCTCAAATTTTGGTTGTATCTCGTCAAACTGGGCTAGGTTAAACGAATCACAATCTGCACATAGAAGACCGTCAACATTATCACCGGTATAAATATCACGTTGAGAGCCATCAGCATTAAATGTATTTACATAACCACTACCTAAGTTAAATACACCTGCGTTATTAATTGCGTAGTAACCAGCATTTGATGTATAAATTTTATCTGGGAAATTTGGGTCGTCTTTATTAGAATCGTTTTGGGCTTGGTTACGTAGACTTGAGTATGAACCGTCAGTCCAAGGGTGATCTAACGCATTTAAAGAGTCTTGAGCAGAGTATTCAACTGCAAATGCAGCATTACCACGGCCATCATCAAAGTTCTTACCATATGAAAAGGTTGCCTTTTCATTGTTGTAATCACTTAAATCTGAAACGCCTTTAGTTACAGTAAAGTCTAAACCTTCAATATTATCTTTTAAAATAAAGTTAACAACACCTGTTACAGCATCAGCACCATAAACAGCAGAAGCACCACCGGTTACAATTTCTACACGTTCAACCCATACACTTGGAATAGTATTAGTATCTACAGATTGAGAGCCCGCTGAGCTAGATACATGGCGTTTACCATTTACAAGTACAAGCGTACGGTCAGTACCCATGTTACGCAAATCAAGAATATTTAAACCTGCAGTACCGATAAAGCGGCCCGAGTTTGCTAAAGAGTAGGTATTACCTAATGCAGGCAGTTTATTTAGAGCTTCACCAATATTTACTGCACCGGTATTAAGTAATTGCTCGCCTGTAATTACAGTTACAGGTGCTGGAGCAATTGCACCTACTCGGCTGATTTTTGAACCAGTTACTTCAACTCGTTCTATTTTGGTATCCTTAGCATCTGCTGCAATAGCAGTATGTGACAAACCAATTGCACTTAAACAAAGAGCTGTTTTTATGCCGCGTGAGAGTTGGTTATAAGATTTCATGTTATCCCCTAGATAAATTATTTATTTTTTTAGTACTTAAGCGCAATATAAAGTTCATTTTAGCAATTATTTATATACAAAATTTACATTGCGTACCCAGATTTAACACTTGCAGGGTTTTAGGCAATTAATTTTCGTTGAACCCACAAAAAAAGAGGGTGGGCTGCTTGTTAAAATATAATTAAAACAATGGTTTAAAGTGTTTCTATTAACTTTTGTTTTGTGTAATTAGCAACGTTATTTTATTGTTTTGTTTTTTTAGTTGTTTATATTCAATGGTATATATACCTGTCGGTTTTAATTGTATTTTCATTATTGTGATTTATGAAATGGAATTCTTTTCTGTTAACTTGTGAAGTCTGTTTGTCACCTAAGTG
>NZ_MTQD01000027.1 GCF_001974875.1 Pseudoalteromonas sp. EB27
GATGTATGAATGACGGTAAAAATAATGGCAAAAGATAAAAAAAATCCCTCGTGAGAGGGATTTTGGGTAACTCAGCGCCATTGGCACTGGGAATGAGGTCGGTACAGGGTAAAGCGTTATTTTAAGTTAACTTATTAAAAGTTACTAAAAAACCATTTCTGGTACTTCACCGTCAACAAGTAATTTACCTGCTGTTTTACTAATGATTTCATCAACAGATACGCCCGGAGCGCGTTCTAATAGATGAAATGCGCCGTCTTTAACTTCTAATACGGCTAAATCTGTTACTATTTTTTTAACGCAATTAACGCCAGTAAGCGGTAAAGAGCAGGCCTCTAATAGTTTAGAGTCACCATGCTTACTTGCATGGGTCATAGTAACAATAATATTTTTCGCGCCAGCGACTAAATCCATCGCGCCACCCATGCCTTTGATCAGCTTTTTAGGGATCATCCACGATGCGATGTTGCCGTTCTGGTCAACTTCAAATGCACCCAGAACGGTTAAGTCTACATGACCACCCCGTATCATGGCAAAACTATCTGCACTATTAAATATGGCTGCACCTTTAGCTGCTGTCACGGTTTCTTTACCCGCGTTAATCATATCTGCATCTAGCTCTGCTTTAGTAGGGTACGGGCCCATGCCTAAAAGGCCATTTTCGGACTGTAACATAACTTCAATATCATCCGGTACATAGTTTGCGACGAGTGTCGGAATTCCTATGCCCAAATTTACGTAGTAACCGTCTTGTAGTTCTTGTGCAACGCGCATTGCAACTTGTTCACGTGATAATGCCATAATTATGCTCCTGCTTAATCTCGTGTTGTTACACGTTCAATGCGTTTTTCAAAGCTGCCTTTAATAACGCGATTTACAAAAATACCTGGGGTATGAATTTGGCTTGGTTCAAGCTCACCCGGCTCTACAATTTCTTCTACTTCGGCAACGGTAATTTTGCCAGCTGTTGCAGCCATTGGATTAAAGTTCATGGCGGTATGTCTAAACACTAAATTACCAAAGCGATCGGCTTTCCATGCTTTTACTATGGCAAATTCACCTGTTATAGACTCTTCTAAAATGTACGGGCGACCATTAAATTCTTTTACGTCTTTGCCTTCAGCAACTGGAGTGCCGTAACCGGTGGCGGTGTAAAACGCAGGTATACCCGCGCCACCAGCACGCATTTTTTCAGCAAGTGTACCTTGTGGTGTAAGCTCTACATCAATTTCGCCACTTAATAACTGCTGCTCGAATAGGGCGTTTTCACCAACGTACGAGGCAACTACTTTTTTAATTTGTTTATCTTGTAATAAGATACCTAAACCAAAGTCATCAACACCACAGTTATTAGATACCACGGTTAAGTCTTTTGTTTGCATGTGCTTAATTTGTTTAATTAAGCCCTCTGGAATACCACATAAACCAAAACCACCGGCAATAATGGTATCGCCATCTTTTAATCCTTCCATTGCAGCTTCGTAGCTATAAACTACCTTATCAAAACCGGCCATGAGTCTCTCCTCAATGTGTGCTATTTGTTGTTAACTATCTTGAATCATCATTTTATGAGATAGCTATTTAACCTGAACTCTGGTTAATAGATTTACTAACATATGAATCAGGGTGATATTTAAATTTATTTTCTCTAGCCAGAGATTTTCAGTGAAAACAAGGCGAATTTACGCGTCAATAGCTGGCCTATTGCAAGTAAATTCAACGCAGTTAGTGCTGAAAATAGCTGCTCGAGATAGATTTATTATCCAGAGCTTAGGTTATTTAGTGTGCAGTGCCACAGATACTTTACTCACAGGTTGCTTACCAAGTGCTTTGGTGATCTCCCAACCAGCGTCACTTAACCTTTGTAAATCAATTCCGTGTTCAATGCCAAGCCCTTGCAGTAAGTAAACTACATCTTCGGTGGCAACATTTCCTGACGCCCCCTTAGCATAAGGACAGCCGCCAAGGCCTGCAACTGCCGCGTCAACCGTTGCTATACCTAGGCTTAAAGCTGCGTAAATATTTGTGAGCGCTTGTCCGTAAGTATCGTGAAAATGCACAGCCAACTTAGTTTTGTCAATGTGCGTTAAAAGTAACTCTATTAACTGCGTTACTTTTTTAGCGGTGCCAACACCAATGGTATCGCCAAGACTTACTTCGTAACACCCTAAATCTAATAGCTTTTGCGATACATTAAGTACTGCTTGTGGATCAATCTCACCCTCGTAAGGGCAACCGAGCACACAGCTTACATAACCACGTACGCGGATATTATTAGCTTTAGCAAATGCCATTACCTCGCTAAAGCGTTCAATACTTTGCTCTATTGAGCAGTTTATGTTTTTTTGACAAAACGACTCACTTGCAGCGGTAAATATAGCAAATTCTTTAATGCCGACAACGTGCGCTGCTTGTGCACCTTTTAAGTTAGGTGTAAGAGCGCTTAAATTTACATCGGGCAAATTAAGGGCTGATATTACATCCGCTGAGTCTGCCATTTGCGGCACCCATTTAGGGGAAACAAACGCCCCAGCTTCAATATCTTTTAAACCTGCAGCACTTAGGGCGTTAATAAGCGCTACTTTATCAGCTGTGCTTACAGTTTTTTCGTTTTGTAGACCGTCTCGCGCGCCAACTTCAACAATACGTACTTTACTTGGAAAGGCAGTCATTATGCACCTTCCTCAGTCGTATCTTCTACTATCGCAAGCAGAGCACCATGGGTTACTAATTCGCCTTCACCAAAACAATAGCTTTTTAAAATGCCGTCGTGTGGTGCGTTAAGCGTGTATTCCATTTTCATGGCTTCAATAATAACAACCGCATCGCCTTTGGAAATTGTGCTACCAATATCGATTAAGTGTTTTACTACCGTACCATTAAGCGGGGCGGCAAGTGGCAGAGCTTCGCTTTCGTGCGAACTAATATAATGTTTATCAACTAGTTCAAGCTTAGTTTGCAGTGCTTTATTCATCACCGTTAAACTATTACCTACCGTATTATTATCTACCGTAGTTACGTGTGCGCTATGTTTTTCGCCATTAATAAATACACTGCAAAGATTGTTATTTAATGTGCCTTGTAGGTTAAATACGTGCTCGTTATGCGTAATAGTGTAGCCCGCTTTCGTTTTTATAGCGCTTAGCTGTAAATCAGCAAAAGGGACTTTAATTGCTTGCGGAGCATTGAGTGTAAAACCGCTTAGTTGTTGCCAAGGGCTAGCACTGTTTTGCGCATTTTGGGTGCTAGTTAACGATTCTAAATAGGCAAAAGCACCAATAAGCTGACTTGCTTGCAATAACGATTCATCAACCGCTACTAACGAATCACCTTGCTCTGCAATAAAGTGTGTACTTGGAGCGCCTTGTTTAAACGTAGGGTGGCTTGCCAAATTATGTAAAAAGCCAATGTTAGTGCTAAAACCCGCTAAATGAAATTGTTCAAGGGCGTGTTGTAAGCGGCTCAATGCTTGTTCGCGATTATCATCGTGCACAATAAGTTTTGCAATCATCGGGTCGTAAAACGGACTGATTTCGTCGCCTTGAGCAATGCCTGTATCAATGCGCACAAATTCGCTGTTAAGCGGTGTGTGTAGTGCTTCAATAGTGCCCGAGCACGGTATAAAGTCGTTAGCTGGATCTTCAGCGTATATACGCGCCTCAAAGCTATGACCCTGCAATTGAATATCACTTTGTTCCAGCGGCAGTGTTTGCCCACCCGCAATATTAATTTGCCAATTGACTAAATCTACACCGGTTACCATTTCGGTTACAGGGTGTTCTACTTGAAGGCGCGTGTTCATTTCCATAAAGAAAAATTCATCGCCACACAGTAAAAACTCAACCGTACCTGCACCACGGTAATTTATAGCCAAAGCACAACGTACACCCGCTTCGCCCATTTCTTTGCGTAGCTCGTCAGATAAACCCGGAGCAGGGGCTTCTTCAATTACTTTTTGATGACGACGTTGCAAAGAACAATCACGATCGCCTAAATAAACACAGTTACCGTAGTTGTCTGCAAATACTTGCACTTCAACATGGCGAGGCTGGTTTACATAGCGCTCAAGCAATACTAAATCGTTACCAAAACCGGCAATCGCTTCACGTTGTGCGCCCTCAAGTGCACTCATAAATTGTTTGGCGTTTTGTACAACGCGCATACCTTTACCACCGCCACCAAAGGCGGCTTTAATTAGTACAGGGTAGCCAATTTTTTCAGCTTCACTTTGTAAAAAGGCAGGATCTTGTTTTTCACCGTAATAACCAGGCACTAGCGGCACGTTAGCAGCTGCCATTATTTCTTTAGCGCGGGTTTTAGACCCCATAGCTTCAATGCTACTTGCTGGTGGTCCTACAAAAGCAATGTTATTAGCTTCGCAGGCTTTAGCAAATTCGCTGTTTTCAGATAAAAAACCATACCCTGGATGAATACAATCAGCGCCGCAGTCTTTCGCAACTTGCAAAATTTTGTCTGCTACCAAATACGAATCTTTACTTGGCGCGGCACCAACATGGTAAGCCTCGTCAGCCATTTTTACGTGCTGGGCATGTTTGTCTGCATCAGAATAAACCGCGACCGTGGTTAAGCCCATTTGTTTTGCGCTGCGCATTACTCGGCACGCAATTTCTCCGCGATTGGCAATCAGTATTTTTTGTAATCGTTGTGTGTTCATAATCAATCCTACAGTTGCCAAGCGGGTGGGCGTTTATCAAAAAAAGCAGTTAGCCCTTCTTGACCTTCTTCAGATACGCGAATTTTTGCAATACGCTCTGCGGTAAGCTCAATGAGTTCATTGGTTATTGGTTTATTTGCTACATCGTTAATTAATGCTTTTGCGGCTTTTACTGCTACAGGTCCATTATCAATTAGTGTTTGCAGCATATTATCGACCGCACAGTCTAAATTACCGGTTACTTGATGAATTAAACCAAGTTGTTTAGCAGTATGGGCATCAAACACTTCAGCCGTTAAAAAGTACCTACGAGCAGCACGTTCACCAATCGCTTTAATGACGTATGGGCTAATAACAGCGGGAATGAGGCCCAACTTTACTTCGCTTAAACAAAATTGCGCATCGTCTTTACTAAGGGCTATGTCGCAACAAGCAATTAAACCCAGTGCACCACCAAAAGCAGCACCTTGCACAGCGCAAATTGTTGGATGCGGCGAGCTTGCCAATACCTGCATTAATTTAGCTAATTGCATTGAATCAGCTAGGTTATCGGCGTAGTTGTTATCCGCCATCGATTTCATCCAGGCTAAATCGGCACCGGCTGAAAAATGCTTGCCCTCTGTTTTTAAAACCAAAGCACGAATATCAAGCGTATTTGCATGTTCGATACACTGAATCAGCTCGTGTATTACTTCGCTATTAAATGCGTTTCTTTTTTCTGGGCGGCTTAACACAAGTACAGCCACATTAGATTTTGTTATTTGTAGTGTTACTGACATTTTGCGCTCCGTTTACATTCTAAATACGCCAAATTTCGAATCACGTTTTGGTGCGTTGTTTGCAGCCGTTAACGCGAGCCCTAATACATTACGCGTGTCGGCAGGATCTATAATGCCGTCATCCCACAAGCGTGCGCTGGCGTAATACGGATGACCTTGTTCTTCGTACTGATCAATAATTGGCTTTTTAAAGTCACTTATTTCTTGCTCGCTCATGCTTTGACCTTTGCGTGCTAAACCATCTTGTTTAACTTGCGCCATTACACCCGCTGCTTGCTCGCCGCCCATAACCGAAATACGGGCATTAGGCCACATCCACATCATGGTTGGTTCAAATGCACGGCCACACATTCCGTAGTTACCTGCGCCGTAAGAGCCGCCAATAAGTACTGTAAATTTAGGCACATCAGCACACGAAACAGCCATCACCATTTTAGCGCCGTGCTTAGCAATGCCTTCGGCTTCATATTTTTTACCTACCATAAAGCCGGTAATATTTTGTAAAAACACTAAAGGAATATTGCGCTGAGCACACAGCTGAATAAAGTGCGCGCCTTTTTGCGCCGACTCACTAAATAAAATACCGTTATTAGCTACTATGCCTACAGGGTTACCGTAAATACTGGCAAAACCTGTTACCAGCGTTTCACCAAAGTAACGTTTAAATTCATCAAATGAGGAGTCGTCCACTGTGCGCGCTATTACTTCGCGTACATCAAATGGCTTTTTAAGGTCGGTACCTACAATGCCGTAAAGCTCGTTAATATCGTAACGTGGTGGTGTTACATCCTCGAGAAGAGGAGCTGTAGGGCGTGTGTAATTAATACGCTCAATACATTGTCGCGCAATAGAAAGCGCATGAGCATCGTTTTCAGCGTAGTGGTCAGCAACACCCGATACTTTACAGTGCACATCGGCGCCGCCAAGTTCTTCGGCGGTTACTTCCTCGCCTGTTGCTGCTTTTACAAGCGGCGGGCCTGCTAAAAATATAGTGCCTTGATCTTTGACAATAATGCTTTCGTCTGCCATTGCAGGCACGTACGCACCACCTGCGGTACATAACCCCATTACCACGGCAATTTGTGGGATACCTTTACCCGACATACGGGCTTGATTGTAAAAAATACGACCAAAATGCAGTTTATCCGGAAATACATCATCTTGCTCTGGCAGGTTTGCACCGCCCGAATCAACAAGATAAATACACGGTAAGTGGCAGCGCTCTGCGATGTCTTGCGCACGTAAATGCTTTTTAACGGTAAGCGGAAAATACGTACCGCCTTTAACCGTGGCATCGTTTGCGATAATCATGCATTCAATACCTTTTACACGGCCAATACCAGCTACAACACCGGCGCACGGTATTGCTTGCTCGTATACACCAAAGGCAGCAAATTGTGAAATTTCTAAAAACGGTGAGCCTTCGTCAATTAACGTACTTATACGATCGCGTACAAATAATTTACCACGGCCTTCGTGGCGCTCCTTTAATGCAGCGCCTCCGCCTTGGCTAATTGTTGCTACCTTACTGCGTAAATCGTCCACCAGCGCCGACATGTTTTTATGGTTTTGCACAAACGTTGGGTCGTGGGGGTTTACGCTCGATTTTAAAATCGTCATGGTTTAATCCTTAACGGCTTTCAGTGAAAAGTTCGCGACCAATAAGCATGCGGCGTATTTCAGATGTACCTGCACCAATTTCGTATAATTTAGCGTCACGCAGCAAGCGGCCTGTGGCGTATTCATTTATGTAGCCATTGCCACCTAAAATTTGGATTGCATCAAGCGCCATTTTAGTTGCAAGCTCTGCGGCGTATAAAATAGCACCGGCTGCATCTTTACGGGTGGTTTCGCCACGGTCACAAGAACGAGCTACCGTGTATACGTATGAGCGCGCAGCATTCATTTGTGTATACATGTCGGCTACTTTGCCTTGTATTAACTGAAATTGACCAATAGGGGTGTCAAACTGTTTACGCTCATGAATGTACGGAACTACTATGTCCATACACGCTTGCATTATGCCAAGCGGGCCTGCTGCAAGTACTACGCGTTCGTAATCAAGGCCACTCATAAGTACTTTAACGCCTTCGTTTAAGTTACCTAAAATGTTTTCCTCTGGCACTTCACAGTTTTCAAATACTAGTTCACAGGTGTTTGAGCCGCGCATGCCCAGTTTGTCGAGCTTTTGCGCCGTTGAAAAACCAGGGAAGTTGCTCTCAACAATAAACGCGGTAATGCCTTTAGCGCCGGCATCTAAATCTGTTTTAGCGTAAATAACTAGTGTGTGTGCGTCAGGGCCATTGGTGATCCACATTTTATTGCCGTTTAAAATGTACTTATCGCCTTTTTTTTCGGCTTTGAGTTTCATCGATACAACGTCAGAGCCCGCATTAGGCTCGCTCATTGCAAGAGCGCCAATATGTTCACCACTAATAAGCTTAGGCAAATATTTTTCTTTTTGAGCTTGTGTGCCGTTACGATTGATTTGATTAACACACAGGTTTGAATGCGCGCCATAGCTTAGGCCAATAGAGGCACTTGCACGGCTAATTTCTTCCATGGCAATAACATGTTCTAAGTAACCCAACCCTGCGCCGCCTAACTCTTCAGATACGGTCATACCCAGTACGCCCATTTCGCCCATTTGAGTCCAAAGTTGATTTGGGAAAGCGTTATCTAAGTCAGCTTTTTCAGCAAGTGGGGCAATTTCCTGACTCGCAAAACTGTTTACATGGTCGCGGATCATATCGGCGGTTTCGCCTAGGCCAAAGTTCATTTCTTTATATAGTGAAATAGTGCTCATGATTCATTCCTGTGTGGGGATGTGTGTTGTCAGTGTGTTTTTATTTTTAAAATAAACTTACTCGTCTATTTTGTTTAGCGTGTCTCTGCAGCGGCGCTCGGCTGTCACCAACTCCATAAGAACAACTTTAATGTCGTCCATTTGTTGAGATAGGTCGGATTTTTTTTCTGAAATAAGGTCAAGCATAGTAACCAGCTGCTTTGCGCTTGATTTATCTGCATCGTACAGTTCAAACAAACGACCGGTTTCGGCAAGCGTAAAGCCCAATCGTTTACCACGTAATATTAGTTTTAAACGCACTTTGTCGCGTTTTGAATAAATACGGGTTTGACCATTACGTTCTGGCGTTATTAGTCCTTGGTCTTCGTAAAAACGAATAGAGCGGGTAGTAATGTCAAACTCTTTAGCGAGTTCGCTAATGCTAAATGTTTGTTCATTACTGGCCGGTATATTGGCTGAGCTTGCAAAGTTTGTTTGATTATCTGGTTTCATAGTTGTATTTACCTCATTCGAATAACTCCAATATAAGTGAAGTTTACGTAAAGGTAAAGCTTGGTGTGATTTGAAACTGTTTACAAAGGAGTGTTGGTGTGAAGTTTTAATTTATACTTTTAAAATTCAATGATTTAATTTGATTTACTCAGTGTTGGTCTACAACTGGAAAATAATGCTTACACTTTTAAAACTAAAAATTAAGCTGTTTTTAGTTGACGTTGGCGTAAACGTTAGTATTGTGTATGAGTATTAAATAATAAATGAATACTAAATTAATAGAGCAAATATACTAACAACTATTTGCATTAAATTACAACGGAGTTAGTTATGACTTTAGAATCAGTGGTAATTGTAGCAGCAAAACGCACCCCAATGGGTGGTTTTATGGGAGCGTTAAGTGATGCGCAGTCTACCGAGCTTGGCGCAACCGCCATTGCCAGCGCACTTGCCCAAACTGGTTTAGCTAATAACGCAATAGACGAAGTAATTATGGGCTGTGTATTACCAGCAGGCCTTGGGCAAGCGCCTGCTCGCCAAGCAATGTTAAAAGCAGGCCTTGCACTTAGCACGGGTGCTACAACAATTAACAAAGTATGTGGCTCTGGTTTAAAAGCAGCCATGCTTGCAAATGATTTAATTAAAGCGGGCTCTATTCAATCTGCTATTGCCGGTGGCATGGAAAGCATGACAAACGCACCATACTTTATTCCAAAAGCACGTGGTGGAATGCGAATGGGTCATGGCGAAATAAAAGATCACATGATGAGCGACGGCCTTGAAGACGCCTACGATAACAAAGCAATGGGCTGTTTTGCACAAGACACCGCTGACGAGTACGGCATTGGCCGCGAGCAAATGGATGCGTTTGCACTGGGCTCATTAAGTAAAGCAAAAGCCGCTATAGAAAACGGTAGCTTCGATAACGAAGTTGCACCCCATACTATGCAAACACGTAAAGGTGATGTAACAGTATCTATTGATGAACAACCAGGTAACGCCCGCCCAGAAAAAATTCCAAGCCTACGTGCAGCCTTTAAAAAAGATGGCACCATTACAGCGGCTAATTCATCGTCAATTTCAGACGGTGGCGCGGCGCTTATATTAATGAGCGAATCAAAAGCAAAAGAGCAGGGCTTAACACCGCTTTGTAAAATTGTAGCGCACAGTACACATTCTCAAAAACCCAGTGAATTTACAGTTGCGCCAGTAGGGGCTATGAACAGCGTGCTTGAAAAAGCAGGTTGGTCTGTAAGCGATGTTGACCTTTGGGAAATTAACGAAGCATTTGCCATGGTAACCATGCTGGCTATTAATGAGTTAAAACTTGATGAAAGCAAAGTTAACGTTAACGGCGGTGCATGTGCACTTGGCCACCCAATTGGTGCAAGCGGCGCGCGTATTTTAGTAACGCTTATTCATGCTCTTAAAAACCGAGGCCTTAAAAAAGGCATTGCGTCTTTATGTATTGGTGGCGGTGAAGCGGTTGCTATGGCTGTAGAAGCTTACTAATTAGGTTTTTAACAGCAACATGAATAGTTAAACGAATACCTAAATTAATAACTATAAAAGCGCTGCACTAATAATACTAATAAAGCGGCGCTACCAATTTCAAAAGAGAACACACAACTCACACACTAGGATTTAATCATGCACCAAGTACCACTACTTATTAATGGCGAATTTATTCAATCAGCGTCAAAAGAGCTTATCGATGTTATAAACCCAGCAACTCAAGAAGTACTTGCACAAGTGCCATGTACTACAGAGTCAGAAATGGACGCGGCAATTGCCTCAGCCTCAGAGACGTTTAAAACATGGAAAGACGTACCCATTACTGAACGTGCTCGCATTATGATGAAGTACGCTGCGCTATTAAAAGAACACCATGATGAGCTTGCTACCATTATTTGCCACGAATTGGGTAAAACATTTGAAGATGCAAAAGGCGATGTTTGGCGTGGTATTGAGGTAGTAGAACAAGCCGCTAACGCACCATCATTAATGATGGGTGAAACAATGGAAAACGTAGCGCGCAAAATCGATACGTATTCTTACATGCAGCCACTTGGCGTGTGTGCAGGTGTTACCCCGTTTAACTTCCCTGCAATGATCCCACTTTGGATGTTTCCGCTGGCTATTGTGTGTGGTAACACCTTTATTTTAAAACCGTCTGAGCAAGATCCACTTACACCAATGCGTTTAGCAGAGCTATTTATTGAAGCTGGTGCCCCAAAAGGCGTATTACAAGTTGTACACGGTACAAAACCACAAGTAGATCGCTTACTAGAAGACAAAGCAGTACGCGCTATTTCGTTTGTTGGCTCGTGTGGCGTAGGTGCTTATATTTATTCTAAAGGCACACAAAATCTTAAACGTGTGCAAGCGTGTGTTGGTGCTAAAAACCACATGGTTATTATGCCTGATGCAAGTAAATCGCACGTTGTAAACAACCTAGTAGGCGCATCAGTCGGTGCTGCTGGCCAGCGTTGTATGGGTATTTCGGTTGCTGTATTTGTAGGTCAGGCAAGTGAATGGGTAGACGAAATTAAAGCAGGCTTTGAAAATGTACGCCCAGGCGTGTGGGATGATGCGAATGCTGCATACGGACCACAAACATCAAAAGCAGCAAAAGCACGTATTTTATCACTCATTGCCGGTGGTAAAGAGCAAGGCGCTACCTGTTTAATTGATGGTTCTGACTTTACGGTTGAAGGTTATGAGCAAGGTAACTGGGTTGGCCCAACGTTATTTACTGACGTAACCAAAGAGATGGATTTATACAAAGAAGAAATATTTGGCCCAGTACTAGCGTGTATGTTTGTAGACACGCTTGATGAAGCAATCGCACTTATTAACGACAGCCCATACGGTAACGGTACCTCGTTATTTACGTCAAGCGGCGCAGTGGCTCGTAAATTCCAACACGAAATTGAAGTAGGCCAAGTCGGTATTAATGTGCCAATTCCGGTGCCTCTTCCATTCTTTTCGTTCACCGGTTGGAAAGGCTCGTTTTACGGCGATACACACACGTACGGTAAACAAGGTATTCGTTTTTACACAGAAACTAAAACGATTACCTCACGTTGGTTTGAAGACGACATTGCGTCGGGTCCAAACATGAGCATTAACTTAAAGTAATCATGATTAAAACGAATAACTAATAATAAAAAAGATGGGCGCGAAGGCTACTTCACACACAACACACATAAGTCTTCGCTGCTCGTCACTAACTATCCCTTTAATGGGAAAGCGACACGCAACAAACACACAACAACAAACACACAACTAAAGAGGTCTCTACCATGGACTTTAATTTATCAGAAGATCAACAAGCCTTTGCACAAACTGCACGTCAATTTGCCGAGTCGGAACTTGCACCCTATGCAGCAAAGTGGGATCGCGAGCATATTTTTCCTAAAGACACGATTAAAGCAGCAGGCGAGCTTGGTTTTTGTGGTTTATACACGCCAGAGGAAGCAGGCGGCCTTGGCTTATCTCGTTTAGATTCGAGCATTATTTTTGAACAGCTTGCTATGGGCTGTACCGCAACAACGGCCATGTTAACCATTCATAATATGGCCACGTGGATGGTGGCAAGCTTTGGTACCGATGCCGTTAAAGACAAATACGTAGAGCAATTAGTAATGGGCGAGCTACTTGCCTCTTACTGTTTAACAGAGCCAGGCTCTGGCTCAGACGCAGCATCACTTAAAACAAAAGCCGTGCTTGAGGGTGATGAGTACGTTATTAACGGCTCAAAAATGTTTATATCGGGCGCTGGCGAAACCGAAGTATTAGTTGTAATGGCACGTACAGGCAGCGAAGGCGCTGCGGGTATTTCGGCATTTGTAGTCCCGGCCGACGCAAAAGGTGTTGAATACGGCAAAGCCGAAGAAAAAATGGGTTGGAACGCACAACCTACACGCCTAATTAGCTTTGAAGATGTGCGCATTCCGGCGCATAACTTATTAGGGGCAGAGGGCGAAGGCTTTAAATTTGCGATGCAAGGCCTTGATGGCGGTCGAATTAACATTGCCACATGTTCAATTGGTACAGCGCAAGCGGCGCTTAATACCGCCCGCGAATACTTAAAAGAGCGCACTCAATTTGGTAAACCATTGGCTGCGTTTCAAGCACTGCAATTTAAAATTGCCGATATGAACACCGAACTTGTAGCCGCGCGCCAAATGGTCAGGCTTGCTGCATTTAAACTTGATAATAACGACGTTGAAAAAACCACCTACTGCGCCATGGCTAAGCGTTTTGCTACCGATGTTGGCTTTACCGTATGTAACGACGCACTGCAAATTCATGGCGGTTACGGTTACATAAAAGAATACCCGCTTGAACGTCATGTACGTGATGTACGCGTTCATCAAATTTTAGAAGGCACTAACGAAATCATGCGTGTAATTATTGCGCGCCGTATTTTAGCTGAGTCAGCAAGCGACGTTTTATAAGGAGCAATTTATGTCAGAATCTAAATCTAATCCGAGTATTGAACTAACTACCGAAGGTCATGTTGCAATTTTAACTATGTCTAATCCGCCAGCAAACACCTGGACAAAAGACACCCTAGTTGATTTAAAAAATACCGTTAACGCGCTTAATAACAATAAAAATATTTATGCATTAGTACTGACTGGCGAAGGCGAGAAGTTTTTTAGCGCGGGTGCCGACCTAAACGTATTTGCTAGTGGCGATAAAGGCGTAGCTGCTGATATGTCGCGTGTATTTGGTGAAGCATTTGAAGCGCTTACTAATTTTAGAGGCGTGTCGGTTGCTGCCATTAACGGTTACGCAATGGGCGGCGGGCTAGAAGTTGCCCTAGCGTGCGATATACGTATTGCGGAAGAGCAAGCACAAATGGCATTGCCTGAAGCTAAAGTAGGGTTATTACCCTGTGCGGGTGGTACACAAAATTTAGCATGGCTTGTAGGCGAAGGCTGGGCAAAACGCATGATTTTATGCGGCGAGCGCTTAAAAGCCGATAAAGCCCTACAAATTGGCTTAGTAGAAGAAGTAGTACCACACGGTGAAAGCTTTGCAGCGGCATTAAAACTTGCAAACCAAGTGGCCGATCAAAGCCCTAGCTCGGTAGCTGCGTGTAAAACTTTGATTCAAAAAGGGCGTCATCAACCCATGGCAAGTGTATTGCCTCTTGAGCGTGAATTGTTTGTTGGTTTGTTTGATACCGAAGATCAACAAGAAGGCGTAAATGCCTTTTTAGAAAAACGCCGCGCTAACTGGGTAAATGGCTAATGAGTGCTTTAACAGTATTAAATAACGCCGATGAGCCCGTGGTATTTGAAACTGCAACCGCAGAAAATGGCAGTTTAATTGGGCTTATTACACTCAACGCACCAAAAGCATTAAATGCGCTTAATTTTGATATGATCAAATTACTTGAGCCGCAATTGCGAGCTTGGCAAGACGATGAAGCTATTGCAATGGTGTTGTTAAAAGGCGCAGGCGATAAAGCATTTTGTGCTGGTGGCGATGTTGTCAGCCTTCATCATGCAATGGCGCAAGGTAAACCAACAAGCCTAGTTGAAGAGTTTTTTACACTAGAGTACAAACTTGATTATCTTATTCATACCTTTGATAAACCAATCCTTGTTTGGGGTAACGGCATAGTAATGGGCGGCGGTTTAGGGCTAATGGCCGGTGCTAGCCACCGCGTTGTAACCGAAACATCACGCATTGCCATGCCAGAGCAAACCATAGGTTTATACCCAGATGTAGGCGGCAGTTACTTTTTACATAAAATGCCACAAAACGTCGGGTTATTTTTAGGGCTAACGTCAGCCTCTATAAACTGCGACGACGCGCGTTTTGTATCGCTTGCAGATCACTTTATCGATAGCAACAAATATGATGCCATGCTTGCGCAAATTTTAACTGCAAAGTGGGGCAAAACTGCGAGCTTAAATCATGATCGATTAACCGATTTACTCACCGATTTAGACAACCAGTCGGCGCGTATGCCTAAAGGCAATATAAAAGCTAACCTAAAAACGATTCAGAAACTGGGTGAGTTTGAAACCTTGCAAGAGCAGGTTAATTATATTTTAGGGCTAACCACTAATGACAAGTGGCTACAACGCGCTCAAAAATCACTTAAACACGGATGCCCATTAAGTTGTGCACTCGTTAGTGAGCAATTAAAAACCAGCAAAGGCAAAAGCTTATTAGCGTGTTTTAAAATGGAGCTAGGTATGTCGGTTCGTGCTGGCGAAGTTGGTGAATTTCAAGAAGGTGTAAGGGCGCTATTAATAGATAAAGACGGCGCGCCTAATTGGCAGTACAAAACACTCAGTGATGTCCCACAAACAATAATCGACAGCTTTTTTGCTAACCGCTTTGGCGAAAATCACGCACTCAATGGCTTAGACACGCCAATACACAAATAAAGGAAAGACGATGACTAAACTAAATATTGGTTTTATCGGCTTAGGTAATATGGGCGGCCCAATGGCGGCTAACTTAATTAAAGCTGGGCATACTGTGAGTGTGTTCGATTTAAACCTGTCGGTCGTAAATAAGCTTGCAAGTAAAGGCGCAAAAGCAGCAGTTGATGCAAAGCAGTGCGCAACTAATGCTGACGTACTTATTAGTATGTTACCTGCGGGCAAACATGTTAAATCGCTTTACTTAGGTAATAACGACGACAGCGGTTTAATTAACGTGCTGAGCAACAATACATTAGTAATTGATTGCTCAACAATAGATGCAGAATCAGCACGTATTGTAGGCAGTGCACTTGGCGAGCAGGGCATTAGCTTTGTAGATGCACCGGTATCGGGCGGCGTTGCAGGTGCAACAGCAGGCACACTTACTTTTATTGTTGGCGGCGAAAAAGCAGCGTTTAATAAAGCAAATACAGTGCTTAGTGATATGGGTAAAAACATATTTCATGCAGGCGATATTGGCGCAGGGCAAGTAGCAAAAATATGTAATAACATGCTACTTAGCATTTTAATGGCAGGTACCAGCGAAGCACTGCAAATGGGTATTAACAACGGCCTCGATCCTAAAGTACTTAGCGACATTATGACCGCAAGTTCGGGCCGTAACTGGACGCTTGAACTTTACAACCCTTGCCCAGGTGTAATGGATGCAGCCCCTGCAAGTAACGATTACAAACCTGGCTTTATGGTCGATTTAATGGCTAAAGATTTAGGCCTTGCTATGGAAGCCGCGCAGCAAAGTAATTCATCAACCCCTATGGGGTCAATGGCTAAAAATTTATACACTATGCTACAGCACCAAGGTGCGGGTAGTGATGACTTTAGTGCCATTTTTAAACTGTTTTCAAAGTAGGAGCAACGCGTGGAAATTAAAAGTAACACGGTAGTAATAACCGGCGGCGCACAAGGTTTAGGCTTTGCAATGGCGCAAAAGTTTGCACTTATGGGTGCTAACATTGCTTTAATAGATATGGCACAAGATTTATTAAACACCGCATGCGAAGAACTCATGCAATTAACACAGCTTGAAGGTGTAACCAGCAACATAAAATGTTATGCCGCAAACGTAACCACTGAGAGCGAAGTAGAAAACGTATTTAATACCATCAACAGCGATTTTGGCCATATTGGCGTGCTTATAAACAACGCCGGTATTTTACGCGACGGCATGTTTATAAAGGCTAAAGATGGCAAGGTCGTTAAAAAAATGTCTCTTGAGCAATTTCAATCAGTGATTGATGTGAACCTGACCGGTGTGTTTTTAGCAGGGCGGGAAGCTGCAAGCCACATGATTGAATCAGGTAAAGGCGGCGTTATAGTTAATATGTCGAGCGTAGCGCGCGCAGGTAACATAGGCCAAACAAATTACGCGGCATCAAAAGCAGGCGTAGTGGCACTTACCACCACATGGGCTAAAGAACTTGGTCGATTTGGTATACGCGTAGGCGCTATTGCACCAGGTGTAATAAGTACCGCCATGACCGACGCCATGAAGCCTGAAGCCAAACAACGTATGCTCGCGGTAACGCCAGTAGGACGCTTAGGCGAAAGCGACGAAATTGCCCATACTGCACAATACATAATCGAAAACGACTTTTTTACCGGTCGCGTGGTTGAAATAGACGGCGGCATTCGTTTGTAAACCGAGCTGGATTAAGGTTGATTTAAAAGCATAACTCTTTGGGTTGTGCTTTTTTGTTTTAAATCGGGGAGATTTATAAACTTGAAAAAGGGCTAATAACCCCGTTTGCACCTTGCTGCAATACATGAGTATAAATTTGTGTGGTTTTAACATCAGAATGGCCAAGCTGAGCTTGAACAGTTCTTATATCGGCGCCATTTTGCAGTAGATGAGTAGCAAAAGAGTGCCTTAATGTATGAGGTGTTATTATTTTTGTTAACCCTGATTTTTGGACGGCTTTTTTAACCTCTTTTCTAATACAAGAGTGATGAAAATGATGTCGTCTTATTTCACCACTTTGAGGATCTGAACTTAATATATGAGAAGGAAATAAATACTGCCACGCAAGCGATTTTGCGGCACTTGGATATTTTTTTGTTAAAGCATATGGCATCCATACGCCAGAATATTCCGTATTATTTAAATCCAGTTTTAAATAGTCATCAACGTTCAAAATTTGATTTCTCAGCATAGGAATTAGCTCTGTGGCCAGCGTAACAATGCGGTGTTTATTACCTTTTCCATTCCATACTTGAATGCATTTATAATCAAAATCAATATCTTTCACCCTTAATTGCACCGCTTCCATTACTCTTAAGCCACTTCCATACATAAGGGCTGCAATTAAATAATAGCGCTTATTTAAATGAGCCATCAACATTTTAACTTCCTCTGGGGTCATCACTACAGGGAGCTTTGCTTGTTTTTTACTACGGGCAAAATTTAAATTTAATGAGAGTTCTTTTTTTATTATGTGCTTGTATAAAAATGACAATGAATTGAGTGCGGTAGCTTGCGTACGTGGTGCAACGTTTTGCTTTAACACTAAATGTTCTAAGTAGCGCTCGACTTCATTGTCTCCCATTGAGGCGGGATGGCGTTTATTATGAAAATGGATATAAGATGCAATCCATCTTAGGTAAGTATCTACGGTGCGTAATGAATACTGACGTACCAACATATAATCGGCTATATAATTTAAAAATGGAGAGCGTGTTTTCATATTACCACCAACAATATAACTGTATTTATATACAGTATAGTTGTACTGCTCCCATATTCAAGAAAATGAGCGACGAGCGCATTTTGTCTTTTATTGAGAGTTTGTGTGCTAGTAAAAAATTATATATAGCAATGTGTTAAGTTATTTGGTAAAAATGATTTATTGAATACATGAGCGTGACATTGGCAGATATATGCGCGATGAGCGCACTATAAAATTGTTATAGGTTTCGTAAGGATAGTGTGTTTTGAAAGTTTTATTCTCAATTTTAATAGTGTCATTTTTGTGCATCCCCTTAAGTGGCTTTGCTAAAGAGACTAAGAGTCACGCCCCTAAAAAATACGCAGAAAATAAATCTAAAAAGCCGATAAAATTTAAATGTGACGGCAGGCAACATTGCCCAAATACGAAAATGGATGGTGATAATGACGGTATTCCATGCGAAGGTTATAAAAAAGATAGGTGAAAAAACCTATAACAAGTCGCTCAAAAGGACAAAAAACAGTTGGTTTTTGCTCCTGCGTCGCTTATTTTAACCAACTATTTTTTGCCTCTTAGCGAGGCGTTATGTTTCAATCATGGAAGGTGCAAATAAATATGTTTGGTTTTATATTTAAATATATATTCTTTAGTATTATTAACGTCGTTTTATTCCTTCTAGCAAGTTTTGCTTTAATGGCGTTGCTACCTGAAACTATCGTAAATGGAGATACATTCGAGTTGGTCTATGGAATAGTTTTTATTTCTTTTTTAGTTCTAACTGGCTTTGTAGTAAACCATCAAATCACCCCAAAAGTTGGCTTTATCGAAGGCTGGAAACTTGGGTTTCTAAGTATAAAAATGTATATTAAGCCCTGAGTAACTGAAACATAAAAAGAATTTCAAGCAGGATAAAATATAGTTGGCTTTTGTTCACTCCGTTCACCTATTTTAGCCAACTATATTTTGCCTCTTAAATGGGCGTTATACGCACAAAGGACATGTAGTTGAATAACGAAGCTGTTAAACCAAAATACTTAAATTACACTGAGATATTGGGTTTTAAAATTCCTTTAGTGTGGTGTTCGTTAGCTATGTTAATTGGCCTAATATTTCATGAAGTTGTAGAAGCTATTTTAGTACCGCCGCTAACGTTATTGATGGTTTATATTTGTCATAAAATAACCAGTTTTTTCCTGAGCTTTCAGGAACACAGTGGGATTTTGAGTGAGAAAGTTTATGGTGTGATAATTAGATTCATTTGGTTTAGTGCTGTACTTGGATTTTTCATATCTCTTTTTAGTGCCGCTTTTGAATCTGTAAACAACGAAGTAAATTTTGAATTTTTCAATGGTGTTTTTAGTATTGTCTATTTTGGTTTTGCTTTGGCAGCGGCTAATAAGTGGGGTAAAACCTATGTTCCCAAACATTAGCGTAATATGTGCGTATAACAAAAACATCAACTGGGAAACTACTCGCTGTAAAGCGCTCGTATTTTCCAGTTATATTAAGCGTTATGTGGCATGGAGTCAGCATTGAGTCAATTTGAACTAATTATAGGGTTGATAATCTGGGTATGGATATTCGTAAGCTCATTTCTGTTCAATTATTTGGAAAATAGTTGCATTGATAACATGCAAAAACATTCAGACTCAGAAATAGAGAACCCAAGTAAAAATTCTTGGATAAACCCTTTTGGTGGTTTTAAAAATTTATTGTTTTTTATTACCTATAAGCCTAAAACTTCTGACTCTACAGGTTTTGTTGTAGCGGCTAAAAATGGGAAAGTATTACAAGCGGTGTACTTCATTCAACTTATTTGTGTTATTGGTGTATTTATAGCTTTTAAAGCTTAATAAAATTTACAGTACACTGCCACATAACAAGCACTTCAAACGGAACAAAAACAGTTGGTTAGGTTCCGCTTCGCTTCACATTTTAACCAACTATTTTTGTCCGCTTAAGTGGGCGTTATATTCACTAAGGTAGTATCGAGTAAATGGATGAACCAGATATCAAATTAGAGCGTCCTCTTTTTTATAATTCTCCTTTTGGGCTGAGATTTGAAATCGGCCCATCAGACCAAGAAATATGGAACGATGAGAATAAAAAACTAAATAGAAAATACTTTTCCGTAGCATTAGAAAGGGCAATGAATATTTTCCAAGGCGTATTCGACCCAAGTGATAACATTGAGATCGTGTATCAAATTTTTTCTGACGGTCGTCGGAAAATAAAGAAACGTAGCTTTATATTCAAACAAGTCAAATCACTTGCTAATGCCAATATTGATTTATCTGATCACAGAGATATCTATTCAGAAGATTTAGATTACAAATGTGAATGTTGGAAACGAGTTACCATTTCTGGTATCACGGCTTCTGAAATAGATACTGTTCAACTATTTAAAGCTGCAATTAATACTGACTTTCCTAGCTTACAGCCTCAGTTTAATGGTGAGTGTTACCTCATAAATAGAACAAAGCAGCTAGTATTAAACCTCTATGATGATCGCGGTATGGATATAGTTTCGAGTAACAAAGAATCTTTAAATGGTCTGTATAAAAGTCATAATAATTTGATACTTGATTACGATCGTGAAAGCATCGACAAGGTGTTCTCGTGAATATAACAAGTCGTTTAAAAGGACAAAAAACAGTTGGCTTTTGGTCCTTCGTCGCTAATTTTAGCCAACAATTTTTTGCCTCTTAACGAGGCGTTAGGAGGTAAAGTAGCATGGAGCTTAATCAAAATATGGAAGTGTCTGTAATATCAGCAGTAAAAGAGTTCGCGAGCTCTATGAACTCGGGACAAAAAGTGGTTGCTGATATGTCTACCCTGATTAATGCTACATCTTGCTTACCATTATCGAATTTAGATTATTTGGAACGATTAATTCGATGTGAATTTTCTTCTGCACTGGAATCTACAGCTCAACCTAAATGGAAGGTTTGGGTTAAGCCTTCTCCATTTTTAACGTGGATTGATTTGTGCAGTTGGGATGGATACAAACGAGAGAAAACACTGCGCACTTTAACTGAAGGTGCTCCAAATAGTTTTTTCTTTGCAATTACCCTTCGTAGATTGAATGACTGGGTTCCTGAGGTACGAAAAGCAGCAAGAGAAAAGCTTCCACTAATTGCTAACTTATCTAATCCTACTCATGTTGCAGACGCTTTAAGTTTAGCTCTTTCAAATTGGAACTCTTGGGGGAGAATTGAAGATTCAGATAAAGAAGTATTACTTGATATTATAAGTAACAAAAAGATTGGCAAAGCGCTCAGGTCAAAAATCACTTCAGATGCTTCAGGCCCTTTAACGTCTATTTTTTCTCAAATTGGCCGTACACCAACATTTGATAAATACCTTGATGAAATAGCTGGTAATGCAATTCAACCTTCTGTCAGAGCTAAAGCATATAGAAGTCAATTTGAAGGGGAAATGAGTTGGCTTGAAGGTCGAAAGTGGGAATGGACTGATATTAGATACTGTAAAGGCCGCATGAAACCAATAACTTCTGAGAGAAAGTTGACTGTAAATAATCCTTTTTTGAAAACGTTAAAAAGTGCGTCAATTGATCGTTCTTCAATAGTAAGAAGAATCGCAGCAGAATTCCTTATTAAAAGAATAGAGTTACTTGGAGATGAGTCTCTAACACTTGCAAACTTATTCTCAAAAGATACATCTAAGGCTGTTTCTGAGCGAGGAGTATTTGCATTAAAAATGTTAAAAGAAAAAGGGATTAGGTAAGCGTAAAAACCTCCTAACAACACGCCCTGAGGTGGACGACTAGTAAAATTTAGCTATTAACTGCAAATTTTAAAAGTGGTGAGCCTCTGCGTTTTAAGGCCGCTAAATACGTCGATTCATCGTAGGGTGTATTCGTTTTC
>NZ_MTQD01000028.1 GCF_001974875.1 Pseudoalteromonas sp. EB27
ACTTATAAAAGGTGAACCGGCGACCTTCGGGTTATGAGCCACAATATACACACCAAATTTTAGACATAAAAAAACACGCTTTAAGCGTGTCGTTTCATTCTTATTTATTTCAGTGGTTGCGGGAGCCGGATTTGAACCGACGACCTTCGGGTTATGAGCCCGACGAGCTACCAGACTGCTCCATCCCGCGCCTGAAATTTGTATGCTTTTTAAAGTTGCCTACATTACAACTTGGCTTCCAATTAAAGAATTGGTTGCGGGAGCCGGATTTGAACCGACGACCTTCGGGTTATGAGCCCGACGAGCTACCAGACTGCTCCATCCCGCGCCTGTATATTTTAAGTCTATCGACTACTTTATTTTATCTCTTAAGCTAGAGTTTACAGTAACCAAATCTTATAAAAAATTGGTTGCGGGAGTTGTGAAGGTGAAGAGTGAACCGACGACCTTTTAAAACTACCTATTGCACCAAATTTCAATAAAAATATTGGTTGCGGGAGCCGGATTTGAACCGACGACCTTCGGGTTATGAGCCCGACGAGCTACCAGACTGCTCCATCCCGCGCCTGTAATTTCTTTAAAACATTTTCGTAATATTTACGAGCCTGCCTTGAAGAGAGCGCTACTATATAGGAATAAACATTTAATGCAAGGCCTAAACTAATTAAAGTTGTTCAACCGAACAAAAAGCAATCAAATTGCTATTCTGCGCTCAACCTTTGATGCGGATTAATCATTTTTTGCCATTCCCAGTCTGGATGTCCCATCACTATAAAGTCAGGGTTCTCAGTACTCTCACGTTGGTTGTACGTTAGCGGATTAAATTCTGCATCGGTAATACAACCACCGGCTTCTTCAACAATAACTTGTGAAGCACCTGTATCCCACTCTCCCGTTGGACCAATTCTTAAAAAACAATCGGCTTTGCCTTCTGCAACAGTACAAGCTTTTAATGAGCACGAACCAATAGCAATAGTTGTAAACTGACTATTTAAATACTGACTCACCGCTTCTATTTTTTGGCGGCGGCTCACAGCAAGCGTCAAGTTCTCTGGCGGCGCTACAGATATTTGCGTATCAATTGAGTTTTCACGTTTAAAGGCACCATTTTTAGCTGTAGCAAAATAAGTCACACCTTTTGCAGGCCAATGAATAACACCAAGCACTGGGTGATTATTTTCAATCAATGCAATATTTACTGCAAAATCGCCACTTTCTAAAATAAACTCGCCTGTGCCATCCATCGGATCGAGTAACCAATAACGCTGCCAATCCTGTCTGTCGGCTAGTGCTGGTATAGGCGCTTCTTCCGACATAATCGGAATGTCGGGCGCTAAGACTTTTAATCCAGCAACCAATACGTCATTTGCTGCTAAATCAGCTTTGGTAACAGGCGTATTATCTGATTTCTCTTGTTGGCCAATATCGCCTTTTTTATAAATGGCCATAATTGCATCGCCAGCACGCTCAGCTAATTCAATACACGGTTCGATTAATTTATTCATCGGCAGCTCCAGACGCTAAATACTTATCTAATAATAGCAAAGCTGCAACACTGCGTGCTTCGGTAAAATCTTCTTGGTCTAATAATGACTGCCACTGAGTTAATGGCCACTTAACAACAACAAGCGGCTCTGGCTCGTCGCCAATAAGGGTTTGTGGGTATAATTGCTTAGCAAATAAAATATGCATAGTGGCATTAAAGTAACTCGGCGCCATTGTTACTGTTCTTAATGGTTTAAAATACTCAGCACCAAAGCCAATTTCTTCTTTAAGCTCTCTGTTAGCAGCTTGCTCTGGCGTTTCACCCGGATCAATTAAGCCTTTAGGAAAACCTAACTGGTAATCGTTTGTTCCCGCACAGTATTCACGTACAAGTAGTAATTCGTTGTCTGCACTTAACGGAACAATCATCACTGCTCCCCGGCCACCGCCGCGAATTCGCTCATACTGGCGCTCTTCGTTATTAGAAAACTTTAGCTCTAAAGACTCCACGGTAAACAGGCGGCTTTTAGCGACAACATTGTTACTGAGGATTTGTGGTGGTGTTGGGTGCTTTTTCTGTGTCATTGGCGTTAATTTGCTATCATGGCAGTTAGTTCAATAATAAACCTTATAAGTTGAAATTCCTATGTTAAATTGGTCAAAAATCGATACCGTTTTGCTCGACATGGATGGAACATTACTCGATTTACATTACGACAGTCATTTTTGGCTTAACGTTATTCCTGCGCAACACGCATTAGCAAGGGGCATTAGCCTAGATGCAGCTAAAGCAGATATTTTAAAACGCTATCAGGCTGTGAGCGGTCAAATACAGTGGTATTGTTTAGATTATTGGGAGCAGCAATTAAGCTTGCCTATAATGGAGCTTAAACGAGAATCTCAGCATTTAATTAAAATGCGCGAAGACGTACCTCATTTTTTAACTGAACTTAAAAAAGCAGGCAAAGAGTTAATTTTACTTACCAACGCCCACCCTGAGAGTGTCATGCTTAAATTTGAGCATACAGCAATTGATAACTACCTAGATGGCGTAGTGTCTACTCATGAATATGGAGTAAGTAAAGAGCAACAAAGTTTATGGCACCAAGTACAAAAAGACTTAGGCTTTAATAAAAGTCGTACTTTATTTGTTGACGATAGCATTGCGGTTTTGAATGCCGCACGAGAATACGGCATTGAGCATTTACTTGCAGTTGCTAACCCTGATAGCCAACAACCACATAACGAAATAGCCGATTACCTAAGTGTTACCGACTATCGTAAGATTATCTAACTCAGTTTACGTGGGCTAGATTTTTGGGTAACGCGCTTCTAGCCCTTGATATACTAACTTTGCAAAATCTGCATGTTCTGTATCAAGGCTTTTAACTACTTCAACTAAATGCTCGTTATCTTCTTGCCCGTTCCATTCTTTAATATAGCTACCATCTTTGTAACCGTGATCTTGGCGGAAAAAGTTTAACGTATTTTTACCTACGTAGCCGCGATATAAATCATCAATATCCATACCCATTTGCGCCATACAGCCGGCAAAGGCACCTGCATTAAACGTTTTATCAGCAACAGCAGACGCCGCTAATATCTCTAGTGTTTGTTTAAAGTCATCAGCTTGTTGAGCATTACTAAGCTCAGTTTCAAGTTGCTTTGCTAAGTCTTCGTAGCTAGTTTCGCCGTCAATTCTAAGCGATAGACCAAAATGAAAAATATCAACCAACTCTAAAATAACTTGTTCAGTATCTGGTGTTTGTTTTTTCCACCATTTCCAACCATGATGATCTAGCATTTCAGCACACTCAACCCAAATAGCGCGGTACCATTCAAACCCTTGAGTAAACCATTGCTCATGTACTTTAGTATTCATGGCGTTTTGCATTTCTAGCATCACTACTAGCTTGTTTAAATTGGCAGACATATCAATTCCTGTCGTTTTGGTTGGCGTAATTTTCGTTGGTGTAATAATACAGATAAAATGCTGATTGTGCATTGCTGTATATTTTTATTAGTGTGCTAATTATGTTTATCGTGACGTCGTAAACTCATGCCATGAATCAATTAAATCAATGAAATCTTCAAAGCCACAACCACTACTTAAACCATTTTCTTCAAGCGCTAAATCGTCATCTTGATACGCTATTAGATCTTCGCTATCTTGATGAAGCGCATGGGCTTCAAATAATGCTTCGTCTTTCGTTAAGATTAAATCTATTTCTTGACCCTTCAGCGTTAGCGGCTCATAGCTTGAACTTACCGATGCAATAAGCGCTTGCACCACGGCCACTTTGTCTTTGCCTATTTCTTCGTTTAGCCAGCGACCAATAATAGCGTGTTCACTGCTTATTTTAATACGTAGCCCACTAATAGGGTCGCGAATAAATTGATATTCCATAGGGTTTGCCTGTAAATCTTTAATTGCGTAATTATATACGTAAACGCCCGTAAACCACAGGACATATAAAGCAAAATAGCGCCACAAGGGCGCTATTTTATTCAACTTTAAAGCCGTTAACTTCGCGATCTATAACGCGCTGCGTCAATGATCGACCATAAGTAAATAATAGGCACAAGTACAAAACCTACAAGCACATAAATTAGTGCATAACTTATTATAATAGCGAGTGCAAAAAATATAGCCGCTAAAATACGCCCTTGCACTAACTGCCCTAAACCAGGAAAAAATATATTACATAATGCTGCGATTACGTTACCGCCAGAACCTTGATCTGCCATACTAACCTCTGTATTTATTTGATTTTATAATTATTTACTTACACACTTTATGCCAATTTATTAAAGCTTACAAATCAAATAGTTAAATTAGCCTAGATTTAGAGAGTTAGTAAATTTTGCTAACTTTAGGTCAAATTAGCAATTTTTGTTATGCGTTTACGCTTTTTATTCGCTTAGTTAATTAGCAAGTTACTCGTTTTGAACACTATTTTATAAATAGCTGTTTATAAAAACAGTATTTTATTTAGCCTAACAAAAACACCTGTTATACTGGCCACAATATTGATTAAAAAGGCGTAACGATGGACGTTTCACAATTACTCGATGGCTTAAATGACAAACAACGCGACGCCGTTGCAGCCCCACTACAAAACATGCTGGTATTAGCAGGTGCTGGGTCTGGTAAAACACGAGTGTTAGTTCATCGTATTGCGTGGCTTATGCAAGTTGAGCAAGCCTCCGCTTACAGTATTTTTGCAGTTACCTTTACTAATAAAGCAGCTAAAGAAATGCGTGGCCGCGTTGAAGAAACACTAAAAGCCCCAGTAGGTGGCATGTGGATTGGTACATTCCATGGTTTATCGCATCGTATTTTACGTGCTCATCACCGTGAAGCTAATTTACCTGAAGCCTTTCAAATTTTAGACTCTGACGATCAGCTTAGAATGATCAAGCGCTTATTAAAGTCGATGAATATTGATGATAAAAAATGGCCCGCTAAGCAATTTGGCTGGTACATAAGCGCCAAAAAAGATGAAGCACTTCGCCCTAAAGATATTCAAGCATACGATATTAATGAGCAAATGATGCTGCGTGTTTATGCCGCCTATCAAGAGGCCTGTGATAGAGCGGGCCTAGTTGATTTTGCTGAAATATTACTACGCAGCTACGAAGTGTTAAAAAATAACCCTACGTTACTGCGTCATTATCAGCAACGCTTTGCACATATGCTCGTAGACGAGTTCCAAGATACAAATACCATTCAATATGCTTGGTTAAAGTTACTTGCTGGCGATACTAACAGCATCATGATTGTAGGCGACGATGACCAAAGCATTTATGGTTGGCGTGGTGCTAAAATCGAAAACATTAAACGTTTCTTAACTGACTTTAGCGCAGAAACCATTCGTCTTGAACAAAACTACCGTTCAACCGCCACTATTTTGAAAGCGTCCAATGCATTAATTCAAAATAACTCAGAACGTATGGGTAAAAGCTTGTGGACCGATGGTAACGATGGCGAGCCAATCTCTATTTATGCAGCATTTAATGAGTTAGACGAAGCACGCTTTGTAAGTAGCAAACTACGAAGCTGGTTAAATGCAGGGAATGCTCTGCAAGATGCCGCAATTTTATACCGTAGTAACGCGCAATCTCGTGTACTTGAGGAAGCCATGCTACAAGAAGGCTTAAAATATCGTATTTATGGTGGTATGCGATTTTTCGAACGACAAGAAATTAAAGATGCGTTGTCGTACTTACGCCTAGTGGGTAATCGTCAAGACGATGCCGCATTTGAGCGTGTAATTAATACGCCAGCACGCGGTATTGGCGACAAAACATTGAGCCATATACGCGACTGTGCACGAGCAGAATCGTTACCGCTTTGGTATGCCGCAAAAGCAATTGTAGAACAACAGCATTTATCTGGTCGTGCTTCTGGTGCAGTAAGTAAGTTTGTAGAACTCGTTGAACAAATAGAAGATAAAATTAGCGATCTAACTTTGCATGAGCAAGCCAAGTACACAATTCAAACCTCAGGCTTGATGGCAATGTACCAAGCTGAAAAAGGTGAAAAAGGCCGTGCTCGCGTAGAAAACTTAGAAGAGCTAATTAGCGCATGTGACCAGTACGAACTTCCTGAAGACGAAGAATACAGCTCGCCTTTACAAGGCTTTTTAGCACATACATCACTTGAGTCAGGTGAAGGACAAGCAGAAGAGCACGAAGACGCCGTTCAAATGATGACACTTCACTCAGCTAAAGGCTTAGAGTTTCCGTTAGTGTTTATGGTGGGCGTAGAAGAAGGCATGTTCCCTTCTCAGCAAAGTAACGAAGAGTCGGGTCGTTTAGAAGAAGAGCGCCGCCTTTGTTATGTAGGCATGACACGAGCAATGGATAAGTTATACATTAGCCATGCTGAGAGTCGCCGTTTATACGGGCAAGAAAAATACCATAGCCCATCTCGCTTTTTACGCGAAATCCCTGAGGACTGCGTAGAAGAAATCCGCATTAAAACACAGGTTTCTCGTCCACCTGCCGCCGGGCGTTTTAGCGCATCAGTTAGCCATGCCGCATTTGAAGACAGTGGTTTTAACTTAGGGCAACGAGTTTTGCATGCTAAGTTTGGTGTTGGTACCGTACTTAATTACGAAGGCAGTGGCGCGCAATCTCGGGTACAAGTTAACTTTGACGACCTTGGCAGTAAATGGTTAGTAACGGCCTATGCACGATTACAAGCTGTATAAAGCTCACCTAAGTGAGTTAGAACAACAACTAGCTGGCGCGTATCATCGTCAGCTAGTGTTGATCACGGGCAGCCCTGCTTGGTGTTATGAATTACTTAACTCATTAATAGATGAAAACAATACACTTGTTGTATCAAAGCAGTGCGCGATTAAAAATTCGTACTGGCCTACTCGCACTCATCAAATTTTAGGTCAAGAATTTACTCATGCTGTTTACGATGGTTTTAGTGGTTTGCACCCTGATAAACTTGCAGCACTTGCCGGCACTGTTAAAGCAGGCGGTATACTGTTTTTATTACTGCCCGAATTAGATGATTTAGCCTCTTGGCAAGACCCTGCTTTAAGCACAATGCAATCACACGGTCAGAGTATTGACTACAGTTTATTTAATCAACGTTTCGCGGCTATTATAAAACTATTACCCACTTTTCATTTTAGTGAAAAAAATGGCTATATTAGTAATAACACTAGCTATGTAAAACATAATAAAATTAATTATGAGCCACAGCAAAACTGCGTTGATCAAATAGTAAAAGTAGCTAATGGACGTGCCAACAGGCCTTTACTTATTAATGCTGATAGAGGTAGAGGCAAGTCGGCAGCACTTGGCTTAGCAGCCGCAAAATTAGCTGGTAAAAAAGTAATTATTTGCAGCACTCAGTTTAAAGCGACCCATAGTAGCTTTAAACATTTAGCCAACGAGTTGAACCTTCAATACAACACTGAACATAAACAGCTAGCCAATTTGCACTACGTTGCACCTGATGCACTATTAAATGCGCTACCTGAGTGTGATTTATTACTCGTTGATGAAGCTGCAGCAATCCCTGTTCCGTTATTATTAAAAATGCTAGCGCATTACTCTCGTATAGTATTTGCAAGTACACTGGTTGGGTATGAGGGCAATGGTAGGGGTTATACCATTCGCTTTAGTAACTACATTAAAGCGTATTATAAAGCCTCTAAAGTTCTAGCGCTTGATGAGCCACTGCGTTTTGCTAAACACGATCCTCTTGAGCAACACATTCGAACCTTGCTTGCACTCGATGCACAATATAAAGAGTTAAGTAGTGATCAATTAGAGCAGCCAGTTCATAGCGAAATAACTCAGCAATCCCTTGTAAACAATGAGCCTTTACTGCAACAAGTTATTGCCCTGCTTGCATTAGCTCACTATCAAAGTAGTGTAAATGATTTACGCCAACTACTAGATACACCGTCGCAACGAATATTCATCAGCAGAATTAACAATCTATTAGTTGGCGTATGTTTAATCGCAATAGAAGGTGGTTTAAGTGAAGACCTTGCCCTACAGGTTACAAGCGGAGAGCGTCGCCCACAGGGTCATTTAATGGCTCAAACCCTCTCACAACTTAGTTTTAATGATGACTACTTTACACAGTTGAGCGCTCGCGTTGTACGAATAGCGATTGATCCGAGTTCTCACAATATGGGCTTTGGTAAAAAGCTACTTAGCTATTGCGAGTCGCAAGTAAAAAGCCAATGTAATTGGTTTGGTGCAAGCTTTGGCGCAACAGCGCAGTTACTAAATTTTTGGCAAAACCAAGGATTTGATACCGTAAAACTAGGTTATCAACGCGATAAAAGCACGGCAGAACATTCGGCGCTTGTGGTTAAATGCTTAAATAACAAAAGTGCGATTATTCAACCTTTGAAAAAGCAGTTTAAAAACGATTTTTTTTATGGGCTTTTAACACACTTTAAAACACTGGATTGGCAACTTGTAAGTATTTTAATTGCAGGATTTAGCGATGAGTTAGTAAGCCCCGAGACTCGCGAAAGATTAGCCTTGCTCGTAAACAATAGCTTCACTCAATTTAATATCTCTGCGACTCTTTGGCAGGTAGTGAATCAGTCTCCTTCTTGTATGTCTCAATTAACAGAGTCAGATAAACAACTTTTAATAAAGTTAGTCCTTCAAAATGAATGTAATGAAAAAGTAATTCAACACTTAGGTTTATTAGGAAAAAAGCAGCTTGAGAATCAATTTAAACATGCCATAAAAAACCTCACTAGTGCCATCTAATAACTCCTAGTTACCTATCTCTATTAAATCTTATCCATCTTTAAGCTATTTATTTAATTTGTTCTATCCTTAAAGCATTAATAGGTAAATTAAGATAAAGGCATGGAATTAATAAACTTTAAAGTGGGCTGTAAAACAATTTCACTTAAAATACTCGATATTTTATTAACAGAACGCTTTGACAATAATCTAACAACTTTACCAAACAATAATAAAAGCTTTATTGGTGTTAAAGATTATATGGATATACCAACACCTGTTTTTGATTTGGGTATTATTTTAAATAATATCTCAACTGAGCAAAGTAATGCGAATGCACTAAAACAGCTCAGATCGTGGCAAGAAAAACTATTAAAGTGGTTCAATATACTTCAAAGTAGCTTATCGAGTAGCTCGACTCCTATTTCAAACAATGACACAGAACTACAAGATTTTGTTCTTTTTTACAAAGAATTCAACACCGATAATGAAGACTTAAAATTAACTATGTCTCGGTTTAACGACCACTTCCAATCAATACTAGAGACAATAAAAGAAGTTATAGCAGCCCATAATCGGAGTGATCATAAACAAGTATCCGTGCTGCTCGACAAAATGAATCGTAATAGCTTGATTCAACTCGAGCGCTTGTTTGAGTCAGCTAAAGAACAAATAACCTTAGACTATAAACCTATTATTGTTTTTACCACTAAAGACGGCTTAAACCCGCATGTAGGATTATTGGTAGATAAGGTTGAAGATAATATCGACTTTAAAAAAGAAGATATAAGGCCACTGGATAAACTTACCGAAATTGGCTTCGACATAGACCCACAAACTAAAAATATGATGCGAGGATTAATAAAGCTTACACAAAAACACAGTTTATTAATTGATCCAAGCGCAATATTTAAACCAACGCAATTAGAAGAATCTGAAAGTGAAGAAAGCCAAGCTTACGGACTATTTTAAATAGCTTTTAGATTGGGTTATAAGCTTTAGCACTGGAGTAATGAGCTATTCAAGTTCCGGCTTTCTGCAATGTGAAGTCGGTGCGCTACACAGTAGAGTGTCGTAGTGCCACAGCAGTGGAGAGTCACAGTGAAAATGCTACATACTTATCGGCATGCAGAGATATTGAGTGATTTCGGTGTGATTCTAGCGCCAGAAGTCGTTGCACCCGCCCTACGTAATGAGTGTTGGTGTAAGAGTCTATTAATTGAGCGTATTTCACTTTTCTGCAGACGTAAAAAAGCCCGACTCTTTCGAATCGGGCTTTCTACAATTTGAAGCCTGGTAATGTCGTAGTGCCCACAGCGGTGGAGAGCCAGATAGCAAATGCTACACTATCATCGGTAGAAGCTTTGGTTTCACTACTGAGTACGGCATGGACTCTTGGCTACAACTTTTATTTACACTTTTCTGCAGACGTAAAAAAGCCCGAATCGTTAGATTCGGGCTTTCTACAATTTGAAGCCTGGTAATGTCCTACTTTCACATAGCAAATGCTACACTATCATCGGCGCTGTTTCGTTTCACTACTGAGTTCGGCATGGAGTCAGGTGGGTCCAAAACGCTATT
>NZ_MTQD01000029.1 GCF_001974875.1 Pseudoalteromonas sp. EB27
GTCATACTCCATTCTTCAAAGGTTACCGTCCACAGTTCTACTTCCGTACAACTGACGTAACGGGTGACGTACAGTTACCAGAAGGCGTAGAAATGGTAATGCCTGGTGATAACATCAAGATGACAGTAACTCTAATCGCACCAATCGCGATGGATGAAGGTCTTCGTTTTGCTATCCGTGAAGGTGGCCGTACTGTAGGTGCTGGTGTTGTAGCAACTATCGTAGCGTAATTATTAGCCTAGCTAATTGTTACCAAAAAGCCCGAGCTTAGTCTCGGGCTTTTTAATGTCTAAAATAAAGTGTCATATGAAGGTGGCGCTCTTACTTTAGGCGTAGGTGCGTTGTAGTAACGTTCAAAGCGTAATTATTAGCCTAGCTAATTGTTACCAAAAAGCCCGAGCTTAGTCTCGGGCTTTTTAATGTCTAAAATAAAGTGTCATATGACGGTGGCGCTCTTACTTTAGGCGTAGGTGCGTTGTAGTAACGTTCAAAGCGTAATTATTAGCCTAGCTAATTGTTACCAAAAAGCCCGAGCTTAGTCTCGGGTTTTTTAATGTCTAAAATAAAGTGTCATATGAAGGTGACGCTCTTACTTTAGGCGTAGGTGCGTTCTAGTAACGTTTAAAGCGTAATTATTAGCCTAGCTAATTGTTACCAAAAAGCCCGAGCTTAGTCTCGGGCTTTTTAATGTCTAAAATAAAGTGTCATATGAAGGTGGCGCTCTTACTTTAGGCGTAGGTGCGTTCTAGTAACGTTTAAAGCATAATTATTAGCCTAGCTAATTGTTACCAAAAAGCCCGAGCCTAGTCTCGGGCTTTTTAATGTTTAAAATATAGAGTGATTTGAAGGTGAGAGTCTCACATTAGGCGAAGATACTTGGTAAAAATATTCAAAATGTCATTATTGGAATTAATAAAAAACCCGAGCCAAGCTCGGGTTTCTATAAGTTATGAATATGCCATAATTGGCTGATAACTATTCAATATTTTGAATTTGTTCTCTCATTTGTTCAATCAACACTTTTAGCTCTACAGCGGCAGTAGTGATGTCACTATTGATAGACTTAGATGCTAGCGTGTTAGCTTCACGATTAAATTCTTGCATCATAAAATCTAGGCGACGGCCACATGCGCCACCTTTTTTAAGGATTTTTTTAGTTTCTTTAACGTGAGACTTTAAACGATCTAATTCTTCGGCTACATCTTGTTTTTGAGCAAGATAAATAAGTTCTTGTTCAAGGCGTGATTCGTCAATGTTTGCTGTTAAGTCTTCTAGCTTTTGAGCCAGCTTTTCACGTTGCCACTTAGTAATCTCGGGCATATGCGTTTCTACAATTTCTACTTGCTCTAAAATCGCATCAAGGCGGATTGCTATCATCTCTTCAAGGTTTGCACCTTCATCGCCACGGGCTGATTTAAAATCTTCGATTACTTGATCAAGACCAACAATTAGTGCGGTATTAACGCTATCCATATCAAGTTCTTCAGCTTCCATAACACCAGGCCAACGCAATATATCAACAGGATTAATATCGCCATTACTTTGTTGTTGAACCCATTTAGCGCTATTTATCAATTGCTCAGCAAGGGCTTGGTTAATTGATAGCTCACCAACATGGGCTGGATTTGCTACAAACTTTAAAAAGACCTCAACTTTACCGCGTTGTAAGTGTTTGCGTAAACGCTCACGAATAACTGGCTCCATGCCACGAAATTGCTCTGGTGCGCGAATAAATGTTTCAAGGTAACGCTGGTTCACTGAACGAACTTCCCAAGTGCCAGTTCCCCAATCGCCTTTTATTTCGCGACGCGCATAAGCTGTCATACTGTGGATCATGGACATTTTCCTAAATTAATAAATACAATATTACGATGATTATACCGTAACACTGCTTAAGCTCTAGGGAAAATTTAATACACTGAATATTTTGCATACAGCTATTTATTTAAATCAGCATGGTATCTATACCCACATACACTTATAATGTCGCAAATTCTGAATTAAGGGGATCGTCAATGCGTCCAAGCGAAAGAACACCTAACCAAATTAGACCTGTTACATTTACACGTAATTATACTTTGCATGCTGAAGGCTCAGTACTTGTTGAGTTTGGTAACACCAAAGTACTTTGTACAGCGACTGTTGAATCGGGCGTTCCTCGTTTCATGAAAGGCCAAGGTAAGGGTTGGATCAATGCTGAATACGGTATGTTACCGCGAGCAACGCATACACGTAATGCGCGTGAAGCTGCACGTGGTAAGCAGGGCGGTCGTACTATGGAAATTCAACGCTTAATTGCACGTGCACTTCGTGCGGCTGTTGATTTAAAAGCCCTTGGTGAAAACACGATTACTATCGACTGTGATGTTATTCAAGCAGATGGTGGTACACGTACTGCTTCTATAAGTGGCGCATGTGTTGCACTAGTTGATGCACTAACGCATATGCGTGCTAAAGGTATGATTAACTCAAACCCACTTAAGCATATGATTGCGGCTATTTCTGTAGGCATATACAAAGGTCAAGCAATTAGCGATTTAGAGTATATAGAAGATTCAGCTGCTGAGACTGATATGAACGTAATTTTAACTGAGACAGGTAAAATTATTGAAATTCAAGGTACAGCCGAAGGTGAACCTTTCTCGTTTGATGAGCTGGATGAATTACTTACTTTAGCCAAACACTCTATACGTGAAATCATTGACGTACAAAAGCAAGCATTAGCATAAATAGGTAGGCCACTAGATATGAAAGATTATCAAAAAGAGTTTATAGAATTTGCTCTAGAGAAGCAGGTATTAAAGTTTGGTGAGTTTACTTTAAAGTCAGGGCGAACAAGTCCGTACTTTTTTAATGCTGGCTTATTTAACACTGGTCGTGATTTAGCGCGTTTAGGTCGCTTCTATGCTGCAGCATTGGAAGATTCATCGATAGAGTATGATGTATTATTTGGTCCTGCTTATAAAGGTATTCCAATAGCGACAACAACGGCAGTTGCATTAGCAGATCACCATGATAAAGATGTACCGTACTGTTTTAACCGTAAAGAGAAAAAAGCACACGGTGAAGGTGGTACGTTAGTAGGCTCAGAACTCAATGGCAAAATAATGCTAGTTGATGATGTAATTACCGCAGGTACCGCTATTCGTGAGTCCATGGAAATTATTGCACAAAATGGTGCAGACCTTAGTGGCGTTTTAATAGCATTAGATCGCCAAGAAAAAGGTAAAGCCGAGTTATCAGCTATTCAAGAAGTTGAGCGCGACTTTAATACCAAAGTAATTTCTATTGTAAAATTAGCTGATCTTATTAGCTACCTTGAAGTTCAAGGGACGATGGATGAACATTTAGCCTCAGTTAAAGCTTATCGTGATCAATACGGTGTAGCATAAATAAAAAGCCTCGCACTGCGGGGCTTTATTTTGACCTTCATTCATAGAGTTTTTAATGAAAGATATACTTAAACCAAATGGCTTAGGCCTCAAACGCGTTTTCAAAGCGACTTATTGTTCCTATCTTGGCTTTAAAGCAGCATTTAAGGAGGAAGCCGCATTTAGACAAGAGCTACTATTAAGCCTTATATTATTTCCTATTTCATTTTGGCTTGCTTCATCATTACTGCACTGGGCAATATTAATTAGCTCACTGCTTATTATTCTAATAGTTGAATTGCTAAACTCTGCAATTGAAGCATTAACAGATCGAGTAAGTACAGAATTGCATGTATTGTCAGGTAGAGCCAAAGATATGGGATCTGCAGCCGTAACACTTTCATTAGCGATCGTGTTGATCATTTGGGGTGTAAGCCTTTACATGAAGATCGTTTGATACAATATTTGATATTAGAATAGTTAAAGCGCCTTTAGTTGTTAATAACTTGCTAGTTATGTTGTGTTTTTAACGTGTTTAGCTCAAATACTCAGCGAACAACACATTATTTCACGTTTTCTTCAAAAAAGGGTTGATCTGTTTTCGGATCTCCCTATAATGCGACCCCACTGAGACGGGAAACGCCAACGCATAGCGAGGCACGAACAACTCAGGGTGTTAAGTAAAACTTAGTTTGAATCTTTTTAGAAAGTTTAAACTTAAGTGTTGACAAAAAAATAGGAAAGCGTAATATGCGCAGCCCTAGCGAGATAAAGTTTAACTTTAATCGCAACGTTCTTTAACAATATAAAGCAATCATCTGTGTGGGCACTCGTACAGATTGAGTTCTAACAGCCAACCTACTTAGGTAGCGAGGCAAACAAATTAGAGTCTCAATTGAAAACTGAGTGACCAACAGAATAGTTATTTCGGTAATTATTCGGCACAGTCAATTCAATATCGAAAGATATTAAAATAAATTCAGAATTCATTGAGCTGTCGAAAGACATAAAACTTTTTAATTGAAGAGTTTGATCATGGCTCAGATTGAACGCTGGCG
>NZ_MTQD01000002.1 GCF_001974875.1 Pseudoalteromonas sp. EB27
AAGTCTCTGAAGGGCCGTTGAAGACTACAACGTTGATAGGCAAGATGTGGAAGTGGTGTGAGCCATTAAGCTAACTTGTACTAATTACCCGTGAGGCTTAACCATACAACGCCAAACGCGTTTTATGCGACAGTTTAGACAGAAGTTAATATGACTAAAGTAGATATTACTTAAAGAAAGACTTAAAAAATATTATCAGATATTTTCCAAATTCAGTTAGTGCGTAGCGATACGGATTAACGCCCAAATTTGCTTGGTGACAATAGCGTTTTGGACCCACCTGACTCCATGCCGAACTCAGTAGTGAAACGAAACAGCGCCGATGATAGTGTAGCATTTGCTATGTGAAAGTAGGACATTACCAGGCTTCAAATTGTAGAAAGCCCGACTAGAAATAGTCGGGCTTTTTTACGTCTGCAGAAAAGTAGAATATGCGTAATTAACATCCACTCACAGCAACACCTAGCACGTAGGTCGGGCGTAGCGACTCCCGATCCAATAATAGTGTACATATATTATGTGACACTTTACCGCTCTGGGCACTACGACATCCTACTGCGTAGCGCACCGACCTCAAATTGTAGAAAGCCCGAATCTAACGATTCGGGCTTTTTTACGTCTGCAGAAAAGTGTAATTAATAGACACTCACATCAACATCCATCACGTAGGGCGAGCGAGCGCAGCGACTCCCGACGCTAGAATCACAACAAAATCCCTCAATAACTCAGTCGGCCAATACAGCAGCCTTTGCTACGTGACTCTCCACCGCTGTGGGCACTCCGACATCCTACTGCGTAGCGCACCGACTTCACATTGTAGAAAGTCCTAATCGAAAGAGTCGGGCTTTTTTTACGTCAGAAGAAAGGTTAAATGCGAGCGAATAACGAAAAAACTAAACCATAACATCATCAACTACTTACATTGAATACCTTCATGATCTAACTAAACCCGAAAGGTTCGCGTTTTAAAAGTGTAGTAAAGTTAAATGTAGGTGAATAGCGTACAACTCACTCAACTATCTTATTCATATTTAATCTTTTTTACTTTCTATAAAAGCTAATTACTTTCATTTCCTTAGATAACAAATTTAATTTTGCTTTGTTACTGTCTTTGATTTAGGATCAAATCAGTTTAAAACCAAGAACTAACAGCCTGTGTATAGATTATTAATTAGCGCCATATCCATTTTATTTTGTTTTTCTGCGTCGGCAGTTGAAGTAACTGATCTATATCAAGATATTTTAAAAGTGGATGACAAAACACGAGACACTCGATTAGCTGCGAGTCGTAAAGCTTTGCTCAATGTTTTAGTGAAAGTAAGCGGTGATGAAACTGCGGATCAAAATAAATTAGCACAGCAACGCACTAAAGATATTTCTGATTATATGCTTAAGTTTGAATATGACGAGAGAGCAAATGGACAATTGAAACTCGTTGTTAAATTTGAAGCTCGAAAGATCAATGCGTTAATCAAAGAGTTAAACTTACCTTTATGGGGAGTGCAACGCCCGTTAGTCGCAATATGGTTAGGTATTGAGGACAATTGGCGCAGAGAATTAGTAACACAAGAAAGTTACCCGCAATTAGAGCAGTTAATTTATGACAAAGCAGGACGCCGTGGTCTACCTGTCGTTGTGCCATTACTTGACTTACAAGATAGACGTTTAGTAGGTATTCCTGAGGTATGGGGTAACTTTTCAGAGCCAGTAGAAGAGGCCTCTAGGCGCTACAGTGCTGAGCGAAGTATTACAGCAAGAATGTATAAAGAAGCAGATAGCGAAAATTGGATTTTAGATTGGCGTTTTACTAATGATGATCAATTTGATTCAAATAGATTAACGGGCGATAAGCAGCAAATAGTGAGCCAAATGATTGATTCCTTAGCTCGAGGCCTTGCAAGCGAGTACGCTATTGATCCAAATGCTTATTATGAACAAGCCGCGGCCACGCTAACATTAAAAGGCACGCAAAGTTTTGTTGATATTGAATTAGCAAAGCAAAGATTATTGAATTTAAGCGTTGTTACGCAAGTTAAAATTGTTCGTAAAACACCAGAATTTGTAGAATTTAAACTAAACCACACTGGTAACCTAAGCGATCTTAAAAAAGGGTTAGGGCTAGACTCCTCATTTAAAGATTATGAGGATCCACGCGCTTTTTATCATGTTGTTGATAAAAATAGCTTAGAGTATCAATGGATAACGCCATAATGCTAACTTCTGAGCCGATGCAAATGGCATTACCGGTTACCTTGCCGGATGACGAAACATTTGCATCGTACTTTGGTGGGGAAGATTCGTTAGAGGTTAACCATTTAAAAGATAGCTTTTCGAAGTTAGCTAAAAAGTTTCAGTATACTTATTTATGTGGGTTAGGTGATTCGGGTAAGTCTCACCTTTTGTATGCAACCTGTATTAAAGCACAAGAGCGTGGCCTATCTAATATGCTGCTGTCTATGCGCGAAGTAGTTGACTTTGGACCTATGGTATTAGACGGTTTAGAAGCGCTTGATGTTCTATGTATTGATGACGTGCATTTAGTTGCAGGGAATGATGCATGGGAAAAAGCACTATTTAACTTTTTTAACCGGTTTAACGAACCCGGAAAAATGTTAGTAGTAACTGCCGATTTACTTCCTAGCATGCTCAATATCTCGCTGCCTGACTTAGAGTCTCGTTTAACGTGGGGGACAACCTTTCAAATTCGTTCTATGAGTGATGACGATAAAGCACAAGCACTTGTTAAGCGCGCTCATATGCGCGGTCTTGAATTAAGTGATGAGTGTGCACGCTTTTTACTAACCCGTTTAAGCCGTGATATGCGTGCTTTATTAGATGTACTCGACAAATTAGATCATGCATCTATGGCAGCACAGCGAAAATTAACTATTCCTTTTATAAAATCAACGTTAAAGCTGTAGTAGGTCTAGAATCTAGACCCTTCTTTCAGTTATCATAAGCTATTATCAGAGCGTGTTTACCTTTCCTGATTGGAATTTGTTTAACTTAAGAGTGCTTTAATCACGTCGTGAGGACTTTAGCATAGTATTTATATGCGAAACCCGAACAACAAAGAGAGTAGCCTCCGAGATAAACACTTCAAACTGCATGTGTTTGGTCTTTATTTAGCGTTATTGCATGATTTATGTAGGAAACTACAGCCCAATGCTTAACCTTATTTAATAACCAACCACACTGTTGTAAAGCAATCTTGAAAGGCCAACACGCTCTTAAGCAATCACCTTCTGTGAAAGATCAGGTATCGAATGAACTTAGAAAACATATTAGCGCAAGCACTTGAGGCGGTAGCCAGTGCCAGTGAAATAGCGCAGTTAGAAGATATCAGGGTTAATTACCTTGGTAAAAAAGGCGAAATCACTAGCTTACTTAAAACGTTAGGTAAAATAGCACCTGAAGAACGTAAAGAAGCAGGCCAAGTTATAAACCAAGCTAAACAAGATGTACAAGCTGCTATCAACGAAAAGCGTGAATTGCTAGCAAGTAAAGCACTTGAAGAAAAACTAGCTGCTGAAACTATAGATGTAACTCTACCAGGGCGTGTTATGCCTACTGGCGGTTTACACCCAGTTACGCGCACTATTGAGCGCATAGAAAGCTTTTTCGGTGAGTTAGGTTTTGAAGTTAAATCTGGTCCAGAAATCGAAGACGATTTTCATAACTTTGATGCGCTAAATATTCCAGAGCACCACCCAGCACGTGCAGATCACGATACCTTTTATTTCAATCCTAAATTAGTACTACGCACACAAACAAGTGGCGTGCAAATTCGTACTATGGAAACTGAGCAGCCACCACTGCGTATTATTTCACCTGGACGTGTATACCGTAACGATTACGACCAAACACATACACCTATGTTCCATCAGGTTGAAGGTTTAATGGTTGATACTGATGTTAGCTTTACTGAGCTAAAAGGTATTTTGCATGATTTTTTACGTAACTTTTTTGAAGAAGATATGGAAATTCGTTTCCGTCCTTCATTCTTCCCATTTACAGAACCATCAGCTGAAGTAGATGTTATGGGTAAAGACGGCAAGTGGTTAGAAGTACTAGGCTGTGGCATGGTACATCCAAATGTACTTAAGTCTGTGGGTATCGACCCAGAAAAATACACCGGCTTTGCCTTTGGCATGGGTGTAGAGCGTTTAACCATGTTGCGCTATGGCGTAAACGATTTACGTGCATTTTTCGAAAATGACTTAAAATTCCTGAACCAGTTCCGTTAAGAGTGAAACAATAAAATGAAATTTAGTGAAAAGTGGTTAAGAGAGTGGGTTAATCCTGCTATTGATACGCAAGCTCTTTCGGAACAGCTTTCAATGGCTGGTCTAGAAGTTGATGGTGTTGAGCCTGCTGCTGCCAAATTTAATGGCGTAGTTGTTGGTGAAGTTGTTGAATGTGAGCAGCACCCTGATGCAGATAAACTGCGTGTTACCAAAATTAACGTCGGTGGCGATGAGCTACTTGATATCGTGTGTGGAGCACCAAATTGTCGTTTAGGTATTAAAGTTGCTGTTGCGACTGTGGGCGCTGTACTTCCTGGTGACTTTAAAATTAAAAAAGCCAAACTACGCGGTCAACCTTCAAACGGAATGCTATGTGCTTTTGTTGAGCTAGGTATTAGCGAAGAAGGCGACGGCATTATGGAATTGCCAAGCGATGCACCAGTAGGCACTGATTTACGTGACTACCTAGGTCTTGATGATAATATTATAGATGTTGATTTAACACCAAACCGTGGTGACTGTTTAGGCATTAAAGGCCTTGCTCGTGAAGTAGGCGTTTTAAACAGTATTGACGTAAATGTATTAGATATTCCAGCGGTTACCCCAACAATTGACGATAAAATATCGATTGAATTAGTGAACGAAGATGCATGTCCTCGTTACCTTGGTCGTGTGATCAAAGGCATTAACCTTGATGCAGAAACACCGCTTTGGATGGTTGAAAAGCTACGCCGCAGTGGCGTACGTTCAATCGACCCAGTAGTTGATGTTACAAACTATGTATTACTTGAGCTTGGTCACCCAATGCACGCGTTTGATTTAAATGCGATTGAAGGTGGTATTAAAGTACGTAGTGCAAACGCAGATGAAGAACTTGTTTTATTAGACGGTAACACCGCTAAATTAAACAACACTACACTTGTGATAGCCGATCATAACAAAGCACTTGCAATAGCGGGTATTTTTGGTGGTGAGCAATCAGGTGTTACAGATAAAACATCTGATATATTACTTGAAAGCGCATTTTTTAATCCTGTAGCAATTGCAGGGCAAGCACGTAGCTACGGTTTACACACTGATGCTTCACACCGTTATGAACGCGGTGTTGATTTTGCTCTGCAACATGATGCAATGGAACGTGCAACAGCGCTACTTCTTGAAATCGTAGGCGGTCAAGCAGGCCCAGTTGTTGAAGCTGTAGCGGCTGACAAACTACCAAAAGTGACTGAAGTACGTCTTCGTCGAGCTCGTTTAGACCGTGTTATTGGTCATCATATTGAAGATGCTAAAGTAACAGATATTCTTACGCGTTTAGGTCTTGATGTTAAAGTAGAAAATGAAAGCTGGAGTGCGGACGTACCAAGCTACCGTTTTGATATTCGCATCGAAGAAGATTTAATTGAAGAAGTAGCACGTGTTTACGGTTACAACAGCATTCCTAATGTTGCACCAACTGCAAAACTTAAAATGACGACGCATAACGAAGCAACTATTGCGCTTAGCAAGTTCCGCAATACGTTAGTGACTCGTGGTTATCAAGAAGCAATTACATACAGCTTTGTAGACCCTAAAGCACAAGCTATTTTACACCCAGAGTGTGAAGCAATGGTATTACCGCACCCTATTTCAATTGAAATGTCAGCGATGCGTGTAAGTTTAATGCCGGGTTTATTAGCGTCTGTAGCGTATAACCAAAATCGCCAACAGCCTCGTATTCGTTTATTCGAACATGGTCTTAAATTTATAAGCGACGAAAGTGCAGAAAATGGTGTTTACCAAGTACCGGTTATTGGTGGCGTTATCACGGGTCTTGTAAATGGTGAACATTGGGTTGAAGAAAAACGTAACGTTGATTTTTACGATTTAAAAGGTGATGTTGAAGCCTTACTTGCAATTACTAATGACGTTACTCGCTTTGAAATTAAAGCCGAGCAGTCAGATGGACTTCATCCTGGTCAATCAGCTGTAATATATGTTGATGGCAAAAAGGTTGGTTTTTTTGGTGCTTTACATCCTCAAGCTCAAAAGTCGTTAGATATCAACAACGCAACTTTTGTTTTTGAAATTGAAATGTCAGCAATAGAAAAAAGAAATTTACCGCAAGCAGAAGGGGTGTCTAAATTCCCTTCAAATCGCCGCGACATCGCGATTTTAGTGGCAGACAGCGTTAAATCTGGCGACATTTTAAGCGTGATCGAAAAAGTTGGCGGAAATCAATTGGTTGACCTAAACTTATTCGATGTGTATAAGGGCAAAGGTATTGAGCCAAATTATAAGAGTTTGGCGATTGCTCTAACACTGCAAGCGGTTGATAGAACACTCGAAGAGAAAGATATCAATCTAGTAGTTGATAACGTGGTGGCCGAATTGGCCGAACAGTTTAATGCATCGTTGAGGGACTAGATATGGCGCTTACTAAAGCCGACATAGCTGAACACCTATTTGAAAAGCTCGGGATCAATAAAAAAGATGCCAAAGATTTAGTTGAAGCGTTTTTTGAAGAAATCCGCTCAGCGCTAGAAAAAGGCGAGCAGGTTAAGCTCTCTGGATTTGGTAACTTTGATCTTCGAGACAAAAAAGAAAGACCAGGCCGCAATCCGAAAACAGGCGAAGATATTCCTATTTCGGCACGTCGCGTGGTGACTTTTCGACCAGGTCAAAAGCTTAAAACCCGCGTAGAAGTGGGCACAAGCAAAGCAAAATAAAAAGAGGCAGCGTAAGCTGCCTTTTTTATTGTCTAAAATAACTCCGCTCTAGCGGAGTTATTTAGTTGTACCGTTAGAAAACTTTTTTAAAACTCTCGAGGAGATACAAAATCACCTGCCATTATTTGCTGAAATGTTTGCTCTGCAAGTACATCTAGGCTGTCTAAGCTTTTACCATTCGTTATTAATTGCTGCTCAATTTCAAACACGTCAATATTTTCAATCCCCGACATTTGCGCTACTTTAGAAAATATATATGCATGTTTAAATTTATCATGTTTATAAAAAAGACTAATAAGTGATGTATACACTTCAGGATTCGGTACGTTGCCTTTTTTATTGAGTTCTAAAGTTTTATAAAGCAAATCGATGGTTTTTTCATCATCAAATTTAATATAGTACGATGCTAGAAAAAATTGCATTTCGGCACTTTGCGTTACACTTTTGTCATTTTCTATCGCTAATAATTTAGTCAGTGCACTTTGGTTATTATTTCGTGACCATTGGTAGTAGAGCAAACCTGGATGGTTTGTATTTTGGGTATCTTGATATAAGCGAGTCATTTCTTTAATGCTCGTTAATTGACCGTCAATACGTGACGTTTTTTTAGCTTTTAACTTAATATGTTCAATTTTAGCGGCCACAGTTATACATTGGTTATAGGATTCAAAGTCCTTGAGTAATTGGTATTTATTTTCATCAGTAGGGTCTTTGTATTCTATGTAACGTTTGATAATCACATCAGAACGCTCATCCTTGCAGTGGCTGTCTTTGTTTAAGTCGCTACAAAAGCCAGGTGTTTCTTTGCACACTTGTGCGAGTGTCAACGGTTCTTCACACCCTGTCAACGTTAGCAAACCCAATAGTACACTTGCTTTTTTAAGCATCCCTTAACCCCAAATGAATATCCACCTTGCTATTCTAACGCAATCATTTAACGCCTAACAGTAGAGAATAACTTCAGATTAAATTAGAATAGCCCTGCCTGAGGTGCATTACTCTCAAAATATAGTGCATTTTTAAAGGCTATCCGTTCAAAATGATAAACTTAGGTAAATAAAATGACCTCATCTCACGAGTTAGAATACACAAATAGTTGGCAAGAGCGCCAAGATTACGCAGAAAGCATGCAACCAATCATTGGTAAACTTTACCGTAATCGTGGTATCGAAATCGCTGTATATGGCCGTCCTCTCGTAAATGCCAGTACTATTGATATTATCAAATCTCATAAAACCGTTGCTCAGTTTGAAGGCACTAAATTACGTTTGCGCGAAAGCTTTCCATTTTTAGAAGCTATCAGCAAAATGGAATTAAACTCTGCGCGTATTGATATTGGTAAACTTGCATATAGCTATTTGTTCACAGAAGCAGCTAAAGGCCGCTCAGTAGAAGAATTTGTAAAAGATGAACTTGCAGAAATAGCTGACTTACCAGCGAAAGAACCACGCGATGTTGTATTGTATGGTTTTGGTCGTATTGGTCGTTTACTAGCGCGTTTATTAATTGAAAAATCAGGTCCATATGCAGATTTACGTTTGCGCGCTATTGTTGTGCGTGGCGGTAAAGATGGGGATCTTGAAAAGCGCGCAAGCTTACTGCGTCGTGATTCAATTCACGGTCCTTTCAATGGTTCAATCACTATTGATAAAGAGCGTAATGCAATTAAAGCTAACGGTAGCTACATTCAAGTTATTTACGCTAACTCTCCTAGCGAAATTGATTACACTCAATACGGTATCGACGATGCATTAATTGTTGATAACACCGGTATTTGGAAAGACGAAGCGGGCCTTGGCCAGCATCTAGAGTGTAAGGGCGCTGCAAAAGTATTATTAACAGCTCCTGCAAAAGGTAATATCAAAAACATCGTATATGGTGTTAATAACAAAGATATTTTACCTGAAGATAAAATCGTTTGTGCAGCAAGCTGTACAACTAATGCAATTACACCAACGCTTAAAGCACTAAACGATAAGTTTGGTATTAATAATGGTCATGTTGAAACTGTACACTCGTACACGAACGATCAAAACCTTATTGATAACTACCACAAAGCAGAGCGCCGTGGCCGTGCCGCAGCACTTAACATGGTAATTACTGAAACAGGGGCTGCAAAAGCGGTTTCAAAAGCATTACCAGAGCTTGAAGGCAAATTAACAGGTAACGCAATCCGCGTACCTACACCTAATGTGTCGCTAGCTATTTTAAATCTTAACTTAGCAACAAGCACATCAGTTGAAGAGCTAAACGCATTTTTACGCGATACTGCACTTCATTCAGACTTACGTGACCAAATTGATTACACCGCATCAACGGAAATTGTATCTACCGATTTAGTAGGTAGCCGTTACGCAGGTGTTGTTGATTCACAAGCAACGATTGTTGAAGATAACCGTATCGTTTTATATGTATGGTACGACAATGAGTTTGGTTACAGCTGCCAAGTAGTTCGTTGTATGCGCGATATGGCCGAAGTGTCATTCCCAAGTTTACCTCGCTAATTTATTTGCAGTGACTTAAAAGCCAGCATGTTGCTGGCTTTTTTGGTCGTGTATTATTTTTAAAGCGTATGCCTTGTGATAGGCTTTAATTAAGAAAATGCACATTCATTTTACTATTTACAAAATAATGTCAGTTCTGTGAATTAATAAACAGATAAACTTATTCAACCTAAAGGTTTTTCCATGAAAATCAGCAGCAATTTCGACAGTGGTAATATCAAAGTTATTGAAGCCACCGATCCTTTAAATATTCAATTAGAAATTAATAAAGATCACCAGTCTGAATTTTATCAGTGGTTTCACTTTCGTCTTGAAACAACACCTTACCAATTGCATAAGTTAAATATTAATGAGCTTGATAAATCAGCTTACCCAGATGGTTGGGAAGGGTATCAAGCTGTTGCATCATATGACCGTCAAACATGGTTTCGCGTACCATCAAGCTATGAAAATGGCACATTAAGCTTTGAAATTGAACCAGAGTGCGGCAGTGTTTATTTTGCTTACTTTGCACCATACAGTTACGACCGCCATTTAGATTTATTGTCTTGGGCACAAAGCCAAGGTGCTTGCCAATTAATAACGCTTGGTGAAACACTCGATGGCCGCGATATGAGTGTGCTTAAAATTGGTGAGCCAAGTGAAGATAAGAAAAACATCTGGATCACAGCACGTCAACATCCAGGTGAAACAATGGCAGAGTGGTATGTTGAAGGTCTACTGCACAAACTTCTTGATGACGAGGATCCACATGCAGCTGCGCTTCTATCAAAAGCAGTGTTTTACGTTGTGCCAAATATGAATCCAGATGGCAGCGCACGCGGACATCTTCGTACTAATGCTAAAGGCGTTAACTTAAACCGTGAATGGCAAACACCAAGTATGGAAAATAGCCCTGAGGTTTACTTAGTGCTTAATAAAATGCGCGAAGCTGGCTTAGATATGCACTTAGACATACACGGTGATGAAGCTATACCTTATAACTTTGTGGCAGGCAGTGAAGGTATTCCAAGTTACGATGCTCGTCTTAAAGGCCTTGAAGATAGCTTTAAAGCTGCGCTTTTGACTATTACTCCAGAGTTTCAAGATGAGCATGGCTATCCAAAAGATGAGCCAGGTCAAGCTAACCTTACGGTAGGTTCATCAGCTACTGCTGAAGAATTCAAAGCATTAACGTACACAATTGAAATGCCATTTAAAGACAACAACGATTTACCTGATCCAGACTATGGCTGGTCAGACCGTCGTTCTTATCAATTTGGTCAAGATACATTAGCGGCTATTGTTAATGTTGTTGATGATTTAAGATAAAACGCTTATCTAAAAGGGTATCAATAGTTTTGATACCCTTTTTGCTTTTAATAAAACCCTTTGTATAAAAAAATAATAATCATATAGCAGCTTTATTCTTAAAACGTTTTCAACGCTTCTTCGCTGCGTATCATCACCGTATCGGTACAAATCAATCTACTTTCAATTAAATACTACAGATATAGTGCCTTGCAACAGATGTGTAATTAGATATTTTGAAAATTAAGTGTTAACAACCTTGGGGTACTTAAGTTAATATTAATTAAATAATGAGTCGGGGCGGAAGAGGTGAAATCTTATTTCGTAAAGCTTATGTAGCGTAGTAGCTAAAACAGAGTCTCGTAATTAAAAAATAATAAATATAACTATAGAGGATATCCATGGAAGCTTTTGTAAGCGCTGTTAATGATGTTGTTTGGAGTAATGCACTCATCTATTTATGCCTAGGCGCAGGCTTGTTTTATTCAGTACTAACTAGATTTGCTCAAGTTAGACATTTTAAAGAAATGTGTAAGTTATTATTTAGTCCTAACACGTCTGATAAAGGTATTTCATCTTTTCAAGCCCTTGCAGTATCGTTGTCTGGACGCGTAGGCGTTGGTAATATCGCAGGTGTGGCAGCAGCTATCGGTTTTGGTGGGCCAGGTGCTATTTTTTGGATGTGGGTTGTTGCTTTTCTAGGTGCAAGTACTGCTTACGCAGAATCTACTTTAGGCCAAATTTATAAAACAGAAGAAGACGGGCAATATCGTGGTGGCCCAGCCTATTATTTTGACCGTTGTTTAGGACAAAAATGGTTGGCTGTTTTATTTGCTGTTTCGGCAATTATTGCATGTGGTGTTTTTCTGCCTGGTGTACAAGCGAATGCGGTAGGTAATGCGTTTACCCAAGTATTTGGCGATGGCAATATGGTCTCGACTAGTTTTGGTGATGTAGGTAGCTTTAAGTTAGTCGCTTTGGCAATAATCCTTATTGTTTTAGCGTTTATTATTTTTGGCGGTATAAAACGTATTGCGAACTTTACGCAAATAGTAGTGCCATTTATGGCGCTTGGTTACATAGTACTGGCATTAATCGTGGTATTTTTAAATTTAGATAAAGTAGGCGATATATTCTATTTAATTATTAGTGATGCATTTACTGCGCAGGCCGGTTTTGGTGCTGCTATTGGTTGGGGCGTTAAGCGTGGTATATATTCTAATGAAGCAGGGCAAGGTAGTGGGCCTCATGCAGCAGCAGCAGCAGAGGTTGATCACCCTGCTCAACAGGGTTTAGTGCAAGCTTTCTCTGTTTATGTTGATACCATTTTTGTATGTACTGCAACAGCACTCATGATTTTAATAACGCAGCAATACAATGTTGTGGGTGAGTTACCAGCAGGGCAGTTCATTGTACAAAATGTTGATGCAGCGACTGAGGTCGGTTCAGCAGCCTTTACTCAAATGGCTTTATTTAGTGTATTTGGCAGCTTTGGACAAGCATTTGTCGGTATTGCATTATTCTTCTTTGCCTTTACCACAATACTCGCTTATTACTTTATTGCAGAAACTAATATTGCTTACTTAAATCGTTATTTTAAAGGCAATATCCCACTTGTCCTCGTGAAGTTCGTGATTATGTTTATGGTTGCATACGGTATGGTTAATAATTCAGGTTATATCTGGACTATTGGAGATATTGGCGTTGGTTTAATGGCCTGGATTAACATATTGGGTATCTTAGCTATTTTCTTTGTAGCTAAGCCTGCTTTACTATGTTTGAGCGATTACGAAGATCAGAAGAAAAAAGGTGGAAAAATCACATTTGACCCTGTCAAACTAGGTATTAAAAATGCCACTTTCTGGGAAAAACGTTTAGGGAAACAGTCAAAAGACACTGAGTAACTAAACTTAATGAGTAACTTGTTAGATTATCGTCTCTAAATCAGTTATTGGTTTGAATTCAAAAAAGACAACGAGAAATAAAACAAGTACAATAAAGGCGCCGAAAGGCGCTTTTTTTATGCGTAGTATGGAGAGAAGTATGGCGATCATTCGTTGCCCAAAATGTGCAAAATCAATTTCAGATAAACATAAGCAATGTCCGCATTGCGAAAGCAATATTGCAGAGCTAAACGACGAGCAAGTTTTACAACTTCAGCGCGAACAGCGAATTAAAAAAAAGCAGATGTTTATAAATCACTCCTTTTTAGCGCTTATCTTATTTTTAGGTGGTTTTTTCTGTTTGTACTTTTTACAACCGCAAGAAAAAACGCTTCAGTGGTATGCTTATACTGCGGCAATTGGCGTAGGGTGTATTTGGTATCTTATTAACCGTATTGTTTTAGTGACTCTAAAAAAGAAAAAATGACATGAATATCGACAATCTTGTACAAAATATTACTCCCGAATTATTCGAACGCTTGCAATACGGTGCGTCTACTGGCAAATGGCCAGACGGAACTGTTTTATCAGACGAGCAAAAGCAACAAACAGTGCAGTTGGTTATGTTGTATCAAGCAAAAGTGGCTCAATCAAACGAGCAATTTACGATTGGTGCTAATGGTGAAATGATCCAAAAGACAAAAGCTCAACTACAAAAAGAATTTAAATCAGACAACGAAATAGCTAGGTTTAGTGAACATGATCTTTAAGCACCTTTTTACACCGAAATGGAAACACCCTAAGCAACAAGTACGTCTTGATGCTATCGAAAAATTAGATATTGAACGTGATGCAACCATATTAAACACGTTAGCACTTGAAGATAGCTCAGCTGAAATACGCCGTAAAGCGTTGCAAAAAGTAAACGATTTACCACTTTGGTGGAAAGCGTATAAACAAGATCAAGCATTAAAAGATATTGCAGAACTACAAATATCTAATGCTGTTTTAAATAGCGAAAGTGCACTAACACCGCAAATTAAAAGTGAATACATAGAGCGTTTTGCACCCGTTAAAACACTCGAAAAGTTAGCATTTGCAGAGAAAGAACTGCAAGTACGCGTTAAGTTGTTGAAACGTTTAGCAAATCCAAAACTAGTAGAAAAAGCATTTAAAGAAGGTAGCGAAGAGCTACAAGCTCAATTAGTTGAACTTGTTATTACGCATCAATTAATTAAGCCATTATTAAAGCATGCAAAGGGCAATGCAAAAGCAGCAATGGAAGCGCATATTGAAAATGAGCGTTTAGCAATTGAAATGCCACTGCAGGTTGAAAGTGCAACACGTGTTATTTTAGCTAAGTTAAATGCCTTACGCGAAAAAACAGATTTTGGTGTTGTAAATCCACAAGCCGGCGAATTAATGGTCCAGTGGCAAGCACTTGAGCTAAAATGGCTGAGTGATGAACGCGTTAAGCTTCTTGACGAAAAATATATTTCAATCACAACTAAGTTAGATGCACACATTGAACAGCTAAAAGCGGTACATGATAAAGAGCAGCAGAAATTAGCGCTACAGCAGCGTCAATTGCTAGCACTTGCAACGCTTGAAGCTTTAACTGAAGAAATTGAAAACGCCTTACAGCTAGGCCTTGAAACACCAGAGCAAATTCAACAAGATTGGCTTGATGCAAAAGTAGCGCAAGCTAAGCAAGCTATTAGCGAAACAGAATTAGCTAATAATGCACAATCTAAACTGGCTGTAAGCAAGTTAGAAAAACTATTTACTCAAGTTGCTAAGTTACCTGAGCTAACAATTGCTATTAAAGAGTACAAACTCGCTTTTGCAGCATTATGCGAAATTAAGCCAGCAGAAGATTTAGCACAATACGATGCAATTCTAACTGAATTTAATAATGGTTTTAAAGCAGCGCGTAGTCATTTAAATATTTTAGATGGTGCATTGCAAAGTACCTTTAAAACGCAGTTAAATGCGCATAAAAAGCAATTTTTAGCACCAATGAGTGAGCTAGTTAAGCCACTTGAAAAAAACCAAAGCCAAGCAAAACGCAAAGCTCGTGATGTTAAACGCCTGATTGAGGAAGGCCGTTTTAATGTTGCCTTTGGCGTGTTTAAAGGGTTTGAAGAGTTATTTAATACACTCACTGAGCAATATCAACAGCCGCTTGTAAATATAAAAGCGGAACTTGAAGCGCAACTTGCAGATGCAAAAGATTGGCAAAAATACGCAGCAGCACCAAAGCGTAAAGCTTTATTAGAAGAAGTAAGTGCATTAGTAAGTGAAGAGTGTACTGACCCACAACAACGCGCAGAGCAAGTAAAAGTGCTACGCAAGCGTTGGAATGAGTTAGGTCGTTTAGATACAGATGAAGAAAAGCAACAAGGCGTACAGTTTGATGAAAAAATCGAGCTGTTATTTGCACCTTGTCGTAGTTACTTTGCAGAGCAAGAAGTACAACGCGAGGCCTCAAAAGCACAACGCGAGAGTATTATTAGCGACATGCACGCGCTTCATTTTCAACCTACGGCTAAGGATGACTTTGATTGGAAGCAATATGAAAGCCAATACAACCGTTTAAACAAAGCGTGGCGCAGTGTGGGTAAAGTTGACCCTAAAACATACCGTACACTAAACGATCGTTATAAAAGCGAGCAACAACAAGTACTGGCTTTATTAAACGCATTTCATAAAAGTAATGCTGCACTTAAAAATGAGTTAGTAGAAAAAGCGCAGCAATTATCACAAAGCGATGATTTAGCCGCTGCATGCCAAGAGTTGAAGCAAATGCAGCAGCAATGGCAAACAATTGGTTTTGCAGGTTTAAAAGCTGAAAATGCGTTATGGCAAAAATTTCGTCAATTTAACGATGAAACATTTACTAAACGTAGTAGTGAATTTGAGCAGCAAAAACTTGAGCAAAACGAGTCAGATAAGCAAGCAGTTGCAGAACTCGCTGAGCTTGAAGCAGCACTTAGTGACGTAAATCAAAGAGCACAGTTGCACGACCTAGAAACAAAAGTGAAAGGGTACACGCAATTTAGATCGTTAGCGCCAAAGGTTAGTAAGTTGCTAGCAGCTATTGACGATAAACTTGCATTGCTTACAAGCAAATCAGAGCAAGCTAATCGAGATGCGTTAATTACAGCACTTGAAAACAATGAAGCGTTACCAAGTCAGTACCAAGCACCGCTTAAAACAGCATTAAATACAGATCAACTTATTACGCGCATGGAAATACTAGCGAACGTAAGTTCAACTGATAAGTCACTTAGAATGGCAGAACAAGTAGCCATGTTAGATGACAAACATCGTGGCGAACATGCTGATTTAAACTATTATTTAAAACAGTTATTAGCGCTCAGTGCTGGTTCAGTTGAACCTGACACACTAACGCGACTTAAAGCGACACTTGCAGCTTAATAAAACCAGCGTAATATATGCTGGTTACTATTTTAATAAGCCGCTTTAATAGCGGCTTTTTTATGTACCACTAATTTATAAACAAAAGGGTTCTCATGAGAATTTTAGTTATTATTGCAGCGTTATTTTTAACAGCCTGTAATACCACGCAAGGCATATCAGTATATTCATTTACTAACTCTGAGGTTGAGTCTGTACTGGGTAAGCAATTACCAAAGTTAAGTGAAAAAGTAAGCTTAATGGGTTTACCGGTTCAGTTTGATGTAAACGATTTAAGTGTAAATATTGGACCTGATAGCCGCGATGTTGTTGTGCTTGGTGCCGATTCGAGCGCTGAAATTAATGCATTCGCACTTAAATACCCTGTGCGTTTAAAGCTGCAAATTGAAGGTAGCCCATTTTACGACAGTGAGAAAAAAGCAGTGTTTTTACGTAATATTAAATTACTTGATTCGAGTGTAGATGCCGGTGGTTTTAAAGGTAATTTAGGTGCGCTTGATAGCCAAGCAATGGATGTTATTAATGCTTTTTTAGCGGTTAACCCTGTTTATACTCTAAATATGGATGACCCTAAAATGATGCTACTTAGTAAGCTTCCACTTGATATGAAAGTGGTTGAAGGTGCAATTAAGCTAGTACCTCGTCTATAAGTAGATCTACCTACTTATAATATACGTATCAATTAGCCTGACTTTCAGGCTAATTAGGTTTTAATATTATGGCGGCTCCTCGTACTGTTCCCACTTCTAGGCTTTCTCGCTTTGCAAAATTAGGCTCACTTGCCACAGGTGTTGCTTCCAACATGTTAGTTGATGGCGCTAAGAGCGCGCTAACAGGTAAAGGTTGGGACAATAAAAGCTTACTGCTACAACCTAAAAACATTGAAAAACTAGCTATACAGCTATCTCATTTACGTGGCGCTGCAATGAAGCTCGGGCAATTACTTTCAATGGATACCGGTGATTTACTTAGTCCTGAATTGGCTCAGTTACTTGCTTTACTACGCTCAGATGCGAATCCAATGCCTCATAAGCAGCTTGTTGAAGTGTTAAAAGAGCAATGGGGGGATGAGTGGCTAGCGCGTTTTTCTCATATTGAATTAAGACCTTTTGCAGCGGCTTCTATAGGGCAAGTTCATTTAGCTTATAAAGAAAATGGCGATCAGCTTGCTGTTAAAATTCAATACCCTAGTATTGAAAAAAGTGTAGTAAGTGATGTAGATAACGTTATTTCTTTATTAACGATTTCTCGATTATTGCCAAAAGATCTTAATATTAAACCACTTATTAGTGAGGCTAAAGCACAGTTATTAGCCGAGGCTGATTATAAGCGGGAGGCTCAGTACTTAATACGTTATAAAAATGCATTAGCAACTAATCCCCATTTTAAAGTACCCAACGTATATCCAGAGCACAGCACACAACAAGTACTTACCATGGAATATATAAAAGCAGAGCCCATTGAGAGCATTACAGAGCTACCTGATAGTCAAAAAAGCTTTGTTGCAGCACAACTAATCGATTTGTTTTTTAAAGAAATGTTTGAATTTAAATTAATTCAAACCGACCCTAACTTTGCCAACTTTCATTATCAGCTTGATACACAAAAAATTGTTTTATTTGATTTTGGCGCAACGCGAGAAATATCAACAGAGCTTAGCTTAGCGTATTTAGCTTTATTTAAAGCGGGTAGTGAAAACAACAGAGAAGGTGTACTTAAAGCGGCTTCACATATTGGTTATTTTAAAAATGACTTAGTTGATGAGTATAAAAACAACGTCATTGATTTATTCTTAATGGCGTGCGAGCCACTAAGAGCAGAAGGGGAATTTGATTTTAAAAACAGCGAACTGGCGCTCAAAATTAAAAATGCAGGGCTTGCCCTTAGTTCGCAATCTCAGCAATGGCACACACCGCCCGTTGATGCCCTATTTATTCACCGAAAACTTGCAGGGCTTTATTTAATAGCCGCAAGGCTAGGTGCAAAAATAGATGTGAAAACGCTATTTCAGCACTATTTATAGCGTTTTAATGGGCACGTGAGTGCATTTTAAGTAATGAGTGCACTTAGTGTGTAAAATTGTCATAATGCTCGCGATATTTCGCGAGGCGCATTTATGATAAAACAATTTTTAAACGATCCTAAATTATTACTAAACGCAGTAGGTGAGGGCATATACGGTTTTGACCTGTCGGGTAATGCGGTGTTTGTTAATCCTGCCGCTGAGCGCATGACAGGTTGGCGAGCAGACGAGTTATTAGGTAAAAAAATACACCAATATCATCACCATACTCATGCTGATGGCACACCTTATCCCGCTGATGAATGCCAAATATATTGCACCATGTTTGACGGCAAACGTCGTGAAGTTAAAAATGAAGTTTTTTGGCGTAAAGACGGTAGCTCATTTGCAGTGGAATACACCTCAACACCGGTTTATCAAAATGATGAGTTAATTGGTGCTGTAGCGGTATTTCGCGATATATCACTGCAACAGCAAACACAAAATGCACTGCAAGAGGCACTTGAGCAAGTAAAGCATTTAAGTGAGCAGCTAAAAGATGAAAACAACTACTTAATTGCAGAACTTAACGAAGATTGGCAAGACTCAGGGCTAGTTGGACAAAGTCATATATTTCAAACCATGTTAGATCAAATAAAATTGGTAAGTGAAACCGACAGCACAGTTCTTATACTTGGCGAAAATGGCACGGGTAAAGAATTAGTAGCCCGTAATTTGTATCGACTAAGCAAGCGTAGCGAACAAGCCTTTATAAAAGTAAATTGCGCCGCATTTACCCCAAGTTTGCTAGAATCGGAACTTTTTGGCCATGAAAAAGGCGCATTTACAGGTGCCAATGAACGCCGTAAAGGGCGTTTTGAACTTGCTGATAAAGGCACCTTGTTTTTAGATGAAATAGCAGAGCTTCCACTTGAGGCGCAAAGTAAACTACTTAGAGTCCTGCAAGAACAAGAGTTTGAACGTGTAGGTGGCAGCAATACGCTAAAAGTAAATATTAGAGTAATTGCAGCGACTAATCGCGACCTGTGGGAAATGGTACAAAAAGGCACGTTTAGAATTGATTTGTATTATCGGCTCAATGTATTTCCTATTAAAGTCCCGTCCCTTAAAGATCGAAAAGAAGACATTCCTTATTTGTGCACTAATTTGATTGCGCAGCTAAATAAACGATTGGGTAAACATTTAAAGGGGCTAAGTAAAAAAGCAATTACACAACTGCAAGCCTATGATTGGCCAGGCAACATTAGAGAGCTGCAAAATGTACTGGAACGCGAAGCTATTTTATCTAATCAGGCTGTGCTTCAGCTAAGCCAGCCTTTGCAAGCGGGTGGCGAAGTAGTTATTAACCCTTCACTTACGCTTGATGAAGCGCAAAAACAGCATATAACTTCTGTTCTTGCGTTATCGCACTGGCAAATATCGGGCGATAAAGGGGCGGCAGTTAAGTTGGGCTTACCTGAGAGTACACTACGCTCAAAAATGCGAAAGTTGGGAATCACTAAAAAATCGTGATATATCGCGATATTCGCTTTATATCGCGAGCTCGGTTTTTGTTTTTTAAAATAATTTCTTTAATATCAATGAAGTAATTAAAGTTTCAGCTTGGTCTGAAAGTTGCAAATACTTGCTTAATACCCGTCATTATTAAGCAAGTACTATGAAGTTTGATATAAAAGAAGAAGACATGATCATTAAGCCCTATAACACCGAAGGGCCAATTTATATCCGCGAGCAAAAAGGATTTTTTCAGCGCATACGCCGTAATTTAGGTTGGCTGTTAATGCTAACTTTTATTGCAATACCGTGGATTCAATATAACGGTCAACAAGCTGTGCTGCTTGATGTGGCAACGCAAACCTTTACTATTTTTGGTTTAACACTCCTTCCTCAAGATTTTATGATTTTAGCCCTGCTATTTATGGTGGGGGCTTTTGCATTATTTTTTGTAACTAACTGGCTTGGTCGGGTTTGGTGTGGTTATACATGCCCGCAAACAATATGGATGCTCATGTTTTCGTGGGTAGAGCAACGCATAGAAGGCACTCGAAATCAGCGAATTAAATTAGATAAATCACAGTGGACGCTAAGCACTTGGCGAAAAAAAATAACTAAGCACAGTGCGTGGATTGTTATTTCTATTTTAACTGCCACCTCGTTTATGGCGTATTTTATTCCGGCTAAAAGTTTGTATATGGAAATGCTTACGTTTGAATGGTCAGGTATTACGAGCTTTTGGGTGTTTTTATTCGCTTTTTGTACTTATGGCAATGCAGGGTTTTTACGCGAAAAAATGTGCACAATTGCTTGCCCTTATTCTCGTTTTCAAGCTGTTATGTTTGATAAAGATACGTTGCTTGTTACATATGATAACGAGCGAGGTGAAAGCCGAGGACCACGTAAACGCAAAGCTGACCCCAAAGAGCTTAACTTAGGTGACTGTGTAGACTGTAACTTGTGTGTAGAGGTATGCCCTGCAGGAATAGACATTCGAAATGGATTGCAATATGAATGTATAAATTGTGGCTTATGTATTGATGCCTGCGACGATACCATGGAGAAATTTGGTTACGAGAAAGGCTTGATTAAATACGCCAGTGAGAAACAAATGGAAGGTAAAAAAACTAATCCATTTAGGTTAAAGCTAGTAGGGTATGGCGCATTAACGGCTTTGTTAATCATTTCGATGTTTGCATGGATGCTGCAACGTACACCAATAGAAGCCTCTGTGCTACGCGATAGGAATGCGCTTTATAGAGTGAACTACGAGGGCCTAGTAGAAAACCCTTACACACTTACTATTATTAATAAAACGCAGCAAGCACTGCATTACAGTATTGCCATAGAGGGGTTGCCTGGGGCAACGCTCTCAAGTCCGAAATCTACGCTTGTACAACCGGGTGCGATGAAAAGAGTTCCCGTTACTGTAACAGCCGATGGTTACGATATTGAACGTAAAGTGAGTAAGTTACAATTTATTGTAACAGCGCAAGAAAACGCCAGCATTACGATAACCAAAGACAGTCAGTTTTACAAAAACTAAGATTGATAAAGCAAGATCAACGATTTTTATATCAGTTGGCCTTGCTTACTTTTTAAGTTGTGAGAAATAAACTGTTTAGCGCTATCTAAATCTGTAAATAGGCACTAACTAAAATTAACGTTTCTTTTTGCGCACTCTAAAATGCGTTTCATTTGATTTATAGCGATAGCTGAAGTGAGTACAAACGCACTACTCAGGCAGTTATTTGCTTTCATTAAATGGCTAATATCTATCATCTCTTTTTCTGCCTCAGGCGTTGCAGCTAAAACATCAAAAGAATCACTAATATAGGCCCAAGGCTGATTGTTGAGTGATTTTATTTTTTCGCATAGTTCAATTTTAAACGCACGAAGAAGCCCTGAGGTGATGTATCCCGCAAAGTGAGCGATAACAACGTTATTTTCAGTGTAAAGGCTTACCTGTCCATATTTGTTTTTAAACCCCAATGTATACTCCTTGAATTTGAGGGAAGGCTAACCTTATACCTTTAAATTCAATAAAACCAGTTCTTTTGGGTTGTTTTTTGTTATCAGATTGTTTCTTGGTTGGGCGGGTACTTAATTTAATGAGTACCCGCTCTTTAATAGTGGTTAATCTTTTGTAGAGGTTGTAATGTAATTTAGCGCGCTAGTTATAACCGCGACTTGTGCCAAAATACATTCTTCATCGGTGGCAGTTGGGCTATCTGGGTACACTTCGGTAGTGGTTACATAGGGTGCATCAGTAAAGCCCATACATAAACCTAGCTCTCGAGCTGCATAGTTAATTACACCAAATTGCTCTTGAGGTACGCCGATTAGTTGGTTATTTTCATCGCTCGGTGCAATATGGGTCACCTTTGCAACGCTTTCTATAATGGTCTTTTGAAACTCCGGCTCAGGCTTTTTGGTATCTGCAACTAAATAAAACCCGTCAGGTATGTTCCAGTTAGTATTTGTAGTGCCTTCACGCGCAGCGAGTGCGGGTCTAAATTCACTGTTATCGCTATTTGTTGTTTCGTGTAAATCAATATGAGCGATTAAGTCAGTACCTAATGATTTTACAAACGCCATAATAGCTGCTGACTCTTGAGCTGGGCTGCCCTCATAAAATGAGCGGTTAGGATCAATAGCATCTGGGTTCCAACGGTTTATTGTTTCATACCCCCAAGGGCTAATGCAGGGCGCAACAATAATATTAAACTGCTCTGAGTGTTGCATAGCCGATGTTTTAGCAAACCTAAGTGCGCCATGTACGCCACTGGTCTCGTAGCCATGCACACCACCGGTGATTAAAACAGTTGGTTTATTAGTATTAAAGTTAGGCGTTTTTAATATATATAATGGGTAAGTGCCAGCGGCGTAATTAAGCTCGCCGTATTGCTCTATATCCAAGGTGTTTTTAAGGTCATTAATTAGCGTTACGACTTCGTTTTGGTAACTGCGTTTAATGTTTTGGCGTGCTAACCACAGGGCTTTATCGTTGTTATTCCATTTTTTGCCAGGTGTGCCAATGGGGTATGTGCTGTTAGTCATAATAAACCTTTATATCAATTTTTATTAACTCCCCTATAAATAAGGAGGGCAATTACAATTGGTAGAGTTACTTAATAAAGGTGTAGCTTAACGCTGAGTAAATTAGCGTGCAAATTAAAACGTTAATGTCATATTTTTTATAGCGCGCGATTGCTGGGATTTAATATAACTTTGGTTTGCGTATTCACCCGAAATACTACCGAATCGATCGCGTTTTACACTAATCGTTAAATCACACGTTTTACTTTGATCTACTTGCGAGCTGCTAAACATATCTAAACTTTGCAAATCTATTTCAAGGTAAGAAGTGTTAAGCGCAAAAAGTGTTGATTGTAAAAGTGTTTCATTATTATTGTTAGTACAGCTACTGCTCAGTTCTACTTGGCTAGTACTATTAGGATCAGTGCCATCTAACTGGACTGTAAGGGGACTATTAATATCAAAATTTTGATCGTTACTTGGGGTTAAAATAATAAAATTTAAAGGCAACTCAACGCTCGAATTAGCATTTATGCCATCGTCCCGTTTAAATTTTATATCAAACTGTTGGTCGTCGTCAGTGGTATTTATATATGCTTGGTAATCAACGTCTAAAAAGTCGGTATCTTTTGTAAGTACAATAGCGGTGCTATTAACAACAGCTTGTAATGAGTCGCTATCGCTTAAAACAATGTTAGAGCCATTAGCGTCGCCTGCATTTAGTTCTGCGTTAACACGCGTGCGGTTACCGTCAGAAACCAGTTCAAAACCTGCCCAAATACCTTTTGTTTTTACTAAATCCGACTCTGTTTCTGACGTGCAAGCGCATAGAGCTAAAATTAAAGCCGTTGTGGTAATGCATTTTTTAAGCATGTTAGCTCCTTTAAACCACTAAATTAGGCTGTAAATAATTGTTTAATAGGGGATATACCTAACAATTATATGAAGTATAAGTTTGTATGTGTGCATTGTTACACAACACGCTATCTGTAAATGTTTAAATTTGTTAACGGTTGTAAATAAATTATTAAGCGCTAAGTTTTAAAAACTAACTTACTAATTAAATTGTTTGCTAAGTAAGCATCGAATTAGCGCTAAATGTATTATAAAAGAGTATGTTACAATCAGGTAAAGCATATCTTCATATTGAGTATTATGGCGCAGTATATTGCTACCCCAAGTTGGCTAGGCCGTTTTTTTACCCGTATTAAACACGTAACTATTGAGCAAGAGCATCTTGTTGTTCATTTTAGAAGTGCTCCCGCGCGGACATTTTTAATTAAGGACTTTTATAATTACTCAATACTTAAAAACCGTTTATTTAGCGCCAAAATTAATTTGTGCGACAGTAGCAATACATCAATTAGTTTTTTAAACAAAGCACAAGCGAACACTTTAAACACAGCCCTTAACACGCGGTTTTCAGCCCTGCTTGAGCAAAAGGTAAATAACGCAAAGATTTCGCTCAAGCGCTATGCTTTAGATGAGTTTTTACGTGATAGTTCCATAAAAACACTTAAGAATGATGTGTTTTTGCTTACCAAGCAGTACGCTAAAAGTACAAGTGTGTGGCAACAACACTTATCGCCAAGTAGTATTAAATTTTTAAATATACTAAGCACCACACCCAATACTCACGATGCAATTGCACAGTTGCGCCATAAATATGAAAAAAAACAACTAACTCTTAAAAATGACTTTTTTAATCAAGTAGAGTCAAATCCATTAACAACCGAGCAGCGCTTAGCGGTAATACGCGATAACGATAAAAATTTAGTATTAGCGGCAGCAGGCACAGGTAAAACATCTGTGATGGTAGCAAAGTCTTTAAATTTAATAGCATGCAATATTGCCAAGCCTGAGCAAATTTTGGTGCTGGCCTATAATAAAACAGCAGCAAATGAGCTTAAAGAGCGCTTTATTAAACGCGCCACGCATGCAAAATTGCATACCAAAGAACCCACTATTTTAACGTTTCATGCGCTTGGGCTTAAATTATTACAAAGTGCTAAAAAGCCAATCGAGTTGTCAAAATTTGCAACTGACCCAGTTCAATTAAATAGTTGGTTAACTGGATGGGTAAGTAAAAAAATACAAACCGAGCCACAGTTTTTAAAAGCATTTATAGATTTACTCCATGAGTCGGTTGATATATTTAGCTTTAAAGATAATGCACAGTACGAGCGGTACGTACGCGATAACGAATACCGTAGCCTTGCGGGTCATAAAGTAAAAAGTTATCAGGAGGTGTTAATTTCAAACTGGCTACATTTGAATTGCGTACCGCATAGTTATGAGGTGAATTATCACTTTAGCCAAGGCGCAGAGCTAAGTGGGCAATATAAGCCTGATTTTTATATACCTCAATATGATATTTACCTAGAGCACTTTGGCATTGATAGGCAAGGGAATACACGTGCCGATATAGATAAAAAACACTATAACGAGCAAGTTGCATTTAAGCGCAAACTGCATAAACAAAATGGCACCACCTTACTCGAGACCTTTCATTACAACTGGGTAGAAGGAAAGCTAGAGCCAACCCTCGCAAAGCAATTAAAGCAGCATAATGTTGAATTAACACCTTTAAGTAACGATGAAATATTTCATACTTTAAATAACTCAGGGCAGTTACAGCAAGGGATTGATAAGTACATAAAATGTTTACAAGCTATTCGAGTCGAGCAACTAAGTAATAAGCAAATAGAACAGCGCATTAAGCAAAGTGGTATTAAAAATTACCAGCAATATGCAAACTTGTTAGTGCAAATTCATGATGCTTATATAAATGAATTAAACGCGCAAAGTGCCATTGATTTTGACGATATGATTATTCAAGCAACAAAGGCGATAGTAAGCGGAGATTTTAATATTCCATGGAGCCACATTTTAGTTGATGAGTTTCAAGATATATCAAGCGCGCGTATGGCTTTTTTAAGTGCCATATTAAAACATGCCAAAGGAATACGCTTTACTGCTGTTGGTGACGACTGGCAAGCAATTTATCGGTTCTCGGGTGGTAATTTAGCGCTTACTACGCGCTTTAATGAGTTAGTGGGTAGCCACTCTCTCACTATGCTGCAAAAAACATTCAGATATAATAATAGCATTAGCGATGTAGCTGGGCGCTTTGTAATGCAAAACCCTGAGCAATATAAAAAGCAGATCAGCACACATACAAAAGTAACTACTCCACAAGTTATTTTATTAGACGATTTATACCAAGGTACTAAATCGATAGAAATAAAAGTACAGCAGAGCATAAGCACGATTCAAAAAAACGATGCATCAGCGAGCATTGCCATACTTAGTCGATATAGATACATGTTAAATAGCGTGCAGCAGCATTTAAAAGATAAAAAGCATACAAACACTCTTTATTTTTGGACATTGCATAGTGCCAAAGGGCTTGAAGCCGATTACTGTATTATCATTGGTTTTGAACAAGGTAAATTAGGGTTTCCTAGCGATAACCAAAATAATGTGCTGGTGGAGGCGCTATTACCAGAGCAAGATGAATTCACTCACTCAGAGGAAAGGCGTTTGCTTTATGTCGGTATTACACGCGCTAAACATAAAGTGTATTTAATTGCAGACCCTTATGCATGCTCAGCGTTTGTAAAAGAATTAGTAAATGACAATTATCCCATTCAAATTGGCTCAACGTTATTTAATAAGTCGCAACTAAAGCAAAGAGAGTGTAGTACGTGCAGCGACGGTTTAATTGTGCCAAAAACGGGTCAATATGGTGATTATTATAGTTGTACTAACACGCAAATTTGCGAAACTAAATTACGAGTGTGTAAAAGCTGTAGTGGCCCATCGGTTGATAAAAACACATACTCACAATGTGTGAATACAGAATGTAAAATGCAGCACCCAATTTGTGAGGAGTGCGGGCGCGAAATGCGTAAACGCAAATCTAAGCACGGTGAATTTTTAGGGTGCAGTGGTTTCGCTCTTAAAGAAGATAACTGTAAAAACACTCGAAAAATAAATGCTTAACGGCTAACAATTAGGTTTACACCTGTCTATTTTATAGAACAATGTAAATAGAAATTATATTCATTTGATTGATTTTAACAAGCTATCAATGTCTAATAGAAGAATGAGCTTTAACTGTTGTTTATTATGCATTTTTTCAATAAATTCTTTTTATTAAATGACCATTATTCAGCCCCTGGTCAGGTTGCTAATTGGCGAATAAGTGCACTGCGCATTATTCTATCTTTAGTAATGGTGTTATGTTTTGCTGTGGCGTGCCACACGTACACAAGCGCTATTGAATTTAACTTAATTTATATTGTTGTATTAACAAGCAGCTTTCTTGCTACTGCATGTGGTTTACTTATAGCAAGTAAGCGTTTTTATCACTTTAGCGCTCATGCACTTTTAATAGCTATTGTAGCTGCTAGCGTGTCAATGAACTTATTTTTAACAGACTTAGAGCTTGCTAAAGTGGGCTCTATGTATATGTATTCTTGCCCGATAATAGCACTTATGCTACTTGGTTATAGAACAGCTCTTGCTTATGGCGTATTAAATATTGCGCCGTTTTATATGATCATCAATAACGTTGATGTCTCGGGTTTAACCGGCATAGCTCAACAACTTCCCGATGCTGACTTATACATTACAGGGCTTATATTTTTATTTTTTAACATTTGTATTCCCCTTGCTGTGGCGCGCACAATTGTGGCTGCTAAGCGTTTAAACAAAACAATGATAAGCGCTAATACACACCTTAAAGATAAAAATGAACTTTATCGAAGCCTGTTCACCGAATCAAATAAAGCCAAAATTATTGTTGACGAAAATCTTGTCATTACTGATTTTAATCAACATGCTATTGATATGTTTGGTATAAAAAAAGAATTAAAAGAAAGGAGCGTTAATCTTTCTCATTTATTTCCTACTTTAGTCTTTGACGACTCTAATGCTCAAAATAAAACTGTGAAGTACAAAAAAAGTTATTTTAAAGCCAGTTATCAGCAAATAACAATGAGTACAAACTACCGTGTATATGACTTTTACGATTGCACGCAAGAGCAGCTCATTAAACAAAATTTATCGATGATGGAACAAGAAAATAAACGTTTGCGCTTTAGAGACTCGCAAACAAAACTACCTAATAGAGAATGGTTTGAGCTGCAATGCGACAGATTAACAAGCAAATACCAAAAAGGTTTTTATATCGTTGTTGCGCAAAGTGCAAATAGTGAATACTTAAATTTGAAGCTCACTAAAGCCGACTCTCAAGCATTACTTATTAACGCGTACAAGCGTTTAAAAGCGATGCCAGATGGGCCTCTTTTGTGTGCTCATATAGGAGTAGGAAAGCTTGCTTTTATAATTGGGGCAAACTCGCAAAACGAGCTTGAAGAGAAGCTATTAATGCAAATAAAAAATACATTAGATAAAACATATAATGTATTTGGCACTAAGTGTCAGCAATCATTTTTATTTGGTTTTGCAAAGTATCCTGATCATGGAAAAAACAGCACAACAGTACTTAGCAATGCATGCGAAGCACTTAAACTAGCAAATTGTAATATGCCCCTTAGTGGTTATAACGAAAAGCAATCACAAGCTTTTATCGAAAAATACGAAATTTCAATGTTATTAGATGAAGCGCTTCTACAGGGCGATTTGTCGGTGCACTATCAACCTAAAGTAGATGCAACGGGTCAATGTATAGGGCTTGAAGCCTTAGCGCGTTGGAACAGTCCTATACTAGGTAATGTGTCGCCAGTGGTATTTATTCCTATTGCCGAAGAATACAGAATGGTCAGTAGGTTAACCGATCTGATTATTCAAAAAGTCTGCGCTCAAATTTCCAATTGGACTAAGGCGGGTTTACCGAGTGTGCCGGTGGCAATAAATATATCTCTAATTGATTTTAGCCAAACCGATTTTATGTCAAAACTGGTTAAATACCTTGCCGACTTCAACGTAAAGCCACCTCAAATAGAGTTAGAACTGACTGAAACCTCTCTTGAGGCAAACCAAGCGCATTCGCTAAAGCTTATGCAAACACTGCAATCGTGGGGTTTTACTATTTCGGTTGATGATTTTGGAGTGGGGTATTCTAATATTGCACGCCTTGCCGATTACCCTATTAACAAGCTCAAGTTAGATCGCTCATTAATCAGCCAAGTAACAAGCTCTACGCGTCAAAAAAGTTTAGTTAAAGCGGTGCACGTTATGTGTGAAGAGCTTGATATTAAGTGTGTAGCCGAAGGAGTAGAAACCCAAGAGCAAGTAGCAATAATGGCGCAAATGGGGTGTAAAGAATTTCAGGGCTTTTACTTTGCGAAACCAATGTCAGCCGAAAATTTTGCAGAGCATGTTAGCCGCCATGGCTTAGTGTTTAACCCCAAAGAGATGACGGCTCAACTTTAAATGTATAGCAGGTATTTTATTACCTAGTTACAGAGCTGTTGGGCGTTTATAGTTATTTCGCACTGATGAATAACTCCTGCTCCCCAATGCTGTATATCTGATTGAGCAGTACAGCCTGCATCTTCAATTAAAGCCGTATTGGCATCACATAAAAGTAGCACTGCGTTATCATCTTGTACGTTTACAATAAGCGTGTATTCCCCAAAAGGTGCAAGTTTGCTTAAATCGTTATTAACAGCGGCTTTTAATAACTCATCAGTTGTTGAATAGGATGTTTCACTAAATTTTAGTGTGCCATCAACGGCTGTAGCAATATCTTTTAATTGTGAGGCTAAGTCGGCCATCACTTCTGGATTGTTTTTTTTAGGAGTGTAGCAACCGCTAAGTAATACTATGAGGCTTATATAAAGTAAGTGTTTCATTTTATTTGCTCCATACCGTCATCGTGTTGTGTTCATCGTAGCCTGTATCTAGGTTCCAATTTTTAATTGCACTGTAATCAGTCTCTAAAAATACGGCATTGGCAATAATGGTTATGTAGTGCTGAATGTTACTAACGGCAAAGTCAAAAATATCGTTGTAATGCATAGGCTCGTGCGGCGTTTTTAGATGTTCAATAAAAGTGGGGTCTACTTCGTTTGGGCGAGGATAAAACAAGCCTAAATCAGCAGCAACATGGCGTGCACAGGCAAATAATCGATAGCTTTCTTCAACATTATTTACTACAAGCTGAAAACCGTTATGCCATGAATTAAAGTTAGGAGCGTGTTGTGCTGCGTAGCTTGGGTGAACCGTTAATAAAGCATGTCGCCAAATTTTTGCAATATCGGTATCAAAATTATCGTCTTTGTTAGTACAAGATCCAATATTTTGTTGCACGCGGTCAGCATAACCTAACTCACCTAAATTTAAACGCTGCCAAATAAATGCATCTTGGTTCATTTCGCAGGCACGGTGCGCCGTTTGGTTTTGCTCATACGGGCCTACTCTTAATTCAACAACCGGATGCACTGTTATATCCGCAGCAACATGGGCCATATAACCGCATAACCAAGCAAAACACTTTTCAAATGCTTCACCTTCAAGTGTTTTGCAGTATTCAATCATTGCTTTAAGTAAATCGCCTGTGTGCTCATAATGCATTAGGTCGGCCCATGCATTTTGGCTAGGCTGCGCTACAGCTAAGTAAGGATAATCGGGGGCTACACAACCTAGTTCGAGATATGCTTGGCGTTGGCTTAAAATAAGTTTTGCCTTTTTAGGCATATCCATTTTAGCGAGTGATTTGGTTTGCGTTGCAATATTAACGGCAGTGATGTGCGCAAAAGCACCTGGCATTGTCATATCCTTATGATTTATTAATAGCGGTACAGATTAACATTGAGAGGGGGTTAAATAAAGCTAAGTGAAGTGCATGTGAGTGTTTAAAAGAGACTAAATTAACTGCTCTATTAGTTGTCCATCTTCGTACAGCTTAGCATATTGACGTTTATGTTCTTCAAACAGATAGGCGCGTAATTGCTCTTGCCCGCTATGAATCTGAGTTATTTTTGCTGCAATCCCTAGGCTACTTTGCCTAACGGGTTCTACATCTATCGATATGCTTTCTTTGTTGGGTAAGGTAAAGCTCATGTGCTGTAATTTTTTTAAGCTCTCTCCACTTTTTAATGGTTTTAAAAATATGCCCGTACTGGAAATCGATTCAATATTAAAACCTTGGCTTTTAATATTTAGCTCACTCCAGCGCCAACTACGTTGAGTGCCCTTTGTATCAATTACTTCTGGTGCGCTTAAAGTGGGGTTAATTACACCTAACTCATCAATTTTTAATTGCAAGGGAAACCAAAGTTGGTAATTAGCAACTTCAGCAAGCAAAGTTAAATTAGCATGAGTGAGAAGGCGCGCTATGCTAGCAGGAACTGAGCTTTTCATTGTCAGTATATGATCGCGAGGAGAGCTTTGCTTTGTATTTGGTTTGAATAACTCAGCTAAAAAATTTACCTCTTCATTAGAAAAGTCCATATTTCACCCTAGTTACATAAAACAATGCACCACCGTAATTTAAACAATGAGTTTGATCAATAAATGCTCTGTTTAAATTTGTTTAGTAAATATTTATAAAGACAAGCATGCAAACTAAACAACTTATTTTGATAAATTATTAACGCTATCGCTTTTCAGAGGCTTGAATTATTTAACACTTATAAAAATATATTTAGGCTCAAGTGGCTAGCTGTTAAACTACAACACATTATTTTTATAAATTTATTAGAGTTTACACTACGATGTGTGCATTTTTACGCAATCAAAAACCAAAATTGTTGAGTATGGTAGTTTCATTATTTAGTGCTGCTTTTTCAATAAATTCAGTGGCCCAAGAGCAAAGCCAAACTTTAATTTTAGTGGGCTCAGAGCTAACTACCTGTACAAGCGCAAAGCTTAACAATTGCCAAAAAGAGACTGCTATTGATGGTAAGTCACATAATTTATATGCTGTTAGCAACGCTCAAATAAAAAATATCACGCAGCACTGGCCTAATAATAACGTTGAGGCAAAAACGGCTGTATTAAAAACACTTAAAACCTTGCTAGGTAAATCGTCAAATAGCGTATCTAAAACAGATTTATTATGGCTATGGCGCGATATAAATAACCAGCAATTAGAAAGCCTGACTCAGCAAGAATACAACTTTGTATTTGATATGCTAGAAGTGCCGCTACTTAATAAAAACGATGAGCGCTTAAAAGAGCAAGTAAATACCGATTTTAATATTGAGGTCGCGACTAATAATATTTTACAATTTGTGTCGGGCAGTTTAAAGGTTAATAACGCAAAACCCACTATGCTTGCTATTACGGCATCGAGCCGCGACCCTTATGAGTCGGCAGATGTAGCGCAGAGTCTTTTAGCACAATCAAATATAAGCACTCAATGGTTAGCACTAACCCCAGCGCTTGCTAAAGCTATAACGAGTAACTCGTGCGATGAATTGCCCGCACTTAGAAATACATTAATGAATGTGTATAACCGTGAAGTGATTTATCCAGAGTACACAAAGGTCGAATACGCTTTATGCAAAAGTGGCACTAATGCACTTGTATCACTTATTAAAAATAGTACCGGTGTAATGTTTAATAGCGGTAATGCAGCATTAACTCACAAAGTATTATTTGATCAAAACAATAACCCATACCCGTGGACGCAAGCATTGCAAACTCGACCAGTAATTGTAGGTGAGGGAGCGGGCGCTGCAATCCAGAGTAAAGTGACGGGCATGCTGACAAATACGACAAGCCTTGAGGCTCTTCGTAAAAGTGAAACTAACGCTAATGCTAACGCTAACGCTGGTGGACTTGCTAGCTTTAATTTTGGTGTTATAGATACTCAATTTAGCGAACAAAACCGCACGTTTAGGCTTGCAGCAACGCTAAATAAAAACGAAGTGAAAAATACTAAAACAGAGATCCAACATGGTTTTGGTATTGATGAAAATACAGCTTTGGTTGTTATTAAATCGCCAGAAGGTAGTTTAATGACCGTAATAGGTAAAAGTGGTGTTGTGCACTTAACTGAGCAAGGTAAGCCTCTAGCTGATAGTAATAACTATCGTTATTCGTACTGGCCTGCTAGTAGCGTAATTGATATTACCAATAACACGTTTACTCTAAGCGAGCGCACCATAGAGCAAGCGTTACCGGCTATAAAAATACCTCCACTGCCTGTGCAGCGTTTTAGCTCAATTTTAACAAATTCAAAGCTTCGCTCACTTACTCAAGCTATGTGCCTAAGCCAAGAGCAAAGTGCGGTCGCTCAACAAGACGAGTTTATAATTAGCCTTACAGCAACGAGTGACACACAGTATCATCGCGTAAATGCCAAAGAGTTTGGTTGTGCGCTAAGCAATTTAGAGTTAGTTATAAAGTCGATTTAGTGACTAACCTGAGCCAAGGGTTTAAGTTTTTGGCTCTTCTCTATAAAATAGCCACCATAATGATTTAAAAGCCTTACTAAAAGAGTTTTAAAATGAATAATGAAAATGACGTAATTGATACTTTAGCCGCACTAGAAAGCTTTTTAATAGATGTCGAAAACGGTGGCTTTGGACTTAAAGGTGTTGCTGGTGTTGGCATGGCTACTAATAACAAAGATGGCAGCCGTTTTGTTGCTGTGTTTGACGATAATCAAAAGCTACTTTTAGCACGCATGATTACAGAAGACGTATTCCAAACAGGGCAAGACATGGTACGAAATGGTGTAGGGCGCAAGCACTAGTACTTTAATAAAAAAAGCGCTTAGAGCGCTTTTTTATTTTAATTTCAATAAAATTGAAATCAAATGGCTTTATATAGATTCCACAAAGGCCACTTCAAGGTAATAACATTTAAATACAACCCACTCAAAAACTACAAGACTTACTAGGTAAATTCTGTTTTATTAAGTGTGCTTTGATAAATAAGGTAGTGCTACAGATAAATTGTAGAATTAATACAGGTAAATTTTGGCTACATTTTGAAGAGAAGTTTAACTTATTAATACAGGGGTAATTAAATGGTCGGTATGGAGAGATTCGAACTCTCGACCCCTGCCACCCCATGACAGTGCGCTACCAAGCTGCGCCACATACCGACTTTGTATGCAATAGTACGTGTATTTTTTTAAAAATCAATAAGCGATTGTTTGTTTGGGTGTTTATTACGCAAGAGGCCTAAAATAGCACTCTTGCGGTGTATTAATTGGCTAGTCTTTATTTAACCACTTTTTGATCGAGTCATACATCTCATCTCGTATTAATGGCTGAGCTTTTTTGTTAGGGTGTAAACTATCGTTTTGCATCAGCTCAGGTTGGCTGGCAATATCTAGCATAAAAAAGTTCATTAAATGCGCGTTTGTTTCTTCGCTAACATGTGTAAAAGTGTCTGTAAACATTTTGCTGTAACGCGGGCCGTAATTAGGGGGAATGTAAATCTCCATTAAGGCGGTCATCGCATTAGCTGCTTGGCTTTTTTGAATAAGAGACGTTAAGTTAGTTTGCATTTTTTTGACTGGAAAACCACGTAAACCGTCATTAGCACCTAGCTCAATAAGTACATGAGTGGGTTCGTATTGCTCAAGCAATGCATCTAAACGGCGTAGGGCTCCACCAGATGTTTCGCCACTAATACTGGCGTTGATAAGTTCAATGTCGGCTTGTTCGTCATCGTATTTATCTTGTAACAATTTTACCCAGCCTTCTTCTTGTTGAAGTCCGTAGGCTGCGCTTAAACTGTCACCGAGTATTAAAATCGTGTTGTTGGCTGCTGCGCTCAGCGGTTTGATAACTAAAAATAAAATGAATACTAAACGAAGGATTGAATGAGTCATATGTCAGCGCTTTCTCAATTAAATATAATTCAGGTTAATGGTTTGTCTAAAGTAGTCTCTACCTTTGAAGGTGAGCTGCCCATCCTCAGCGACATCAGCTTTAATGTCAAGCATGGCGAGTCTGTTGCTATTGTTGGCACGTCGGGATCTGGTAAATCAACATTACTCAGTTTATTAGCAGGGCTGGATACCGCAAGCAGTGGTGAAATATTTTTAGATGGCGAGCCGTTACACAATTTAGATGAAGAAGAGCGCGCTGCGCTGCGCGCCGCTAAAATTGGGTTTGTGTTTCAATCGTTTATGTTAGTACAAAGCTTAACGGCACTTGAAAACGTTATGCTACCAGCAGAGCTTGCTGGCGAGAGTGATGCGAAAGAGCAAGCAATTGCCTTGCTTGAAAAAGTAGGTTTGAGCCATCGTGTTGATCATTACCCGTCGCAACTTTCTGGCGGTGAGCAACAACGTGTGGCTATTGCGCGAGCATTTATTGGTACACCTAAAATACTGTTTGCTGATGAGCCTTCGGCTAACTTAGACAGCAAAAACGGTAAAATGATTGAATCCTTGTTATTTGATTTAAACACGCAACACGGCACTACGCTTATTTTGGTTACTCACGATGAAGGGCTTGCACAAAAATGTGAGCACATTATTCAAATAGAAGCGGGTTTACTAGTAAAAAGCCAAGTAGAGGACGTTGCTAATGTGGGTTAAGTTAGCGCTTAAATTATTTTCGCGAGAATTTCGCCGTGGTGAGCTAACTGTTATAAGTGCGGCTATCGCGCTTGCTGTTTTAACCGTGCTTACACTGTCGATGGTTACTGAGCGAATAGGGCAAAGTATTGCGCAAAAAAGTAGTGCTTTTATTGCTGCTGATCGCGTTCTTGCAAGCGATCATGTTCTCGATACCGCTTTTATTACTCAAGCACAAAGCCAAAATTTAAAAACGGCTCAAATGGTGTACTTCGACACTATGTTGTTTTCCGATGATGAAATGCAGTTTAGCTCAGTAAAAGCGGCATCTAATGCGTACCCGCTAAAAGGGCAGTTAAAAGTTAAAGATACCCTTACAGGTGAAACTAAGGTTGCTAATAGCGGACCAACGCCTGGTAATGTGTGGCTAAGTGAATCTGTATTTTACAGTTTAAATATTGATATAGGCGCGCAAGTAGAGCTTGGCGCTGCATTATTTAATGTTTCAAAAGTTATTGTAGAAGAGCCCGATGCGCCATTTAATGTGTTTTCGAGCAGCCGTCGTGTGCTTATTAATATTGACGATGTGGCAAAAACCGAAGTTGTGCAGCCGGGTAGTCGTGTTTATTATCGCCAGCTTTATGCCGGTAGTGAGGCCGATATAAATAGCTTTTACGAGTGGCTTAAACCACAAATAAAAGAAAACCAACAATGGTATGGTGTTAAAGACCGCCAATCACCTATTTCAAATAGCTTAAACCGCGCAGAGAGCTTTTTATTACTTGCCGGCTTATTGGGTATTATTTTAGCTGCAGTGGCTATCGCTGTTTCAGCAAAACGTTATTGTGAACGCCAATACGACCCAGTAGCAATGATGAAAACACTAGGCGGTAGCCGTTCAATGATCCGCAAAATATACATGCTTCATTTATTGCTTGTATGTGCAATGGCGGTAAGTATTGGGCTATTAATTGGTTATGGCTTGCAAGAAATAGCAACAAGTTACTTATCAAAAAGTATGGGCACAGAGCTACCTTTAGGTGGTTTTAAGCCGTGGCTGGTGGCTATTAGTACTGGCGTAATTTGTGCTGTTATGTTTTCTATTAAACCGTTATTTGATTTATTTGATATTCCACCGCTTAGAGTGCTGCGCCGTAACTTAGGTGATAAATTAGCCGTAAGTCGTGTGCACTTGGCAATGAGTGCGCTAACTGTGTTTTTATTAATGTGGTTATTTAGTAACAACATAAAAATAACGCTTATTTTGTTTATCTCAACACTCGCGCTAATTGGTGTGCTGTTTTTAGTATCCAAATTAATATTTGGTGGCGGTCGAAAGCTTGGCTTAAAGCCAGGTAACAGTTGGTCGCTTGCAATTGCGTCTATTCAAAAACGTGCAAATGTGAACGCGGTCCAGTTAATTAGTTTTTCGTTAGCGATTAAATTACTGCTGTTTTTAGTGGTACTTAAAAACGACATGATATCTGATTGGCAATCGCAATTACCAAACGATGCACCTAATGCGTTTTTAGTGAATATTACGCAAAATGAGCTTGAGCCAATTAATGAATATTTAGCTCAAAAAAATATTCAGGTATCAGAGTTTTATCCAACTATTCGTGGGCGTGTAAATGCGGTAAACGGCGAGTTGGTAGCACGTTCTGTATCGCTGCAAGACAACGAGAAAAAAGACGAAGAAGCCCGTGCAGGTATTGGCCGTGAGCTGAACCTTACATGGCTTAAAGATGTACCAGATCAAAACGAAGTAACACAAGGCGCGTGGTTTGGTGAAAATGCAACAGCCGAAGCCTCAGTAGAGGAGTCGATGCTTGAGCGTTTAGATGTTGAAATAGGCGATACGCTTACATTTTTAATTGGTTCGCAGTCGTTCGACGCTAAAATCACCAGTGTGCGCAAAGTTAATTGGGCCACGCTAAAACCTAACTTTTTTATTATTTTAAGCCCAGATGTACTTGCAGATTTTCCGGCGACGTATATTTCGTCGGTACGCATAAACCCAGAGCAAAAGCGTGACTTTAGCCAGTTATTGCGTACTTACCCTACTATTACAGCCATTGACATTGATAACTTTGTTAAGCAAATACAAACAACTATTTCGCAAGTATCGCTCGCCATTGGCTTTGTACTGGCTATTGTTGTGCTGTGTGGGGCACTTGTACTTATATCGCAAGTGCAAGCTAGCTTGGGTGAACGTATGCAAGAAATTGTAATACTGCGAACGCTTGGCGCTAAAAGCCGATTAATTAAAAATGCGACCCTGTATGAGTTTTTATTACTCGGTGGTTTAGCCGGTTTAGTCGCGGCATTTTTTAGTGATATAGCGCTTTTAATTGTGCAGCAACAAATGTTTGACCTAGCAGGTAAGTTGCATCCGCATATATGGGTTATTGGGCCGGTAGCGGGTGGCGTATTTGTGGCAGGATTAGGTTATTTAATGATTGCCCGAACACTTAAACAAAACACCCAAGGGTTAGTGCGTGCCCTAGGGTAAGCCTAAACTAACTTAATACGTATTGGATTAAGTATTAAATGCCCACCTAACACGTGGGCATTTTTGTTTTCTTTGTACTGGTAATTTATACAGTGCTCTGGCATTATTAGCGTAATTTAAAAATAACAATAATGAGAATGCAGTTTGGCCATTATTTTAGGGATCGATCCTGGTTCACGTTTGACCGGATATGGCGTTGTTGCCCACCAAGGTTCTAAATTTACATACTTAGGCAGTGGCTGTATTAAGTTAGCCGATCATCCTTTTCCGGTTAGGCTTAAAATGATCTACCAAGGCATTACACAGCTTATTGAGCAATTTTCGCCAGAAACCTTTGCGATTGAAAAAGTATTTATGGCGCATAACCCCGATTCTGCTTTAAAACTAGGCCAAGCTAGAGGCGCGGCTATTGTTGGCGCTGCAATGGCCGACTTACCCGTATTTGAATACTCAGCTAGGCAAATTAAGCAAGCAGTAGTCGGCAACGGTGGTGCAGATAAAACACAAGTGCAACACATGGTAAAAAATATTTTAAAGTTGCCTGGCACGCCACAAGCCGATGCAGCTGATGCACTCGCTATTGCGATTTGCCACGCTCACTCAGAACAAAATTTAATTAAACTAGCGGGTAGCGCAAGCAAAACCGTTAGAGGACGTTTAAGGAAATAACTATGATAGGCCGCTTAAATGGTATTTTAGTCGAAAAACAGCCACCAGAAATATTACTCGAAGTAAGTGGTGTAGGTTACGAAGTACAAATGCCAATGACCTGTTTTTACGATTTACCAAAAATTGGTGAAAACGCGATTGTTTACACCCACTTTGTAGTGCGTGAAGATGCTCAATTATTATTTGGTTTTAATAATAAGCTTGAGCGTGCCTTGTTTAGAGAGCTATTAAAAGCAAATGGTGTTGGGCCAAAACTTGGCTTAGCTATTTTATCGGGCATGTCGGCAAAGCAATTTGTAAGTTGTGTAAATAACGAAGACTCAACGTCGCTAGTTAAATTACCGGGTGTCGGTAAAAAAACAGCCGAGCGTTTAGTACTCGAAATGAAAGACAGACTAAAAGATTGGGGTAATGATTTATTTACGCCATTTAGCGACAGCGCAGTAATAGAGCCAATGAGCGATGCGACAATAGCTAATAACGCAGCCGATGATGCCGTATCAGCACTGCTTGCATTAGGTTATAAATTGCCACAAGCTCAAAAAGCAGTAAAATCGATAAGCAAACCCGATATGTCTACTGAGGTTCTTATTAGAGAATCTTTAAAATCTATGTTGTGAGTAACCCATGATTGAAGCGGATCGCTTAATTGACGCGACTGAAAAAACAAATGAAGACTCTATAGATCGTGCTATAAGGCCAAAACTTTTAGCTGACTACAGGGGCCAGCCTCATGTTAAGCAGCAAATGGAAATTTTTATTGAAGCTGCTCGTACCCGTGGTGAAGCGCTCGATCATTTATTAATATTTGGCCCACCAGGGCTTGGTAAAACCACGCTTGCAAATATTGTCGCCAACGAATTACACGTAAGTATTAAAACAACATCAGGCCCTGTACTTGAAAAAGCAGGCGATTTAGCTGCGCTGCTCACAAATTTAGAGGAAGGCGATGTACTGTTTATTGATGAAATACACAGACTCAGCCCGCAAGTTGAAGAAATACTCTACCCCGCAATGGAAGACTACCAGCTTGATATAATGATTGGTGAAGGCCCAGCTGCGCGTTCTATTAAATTAGACCTACCTGCATTTACACTTATCGGAGCAACCACCCGAGCAGGCTCGCTTACATCGCCCCTACGTGACCGTTTTGGTATTGTGCAGCGATTAGAGTTTTATTCTGTAGAAGATTTGTCGCATATAGTAGGGCGCTCTGCACATTATCTAGGTTTAGAAATGTGCGACGATGGCGCAACCGAAATTGCACAGCGTTCGCGCGGTACACCACGTATAGCTAACCGCTTATTGCGCCGTGTTCGTGATTACACACAGGTAAAATCTGACGGTACAGTAAACGCCGAAGTAGCTAAGCAAGCGCTTGACATGATTGACGTAGATAAAAGTGGTTTTGACTATATGGATCGCAAATATTTACTCGCCATAATTGAAAAATTTATGGGCGGCCCTGTCGGGCTCGACAATGTAGCGGCTGCTATTGGTGAAGAGCGTGAAACAATTGAAGATGTGATAGAACCATTTTTGATCCAGCAAGGATTTATTCAGCGAACCCCACGCGGGCGAATAGTGTCTGATAGCGCATACCATCATTTCGGTTTACTTCCTAAAAAAGACTAGCCTATACACATTACTTGCTGTGGTTTATTGCGCAGCAGGTAACTGACTTGTTATCCCTTGCTTTGACATATTTATCCGGCAGGTATTTTACCCAAAACCTCAACACACTGTTGCATATGTTATTTCAAAATAGCTATATGCTTTATAGTTAACTGTTAATTCACAGGGCGTTAAGACTCGCGAAGCTATCCTGCGTACCATTCAAACTAGTAACCGAATTACTTATTGTAAAATAGGTAGGGCAATTATTAGTTTATAAATAAAGTATGTAGCGCACCAAATTGCAGGCAAAAAAAAGCCCGCAAAAAATGCGGGCAAACAACAAGTTGAAGGAAGTAATCCAGGGAACTACGTTTTACTTAATTTGGTTTTATCCAGAAAGAGTAAAACAATGTAATACGATAAAATATCCTATTACTAAGAACTTGGCTTAATGAAGCTATCTCATTCAGTGCGCTAGTTCGGTATGGGAGAATAATACGTAAGTTTACTTTTTTGTTCAAACTAGAAAATTTGTATTTTCAGATTAGAAAAACTAATTCTGTGAATTTTATTGTTGTTTGAATCTTGTGCGTTAATTAATCGTTAAATTTATAAGTTAATGAAATTTATAGCTTAAGTAATGAGTTTCGTTGTGACTCGGTATTAGTTTTACTATTACGTGAAGATCAGGCTCATAAGTTTTGAGTGTTTATGCTCTTATTTTGAATAAACGGCGCATTTTATGACGTTTTACCTATATATTTACGCATATTTGTAGTCAGCAAGTTTAGTTAAAAGATTAAATAAAATACTGAGGCAGAGGGAAATGCCAACTAAAGCTGTTTTTTTAACGTTTTTTGTTGCCTATTCATAGCAATACCGTTGTCAGCTTGAAATGGACTAGATACACTAGATGCAACTTTTGACCTTGTAAGCGGTCATATTTATACAAATTAATCAATTTGCCGTATTTTGAAATTACTTAGGAGTTTAACGTGGGATCAGGGCTTAATTTTTTAGACCTAATTTTAGAAGCAAGTTTGCTTGTTCAATTAGTAATGTTAGGGCTAGTTGCCATGTCTGTAATGTCGTGGACAATTATATTTCAGCGTAAAAAAGCAATATCAGATGCACTATCAAATGCTAAGAAATTTGAGCAAAAGTTTTGGTCTGGTATTGATTTAAGCAAATTGTATAACGAAATATCATCACGCAGCGGTCAGTCTCAAGGTATCGAAGCACTATTCACTTCAGGCTTTAAAGAGTTTGCTCGTCATAAAAAGAATACATTTCAAAGTGCGAGTATTGTTATGGAGGGTACGCACCGTTCAATGCGTGTTGCACTTTCTCGTGAAATTGAAAAAATTGAATCTAGCTTATCGTTTTTAGCAACAGTAGGTTCTATAAGTCCGTACATCGGTTTGTTTGGTACAGTGTGGGGTATTATGAATGCCTTTATTGCACTTGGTGAAGTGAAACAAGCTACATTACAAATGGTAGCTCCAGGTATTGCAGAGGCACTTATTGCGACTGCTATGGGTTTATTTGCGGCAATTCCGGCCGTTATTGCTTATAACCGCTTTTCAAACAGTGTTGAAAAGCTTGAGTCTCACTATATTAACTTTATGGAAGAGTTTGCTAATATTTTACACCGTCAAGCAGCTACACAAATAGAGGCACAAGCGAATGTATCAGCGTAAAAAGCGCCGTCCGGTCGCAGAAATTAATGTAGTACCTTACATTGATGTAATGTTGGTACTACTAATTATATTTATGGCTACAGCACCGCTGATTACACATGGTGTAAAAGTTGATTTACCTAAAATGGAAGAGTCTGATTTAGTTGATACTAAAGATACTCCGCCCATTATTGCTTCAATTGATGCAGAGGGTAAATATTATGTGAGCGTAGGTACTGATCCTGAAGAGCCTATGGAAGCACTTGATGTTGCTGCGGTTATAAAATTACAATTAATGAAAAACCCTGACGTACCAGTAATGATTAAAGGTTCTGGTAAGGTGTCGTATCAAGAAGTATTATTACTAATGGATTTTTTGAAAAATGCAGGCGTACCATCAGTAGGATTAATGACTGAATCCTTTGAGGGGAAGTAGCTGTATGAATAGTTCAGTAGTAAAATCGATAGTACTTCATTTAGGCATAGGTGGTTTTTTGTATGCGTCTGCAAACATTCACCCACCTGCGCCTAAAGTAATGGAAGTAACGCTTAATTCGGCTATACCCACCCCAGATAATGCGGTATCGGCTGTTACAGTTGATCAAAAGCAAGTTGAGCAAAAAATTGCTGAGCTTCAAAAGAAAGAAAAAGATAAAAAAAGTGCTGAAGACAAACGTATTCGCGATTTAGAACGCAGGGCGGCAAATGCACGTGAGCAACGCGAATCTGAATCTAGGCATATTAAAAAGCTAGAGCAAGAACGCAAAGCTAAAGAAAAAGAAACAGCCGAGGCTCAAGCACAAGCTAAAAAAGCACGTGCTATTGAGCAAAAAGAGCGCGCTAAAGCTAAGCAAGCTGAAAAACAAAAGCAAGAAGCTGAAAGTGCAGCTAAAGCTGCTGCTGATAAACGTAAAACCGAAGAAGACGCACTTAAAAAAGCAGAAGCTGAACGTAAAAAACGTGAAATCGAGGCAAAAGAGCGTGCAGCCGAGGCAGAACGTAAACGCCAGCAAGCGATGCAAGAGCAAATGCTACAAGAGCAACTTGCAAAAGAGCAGGCTGCCCGTAGTAAAATACGTCAGCAACAAGTGGTGAGCGAAGTTGATAAGTACCGTGCATTAATTATGGCGCGTATTCAACAAAACTTATTGATTGATGAAAAAATGAAAAACCAACAGTGCCGAGTCAATATTCGTTTAGGCTTTAATGGTTTAGTAACGCAAGTTAAATCATTAGGTGGCGATAAGTTAGTGTGTGAAGCTGCATTAAGAGCAGTGCGCATGGCTGACACATTACCGGTATCTAAAGATAAAGACGTATTCGAACAACTTAAGAATATTAATTTAACAATCAAGCCAGAGTTTTAAAGGAATGATATGTTCAACAAAATAAAAATAGCCTGTTTAGTTTTACTGTTTGGGTTTGTGGGTGTTGCTAATGCAGCGCTTGAAATTGTAATAACTGAGGGTGTAGATGGTGCAAGGCCTATTGCTATAGTGCCTTTTAAATACCAAGGTGTTGGTCCAATCCCTGAAAAATTAAGCAGTGTTATTGCTGCCGACTTAATGCGCAGTGGTAAGTTTAAACCTGTAGATGTAGCGCAAATGCCACAACAGCCGACCAAAGATAGCGAAATTGATTACGCATCTTGGGTTAATAAAGGTGTGGAGGCTGTATTAGTGGGCGAAGTTGAGCAGCAAACTGATGGGCGTTACTTAGTGCGTTATGAGTTAGTTGACGTGATTCGTGGCCAAATTACTGGTGGCAACACACAAATGATGAGTAATGGTAAGTTAATCAAAAGCCAAGATCATATTTTAGAAGCGCGTGAAAGTGTTATTGGTGAAAGCGGTTTTCGCCGTTACTCTCATCGAATCAGTGACGTTATATATGAAAAACTTACTGGTGAGAAAGGCGCATTTTTGACTAAAATTGCTTATGTAATAGTGCGCGATAATGATGAAAAGCCTTACCAATTAGTTGTTGCAGACTATGATGGATTTAATGAGCAAGTTTTGCTTCGCTCAAAAGAGCCATTAATGTCGCCAGCGTGGTCACCAGATGGTACTAAGCTAGCGTATGTAACGTTTGAAAACCGCCAAAGCCAAATTTATATTCAAGATATTTACACGGGTAAGCGCGAAATAATCGCAAGCTACCGTGGTATTAATGGCGCACCGCAGTTTTCGCCAGATGGCAAAAAGCTATTATTAGTACTTTCTAAAGACAAGACGGGTGCAACAGAAGTTTACTTGCTTGACCTGGCTACACGCAAAGAAACGCGCTTAACAAATCACCGTAGCATAGATACTGAACCATCTTGGCATCCTAATGGTCAAGATATTGTGTTTACATCTGAAAGGGGTGGTAATGCTCAGATTTATAAGTTAAATTTAAAAACAGGTAGGTCACAACGACTCACCTTTGATGGTGATATGAATCTTGCTGGTTCTATAACACCAGATGGAAAAGAATTAGTGATGGTTAACCGTACCAACGGGCAGTACCATCTTGCTAAGAAAGAGCTGGCTACAGGTGCGTTCCAAGTATTAACGAGAACACGCCTAGATGAATCACCGAGCATAGCGCCAAACGGTTCGATGATTATATATAGCACGCTTCATAATAATAAACAGGTACTTGCGCTAGTATCGATGGACGGCCGCTTTAAAGCACGGTTACCTGTGCTAGACGGACAAGTAAAGGCACCAGCTTGGTCGCCATACTTACAGTAATATTACTGGTTTACTCAAAATAGGAATCTACTCAATGCAACTTAACAAAATACTTAAAGGCCTGCTAATTGCTGTGCCAGTAATGACATTAGCAGCTTGTAGCTCATCTTCAGATATTGATGAAGGTGCTGCAAACCAATCAAATCAAGGCGTTGTTGAGCAATCAACTAACACTGATACAGTTGAAGTAGCTACAATCTCTCCTGAGCAACAAGCAGAAGAGCAACTTCGTCAAAAGTACGAAGCACTTCGCCAAGAGCAGGTAATCTACTTTGATTTTGATAAAGCGACAGTTGAAGGCAAATACGCTGATTTACTTCGTGCACATGCTGAGTTTTTAGTTCAAAATTCATCAGTTAAAGTACTAATTGAAGGCCACGCAGATGAACGCGGTACTCCAGAGTACAATATTGCACTAGGTGAGCACCGTGGCCAAGCAGTTGAAAAATACTTATTAAGCTTAGGTGTTTCAGCTAGCCAAATGTCAGTGGTAAGCTACGGTGAAGAGAAGCCAATGGTTAAGTCTCGCACTGAATCAGCTTTCGCTAAAAACCGCCGTGCGGTACTAGTTTACTAAGATAAGAGATATTATGAAGCCGAAAATTATTTTGGCAGCCATGATATTGAGCGGGAGCACCCAGTTAATGGCTGCTCCCGCTCCTGTTTCAGAAGCTGCGAGTTCACAATCAAGTATTGAGAAGCGATTAGCGTCACTTGAAAATATGATGCAGTCGCGTAACTTTTTGCAAGTAGAGTTACAACAACAGCTCAACTTATTACAAGACGAAGTAAGCCAAATTCGAGGTGTAACAGAAGAGCAAAGCTACAAGCTTGAAAAAGTACTGCAGCGTCAGCGTGAGTTGTACCAAGAAATCGAAAACCGCGTTAGCCAGGCTTATACACAGCCAGCAGCTCCGGTAGCCGATCAGGCACAGCCAAACGACGCACAGACCTATAGCAGTGACTTATCTGAAAACGAAGCGTATGAGCGCGCTGTTGCGTTAATAATGAAAGATAAACGCTACGATCAAGCGATCCCTGAATTTCAAACGTTTTTAACTACGTATCCAAACTCTGTATATGCATCTAATGCGCATTATTGGTTAGGGCAGTTGCTTACAATTAAGAATGATGGTGTAAAAGCGGTAGAGCACTTTAAAGTCGTCGTTAACGAATTTCCAAATTCTAACAAACGTCCAGATGCAATGCTAAAGTTAGGTACACTTTTACAAGATCAAGGTTCGGCGGAGCAAGCACAAAAAATATTGAGTGATCTTATCAATCAATACCCAAGTACAACCGCTGCAAAACTAGCGACTGATCGTTTAGGTAACTAGCGACTAAATTTTAGTTAAGGCGAGCAAACTACATGGAAACTCTCGAAGAATCTTGGATTTGCATGTAGTTTGAGCACAAACGGTTTAATTTTGTGCATCTAGACATAAAAACTTAAAAAAAGAGACAATTTCGGTTGCACTCATTTTATAAATAAGTATTATAAGCGCCCGCAGCAAACGAATGGTTACCCCACTCGAAATGCGACAAAAAGAGCGGGTTATTAGCTCAGTTGGTAGAGCAGTTGACTTTTAATCAATTGGTCGATGGTTCAAATCCATCATAACCCACCATTCTTTGAATGGTCTTTTATCGGCGGATTTACGTAGAATACTAAGTTGTTATAAAACGCAACGTCAGAGCGGGTCATTAGCTCAGTTGGTAGAGCAGTTGACTTTTAATCAATTGGTCGATGGTTCAAATCCATCATGACCCACCATTCTTTATTCCTTGTGAATAGTGTTTGGCATCAATCGGCGGATTTACGCAGGCTTTAACTTAGAAATAAGTTAGCAACTGGAACGGGTTATTAGCTCAGTTGGTAGAGCAGTTGACTTTTAATCAATTGGTCGATGGTTCAAATCCATCATAACCCACCATTCTTTATTCCTTTGAATAGTGATTGGTTCCAATCGACGGATTTACGTAAAGTAGTTAGTTGCATTTAAACGCAACAATAGAGCGGGTTATTAGCTCAGTTGGTAGAGCAGTTGACTTTTAATCAATTGGTCGATGGTTCAAATCCATCATAACCCACCATTCTTTATTCCTCGTGAATAGCGTTTGGCATCAATCGGCGGATTTACGTAAGCTTCATTCTTAATTGGATAAGTGCATAGAGCGGGTTATTAGCTCAGTTGGTAGAGCAGTTGACTTTTAATCAATTGGTCGATGGTTCAAATCCATCATAACCCACCATTCTATGAGTAGTTTTAATCGGCGGATTTACGTAAGTTTATTCAAAATGAATAAGCGCATGAGCGGGTCATTAGCTCAGTTGGTAGAGCAGTTGACTTTTAATCAATTGGTCGATGGTTCAAATCCATCATGACCCACCATTCTTTATTCCTTGTGAATAGTGTATGGCATCAATCGGCGGATTTACGTAAGCTGCATTCTTAATTGAATAAGTGCATAGAGCGGGTTATTAGCTCAGTTGGTAGAGCAGTTGACTTTTAATCAATTGGTCGATGGTTCAAATCCATCATAACCCACCATTCTATGAAAGTTTTAATCGGCGGATTTACGTAGCTTTTTCAAAGCAGATTTACATTAGAGCGGGTCATTAGCTCAGTTGGTAGAGCAGTTGACTTTTAATCAATTGGTCGATGGTTCAAATCCATCATGACCCACCACTCTCTAATACTTTCCTTTATATTCTTTTTTAAATTCCCATTCTATTTTTTATAAACAGCTTTACTAGTTTGCTGTTATTTGTGTTTATATTCTCGTATAATTCGCCCTAATTAATGCACTGTAGATAAGTGGTCGAGAACATGAGTCTAGCTCAAACTATTATGCCTGAAGGTTATATTTTCCCCCCTAAGCCAGCACCGTTAACAAATGACGAGCAAGGCGAATATAAAGCGCGTATAAAACAATTACTAAAAGATAAAAATGCAGTACTTGTTGCACATTATTATACCGATCCTGAAATTCAAGCACTTGCTGAAGAAACTGGCGGCTGCGTTGCCGACTCGCTAGAAATGGCGCGTTTTGGTGCACGTCATGATGCAGATATGATCATCGTCGCGGGCGTGAAATTTATGGGCGAAACAGCCAAAATTTTAACGCCAAATAAAACGGTTGTAATGCCAACACTTGAAGCGACGTGTTCGCTAGATATTGGTTGTCCGATAGACGAGTTCTCAGCGTTTTGTGATGAGCACCCTGACCGTAAAGTGGTTGTGTATGCAAACACCTCTACCGCAGTTAAGGCGCGTGCAGATTGGATTGTAACTTCATCATGTGCACTTGAAATAGTAGAGCACCTTGATGAGCAAGGCGAAAAAATCATTTGGGGCCCAGATAAGCACCTTGGTAGCTATATTCAAAAAAATACCGGTGCTGATATGCTTATGTGGAATGGTGCATGTATCGTACATGACGAATTTAAAACTAAAGCCTTAAAAGATATGAAGGCGCTACACCCAGATGCAGGCGTATTAGTTCATCCTGAGTCACCAGCAGAAATTGTTGCACTTGCCGATTCGGTTGGATCTACGAGCCAATTAATTAAAGCTGCGCAAACAATGGACAATAAAAAGTTTATTGTAGCAACCGATCGCGGCATCTTTTATAAAATGCAGCAACTATGTCCAGATAAAGAGTTTTTTGCGGCTCCAACGGCAGGTGAGGGCGCTTCATGTAAAAGTTGCGCTCATTGCCCTTGGATGGCGATGAATGGCTTAAAAGCGATTGAGGAAGCCCTCATAAGCCCTAAAGGTAAAGAAGTATTCGTTGATATGGATTTACGCGAAGGCGCACTTAAGTCACTTAATCGCATGCTTGAATTTACTGCGAGCATGTCTAAGTAATTTTAAAAAGTATAAATTAAAACGGTTAAGTCTTAGATTTAGCCGTTTTTTGTGCCTATAGATAAACTATTGCTTGATAAGTAAGCATTTAAAGGCTCATATTTAAAAATGCCTTGCACCTTAAGGGTCTATTTCATACTATAGCGCGCTGTTGCATTACACAATCGCAGCACTGTGGAGGGATGGCTGAGTGGCTGAAGGCGCACGCCTGGAAAGTGTGTTTAGGTTTATCCCTAACGAGGGTTCGAATCCCTCTCCCTCCACCATTATTCTTAGAACCCAGTTACTAATATTGAAAGGTATTAGTAACTGGGTTTTTTAATGCCTAAATTAGGTATTAACTAAATAGAGTGTTGATAACATGCCTATAAGCTCATGTTTTTCAATTGGCTTTGAAACGTAACCATCAAATAACTGCCTGTATATTTCTTTTTGTTCCGTAAAAACATTAGCGGTTAACGCGATAATAATTTGCTCGCTATCAAGCGCCTTAATTTGTTTACATGCCTGAAGGCCATCCATTTTTGGCATTTGAATGTCCATAAAAATAATGTCTGGCTTGTGTGACTCATATAACGAAACTGCTTCCAACCCATTATTTGCAATAATAATGGTGGCTTTAGTTGGTTCAAGCATTGCAGAAGCCACCAGTTGATTTATTTTGTTGTCTTCTGCTAATAAAATGGTTTTGCCAGTTAAATCAGGAAACTCAACATTTTTTGCTGTTAATATATTTTCATCAATCTGTGCTTGATCTAGTGGTAAGTAAACATAAAACTGGCTGCCTGAACCTAATTGACTTGTTACTTTTATTTCACCATTCATTAAGCCTATTAATGATTTAGTGATAGGTAAGCCTAGCCCTGTACCACCGTATTCACGCGTAGTTGATTGCTCAGCTTGTTCAAAGCGCTCAAACAATCGCTCTATTGCCTTCTCAGAAATTCCAATTCCGGTGTCTGATATACTGCAACATATTTTGTTTTCATCAGTTAGTCTAAACGTTACTGTAACGCCACCTTTCGATGTAAACTTAATCGCATTAGATATTAAGTTTAAAAACACCTGTCTGAGCCTAACAGGGTCGCCCACCCAATGCTTATGCTTAATATTAATAACAAATTTAAGGTATATGTTTTTATCGCTAGCTTGCAGACCAAGATCGGACTCTAGGTGATGAATAAGTTCAAAAAGATCAAAAGGTTTATGCTCTAATGAAAGCTTACCGGCCTCAATTTTAGAAAAATCGAGAATATCATTAATAATAGTTGTGAGTGAGCGGGTCGAATAAAGTGATTTTTTTAAATACTCTTTTGACTTTTCATTGAGGGGCTGCTCTTGCAATAACTGTAATGTGCCAAGTATGCCATTCATTGGGGTTCGTATTTCGTGGCTCATATTTGCTAAAAACTCAGATTTAGCCTGAGATGCTTGTTCAGCTAGTTCTTTAGCGTGTCCTAGAGCTTGTTCGTGATTAATTTGCTCTGTTAAATCATAAGCAATACCTAAATAGCCAACGATTTCATTTTCATTATTTAATAAAGAGGTGACGCTTATATTAACTTGTATGTGCTCGCCTGTAGAGGAAATGTATGTCCACTGATTGATATCAGGCTCTGTAGCCGTTGCTTTTAAAATCAAGACTTCAAAACTAGGCGGTACAGCTTTATTTAATTCAGTACTAAGCTGGTTCGCTTTTTTTATTATTTCTTCTTTTAAATGAAAAATTGCAGGGTTTTCAATTCCAATAACATCTTGCGCTTTATAACCTAATAACTTTTCAGAGGCGGGGTTAAATAAAGTAATTAAGCCGTTTATGTCGGTTGCAATAATTGAATAACTGGCACTATTTAAAATACTTCGTTGAAGCATACTAATATCGGCAATTTCCTTAGTGCGTAGTTTTACTTCTTTTTCTAATTTTAAATTTGTTTGCTGAAGCATATGCTTATTTTGTTTAGCTTTGACAATTCTTCGCTGCGTTCGTTGTGCCCTACGGTAAAAAAATAGCTGTAGTAATAAAATTATAAACATGCAAATAAGAGTATAAAAAATACCATTGACAATAGCTTGATATTTACCCGGCAAATGCAATGTTTCAATAAATGCGTCTGAAGCACTAAGCGTGAGTTCCCATGTTCTTCCCATCACTTTAATTATTTTAGTTAACTGGTAATTAGCTGAATTACTTTGAATACCGTAGCTAAAAAAGTCAGTTTTAGCGTTGTTAGCTATATCGCTAATGACTAGCTTATTCTCATCAACTAGCGAGAGAGAGTCTAAAATTTTATTTATTAATAATGGAGCGTATGCCCAGCCTAAGATCTCATTAATGCGTTGCTCTTTATTATCCGCAATCGTAATGCTTTTATAAATTGGCAGTAAAATTAAAAACCCTTGCAGTGATTGCTCATTAGCCTGTACTAAAGTTATAGGGCCCGTGAGTTGAGCCTTATTGTGAGAAGCTGCATTTAATGCTGCTTGTTTACGCATGCTCTCTGAGCCAATATCTAAACCTATTGCTTGTAAATTTTTATGTTCAGGAAAAATATACTGAATAATAAAATGTTCATTATTACCATTATTAAGCTGATTAAAGTTAAATGTTTGTGTGGGTCTATCATATTTTGCAGTATGTAAAAACTGGGTTAGATTCTTAGATGTTACCTTTCGAATGAAACCAATCCCGTTTGCACCGGGGAACTCTTGGCCATAGTTACGACTATTAGAGTAATTAGCAAATGTTTGGTAGTTTAAATTATTAACGCCTATACCGTGTATAAACCCTTTTAAACCGAAGAGCCCATATTTATATAAGTCGATTCTATTCGTTACGCCTGTTGAGAGCGTAGAAAGGCGGTTGTTAAGTGCTTCGTTTATTTTATAGTTAAGTGCGTTTTGGTGTTTAATGTGAGCGAAGAAAGTTAAGACAATACCGCTGATAAGAAAAATGGCATGAGCAAGTATAGAGACTAAAAACCCTTTCCTAACCAGTCGTCCTGAGAACATTAACTCATCCTTTATTATTAATATGCTGAGTGCGTATCTACCTCTATTATCAAAATAAATATAGCACTTATTATTCAGGATACAACTTTGTTCATAATTAGAATATATATATTTTATAGAGGTTTAGAGCTCGAGAGTGAAAGGAAATTTAATTCTGAGTTTTATGAGTAAATAGAGAGTGTATATAAAGCTAATGATTTATATGCTTTCTATTATTTTAGAACTAGCGAAAAAGTATTGGTTTAAGGTGTTAAACCTTCCATGCTTTTTAATCTTTTACTGATAATTGCGATCCACATAACAATGTCGGTTAGCTTTTTATTACAGTGCAATAATATTTGAAGATTACACTGCCGATATATTACGATATTTAAATGACTTAAGTATGTATCTAATAAATATAGCTTTCTTCAGGGCCATAATAAAACCATAAACCATATATTTCTGTATGCACGCTTCAACCTAATAGCTTAAGCAGTTCTTTATAATATAAATTTGGTAAGTGTAAGCTGAGTCAGATGAAATCGTAGTCATGATATTCTGAAAGTAAATTGGTTATACAACTAGTAGGAGTTGTATAACCAATTTCTCTGTCATTTTTGTATTCATCCGACACAAAAAAATATTTAATATTTTATAATATGAAAATTAAATCATTAAAAACTCATATTGTTCTATATTTAGTGCATGAAAGAAAAGTCATTGCGTGAAATTTAATTACCTTATTACATGTTTGCCGTGTAGGTCGCAAAATATACACGCTGTTAAGCACTACACAGTCAAAATTTAAACAAAACAAGGTAACGGAGACAACTATGGCTCAACGGTTCTCTAAATCACTTGTGGCAACAAGCGCAGTATTAATATGTTTTTCTATTCCTTCGTATGCCGCTGTTAATGGACTGACAGAACAAGATGTGTTTAATATAAAACTCAGGTCAATCTATTTTGATCGTGACTACGATAACGATGCAAGCGACGATTCAACCTTCGCTCAAGGTATAGAACTCAATTACACCTCTGGTTATATAAACGACTTAGTTAGTGTGGGTGTATCGACCTACACCGTGATGAATATTAATTCTACAGGTTCAGCCGCAGGTAATATTTTACCAGCAGGTAATGAGAGCGGTGGAGTTGACGATAGCTTTTCTAAATTTGGTCAATATTTTTTAGATTTTAAATTGGGTAACAACGGTCACGTTAAAGTGGGCGGGCAAAAAACTAAAAGTATGTTGCTTAAAAGCTCTGGGAGTCGGGCTATTCCTAATACCTTTAGAGGTGTTTTTGGCGACTATAAAATTGGCAACACTAAGGTATATGGTTATGTATATGATAAATGGAGCCGACGACACGATGATAGATGGGAAGATTTTTCTACCGATCAATCGGCAACTGGCGCTATTAGTGTAATTTGGGGCGTAGGTGCTACGCACAAAAAAGACGATCTAACATTAGAGGCTGAATATTTAAAGTCCCAGAATTATCTAAGTAAAATGGGATTAAAAATCAGTTATGATATTAAACTTAAACAAAGTAAGTTAACACTTTCAAGTGGTATATTTACCTCACAAGATGATGGTGATTTATTTGTAACAGGCGCAGAGGGCGGCGATTTAGATGATGAAGATACACCTGGAGCATTAACAGGCTTAACTAAAAGTGAAAACGATGGATTTGCTTATTACTTAGATGCTGATTGGAAAAAAGATATTTGGAGCGCAGGTGCTGCATTTACGAAAGTAAGTGATGCTTGGATTGAAGATAACTTTAGTGGCGATCATGGAACAAATCCATTCCCGACGCGCTCCCTGATTGGTGCCGATTTAACAAACCAAAATGAAACATCATGGCAGGCACGCTTGGGTATTAACTTAAAAGCTGTATCGCCAGGGCTCAGTACTAAGTTTTATTACACTAGCGGTACGGGCGCCGAAAATTCAGCTTTAGGTCAAATAGGCGGTGAAGCCGAAGAAAAGTACTGGGCTTTAGATACACGTTATAAGGTTGAGGCAATAAAAGGTTTAAGCTTACGCTGGTTGTTTTTAGATTATATAACCGATAAAACAGGCAGTGTTGACGGTGTTAAAGGTGACAGAGCAGACCATCGAGTATATATGGATTACACTATTAAATTTTAAATGACTTTTAAAAACCAATGCTATTTTTATGCACTGGTTTTTTTTCTGATTACTATGATAAAACTGACAAATAAATAATAACAATTAAGTTAATACATGTTTTCTCTACAGCATTGGCGTTCTCAGGGTTCATTCACCAAAATTAATGGCCATCAAATTTTTACTAAAATAGCCGGGGATGTAACAAACCCCGCGCTGCTTTTAATACATGGCTTTCCTAGCGCCAGTTGGGACTGGGAAGGTATGTGGCAAACGCTTAGCGATCATTATTTTGTGATCACACTCGATATGCTAGGTTTTGGTTTATCAGATAAACCAAAAAATGCAGACTATAAAATTACAGAACAAGCTGATTTATACACACAATTTTTAAAGCGTTTAAATATTAATGATGTGCATATACTAGCCCATGATTATGGCGATACAGTCGCTCAAGAGTTATTAGCAAGGCAAGTAGCTTCGCAAAGTGAGATACAAATTAACAGCGTGTGCTTTTTAAACGGTGGGTTATTTCCTGAGGTGCATAAACCATTGTTTATACAAAAGCTTTTGCTCTCAAGGCTTGGTTGGATAGTGCCAAAATTAATGAATAAACAAAAATTTACCAATAATCTAGTGACTATTTTTGGCAAAAATACACAGCCTACAACACAGGTAATAGACACACTTTGGGAACTGCTGATTTACAAAGATGGCTTAGCCGTTATGCCTAAACTCATTAGTTATATAATGCAGAGGCAGCAAAACCGAGAACGCTGGGTTGGTGCTATTGTAAATAGCCATATACCACTTACGTTTATAGCAGGTGCAGTAGATCCGATTTCTGGTAAGCACATGATTGAGCATTACAAACGGTTAATACCAAACGCGAGTGTTAAAGAGTTCTCAGAGCTTGGCCATTATCCACAAGTAGAAGATGCAAATGCTATAACGCAGGCGTATTTGAGTTTTAGAAACGGGTAATAAAAACGCGGCTACTAAATTAAGTGCCGCGCTTATAAATTAAAGAACTCTGAGTATTTAGGCTTTACACCTTAGTACTTTTTCTTTGGCGCTTTTAACTGTTTTTCAAATTCATCTGAAAACAATATTGTACCGTCGTCTTCCTCAGTAGGAAATGCGGCAATAAGTAAATCATCTTCTTCAAGACCTGGCGTCCAGCGACTAAACCAATCTGCAAGTGGTATTGCTTTAGCGCTACAGCCAGCCCATTCGCCAGTAGCCCACGCTTCTGCAAATTCACGAGTTGGCCAAACAGGCACGCAATCGTCGTCTTCATTGGCAAGCATAACGCAGCCATCGTCGTCGTTTAAAATCCATACTTGCTTAAATTTTTGCACGGTTTCGAACATGTAAGCTAAGCGTTTTTTTGCCCCAAGGCCTAAAATTACTGCTTGTTGTTCGGTTGCATTTTCGCTCGTCATGATTGGCTCACTCTCGTTGCTATCGATATTTAATATATAGCGTACAAGTATATCGAGTTATATGACAGAGTGTTGAAAAGTTATTATTTAATTTCATTAATGCAGATCTAATTCACATATTGAGCAGTATAACTCCTCACTAATTTGAGCGATCATTCAAAATAAGCTTGAATGTTTGTAAAAAGGCCACATTGTATTAAGCATATACTTAATGAAGGATTGAAAAATGACTACTGATTTACTTGCTCCGTTTAAACTAAATAACACAATTGAGCTTAAAAACCGTGTACTTATGGCGCCACTAACTCGTTGCATGGCTGACGATAACTTAGTGCCAACACAAGATATGGTTGAATATTATGCTCGCCGTGCCGAAACCGGTTTAATTATTAGTGAAGCAACTATTATTCGCCCAGACGCGCAAGGTTACCCAAATACTCCGGGTTTATTTACCAGTGAGCAAATTCAAGGTTGGAAAAAAGTAACAGATGCAGTACACGCTAACGGCGGCAAAATGTTTGCACAGCTTTGGCATGTTGGTCGTGTTGCACATCCTCACTTTTTTGATGGCGATGTACTGGCACCATCTGCAATTGGTGTTGAAGGTTCTGTACCGCGCATGCGTGAGCTTACCTACATCACTCCAAAAGCAGCCACTACAGATGACATTAAATCTTTAGTAGCTGATTACGCAAAAGCGGCAGAAAACGCAATTGAAGCAGGTTTTGATGGTGTAGAAATTCACGGCGCTAACGGTTATTTAATTGACCAGTTTTTACATTATGCTGCAAATACACGCAGCGACGAATACGGTCAAACGCCTGAAAATATGTCGCGCTTTGCATTAGAAGTAACAGATGCGGTTATTGCAGCTGTTGGCAACGAGCGTACTGCACTTAGATTAACACCGGGTGCTTACTTTAATATGAGTGAAGACAACCGTGATAAAGCGGTATTTGACTACTTACTACCAGAACTAGAAAAAAGAGATTTAGCGTACTTACACGGCGGTATTTTTGACGACAGTACAGCGTTTGAGTCACTTGAGGGTAAAACTACATCTGAATTTTTACGTGCAGGCTACAAAGGTACATTAGTAGGTGTAGGCAGTTATAGTTTTGAGACAGCAAAAGAGGCCATTAACGACGCTAAGTTTGATTTAATAGCGATTGGTCGTCCACTTATTGCGAATCCTGATTACGTTAACAAAATTGCAAACGGTGAAGAACTAGTTCCGTACAGTGATGAAATGCTTGCCGAACTAAAATAAAGTACTATTTGTAAAAAGTTTAGAAAATAATTAAGACACTCAAGATAAAACCTTTGAGTGTCTTTTTTTGTACATATCCCCGCCATAAATCTCCCATATTTGTTTAACTTTTATGTAAATAAAGTTCATCCTCGTTGTCATATTTAAAATTCATACTGTGTCCGTTTTCATATTTCATAATTAAAATCAAACGGGACAACAATGTACGCTTTAAAAAACAAATCACTTTTGAGCATTGCTATTGCCATGGCTGTATCAACATCCGCTTACGCAAACGATAACGAAATTGAAGAAATTACAGTAACGGCAAAACCAACAAGTTACGCAAACAATGTTATTGAGCCTGCAATGCTTGAGCAACAAAGTTCGGTATCGAGCATATTATCGGTTATTGATAACTTACCGGGTATTAGTATTAACGAAGGTGATGCATTTGGTGGCGATGATTGGTCAACGACTATTACAATGCGTGGTTTTAGTATTGACTCAAACCAACAACAATTAGGTATGACTGTTGATGGTATTCCCAATGGTGGTTCTAATTATGGTGGCGGTGCTAAAGCTAATCGTTACTTGGAGAGCGAAAATTTAGCAACGGTAGAGGTTGGTCAAGGGACGTCTGACATTAAATCGGCTTCACTTGAAGCGCTTGGCGGTACATTTAATTTTGTAAGTAAAGCACCAAGTTTAGATAAAAGCACCACTTTTGCTTATACCTCAGGCAGTCACGATGCCACACGCTATTACGTTAAGCACGAAACAGGTACGATTTTTGATAATACACAAGCGTATGTAAGTTACTCGCAAACCGATACAAGCCGTTGGATTGGCTCAGGTAGTAATGGCGGGAAAGATAACCAACACGCTGAGCTTAAATTTGTAACTACGCTTACGGATTTAACCATTACTGGTCGTTTATCTTATGATGATGTAAGCGAGACAAACTACAATAGTGTAAGTATTGAGCAGTTTGAGCAAACACCAGATTGGGATCAGCTGACATGGAATTGGACTGGGGTCCCACATTTTGACCAAATGTTTGCAGAAGGCTGGGGTACGCTTCGCGAAAACACTCTAGCGTATTTAAAATTGGAATATGCACTTTCTCCAACATCACTTATTACCGTTAGCCCGTATTATCATAAAAATTCAGGGCGTGGGGATTGGATCCCACCGTATTTAACAACCCCTGTTGATGAAAATGGTAATCCAACAACTGAGGGCGGAACAAATGCCGGCTCTTACGGATTTGCTGATAGTGAAGGGAATCCGCTTGCACCAAACGAAGAATGTACGGCAAGTTTAAGCTGGCCATGGGAATCGGGTCCTGGTTTAAACCCTGCGTGTTACGACGATACAGCAACACCTGTTATGTCGTATCGCCATACGCATTACAAAAAAGACCGCCTTGGTTTAACGGCAAACTACCAAGCCACTTTTGGTATGCATGATATAGAAGCAGGTTTATGGTATGAACAAAGTGACCGTGAAGAATCTCGTGATTGGCACAAGGTAATTGATGCGCGTATTTATCATCACTTTGATAGCACTCCATACTGGACACAATACAAAAACACTTTTGAAACTGACACTCTAAAATGGTATGCGCAAGATTCAATGGCGCTTGGTGATTTTACACTTAACTTAGGTGTTAAAAAGTACCTTGTTGATATTGAAAAGTATGATCATTATCAAAATGCAACCACAGCAAAAATAAATAGTGATTCAGACATATTGTTCAGTGGCGGTATTTTGTATCAGTTAAATGACTCTACAGAGTTATTTACCAGTTACAGCGAAAATTTTGCGGCTATTAAAGACGGTGTACTAGAACGTGATAGCTCGGATTTATCAGCCATCGAGCCTGAAACCGCTGAGAATATTGACCTTGGTGTGCGCTATCAAAATAATGCGTTAAAACTAACAGCAACAGCGTATTCAATAGAGTTTGATAACCGTATTACCTTTATTGCACCTGGTAGCGATACAGGCGGTATTGATTACACAATAGGCACTAATGGCTCTTACTTAAATGTAGGTGGTATTGAGTCTAAAGGTTTAGAGCTTTCTGCAAGTTATATGCTTAATTCAGAGTGGAATATATATAGCTCGTATACAAATAACGACTCAGAGTACAAGGGCGACGCGCCAGGCTTTGAAGCAGGTGACAAAGTAATTGACTCAGTCGATGACTTATTCGTGCTATCGACAGACTACTACAGTGGGGATTTTCGTTTTGGGTTGTCGGCTAAATACACCGGCGAACGTGGTGAGGTTGACGGCTACACTGTACTGGATTTAAATGCAGGTTACTCAGCAGAAGTAAATGCAGGCCCATTTAAAGCACTAGATATTGCATTTGTAGTTTATAACGTGACAGATAAAAGCTATCTAGCTGGCGGTACAGGCAATGGTACCACTTACTTTATAGGTGCTCCGCGTACAGCGGCAGTGACTTTAAGTGCTACTTTTTAATACTCAAAGTACGCAACTTATTATTCAATTATGTTAGTAAACTCTTAACCAGAGTTCAGGTTAAATAGTAAATATTTTAAAGCCCATCACTGATGGGCTTTTTTAAAAGGTACACACATATTATGAACTCAATAATAAAAGTAGTGGTATTTAGCTTAACTGTATTATTAAGCAATGCGGTTAATGCGGCGCAAAATGTAGTGCTGATAACGCTTGATGGAGTACGCTGGCAAGAAGTATTTAATGGGGCTGATAATAGCTTAATTAATAATACTGACTTTGTTAAAAAGCCAGAGCAATTAAAGACTCAATTTTGGGCAAAAACAGCGAATGAGCGCCAGCAATTACTAATGCCTTTTTTAACTCAAGTAGTGGCTAAAAAAGGGATTATAATTGGCGATAGAGCTAACGGCTCTACTATGTCGGTAAGTAACCCGTGGTATTTTTCATATCCTGGTTATAACGAAATACTCACCGGTGAAGTAGACGAAAATATAAATAGTAACAACAAAGTGCTCAACCCAAATAAAACTATTTTAGAGCGTTTAGATAAGTTACCTGAGTTTAAAGGTAGCACAGCCTTATTTGGCAGTTGGGATGTATTTCCATACATTGTAAATACTAAGCGCAGTAACGTGTATGTAAATGCAGGTTTTATGTCAATTGAAGAGAATTTATTCACTGATGCGCCATTGTTAAATGCACTACAAAATGAAATCCCCAGCCCTTGGTATAACGTACGATTAGACAGTTTTACATATCGCTTTGCTAAAGCGTATATGTTGGCTAAAAAGCCTAAGTTGTTAGTGATAAGTTTAGGCGAAACCGATGACTTTGCGCATGATGGTCATTACGATCAATACCTTAAATCGGCGAGGCAAAGTGACGCGTTTATAAAAGACTTATGGGCAACCATTCAAACTACAGCGGGTTATAAAGATAACACCACACTAATTATTACCACTGATCACGGGCGTGGCAATAATGCCAATGATTGGCAACATCACAGCTCTAAACGTGCACTTGCTGAGCTAGAGTTAGGTGCAAATACTTACCCAGAAGGAATTATTGGCTCTGAACATATTTGGCTTGCTGCCATTGGTCCTGCAATAAAAGGCAGTGGCTTAATTAAAACTAAAAATGAGCTTAAACAAGCGCAAATAGCAGCGACCGTTTTAAAGGCTCTTGGGCAGAACCCAAATGAAATAAATTCAAATATGGCACCTGCTATTAGCGAGATTTTAAAATGAAGAACCTATTTAAACCATTGACCCTATCAGCCTTGGCATTGAGTTTGGTTATTAGCGCGAATGTTACTGCCGCGCCATCTAAAATCCTGTTTGGTTCGTGTGGGCATCAAGATAAAAACATTCCCATATTTAATGCAATTAATAAAGAGCAAGGGGATTTGTTTATATTTCTGGGTGACAATATTTACGGCGATACCAACGATATGGATGTACTTGCCAATAAGTATCAACGTTTAGGGGCAAAGCCTGGTTTTAAAACGTTAAAAGCGCAAACGCCTATTATTGCTATGTGGGATGACCACGATTTTGGTCAAAACGATGCAGGTAAAGAGTATCCGCATAAAGAGCAATCACGCCAAATTATGCTTAATTTTTGGGATGAACCTGTAAACTCAGCGCGTCGCACTCGCCCTGATGGAATTTATACCTCGTACATGTATGGTGAAAATGAGCAAACCATACAAGTAATAATGCCTGATTTACGTTGGAACCGTGATGCGCTAAACCATGTAGGTGAGCTTGAATACTACACTAAGCGTAAGTTAAATAACCAAGGCCCGTATAGTCCTAGTGAAGTGAAGGGCGCATCAATGATAGGTGAAGCCCAGTGGCAATGGCTTGAACAAGAGCTTAAAAAGCCCGCTGCAATAAAATTGATTGCCTCAAGCTTACAGCTTTTACCCGATTTTACAGGTTGGGAGTCATGGGCAAACTTTCCTGAAGATAGAAACCGTTTATTTGCATTGATTAAAAAGCACAAGGTAAATGGGGTAGTGATTATAAGCGGTGACACACACTGGGGCGAAATATCAAAGTATCAGCAAAACCTTGATTACCCATTAATTGAGATGACTAGCTCTGGCTTAACTGAAAAGTGGAAAGACGTAAGCCCTAACAAACACCGAGTAGGGGACTTTACTCATAACGTAAATTATGGTGATTTAAGCGTAGACTGGCAACAAACAGATCCCGCTATTTCACTTAAATTAAAAGGCATTGATGGCGAAGTAATAATGCAAAGTGACTTTAGTTTATCAAGTATTAGCCCTTATAAATAAACTCACTACTACGCACAGTATATAAAATAGATGCTGTGCGTTTAAATTACTTGCTAACTCTCTGATTTATTAATACCAATTACCTGTTTGCGCTACCCCTAATATTGAAAATATCTTACACTGGTTTTATCTCAAGCAAGGTCAGTGTTATATGCTAAATATTATTCAATCAAACCGTATGGAAGCCCTGCAAGCGCAGTTCCACCAGCTGTTAAAAGTAAACCCATTGCAAAGCCCGTTCGACAAAGAAGTAGTGCTAGTGCAATCGCCGGGTATGTCGCAGTGGTTAAAAATAGGTTTGAGCGAAAACTTAGGGGTTGCAGCGCAGGTAGATTTTCCGCTGCCGTCGAGCTTTATTTGGCAGTTGTATCAGCAATTACTGCCAAATGTCCCTAAAGAGTCGGCATTTAACAAGCCCAACCTTGCTTGGAAACTATTTGCAATTTTACCAAACTGTATTGATGAGCCATTATATTTGCCGCTAAAAACCTATTTAGAGGGCGATATTGACGGGCAAAAAACTTTTGCGCTGTGCGAAAAAATAGCCGACGTGTACGACCAATATTTAATGTACCGACCACACTGGATAGCCACATGGGATAGCGGCAAAGATGAGCTTGATGACGTGGATGTAACCATTGCCCCATGGCAACCTGACTTATGGCGACGCATTGTAAAATTAAGCCAAGACCTTGGGCAAAGTCAATTTCATCGCGCTAATATGCAAGGGCAGTTACTTGCAGCGCTTGAGACTATGGATAATAGCTTACTGCCACAACGCATTAGCTTATTTGGTATATCTGCGATTGCCAGCTCCCAGCTAGACGTATTTGAAGCGCTGAGTAAAAAAACCGAGGTTATATTATTCTTTTTTAACCCGAGTGAGCATTACTGGGGCGATATTATAGATGAAAAAACAGCGGCTAAAATAAGCGCTAAATACGCTAAAATGCCGCTGGTGGAAGCACAACAAAAAAAACAAACCAATCCAGATGAAGAATACTACTTTATTGGTAATCCGTTGTTATCGTCGTGGGGTAAATTAGGCCGCGACTATTTTGAACAACTTGTACAGTTAGATGCCCGTTGGATTGACGGTTTTATTGATGTGTTTGACGACACCTTACTAGGGCAAGTACAAAGCGAGATTTATCAGCTTGCGTTTAAAGGTGAATCGCTGACCGATAACAAAGAGTGGTTTATAAACGACGAAGGTAAATTACCAATCAGCGCAACCGACACCAGCATTACGCTTAGCGATTGCCATACACCGCTCAGAGAAGTTGAGCGCTTGCACGACTACTTACTTAACTTGTTTAATCAAAACCCGGCGCTTACCCCCAAAGACATAATCGTCATGATGCCCGATGTAGGCACTTACAGCCCATACATTGAAGCCGTATTTGGCGGGGCACAAGGCAGCCGCTTTATTCCTTACGCATTGGCCGATTTAGCCATAGAGCAAGAAAAGCCCGTGCTTAGCTCATTTGCTAGTTTAGCTAACTTACCGTTTTCGCGCTTTGGTGTGTCGGATATTCTCGATTTATTACAAGTGACGCAAATAGCCGAAAAGTTTGGGCTTGAAGCGCACGAGTACGAGCAAATTCAATACTGGCTTGAACGAGTAGGGGTTAAATGGGGCATAAACGCAGAGCATAAAAGCAGCTTTGATTTACCCGCTATCGACTTAAATACCTGGCAACATGGGCTCAACCGTTTATTGCTTGGCATTGCCATGCGCGACGAGCAATGCCCGTTTAATGGTATTTACAGCGCCGATGAAGTAGAAGGCATGGCGCTTGATACACTCAACAAGCTCGTGCACTTTATTGATGTACTGCAAAGCTTTAAAGAGCAGCTAACGCCCGACGATACGCTCACTAATAAAGCGCATATTTTAAGTGAGCTATTAAACGCTATATACGAAAGTGAAAGCGACGAGAGCTGGGATTTATTAGTGCTGCAAAATGTGCTCGAAGAGTTACAAAAGCACCACGACAACGGCGATTACAGTAAAGCGGTTTCGCAGCGTATTGTTAGTTACTTAATTAAACAAGGCATTCAAGAAAAAGGCGTGGGGCAGCGGTTTTTAGTAGGCCAAGTAAACTTTTGTACGCTTATGCCCATGCGCGCCGTGCCATTTAAAGTGGTGTGTATGCTGGGCTTAAATGATGCCGACTACCCGCGTAACGTACAGCCTATTGGTTTTGACTTAGTGCCTTATTCTAAAAAGCAAAAAGGTGACCGATCACGTAAATTAGATGACCGCTACTTATTTTTAGAAGCACTACTGAGTGCCCGCGACAACTTATACATGAGTTACATTGGTCGTTCGTGTTTTGATAACCAACCGCGTATGCCATCAACCCTTGTAAGCGAGCTGTTAGAATATATTGGGCGTAGCTTTGTATTAAGCGATAAAAGCGAAAAAGCACTGCCAGAATGTCTAATTAATCAGCAGCATTTACAGCCCTTTAATAGCCATTATTATTTAGCCGATGAGCAAGCCAATACTGTGCTGAGTAACCACAGTTACAATCCAATTTGGCTGCCAAGTGAGTCAATTAAACCACAGCCAGTTACCGCGCTTGATGTTGTTGTGCCAGAACAGTTAGATCTCGATGTGTTTATTAAAAGTGTGTGCAGCGCACAAGAGAGCTTTTATCAACAAACATTAGGTTTACGCCTGCCACAATTTAACGAAGTAGCAAAAGACGAAGAACCATTTAGCCTAGATGCACTGCGCCGTTATTTTTATCTTGATGAAATACTTAAAGCCAATATAAACGAGCAACCGCTGAGTACAGAGCAAATACTGCAGCGAGGTGAGTTACCTCAAGCCAATGTAGGCAGCCTCATATTTGAGAGTATGGAGCACCGAGTTGATGCGCTTGCAGGGCAGGTTAAAGAGCACATTAAAGGCGGGAAAAGTGAGCCGATAGAAGTTTTGCTTACCATTGAAGGCACCAAAATAGAAGGCTGGCTCAATCATGTTTATTTGCAAAAACAAGTGTTTTACCGCAGTGCGAGTATTAAAGCGAAAGATTTAATTAAAGGCTTTATTTATCACCTTGCAGCGCAAAGTATGGATCATCACGTAGAAACATTGTTACTTGGGCTCGATAAGCAAATTACCTTTGCGCCCATAAACAAAGCCGATGCGGATGCACTATTGGCCGATTGGTTTGAGTTATACAAAGCACTGCGCGCAGAGCCTGTGCCATTTTTTCCGGTAAGTGGTTATGAGTACGTTAAAAGTGGCGGCGATATAACAAAAGCGATGAGCAAATTTAGCCCGCAATACATAGGGCGAGGAGAGGGCGAAAACCCGTATATTCGCCTAACAGTGCAATCGCTAAGCGACTGCCAAGACGAATTTATAAAATGGAGTGATAAATTGCTCACGCCTTTATTTGAACACGCAAAGGAGAGTGACCATGCAAGCGCTTAATCCTCTTACTATGCCGCTCATTGGTCAAAGTTTAATAGAAGCCAGTGCGGGTACCGGCAAAACTTATACAATTACGGGGCTGTATTTACGCTACTTGTTAGGTATGCAAATAGAAGGTGGGTTAAATACGCCGCTTAGCGTTGAGCAAATTTTGGTAGTAACCTTTACCGACGCGGCCACCCAAGAAATTAAAGACCGCGTACGCAGCCGAATTATTGCTGCGCGCGACGCATTGCTTGGGCAAGACCCAAACGACGAACTCATTGAAGGCGTAATTGCCGCCATTGATGATAAACACCGCGCCTTTGATTTACTCGATGCAGCTGCTAAATCAATGGACGAAGCCGCTATTTTTACTATTCATGGCTTTTGTCAGCGGATGCTAAAACAACATGCGTTTGAGTCGGGCGTGGCGTTTAATCTCGAATTTATTTTAGATGAGCGCGACATACTGCTCGAAACTATTAAAGATTTTTGGCGTGCGTTTGTATACCCACTTAACAAAGAACGCACCGATGCTATTTTAGATGTATTTGCCGCACCAGAGTCTTTATTCGCTCAAGTGGCGAGCATTTTAAACAAAGCTAATGCGCACATTACACCACAAATAAATTTAGATGATGTATGGAAAGCCCGTGACGAGTACATAACCCGTGTGCCTGAATTTAAAAAAGCAGTGTTAGATCAAGAGTTTATCGGTGCCATTAAAAGCTCTGGTTTAAGCGGGTCTAAAACGCCAGCACGAAAAGGCAGCCTTGGTGCGCTTGAAGCATTTTGTTTAGCCGGCGATTTGTTTTTTGAATTTGGCACTAACAAGTATTCGTTTGAGGTGTGGAGTACAGAAAACTTAAGCGATGTGAGTAATTATAAAAAAAATCAGCCATTATTTGTGCATCCATTACTGAGTCAGTTTGACGAGCTTGCCGCACTTAATAACAGCATAAACCAAGGGCTCAAAATAGCGGTTGTACAACATGCAGCGCGCTGGGTCAAAGCCGCAATAGTTAAGCGCAAGCAAGAGCAAAGCGTGATCACCCCAGATGATTTACTGACCAATTTACACAGTGCGCTTAATAACGAGCAAGGCGACGTACTAGCGCAAAAAATTGCGCAGTTGTTTCCGGTTGCCATGATTGATGAATTCCAAGATACCGACCCGATTCAGTACGGTATTTTTAGTAAAATTTATGGGCAACAAAATACCACGCTTGCCATGATAGGCGACCCCAAACAGGCTATTTATGGCTTTAGGGGCGCAGATATTTTTACGTACATTGGCGCAAAAGAAGCTGTACAGACTGATCAGCAATTTACGCTGGGTACTAACTTTCGCTCAAGCACCGATATAGTAAATAGCGTTAATAGTTTATTTGGAAAACACGCTAACAGCTTTATTTATAACGACGCCATACCGTTTAACGCAGTGGCTGCTAAAGGTAAAAAAGCGGAAGACTCTTTTTTAATTGATGGCAAACCCGCGACCGCATTCGAATTTAACGTATTTGTAGATGAAGCCGCAGATGAAAAAAACAAACCAACTAACAAAGGTGTAGGGCAAGCACATTTAGCCACTCATTTTACTAATAAAATAGTGACCCTGCTTGAAAAAGCAAAACAAGGTAATGCCTGTATTGGCAGTACTCCTGTAAGCGCTGCCGATATTTGTATATTAGTGCGCGACCGTGTTGAAGCGCAAATAATGAAAAAAGCACTTAGCGAAGCCAAAATAGCCAGCGTGTATTTATCGCGCGAGAGCGTTTTTAGCCAAGAGCTTAGCCATCACCTACTTAACTTTTTAACGGCGCTGCATGGTCAATATGACGAGTCATTGCTGCGCGGTGTATTAGCTGGTCCACTATTTTGTTTAAGTTATAACGAAATACACGCACTCGCCGATGATGAAAATAAATGGCAAGACTACTTAAACTTTTTTGCACAACTTAGCCACATTTGGAACAAGCAAGGCGCTATGGCAATGCTTGAGCGTTTAATGAGCCATAATCAGCTTAGCGCTAAATGGCAAGGTTTAGGGTATAACGTTGAGCGTTGGCTGACTGACTTTAGGCATTTGGGCGAAATACTTCAGCAAAAACAAATAGAGCTTGAAGGTACGCTACGTTTGCTGCGCTGGTTTGCACAAAAGGTAAGCCAACAAGATGGTGAAACAGTACAAGTACGCCTAGAAAGTGACGCCAACTTAGTTAAAATTGTTACTATGCATGCCTCAAAAGGGCTAGAATACCCACTGGTATTTATGCCATTTGCCAGTGGCTATCGCGAAACTAAAGAAGCGCTTTATCATAATAATGGCAAGCTGATTTACGATTTAAGTAAAGACGAAGATGCCCTGCAAAAAGCAGAGCAAGAGCGTCTAGCTGAAGATTTACGCCTGCTGTATGTAGCACTTACTCGCGCCGTGCATTTTTGTGCGCTGGGTGTTTATAATATTGGGCAAGGGCAAAGTAGCCGCTTAGCTATGCAAAGTAGTGCACTAGGGCATGTGTTATTTGCAGGGCTTGAACTTGCCAGTAGCCAAACATGGCGTACGCATTTAAGTGAGTTTTGCGACGCTAATAGCGCGATGAGCTATCAGCAATTTACCTCACAAACGTTATTAGAGCAGGGAACACTTAGTTTTAATAATAGTAAAATTGCGCAGCAAACATTAAGTGTTAATAAAGTAACGGCAAGTATAGAGCGTAACTGGCGAGCAACCAGCTTTAGCGCGTTGAGCTTTAAAAAGCACAGCGACCAATTAGCCCCAGGGCGAAGTGATGAAGATCACGAAAAAGACGAGTTTGCAGTGCAAGAGGACGAACTACCATCACCTTATAGCTTTCCTAAAGGGCCAAAGCCGGGTAGCTGTTTGCACGAAATATTTGAACAAATAGATTTTACTAGCCCAATAGTCCACCCAACTAATACCGAGCAAAACTTATCGGAAGTTGTTAAGCGCTGCCTTGAAAAATACCACATAGGTGAGCAATGGCGAGAAGTGGCTGAAAAGTGGGTGCTCGATGTTCTTGTGTGCCCCCTAGATAACAGCTCTCTAGATAAGAGCCTTCTTTCATTGGGTGTACTTACACCAAGCGACTGCCTAGTCGAAATGGAGTTTAATTTACCACTTGAGAGCTTAAGTGCACCTAAGCTAAACGAAATGTTGGTTAAACATTTTGGTTTTACGCAAAGTAAGCTTGAGTTTTCGCAAGTAAAAGGCTTGTTAAAAGGCTTTGTCGATTTAATATTTTGCTACCAAGGTAAGTATTATATTTTAGATTATAAGTCTAATTATTTAGGCAGTACGCCAGCTGATTACGAAGGCGATATGCTTGAGCAAGCGATGAGTAGTCATCAATATCATTTACAGTATTTAATCTACACGGTAGCGCTGCATCGTTTATTAAAACAACGTATAGCTGATTATTCAATTGAAACCCATTTAGGCGGCGTGTATTACACTTTTTTACGTGGAATGCCTGCAGGGCAAGGCGTGTACTTTAAAAAGCTAACTGTAGAACAAGTGATTATTTTAGATGGCTTATTTAGCCAAGGAGCCATGCTATGAGCGATTTAAATGAACAACCTGGCTTGTTTGACGATATTGATCAAGCGCCTAGCGATGAGCCTCTAAATATTCTTAAATCACAAAATGAGGTGGCTGTAAAATATTCAATTACTGAAGTCCCGTTACTTGAGTATTTATTAGTTGAAAAACGATTACGTGTAGTTGATGTTAAGCTCGCTGAATTACTGAGTACTAATGGCATAGAGCAAACACATAATGAACTATTTTATATTGTTTTATTACTGTGCTTATCGCAGCAAAGTCAGCACAGTTGTTTAACCTTAAATGAAGTTGATTGGAGCAATCCTTTTAACTTGCGCAAAGGTGACTTTAATAAACTCGATGGCAATGTTCCCAGTACGCTAAGCCCGTTTAGTGATGACTTTAACGTACACACAGCGGTTAGTTATTTACAAAACCATGAAAGCGTTGGCGAGAGTAAGCCATTGCAATTATTTAACGAGCGACTTTATTTTGCGCGCCTTGCAGGTTATGAGCAAACACTTGCTGATAGACTATTAAGCATGAGCGAGCGAAAGCTCAATATTAATAATGAAGTATTAGCAGGGCTTTTAAATACCTATTTTCCTGCTGATTCAACTGTTGAAACTGATTGGCAAAAAGTGGCGTGCGCGATTGCGGCCACCAAAGGCTTTAGTGTGATCACGGGCGGTCCTGGCACAGGTAAAACTACCACAGTGACTAAGTTGCTGGCTATTTTGCAGTCACTTTATGAAACAGCACCCCTTAGTATTAAGCTGGTGGCCCCTACAGGTAAAGCAGCTGCACGTTTAAGTGAGTCTATTTTGGGCGCCAAAAATAAGCTCACAACGATTCCTGATGATATAAAAACGCTGATACCACAAAGCGCTCAAACGATTCATCGCTTACTGGGCGTAAAACCGTTTACTAATAAATTTAGACATAACAAAAGCAATCCGCTGCATTTAGATGTGCTAATTATTGATGAAGCCAGTATGGTCGATTTATCGCTGATGGCTAAATTAATAGAAGCACTGCCCGCGCACGCGCGGTTAATACTCTTAGGTGATAAAGATCAGCTTGCCTCGGTAGATACCGGCAGCGTAATGAGCGATTTATGCCAAGGTTTAACACTTGGGCAAACGCCACGCTATTCGCAAGCACGTTGTGATGAGTTAAATAATTTATGCTTTAATAACGAGGCTAAACTTGCAGCGCAAAGTGCGAGTGAATTTAAACTCGCAGATTGCATTGCCTTTTTACAACACAGTTATCGATTTGACGCACAAAGCGGTATTGGTCAACTTGCACTTGCGGTAAACACTAATAACACCGGTATTTTAAATTACGTAGAGCAAGAAAGTACTGAAGGGCGCTTTAACGATGTAATTTTAGATTACGACTTTGTAGCAAAACCGATTGAAAAACTCGTTAAAAGTGCAGCAAGTCATTATGCAAAATACCTTAACTTAATTGCCCAAGGTACAGGTGTTGCACAAGTGCATGCTGCTTTTGCTAGTTATCAGCTTTTAGCTGCGGTACGAGAGGGCGATTACGGAGTGCATAGCTTAAATCAACGAATAGAGCGCGTGTTGCAACAGCAAGGTTTAATAACTGTTAGCCCTAATACACATCATTACACAGGCATGCCTATTATGGTGAGCCAAAACGATTACCAGCTTAAGTTATTTAACGGCGATATTGGTATTTTAATGCCCGATGAAAGTGGGCGGCTCAAAGCGATATTTATTGATGAGCAAGGTAATCAACGAGCATTTTCGCCTGCACGACTCCCTGCGCACGATAAAGTCTATGTAATGACTATTCATAAATCACAAGGCTCAGAGTTTAGCTACACTGCAATGGTACTGCCACCGCTAAAACAAGCGCGCATGGGGATAAACAGGCAATTAGTGTATACGGGTATAACCCGCGCTAAAAATACCTTTGAGCTGGTGGCTGATAAAAAAGTACTGCAATTAGCAATGAATAAAAGCGTATCTAGGGCATCAGGTTTATACGAAAGATTAACGTTTTAAACTTTGAGGATTACGTTGCGCCGAAGCTATTATATAAGTACATGTTCACTTATATAAGTGTCCATATGTAGTTGCGGTTAAAACTCTTATTATTTATCGCGTTATGGTAAATGTCTCCTATACTAAAATTAATTTTATATTGATTGTATTAGTAGGGATATTAATGTTTTTTTCTAAAAATAAACAAAATGAAATAGCCTCTTTAAAAGCAGAGCTCTATCCATTACAACAAGTGTGGGAAGGGCTTTACCGAGAGATGTTAGTACTGAACATTCTTTATGATGGCAGGATTTCGCACGCCAACGATAAATTTTTAGAAAACCTAGGCTATAGCGAAGATGAGCTAACTAATAACTCTTTTGATAATTTTATTACAGATTCGTCTCGACAATCTGTCGAATTTAAAAGCTTGCAACAAGCTATTAAAAAAGAAGGGCATTGGGGCGGTGCATTACAAGTTATGCGCAGCGATGGCAAAGCTGAATGGTTACGTTTAATAGTACATCCTGTAAAAGGTGAGCAAGATCAGTTGCTCTATTTTTCTATATTCGGGAGTGTACTTACAAAAACAATTACAGCTTCTCGCGAGCAAAGCGATACTATTAAAGCTATATATCGCTCTATGGCGGTAATTGAATTTGATTTAGAGGGCCATGTTTTAAAAGCAAATGAACAGTTTTTAGCTGCAATGGGTTATCAAGAAAGTGAATTAATAGGAAAACACCATCGCACATTTTGTGAGGCTTCAGAGTACAACTCCCAAGAATACCTGCAATTTTGGGATAAATTAAGAGATGGTCAATTTATTGCTGAGCGCTTTAAACGCGTAGATAAACACGGCAATATTGTTTGGTTAGAAGCGTCATATAACCCAATCTCAAATGACGCAAATGAGCTTTATAAAGTGATGAAGTTTGCCACAGTTATTACTGAACAAGTAAATCAAGAAATTGCAATCTCACAAGCGGCCGAGATTGCTTATAGCACCTCAACCCAAACGGATAAAAAAGCAGAACAGGGCGCGAGCGTTATACAAGACACTGTTGCAGTAATGACTGAGCTGGCTATTAACATGGAGCAAGCTGCGAATGAGATTTCAGCGCTTGATCAGCAGTCGCAGCAAATATCAAGTATTGTACAAAGCATTAGTAGCATTGCTGAACAAACAAATTTATTAGCATTAAATGCCGCAATTGAAGCGGCTAGAGCTGGCGAGCAAGGTCGAGGCTTTGCCGTTGTTGCAGATGAAGTTAGGCTGCTTGCATCGCGTACATCAAAAGCAACAGAAGAAATTGTAGAAGTTGTGCAACGTAATCAATCACAAACACAAAATACGGTTGCTGTAATAGAAAAAGGTAAAGAAAAAGCAGAGCAAGGCTTGGCGTTATCTAAAGAATCTGGTGAAGTGATGCAAGAGATCCAACAAGGCGCGCAAGAAGTTGTAAATGCGATTGGGCAATTTACCAGTGAGCTTAAAGCCAACGGTTAGATTAGCTTTGTCCTTATTCTATAGCGGGCACTTTTAATGGTGCTCGTTTTAATATTATACCTCAATATCCCCCTGAAACTCATTTAATAATTTCATATTTAACAACTATACCTTTGTTAACTCATTAATCAGTATGAAATAAATTCCCACCCTTCCTAAATGATAATAAGTTGTTGCATTTTTGTTCGTTGTTCCTAATACTAGTGATCGCTTAGGCTGACAAGCTTACGCAGACCAACATGAATACCTTAAATGATAATAAAATATTAAGCACACAACATTAAGGAATTGTATGAACAACAAATACACACACAAATTAATTAAGCCAAGCCACCTAATCGGTGCGGGACTTGCTATGTTAATGAGCTTTTCTGCAGCGAGTAAAGACTACAAAATTATATTAATTCATGGTTTACAAACCTCGCAAATAACCAATAAATTGGGAAGTGATGTAATTAATGATGGTGAAACATATTGGCAATCGTACTGGAATAATCGTGCGGATGAGCGAATTGACTGGCCTGCTTATGAACGCGTTGAAGGTAAGATTGCTACCGATTGGGTATGGCCTAAATTAAAGCAAATTTCACGCTCTAATTTATGCAGTGATGGCTGTGTATTTGTAACACATTCAACAGGTGACTTAGTTGCACGCCATATTATTGATAATCAAGAAAACTGGTTAGAAAACGAAGGATTACAGCCGCTTAATATCGTGGCTACGTTTGATTTAGCAGGCGCGGGCGGTGGAAGTGAGCTTGCTGACGTCGCTGTTAGTGCTTTAACTGGCGCATCATGGAACTTTGCGGTCGATGCTGCACTCAAATGGTGGCTAGGAAGTGATGTAACCGAGGCCGTTGGCGTATTACACGATTTAAAAGTGAATAACGCGCGTAAAATATCACCATTTCCTGATGCACGTACACCTCGTTTACGCTTTGTGGCAGATGGTAATGCATACTTAGGATTAACAGGTGGATTTTTAAAAGGCAATGATGACTCGGTTGTTGCATCGCACTCTTCATGTGGTGCAAGTTCAGCTCGTTCATTTGGAAGTTGTAGCCAAAGTATTGATACTGATGGCCGTTTAAAATCGCAAGGTGATGCGGTAAATAGCTTTATGCCTAACCATTATCCAATGATGATGAGTGACAGTTATAGCCATAACGAAATACATAATGCCCAGCGCAAAGGTAATGTAACAATCGCCATGAATAACGTAAATGTTGAAGGTGACACGGTAGGGTTTAATACGTTTGATAAAACTACAGGTAGTTGGTTTTGGAAAAAACAATATCGTTATATTAAGGATTCAAATAATTTAAGCGCATCAGCACTTATTTATAATGTGATCCCATAACATGCAAGGCGTGTAGCTCAAAGCTATACGCCTTATAAAGGATTAAATTAACTAATGAAAAAATTTTATGTCGTTGCTTTAATTATTAGCGCTATTTTATTTTCGCTATGGTTTACAAGTAAAAATGACACTCATAAAGTTGTAGAGCCAGTGACAACGCAGGTTAAACAAGCCGCTAGCGTAGTTGATTTATCACCTGTAAAAGTGATTCCCATAGATGTACCTAAAAAAAATAAAACACAATCAAAAAAGCAAGTCGCGTTTAATGAAGACTTAACAAAAGCGGCGCAGCAAGTGGTTATGCAATACCAAAGCGCACTCAAATTTCCTCCTTATTCTCAACCATTAAGCCCACTAGATGAAGACCGATTAAAACCAAACCAGTTTTACCCTGTGTCGAGCCCTATTGACGAAAGTGGTGATGCTTTAACGTTAAGTATTAAGCAGTATCGTTTTGTATACCCAGAAGAAATAATAATAAGAGTAAGTGCTCAAGGACTTGGTAAAGTAGTCGTTGAGCTTGCAAATACAGATACAAAAGAAGTATTAAATACTCATATAGGTAATGCACGTGAAGGTGAGGCAACTATCACCTTTAAAGGAGAGGATGATTACCCTCGTAGTTTGCAAGTGTTTGTAGAGGGTGATGTTGCTGGTAAAAAAGTCCCTGTAGTTGCACAAATTCAATATATGGCGCCGAGTGCGACTTTAACAGGTTTTGAAACTGCATATGCACAAGATGAAAACATGGTCGTGCCAGCTAATTTAACAGTGATAAAAAGCGGTTTGTATCGAGTTAGGGCTAACTTATACAGTGGCGATACACCACTTGCTCATTTAGTATCTAAAGAGCGGTTAGCACAGGGAAGCCAAACACTTAATTTGAAAGCTCACTGGTCGGTATTACCACAAGGTATTACAGATATGCGTTTAAGTGATTTTGTAATTGAGAAAATGTCCCCAAGCCCCGGTGAGCGTAACAGCTTTGGGAATAGTGAAATAAGTCACTTTGATATTAACGATTTTTCGTACGATAGCTTGCAACAGTTGCCATACCAGGCCAATGCACAAGAAAAGTTAAGTTTAGAGTTTTTACAAGGTTTAGCTGAGAGTTAAAGTAAAGCTTAAGATTAAATTGGTAAATTAAAGGGTTTGTATATAAATACAAACCCTTAATTCTTTACTCTTAGCTAACTAAAAGTTAGCTAAGATTTATAGTAACTACACTTGGCACTTCTTGTTCATCAATTTCACTACTTACTGGTACTTTAGGTATGTCAGGTTTATCAAGGGCGATATCGCCACCATCAATTACTTCACCTGTTTGTAAGTTTTTAAAATCAAATAAGTCGGCATCAGCTAAATGTGAAGGCACTATGTTTTGCATTGCTGTAAAAATACTTTCAATACGGCCCGGGTGCTCCGCATCCCATTTTGCAAGCATTGCTTTTGTATGTTTACGCTGTAGGTTTTCTTGTGAGCCACAAAGATTACACGGGATTATAGGGTAGCCTTGTGCAAATGCGTATTGGGCTATATCGGTTTCTTTGCAGTATGCAAGTGGGCGAATAACCATGTGCTCGCCATTATCACTCATTAATTTAGCCGGCATACTTTTTAGTTTACCGCCATAAAACATGTTCAAAAATAAGGTTTCAATCATGTCATCACGGTGATGCCCAAGGGCTATTTTAGTAGCGCCTATCTCATTTGCTGTGCGGTATAAAATACCACGACGTAAGCGTGAGCAAAGTGAACACGTTGTTTTACCTTCAGGGATAATATCGGTAACAATGCTGTAGGTATCTTCTTCTACAATTTTGTACTCAACATTTAGTTTATCAAGGTACTGGGGTAGTACATGTTCAGGGAAACCTGGTTGTTTTTGATCAAGATTTACAACAACTAGGTCAAACTTTATCGGTGCTACACGTTTTAAATGTTGAAGCATTTCAAGCATGGTGTAGCTATCTTTGCCGCCTGATAAACACACCATAATACGGTCGCCTTCTTCAATCATATTGAAGTCCATAACAGCTTGACCAGTTTGGCGACGTAAACGCTTTTGCAGCTTATTTAAGTTAAATTGAGCTTTAGCTTGATCTGAGTGTGACAATTACGCCCCCTAGTAAAACAATACAGCAAAGTTATTTGCTAAAAATAAAGGGGCGTATTATACCCAAACCACCTGAATATGCGAGTTTAGGATGTAATTAAAAGCAATTTAAACACGGTATTTTTAGGAAGTAGTATATGAGCTGTTACTTGCTAAAAATCTTTTGGTTAATCTAGTTTTTTGCAAGTGGGCTCACGTAACCATCGGGTTTGAGTGCCAGTACATCACAGTCTAGGCTATCAATTACATGCTCTGCTGTGTTACCTACAAGAGCAGCACTTAAGCCGGTACGCCCAACGGTACCAATAACAACTAATTCGCTATTTAACCGCTTCGCTACATCAGGGATTACATCCTCTGGCAGGCCTTCTTCAATAAAACATTGCTCTGGGTTTAAATTAAACTCTGCAGCAAGTGCATTGGTTGATTCATGATGATGTTTTTTAACTGATTCGTTATAAAGCCCCGGGTTAAACTCAGGAATTTCGATTGCGATATTTATGGGCGTTGCAGGATAAGCATTAACTAAATTAAGTTTTGCGTTGGCAAGTTCACATAAAAATTGTGCGTCTTTAATAACGCGTTTATTAAGTGCTACATGCTCTTCATTTTCGCTAACTGCATTTACAGCAGCTAAAATATTACCGTTAGCAGGCCATGCCATTTCTTTTACAAATAAAACCGGAGCGGGGCATTTGCGTACTAAGTGCCAATCGGTCGGGGTAAAAATAACGGATTTAAGTGCACCATGTTGATGTGTGCCTTTAATTACTAAATCGTACTTTTCATCAATTACAGTATCGATTATGGCTTCGTAAGGGCGATTATGCCAAACCACTTGGGTTTCAATATTTATATCTTTGTAAGGAGAGACTAAATCGTTTAGCCATAGCTCACGATCTTTTAGTACAGCGTCACGCATTGCTTCGCGTTCATCGCCTGATAGCATGGTTGTCATTTCGTAAGAGAAGTCGTAAACCGTCATAAAAGCGGTAATACTTGCGCCAGACTTTTTAGCTAAATCTATTGAACGTGCTAAGCCGTGTTGATCGTCTTTGGTAGGGTCAATAACCGCAATAATGCGTTTAATAGTGTTCATATGCTACTCCATTTACATAACGGGTGTACATTTAGTGTAACGTAAATATAAAACAGTTAAAGGGGTAGCATATAAATTGTTGTTCTAAATCAAACTATTTAATTTGACGAGGCTTAACAATTGCCGCTGTTTTAGCCAAGGCATCATTATCTAAAATTGTAATAAATTTACCTTCTACTTTAATTAAGTCTGCTTTTTGAAAACGACTTAATAAACGACTAATAGTTTCTACAGTAAGGCCTAGGTAGTTGCCTATTTCACCGCGAGTCATCGTAAATCTAAATTCTTTACGCGAAAAACCGCGCTCACCAAAGCGCTCAGATAAGTTATAAATAAAACTAGCTAGGCGCTCTTCTGCTGATTTTTTATTGAGTAGTAACAGCATTTCTTGATCGTAAGTAATTTCGCTACTCATTAAACGCATTATTTGTTGGCGAAGTTTAGGTAATTTCCCTGATAGTTCGTCAAGAGTATCGAATGGGATTTCGCAAACCATTGATGTTTCAAGTGCTTGTGAAAAACTGGGATGAGTCATTTTATTTATCGCATCAAAACCAACTAGATCGCCAGCTAAATGAAAGCCAGTTATTTGCTCATCACCTCGCTCTGATAATGTGTACGATTTAAATGAGCCTGAACGTACCGCATAAATAGCCTGTAAAGGTGCGCCTGATTCAAATAAGTAGTCGCCTTTATGGAGAGGTTTTTTTCGCTCAATAATTTCGTCTAGCTTGTCCATTTCTTGGCCATTAAGTGAAAATGGCAAACACAATTGACTAATACTGCAGTTATTACAGCTAATAGCACAATTACCTTTAGTACGGCTTTGAGAGAAATCCATAATTTAATCCGTTTAAATTTTTATTCACGACATTGTGTAGATTAATGTACCAACTTGTCGGTTGCAATAATCAATAAGTAGATACCATACCAAATTATAACACTGCCTAATACAATTCGGGTCCATGGGTGGTTAATAATAGTATTTAGTTTTTGCGCTGCAACGCCTAACGTGATCATCGCGGGAAAAGTACCCAGAGCAAAGCAAAGCATAACTAAAGCACCATCTAAAGCACTAGGACTAGTCATCGCCCATGTAAGCGCTGAATATACTAAACCACAAGGCAGCCAGCCCCACAAAGCACCGTAACCTAAGGCTTTAAAAGGAGAGTTGATAGGCATTAAATATTTATTTAGTTTAACAATGTGTTGCCACACCAAGGTTTTACCAATTTTCTCTAACCACTGCAAAGTAGGGCCCAAGCGCATTATATACACGCCAACGAGGAGCATAAAAATAGCAGCAATGAATGAAAGTACTAATGAAAAGGAGGTGTTTTGCCTAGCAAATTGACTACTAATTCCTGCAACAAGTGCGCCTGCTGCCATGTAGCTCAGGGCACGTCCAACATTATAGGCAAATGAATAGGTAAATGTTTTGCGTTTGTCACTAGCCAGTTGTAATGAGCTTGCAATACCGCCACACATAGCAATGCAATGACCGCTACCGATTAGGCCCATTAAAAATGCGCTGGTATAAAGAGGGTCAATCATTACTTTTATTATGTTGCTCTTTGTCGTCTTCAAACAAAATACTATGACCTTGCTTGTTTAAATCCGAAAACTGCTCACTTTTTACGGCCCAAAAAAATACGCCAATAGCAATAATGACAAATAAAATGGCAATAGGGATCAAAATGTAAATTATGCTCATAACTTTAATAGCCTTAGTGAATTACTAATCACAATAATTGAGCTGGCAGACATGCCAATAACAGCCATCCAAGGGGCTACTAAGCCCAGCGCTGCCAGTGGTAATATGGAAGCATTATACAATAAAGACAGCGCAAGATTTTGTTTAATAATACGTCTGGTTTGTTTGGCAACATTAAGTAAATGACCAATGGAGGCTAAATCGCTATTAAGAAGCACTACATCAGCGCTATTTTTTGATATGTCAGCACCGGTTTCCATAGCAATTGATAAATGCGCGCTGGCAAATACTGGGCTGTCGTTTATGCCATCACCGACCATAGCAACCACTTCGCTTTGTGAAGACCATTGCTCAACTGCGGTTTGTTTATCCTGTGGGGAACATCCTGATTGTACGCTTTCAAGTTTAAGCTGTTTAGCTACTTTTTGCCCTGCATCTGACGCGTCACCGGTCAACATATGACACGTTAAGTTTTGCGATTGAAGAGACTCTATAAGCTTTTTCGCATCGCTTTTTACTTTATCAACAAAGTAAAAACGTGCAACAACTTGTTTATTTATATATAAGCTTGCTTGTGCATTCGATTTTTTGCTATCAAACCAGCCACTTTTACCAATTGCGTAATGATGAGTTGCATCTTGTGCGCTAATTCCTAGCCCTGGATGTACTTCAACGTTATCAAGAGTATTATGAACGGGCGTGATTTCATCAAAAGCGCTGGCAATAGGATGCTCAGAATAACGCTCTAGCATGGCTGCCATATCTAGCACTTGCGTTTTTGTATATTTTTTATCGATTATATCTACTTCATCAAGGCTAAATTTACCTTGCGTAAGTGTGCCTGTTTTATCAAAGGCAAATAACGTAATTTGTGAGAGTGTTTCGAGCACATGCGCTTGTTTTATTAATACGCCTTTACGGGTCAAGGTTGCAACCGCGCATGTAAGTGCGGTTGGTATGGCTAAACTCAGGGCACATGGGCAGGTAGCAACTAAAACCGAAATGGTGATCCAAAATGCGTGTTCAGGGTCAATTTGGTACCAGCCAATAGCTGTAAGTGAAGCAAATATAAGCAGGCACGCTATAAACCATTGCGCAACTTTATCTGTAATTTCAACCAGTTTAGGGCGTTTAGTTAATGCGTTGTGTTGCAGGCGGATAATTTGATTTAAAAGGGTATTTTGGCCAATTTTATTAATTTTTATTTCAATAACGCCGTCGTGGTTAACGCAACCGGCGTAGACATTGTGACCGATAAATTTTGTAACGGGTTGGTGTTCGCCCGTCATCATTGATTCATCAACCGTAGTTTTACCCTTTATAAGCTCGCCGTCGGCAGGGATTGTTTCACCCGCTTTAATAAGTACTACGTCATTAAGTTTTAGTTTTTTGGCTGCAATTATAAGTTCTTCGCCACTTTCGTTAATGGTGCGGGCTGTTAATGGCAGTAATTTTTGTAAGTTGGCAGTAAATTCGCTCGCTTTTAAACGTGCTCTAAATTCAAGATACTTACCTAACAACAGTAAAAAGGTAAACATGCACACAGATTCAAAATACACTTCGCCGACTTGCATAAATGTGGCGTAACAACTTGCGCCAAACGCACCAAAAATAGCCAGCGATACGGGTAAATCCATATTGAGCTGTTTTGCTTTTAAGCCATTTATGGCGTTGGTTAAAAAGGGCAGTGCGCTATATAAAATAACCGGAGAGGCAAGTACTAAGCTGATCCATCTAAAATACTGCTCAAAATTGCTGTCCATGCCTGAAAACATGCCAAAGTACATGGCAAACGCAAACATCATAACTTGCATGGTCATTAAGCCTGCAACACCTAAGCGACGAATATAGGCTTTGGCAGTTTGTTGCTTTTGTTGAGCTTCAATATCTGATTGAAATGGGTAGGCTTTATAACCAATTTTGGCTAAGGAAGTAATAATTTCGCTCAATGGGGTGCTGGTTTTATTCCATTGGATCATCGCGCGGTTGGTGGATGTGTTTACATCAACACGTTTTACTGAGGTTAAATTTAATAGTTGTTTTTCGATAAGCCACGCACAAGCAGCGCAGGTTATACCTTCGACACTCAGTAATACTTCTGAGATATTATCGTTAGTGGCTATAAATTCGTCTTGAATGTCTTCGTTGTCATAACTTTTTATAAATGCGAGTTGCTCGGGTACCAATTGTTCCACTTTACCTGCACGTACGGTCCGATATTTGTAGTAATCGGTCATACCTTGGTCAACGATGTTTTGTGCAACAGCTTGGCAGCCAATGCAACACATTGGCTGGGCTTTATCGTCAATTATAACGCTTGCACTAAATCCGTTTGGCACATTTTCAAGGCAATGAAAACAAGAGTTAGACATAGTTATACTACTTATAATTAGGAGTAACTAAAACAGTTTGTACAGTTGGTAACGTTATATTTTCTTTCATTTTCCAACTGCCATCTATAGGCTCAATAAATACTGAGTAGGCACCTGGTGTGTACATATCAAGTAGTGCTGTAAACTCTTGATTGGCATTAGGGGTTAGAGTAGCGGTAAAGTCATGTGCTTTAATTGTGCGGTGGTAAAAAGAGAGTTTTAATACATGCACATTGCTGCTGTCGCCTTTTGTAAATTTAAAGCTTACGCGCTCATTGGTTACATTTAATCCGCCATGCAGATAAAGCGCTTTTGCTTTTTCAAACTTAGTAAGTTCTAAGTTGATTGCTTTACCTTTTTTGTAGTAGTCGTCAACAACCATATCTGGACCGTTACCTATTGCCGTAATAAATAGGCTAATACAGCCAATAATGGCCACTAACGGAAAAAAGATTAAAAACCAAGGCCAAAAATTCTTATACCACGGAGTAGGTTGCATAGTTGCTCTAAATTAGTTTAGGGAGGTTTATTTTATAGGATTTATACGTAAAAGACTAAAAAAAAGCCTCACAGTGGAGGCTTTTTTGATCTGGATTAATCTATTGAATTAAATAAATTAATTTATAAACATTTTATTAACCGCATGCTTATTTATCTTGCGATAAACTGTAAACATAGGCTGTTAATAAATGAATTTTTTCTTCACCTAAAATGTCTTTCCATGCAGGCATTACACCAGCACGACCATGGTTAAGTGTTTCTTCAACTGCACGTTGAGAACCACCATATAACCAAATGTTATCTGTCAGGTTAGGCGCGCCAAATGGTAGGTTATGTGCAACCGACCCTTTACCGTCAGCACCGTGACATGCGGCACACATTGCAAACTTAGCTGCACCTGCTGCTGCATCTTTTTGGTTAACAGTACGGCCAGAAAGGCTTAGCACATGTGCTGTCATTTCTTTAACGCCTTGCTCACCAAGAGCATCGCCCCAAGCTGGCATTGCAGCTATACGACCATTAAGGAGTGTTTCTCTAATTTTGTCTGGTGTTCCGCCATATAACCAATCTTTATCAGTTAGGTTAGGAAAGCCGGTACCACCACGCGCATCAGAGCCATGACATTGCGCACAGTTTTGTGAGAACAAACGCTGACCAATTTCGATGGCTAATTGACCATCTGTTTGCTCGTGTTTGTCGCCATTTTCTAGAGCAACTTGCTGCGCTGCATCACCTTCAAACTTAGAATTAACTAAATCTAAAACCGGTACCTGTGCCAACTTATTAAAAATAGGACCGAAGCGTTCTTCTGCAGCTTCATACTCTTTATCAAGCTTAACAAAGCGACCTTCTGCTTTGGCCTCTGCAACTGCTTTTTTAGATTCAGCTAAAGACGTAATACCTTGGTTAGAACTCGTCCATTTACCCAAACCTTCCCAGTTGCCTAAACCTGGGTAAGCTGCAAGGTAATATACTGACCAAATAAAAGTTGCGAAAAACATGTAAGTCCACCATTTTGGTAGTGGATTATTTAGCTCTTCAATGCCGTCAAATTCATGTCCACAGCTTTCACCTTCTTTTACGCCAGCATAGTTTTTTAAGTTCCAAACTAATAGGCCAAAGATGATGCATAAGCATGCAAGGGTTAAAACAATAACCCAAATACTCCAAAAGCTAGTCATTTTTCAGACTCCTTTTCCTCGTTAGAGAGTGTGTTGTCATGTTTTTTTTCATCTTCGAAAATGGCATTAGCTGCGCTATCAAAACGGGTTTTGCTTCGCTTACTATATGCCCATGCAACAATCACAATAAACAATACTAAAATTACCAGAGTCAAAATGCCTCTGTATGTTCCGTAATCCATAATTTTTACTTCAAGTGGGTGCCAAGTTGCTGTAAATACGCGATTAGAGCTTGTATTTCTGTTGCGCCTTTGCCGTCATTCATAGCATTAACTTTATCAACATCAGCTTGAAGCTCTTCGTCGCTGCCATAGCCTAAACCCGGATGTTTTGGGTTTTCTGGGTTAATAGCAAAAGTATCACGGAAAATTTGTAGTTTTTTCAGAGTAAGGCTGGTATCAACCGTATTCTCTGCTAACCAAGGAAAGCCTGGCATGTTTGACTCAGGAACCACAGCGCGTGGGTCAACTAAGTGAGCATAGTGCCAGTCGTCCGAGTAGCGCTTACCAACACGAGCCAAATCAGGACCAGTACGTTTAGAACCCCATAAGAACGGGTGATCCCAAACAGATTCACCGGCTACAGAGTAATGACCATAACGCTCAACTTCATCACGAAAAGGACGAATCATTTGTGAGTGACAGTTAGAACAACCTTCACGCACGTAAAGATCACGGCCTTCCATTTCTAAAGCATTAAGAGGGCGTAGGCCTTCTACTGGTTTAGTTGTATCGTCTTGGAACATTAGCGGAGTGATCTCAACTAGTGCGCCAAAGCTAATAGCAAAAACAGTCAGAATAGCCATAAGGCCAACGTTCTTTTCTACTATTTCATGTTTGTTTTGCGAATTTTTCTTGCTCATCATCTCACTCCGTTATGCTAATTGTGCTTGCGCGTCTAGTTTCAGAGATTCTTTCTCAGCTGAAATAGTGCGGTAAACGTTATAAGCCATAACTAACATACCTGTTACGATGAATACACCGCCTACAAAGCGCATAATATAGAAAGGATGCGACGCTTCTAAAGACTGCACAAAGCTGTACATTAATGTACCGTCAGCATTTACTGCACGCCACATTAGACCTTGCATTACACCAGAGATCCACATTGCAACAATATATAAAACAACACCTACAGTGTGTAACCAGAAGTGGGTGTTAACCAATTTAACGCTATACATACGACCTTGCGCGAATAACGCAGGAATTAAGTGGTAGATAGCACCAATTGAAATCATAGCAACCCAACCTAGTGCACCTGAGTGTACGTGGCCGATTGTCCAATCTGTATAGTGAGATAACGCATTTACAGATTTAATTGCCATCATAGGACCTTCAAACGTAGACATACCGTAGAAAGATAATGAAACAACTAAGAAACGAAGTACTGGATCGGTACGTAGTTTATGCCACGCGCCAGATAGCGTCATAATACCGTTGATCATACCACCCCAAGACGGTACGAATAGGATAATAGACATAACCATACCTAAACTTTGCGTCCAATCAGGAAGCGCTGTGTAGTGAAGGTGATGAGGACCAGCCCAGATATATAATGAAATTAGAGCCCAAAAGTGAACTACCGATAAACGGTATGAGTAAACTGGGCGACCTGCTTGTTTTGGTACAAAGTAATACATCATACCCAAGAAACCAGCAGTAAGTAGGAAACCTACAGCGTTATGACCGTACCACCACTGAACCATAGCATCTACCGCACCCGCATAGATTGAATATGATTTAGTTAACGACACAGGCACTGCCATACTGTTTACAATATGAAGTACTGCAACAGTGATAATAAAGCCAGCGTAGAACCAGTTAGCAACATAAATATGCGACACTTTACGCTTAATTAAAGTACCAAAGAATACAATAGCGTAAACAATCCAAACCACAGCGATTAAAATATCGATTGGCCATTCAAGTTCTGCGTATTCTTTTGAGCTAGTAATACCAAGTGGTAATGTAATTACTGCTAATACAATAACTAGCTGCCAGCCCCAAAATGAAAAGGCGGCGAGTTTGTCTGAGAAAAGACGCGTTTGACAAGTACGTTGTACGACGTAATAAGACGTCGCAAAAAGTGCACTGGTACCAAATGCGAAAATTACTGCGTTCGTGTGTAACGGACGTAGTCGAGAGTAAGTTAACCATGGTGTATCAAAGTTAAGTGCTGGCCAAGCTAATTGGGCAGCAATCAGAACCCCAATACTCATGCCAACGATGCCCCAAATCACTGTCATAATAGCGAATTGGCGTACAACCTTATAGTTATACTCAGTTTGTGATGCTACTGTTTGGCTCATTTTCTGGCTTCCGCTGCAATAAATGCGTTTAGAAATGAATTACCCACCTTTAAAAGTGGGGCCTACTATTTTCTCAAGCGTGTTATCTAAAACTTTCAATACATGAAAGCTTCAGAAAAAAAACTTGAGAAACCCTTATTTTTTGCGGGTGAAATGATAAATTTTTTGGCCTAAAAAAGATAGGTCAATTACATAAAATTATGACATCAATCAATGTTTGTGAGCTTGTTGTTTATTTTTTGATACAGTTTGTGCCTAATTTGGCTTAATAGTAACACTCACACTTGTTATTTGCAGTCGCGATTATTAGTATTTGCTTTTCTTTAGTGCGAAATTGTTATGCTTATATATAGGTTAAGTTTATTCACCGCGGTATTTTTTTTATTAACAGCGTGTGATTTTTCCAAAAATACAGATGAAAAATTTCTAAAAAATGCCACATGCACAACCAATTTGCCTTGTACTTTTTCAAATGATGTTAAAGTATGGTTAAGCGAGAAAACTCTTTCTCCCGAAACCCCATTTACTATTTTTAGTGATTTACCAACAAATATTACAATTGAAGATGCCAAGCTCAAAGGCATTACTATGTATATGGGTTACATTCCTCAGCAATTTAAAAAACATAATGGCCTGTGGCAGAGCAATACCATGGTTGGCATTTGTTCTGAGCAAAATATGCTCTGGAATTTAGAGCTAACAGTCAAAGATAATACAACCTCTTTAATACAAACACTAAATTACTCTTTTTATGTAACGTATTGAAGTAGCGACTGCAAGCTTCTGCATACAACGTACATTTTTGGTGTGAATTTGTTTTCTCATACATACGATTATTTGAGTGACTAGATCAATTAAATTATTTTTTAGATTTTGAGACTTATAAACTTCAATGATAAATAAGTGCTCTCAAAAAGTTCAACTTTAATTGCGACTGAATAAAAATCTAATCAAAAAACTTTCCAAAGTGGCTAAATAAGACTATTTAAGCACCAAGTATGCATAAATATGGTTATTAATTAACATTTAGTTTTGCGGTTTTAATAATGTGCTGTGATTAAGTTGTTAATTTGTCTGTTTTTGGTACATAGCTCAATCAATTACATTTGATTACAAAGTAAATCACTTTGGTTTCAGGTGTGTTTCTAATGTTTCTGTATTTTCTCATGCTTTTGTTTTTAAAGTGTATTTATTAATTAACACTGAAACATAATGTAACCTATGTACCTAAAATGATTTATCCACATTATTGCTTGATATAAATTGAGCTTCCGTTAAGTTTTCGTTCAGTTAAAAGCGCCTAAGTTGCCCACCTGACTCACTATTCTAATAAAAAGTGAGCATTACCAATAAAGGTAAATTTCCAACAAGTAGGGTTCTTTCATGAAAAAATCAACTCTTGGTTTAGCTGTAATTGCAGCATTTCCAATGTTCTCAAGTGTGCAAGTTCTAGCTGCTGAAGACTCAGCACAAGCAATCGAAAAAATTCAAGTAACGGGTTCTCGCATTAAGCGCGCAGATATGGAAACCGCTAGCCCAGTTACTATAATCGGTGCTGACGATATCGCTGCTTCAGGCGCTGTATCAGTAGATTCTGTACTACAAAAAATGACCGCTACAGGCGGCGCAATGACAAACCCAGGTATCAATAATGGTTCTGGTGGTAATGCATCTATTGATTTGCGTGGTTTAGGTTCACAACGTACTTTAGTACTTGTAAACGGCCGCCGTATGATTAACTCAGGTACAGGCGCTGCTTCTACAGTTGATTTGAATACTATACCAGTATCTATGATCAAGCATATTGAAGTACTTAAAGATGGTGCATCTGCTGTTTATGGTACTGATGCTGTTGCGGGTGTTGTAAATATTATCTTAAAAGATAACTTTGAAGGTTTAGACCTTAATGTTAAATCAGCAATCACTACTGAAGGTGATGCAGATGAAACGTCTTTTGATATTACAATGGGTGGAAACTTCGGTCGTGGTAACGTTGTAATAGGTTTACAGTACACAGACCGTGGCGATGCTTCTCAGGCTGATCGTAGCTTTTCTGATTGTCCATTAACTGAAGATGGCGATGGCAGTGCTCCATACTGTTCTGGTTCTTCTTACACTCCTAATGGCCATGTTTGGTCAGGTGATGAATCTTTGCAAGGTCAGGCTGATAATGGTTGGCACGACTTTGGTACTAGTGATGCCTACAACTATTCTCAATCTAGCTACTTATACACGCCAATGCGTCGTTTAAACCTTACTGGTATTGGTAGCTTTGATTTAACTGATGACACGCGTTTATACTCTGAGTTTACATACTCAAAACGTTGGTCAGAGCAGCAATTAGCGCCACAGCCAGTATGGTTCGACTTTGACTACGCAGAGTGGATGGGCGATTCTTTAATTGACCAAAATATTAACTACGGTGATGAAGTTTCTTACGGTCGCCGTATGGTTGACACTGGTACACGTGACTCATCTCAAGTAGTTGATACAGTTCGTTCTGTTATCGGTGCTGCAGGTTATTTAGATAATGGCTTAGAGTGGGATACATCAGTTATTTTTGGTCGTAATGACTCAGTAGATCGCTTAAGCAACCTTCACAATATGGGTTCAATTCAAAGCGAAATTGAAGCTGGTAACTTTAACCCACTTTCACAAGCTTCATGGTCAAGCAGTAGCTTTAGTGACTATGTTTACACTGAGCAAAACTCAGGCGGCAGTCAATTATTTATGATTACAGCTGCGCTTTCTGGTGAGTTAATGGAAGTACCTGCGGGCTTTGTAGGTTTTGCTGCAGGTCTTGAACGCCGTGAAGAAAAAGCGTGGTACACACCAGATTCGATCACTTCACAAGGTCTTGCGAATGACCCACGTGTTGATGCAACAAGCGGTCGTTTTGATGTAAACGAAGCATACCTTGAGCTTGCTATTCCTTTAGTAGCAGATGCTTACTTAGCACAAAATGTAGAATTAAGCGCTGCGATTCGTGCTTTTGATTACAGCACATTTGGTTCTGATGAAACGTGGAAACTAGGTTTAACTTGGCGTGTAAACGACGAACTAATGTTCCGTGGTGTTCGCTCTACAGCTTTCCGTGCTCCTACAGTTGCTGAGTTATACTCAGGTGATTCTCCATCTTATGAGCAAGTTAGCTTTACAGGCGCACAAGATCAGGCTGAAGTAACCGTTGGTGGTAATGATGAATTAACACCTGAATTAGCTGATACAGTTACCGTTGGTGTAGTTTACGAACCAGAATGGTTTGAAGGTTTCTCAATGACGTTAGATTACTACGACATTGAAATCGAAAACGCTATTGCTACAGTAAACAACCAATACATTGTTGATTCATGTCTTGCATCAGATGGTTCTTTAGCGAATCAATCAACAGCACTTTGTAGTTCAGCAAATATCGATTTTAACCAAAGCACAGGTCGTATCGCGTTTAATAACCAACTACAAAACGTAGGTTATGAGCAAACAAAAGGTTATGACTTAAACTTAAATTACAAATTTGATTTAGCTGGTCTTGCTTGGAATACGTCATTAGATGTTACTTACCTTGACGAGTACACTGTTGATGTTATTGAATCAAGTATTGATTACGCTGGTTTAATTACTTCTGGTATCGGTGGTTATGCTGACGTAAAAGCAAACTTTGAGCTAGATGTTAAAGGTGATGCTTGGTCTGCTAACTACAAAGCACGTTACATTGCAGGAATGGATAGCTACAGCTGTTTAGGTAAAGAATCTACATGTTATGCACCAACAACACCATCTGTTGTTTACCATGATGTGAGCGGTTCTTACTTTATCAGTGAAATGGTTTCGTTAACTGCTGGTGTAAATAACTTATTTGATAAGCAACCACCATACTACTCAGGTAACAACGATTCTAATACTGACCCGTACACATATGATGTACTTGGCCGTCGTGTATTTGCTGGTGTAAACGTTAAATTTTAACTAGCACATTAATCGTATTAAGGCTCAGTATTTACTGAGCCTTTTTTATTGAACAAAACAAAGGAGACAAGTACACTAAAACGATATTTTAGAAGGAGAACTGATTGTTAAAACAAGATGAAAACTTATCTTTTGTCATTGAACCAGAGCTTACTCCTCGTTCTGAACAGCGCATAGATCTGTATTTTTCTATCCCTAATGAAATGGGGATTAATCCGCAAACGCTCACCGAAGAATCTTACTTTAATAACCACTTTAAATCACATTTAGCCTACAACGCTAACAATATACACTTGCCTTTAGTACGAAGCCGCTTTGTTAGTAAAAACAAAGGTGAGCAGCAAGATTATCGTCAAAACCTTAATTTATTTTGTTACCAAGTACGTTTAGCCCTTGATGCCGACATTAAAGATGCGTTAAAAATTGATGAAGCAGAAGACTTTTATAAACGCGCTAACGAAGTATATGAACAAAGTGAAGGACTTCTAAAAAAGCTGCGTCGCTATACGCCAGATGATGAAAAACTACTGCCATTTTTTACCAATGCTGATAACTATTTAAGTTGGCATGTTGAGCAATCATTTTTAAAGCTTTTAGATGAAGGCCCACGTAGTAGCGATTATGCAAAAGAGCGTAACGATTTAATGCAGTTTTGTAAAAACGAAAATGCGTACCGGGCTGACAAAAACTATAATTCTGAAACCACAATGCAAGACGCTAATCGAATAACAAATAAAATGCGCTTGTTGCAACGCTTAATTGAGCATGGCGTTATATTACAGCGCCAAACACGGTTTCTTAACAGCTATCTTAAACGATTAGTAAAAGGCACTGTAACGGCAGTTATCATGGCATTCGTGATGGTTGTCATACTTAATGCCCGCTCAACGTTTACTGAAGTCACCGCGACGCTTATTTTAATTTTAGGGGTTATTTACGGGCTACGTGAAATATTTAAAGAAGATATTACGCGTATGATTTGGCGAGCTATTGTACAAGGGCGACCTAAGTGGAGATTTAGTTTTAAAAATAGTATTACTAAAGACAAAATAGCGAGTCAGCTAATTTGGCTTGAATACACACGCTTTAAAAAAATCCCTAAAGAAGTAAAATCTATATTTTCAAAACGTCGTCAACAAAATAAACAAGCTGCGCAGTGGTTACACTTTGCAAGTGAGACACGGGTAAGCGCGAAAGAATTTTTACCTGGGTACGATACACTGCAGCAAACGCTACAATTTAGTCTTGCGCCATTTGCGCGTTATTTAAAACGTGGTGAAGGGAAGTTATATCATTTAGACAGTAATAAAATATCTAAACAGGCAGTTGAACGGCGCTACCAACTTAACATGGTGCTTGTGCTAACCGAGGAAGATAGAACACTTTATCAACGCTATAAAATAACGTTAAATCGAAGTAAAATCGTTAATATTGAGCTTATCTACTCCAAAAAGTGAATTTTAGTAATTAAAAAAGGGACTGATAAAATCAGTCCCTTTTTTAAATTTATTTATTAGCTAAACCATGTTTGCTATATAAAGTTACTTTGTTTGATACTAGCGTGATCTCGATATTTTTTGCTTCGTCGCCCCACACACAATTAGTATGCAGTGTTTTTTCAACACAGTTGTCCGCAGTACCTAAAATGGTTTCAACTTCAGTCTTATCCATACCTACTTTGATTTTTTCGTAACTCTCAAGACTTACCTTAGAACAAGCCGCAAGGCTTAATGTAGCTGCGATGATAAGGAGTTTTTTCATTGTTATATCCTACTTAGTATTAATGTTTGAATTTTCTGATTTGGACAATCATGCCCATTCGTGGGTGGTCAAAGTAATGTACTTCACCACTTATTACACGTCTAAACTGAGAAAAGCGGGCTGACTCTATATCGCCATTTTCTAGCTTTTGGCTAATATCAAAATTAGCTGTAATGTATAAATAATGTCGTAAGTGTATTTTAAATAAACCGTCTAGTTCCCATTCTGCTTTTGATTGATCCGGGTCGTTAAATAGTTCAGGTTGTGAATTTAATAAACTTACAAAATCAGGGTTTGAATAGCTAGGGGTTACGTTAGAGTCACTTTTAAGGTGTTTACCTGCGATTAAATGCATGCTTGGTGCACGCGACTTACTTGCGCCTTCAAAGCGCCAGCCTGTATGTAGAATAGGTGTTAATCCTTTGCGATCTAGCTGCCTGTACTGCGCTTTAAATTGCAGCTGTTCTGGCGCTAATAAATAAGTTTGCTGCATATCATCTTTAGCAGGCGCTAGAGGTGTAACAGGTAGCTCATCATAGCTTTGTAGGTAGTTTGTACTGTCACCACATACACCCGATTGTGGGTTTGAATTAACTAATGAATCTGTAAAAGAGCGTTTTTGAAAACGCTCATCACCATCTATACAGGCTTGCATTGCTTGCTCTGTATAAAGAGGGGTCATTAAATCTAGAGAGTTTTTATCCTCAATAGCTTTGTGCTTAAGTGTAAAATCTTCTTGCAAATACGGAGCCGGGCGCTGTTTAAATACAAGCACCTCAACCTCAAACCAGCGTTCTGCAAATGCAGTGCTGCTAAACAAGCAGCATAAAATAACCAGCGATTTTTTTAGCAACATTAATGGCTAACCTTTTTTTCGAAATCTGCAATCATTGCAGTGACCATTTTTAAGCGTTCGCGAGCGTTAGCTTCACTAATTGCAAAGCGCAATTTATTTGCGCCATCCATTTTGTACACCTTAGGCGCACTTTGTATCAAACCAATGATGAAGCTAGGGTTAACCTTGGTATCTTGGCTAAATTCAAAATAACCACCTTTTGGGTTTGCTTCAATTTTTGTTATACCCAAATTACTGGCCTGCATTTTAAGCTGCTGCAAGCTGAACAAGTTTTTGGCTGCATCTGGCAGTAAACCAAAACGGTCTATAAGTTCTACCTGTAATTCGTCCATGTCGTCAAGGTTAGCACAACTTGCAACGCGCTTGTACATGCCTAAACGTGCATTTACATCGTGTATGTAGTCATCAGGTAATAGGGCAGCTAGTTTTAAATCTACTTCGGTTTGTTTTTGAAGTAGGTTTTCAAGCGTTGGCTCTTTACCTTCACGTAGTGCATTTACGGCCTGCTCGAGCATTTCCATATACAAACTAAAGCCTATAGTTTGCATTTGACCTGATTGATCGTCGCCAAGTAACTCACCGGCGCCACGAATTTCTAAATCGTGTGTAGCGAGGGCAAAACCCGCGCCTAAATCTTCCAACGATTCGATTGCTTGTAAGCGTTTACTCGCGTCTTTAGAAAGTGCTTTGGGGTCACCTGTGAGTAAATAGGCATACGCTTGGTGATGGCTTCGGCCAACTCGTCCACGTAATTGGTGTAATTGCGCAAGGCCAAGTTTATCAGCTCTATCCATAATAATGGTGTTGGCTGTAGGCACATCAATACCCGTTTCGATAATCGTAGTACATACAAGCACGTTGTATTTTTGATGATAAAAGTCAGTCATTATTTGCTCAAGCTCTTGCTCGCGCATTTGACCATGGGCTGAGGTTACGCTTGCTTCCGGCACCCATTCACTAATTTCTTGTGCAACACGCTCAATAGTTTCTACATTGTTATGCAAAAAGTAAACTTGGCCACCGCGTTTAATTTCTCGCAGTACGGCTTCGCGTATTAGTTCTACATCGCGTTGGCGTACAAAGGTTTTAACCGCTAAACGTTTAGCCGGTGGCGTTGCAATAATTGATAAATCGCGCATGCCGCTCATGGCCATGTTAAGTGTACGCGGTATTGGCGTTGCAGTTAGTGTGAGTATGTCTACATCAGCGCGCAGTGCTTTAATTTTCTCTTTTTGGCGAACACCAAAGCGATGTTCTTCATCGACAATAAGTAAGCCTAAATCGTTAAACTTAATATCTTGCTGAATAAGTTTATGTGTACCAATAACTATATCGAGCTTACCGTTTGCCATTTTTTCAAGCGTATCTTTTTGCTCTTTAGTGGAGTTAAAGCGCGAAAGTACACCTACTTCAATAGGAAAATCAGCAAAACGGTCTTTAAAGTTTTCATAGTGCTGCTGAGCCAGCAAGGTGGTAGGCACTAAAATTGCCACTTGTTTATCATCGTTAACCGCTACAAAAGCAGCGCGCATGGCCACTTCTGTTTTACCAAAGCCTACGTCACCACATACTAAGCGGTCCATGGCTTGCTTTGATTGCATATCACCTAATACCGCTTCTATGGCGTTGCGCTGATCGTCAGTTTCTTCAAACGGGAAGCTATCGCTAAATTGGCGATATGCAGGGGCGTCTAGCGTAAACTTATTACCGGGTTTTGCTTGGCGCTGTGCATAAATGTCGAGTAATTCTGCTGCTACATCGCGAACTTTTTCAGCCGCACGTTTTTTTGCTTTTTCCCATGCATCTGAGCCAAGCTTGTGCAGTGGGGCGCTAGCTTCTTCGCCGCCAGAGTAACGACTCAGCATATGCAGCGCCGATACTGGCACGTATAGTTTAGCTTCACTTGCGTAAGTAATCGTAACAAACTCAGTAACTACACCTGCAGCATCAATTGTTTGCAAACCTTGGTAACGCCCAACACCATGATCGAGATGCACAACAGGTTGGCCTTCTTTAAGCTCGGCTAAGTTACGTATTAGTGCATCTTGGCTGGCTTCGTACTTGTGCTTACGGCGTCTGCGCTGAGATACTTTTATACCTAGCAGTTCTTGCTCGGTAATAATAGATAGGCTTGGTTTAGTGCCAAGTACGACACTTTGTTCAAGCGGGCTTACTATTAAACCTACATCACTCGCGCTTTTTGTAAATTGTTCGAGTGTTTCAAATTCTTTAAATTTTAAACCGCTTGGTTTTAAAATGCTCAGTAATGATTCGCGACGACCATCGGATTCAACACTGAGTAATATGCGGCCTTTTTTCTTTTTTTGCTCTGCTACATAATTTATAAACGCGCCATAAGGTTCATGCTGCTTATGATCAATTCGAATAGCAGGCAGCTCGCTAACGCTTAAGTTTTTATTGCCCGCTTTAGTACCAAGCTTTGCAAGCGATAAACGAATACGTGCAAAATTGCCTAAATTAGAAAACAGCTCTTCAATAGGCTGATAAAGCGCATTGGGTTCTAGTAATGGGCGAAGTGGGTCAACTCTACGGTTCTCATAGCGTACATTTACATCGTGCCAAAAGTTATCTGCCGCGTGCTCTAAATCGCCCAGTTGCATAACGGTAGTTGTTTCTGGCAGGTAGTCAAAAATAGTCGCGAGCTTTTCAAAAAACAACGGCATGTAGTATTCAATACCGGCAGGCCAGTTACCTTTGCTTACTTGCATGTATACAGAGTCTTGCTGCGAGCTTGCACCAAATTTTTCACGGTAGCTTATTCTAAAACGTTCAATATCAGCGTCGTTAGTAGGAAATTCATGTGCTGGAAGTAGCTCAATTTTATCTACTTTTTCATCAGAACGCTGTGTTTCTACATCAAATAAGCGAATAGTGTCGAGTTCGTCATCAAAAAAGTCGAGTCTAAATGGATGCGGGCTACCCATTGGGTATAAGTCAACGATAGAGCCGCGTATAGCGTATTCGCCGTGCTCCATTACTTGTTGAACATTTAAATAACCAGCTTGCTCTAAGTTGTCACGAAAGTTATGTGTGTCTAGCTTGTCGCCCACTTTAAAGTTTATTGTCGAACCGTAAATAAACGAGGCCGGGGCTGTGCGCAACATTAAGGTAGATACAGGCACAATTAACACACTTTGTTGTTCTTTTTTTAAGGTGTTTAAAGTGGCTAACCGGGCTGAAATAATATCTTGATGGGGAGAAAAGTGATCGTATGGCAGAGTTTCCCAATCAGGAAATACCATTACTGGGTTATCGGGTAATAAATATTCTAGCTCTGTTTCAAGGCGCAGTGCGCTTGGTGTATCAGGCGTAACAATCAAGACTAAGTTGTCTTGCTGTTTAACGCCTTCAGCAATGGCAATACTTAAACCACTTCCGCTTAGCTGGCCCCATTGAATTTTATCTTTATGAGATTTTACCCAAGGCAAGGCTGCCCATTGCTCAAACGCCATTTATTACTCCATTTATAGTTGGCTCTTAGCAAGTAAGAGCCATCTTGAGTTAAGGTTACTTAGTCTCGATATATTTTTGTTAGGTCTTTATAGTGATCAATTCGTCGATCACGCAAGAACGGCCAAATACGTCTTACGTTTTCTGAGCGTTTTTGATCAATTTCAACCACTAAAATTTGCTCATCAGTATTATTAGCCTCTGCTAATAATTCACCTTGTGGGCCTGCAATGAACGAATTCCCCCAAAAGGCAATACCATCGCTTTGCGCACTTGGGTCACTTTCATGGCCGACACGGTTACAGCTAATTACCGGTACACCATTGGCAACAGCATGGGCACGCTGGCTAATAACCCACGCATCTTTTTGACGAGTTTGCTCAGCAATGTCGTCGTTAGGATCCCAACCGATAGCGGTAGGGTAAATTAACACTTCAGCGCCAGCCATTGCCATTAAACGTGCAGCTTCAGGAAACCATTGATCCCAACATACTAGCACGCCTAATTTACCCACCGAGGTTTGAATAGGCTCAAACCCGATATCACCTGGGGTAAAGTAAAATTTTTCGTAAAAACCAGGGTCATCAGGAATATGCATTTTGCGGTATTTACCCGCAATACTGCCATCTTGTTCTAATACAACTGCGGTGTTGTGATAAAGGCCCGTAGCGCGCTTTTCAAATAAAGAAGCGACAATTACAATACTTAGCTCTTTAGCAAGTTCACCTATGGCATTACTGCTAGGGCCTGGAATGGTTTCGGCTAAATCAAATACATCAACATTTTCGGTTTGACAAAAATAGAGGCTTCGGTGTAGCTCTTGAAGTACGACCAGTTTTGCACCTTTTTGAGCTGCTTCACGAATGGCACTTATTGATTTTTCCATATTGTGCTGAGCGTTATCGGTATTGCTTTGTTGCACTAATGCAACGGTTAATTTTGCAGGGCTTGTCATTGTGCTGCTCCAGCTAAAAATCCACGAGGTAATTGCATTGTAATACAGTGCAGGCTGCCAAATTGTTCAATTATTGGTTGGCAATTAACGCCAATAATAGTGTGTTGTGGGTATGCTTTTTGAACTTGAGCAAGAGCACGTTCATCATTGGCATCATTATACGTTGGCACAAGCACAGCATTATTAATAATTAAGTAGTTAGCGTAGGTAGCCGGTAAGCGTGTTTGCTCATCGTCATAAGCGGCTTTTGGCCACGGTAACTCAATTAAGTTATATGGGGTGTTATCGGCAGTTTTAAAGGTTTTTAGTTGTTTTTCCATTGCATCAAGCGCGCTAAAGTGCTCATCAGTTTTATCATCACACTGCACATATACAAGGGTATTATTTGGCGCAAAACGCACTAAAGTATCAATGTGGCTGTCGGTGTCATCACCCGCTAAATAGCCATGATCAACCCATAAAAAACGTGTTGCGCCTAAGTGATCTTTTAAAAGTACTTCTATGTCAGCAGGATTTAAATCTGGGTTGCGGTTTTTGTTAAGCAAACATTCGCTGGTTGTTAGCAACACACCATGCTCGTTTATTTCAACACCGCCACCTTCAAGTACCATATCGAGCGCTTGATATTGGTTGTTTGTGCTACTTAGCTCTTTTACCAAAGCACGATTAATTTGATTGTCTAATGCGCTTTCAAATTTATTGCCCCAACCATTAAAAGTAAAATCATATACTTTTAGTTGCTCTGGTGAATCAATAGCGGCGCAAGTAAGTGGACCATGATCGCGAGCCCAGGTATCGTTGGTAGGTGTTACTACAAAATGAACACGATTAAGAGAGACGTTAGCGCTATTTAGCAATGCTGTAATATGCATTTTTAGGGCACTGTTGTGCGCCACAATAACAAGCTGCTGTTGCGCTGTTATATGCTTAGCAAGCTCAATATATACAGGTTCTACACGTGCTAAATTATCAGCCCAATCGGTGTCTTTGTGAGGCCATGTAAGCATAACAGCGTCTTGCTCGGCCCATTCTGGTAAAAGTCTAAAGTTCATGAATTTTATATACTAATTAAGATGACGCTAGTTTAGCATTTTACATAAAGATGTCAGCTAATTATCACTGTTTAGGTCGGCCTGGTTTTGATCAAGTTCTTGACGTTTTTTAAGTTGGCGGGTTTGAGCATGTAAACTCGCTCTAACAATCAGTTCTTGGTCAGTGGTTCTAATTGCGGTAAAGAGCAGGGTGTATTGATAATGTTCGCTATCTTGTTTTTCTACTGCCACAACTTCGGTGTAACAATAAACCGCAGAGGCTTCGTGGTGCAAAAATAGTTTTGTTCTAAACGCTTGGCCAATTGAGTGTACTTCGGGTGATGTAAAGCGAATACCGCCACCGCCGTAGCTATCACATTGAATTGCATTATCTTGCGCTTGTTCTGAGGCCAAAATATGGCTCATTATTAAATCTATTTTACGTGACTGGGCTTGTAAAAATGTAGCAAGCTCTTGTGCTATATCGCCCAAGTTACGCAGTGGGCGTAACGAGCTTTGCTCAAGTTCACTTACTTCATTTGCTAATCTAAATAGTGGGGGAATGTCGTCTTCTAGCTCAAGCTGCGATTTAGGAACTTGTCCGTTCGATACAGCGAATAAATTCACTCTTATACTTTCATTAATTTGAAAGTACTGCTCAAACTCACCTAATCTTTCACTATTCATTATGTTCTCCACCACGTATTTATTTAATAGTAGCGTTGTGAGTACTAAATTGCTAGCAGATAAAATAACTCATACTGGGCTAAATGCTTTGTTTACATTCAATTTTTAACATACTGATTATGAAAATAATTACACTAAGACATATTTAGGGGTAGTTATAAAAAAGCGGCCAATGTCATCCTAACATTGGCCGCTTGGGTATTGATTCATCAGCGCATACTTATTTAAGTAGAGCGGCTAATTCATGTAAATCTTTCACAACGTGATCTGGTTTTTTAGCTAATGGGTAAAGTGCTTTACCTGGGCGTGCAATGAAAGTGGTTTGTAAGCCTGCTTCTTTTGCGCCGGCAACATCCCAACCATGGGCTGCAACCATCATTGCTTCATTTGGTGCTACGTTTAGCTTTTTAAGTACCCATTCATAAGCACGTAAGTCTGGTTTGTAAATTTTAATATCTTCAATGCTGTAACGCGCATCAAAGTAAGACATTAAACCAGCGCTTTCAAACTGTGCCTTTACACCTTTGTTTGAAGAATTTGTAAGGCTTACTAACTTATAGCCCTGAGCTCTAAGTTTTGCCAGTCCTTCTTTAACATCGCTGTGTGGAGGAAGTGTTAAAAGAGGTGTAACAATAGCTGTTTTAGCTTGTTCACTAGTAATATCAATATTGTTATTTTGAGCAACCATAAGAAGTGACGCCACCCCAATTTGCCCAAAGTCGTGATAGCTACCGCTTACTGTATCTACTAATGAATGGTGCAGCATAGTCGAAAACCAAAGTGGTAATAAATCTTCACGTCCGCCTAGTGCTTTACCAATAGAGGTACGCATTGACGTTAAATCAAGTAGGGTTTCGTTTACATCAAAAATAAGCACTTTGGGCTTTGCTTGTTCTTTTGGTTCATCAGCGACTGCATAACCAGATACAAGGCTTGTGCCTACAAGTAGTGAAAGAGTCAGTGTTTTTAACGATTTTAAAATAGACATTAGTTATTCTCCGATTCAAGTGCTGCCATAATATCAGTAGGTTCTGCGCGTAGGGTGTAGTCTTCGTTTAAAAATGCATATGTAATAACACCTTCTTGGTTTATCACATAGGTAGCCGGTAGCGGCAATTTAAAGCTTTTATCGCCGTAGTAGTGTTCAAAATCAATACCAAATTGTGTGTATAACGCTTGAATACGTTCATCAAGTGTAAACAATAGACCAAATTGCTCAGCTACTTTATTACTGACATCTGACAGCACATCAAATTCAAGGTCGTTTTTTTGTGCAGTTGAGAGAGTTTCATCAGGCAGTTGTGGTGATATTGCCACTAACTGAGCACTTTGAGTTTTAAATTGCGGTAAGTAGTCATTAAGTGCTTTTAGCTCTAAATTACAATATGGGCACCAGCCACCACGATAAAAGCTAATAATTATCGGACCTTTTTTTAATAAATCCGCAAGCTCAATGTTTTCGCCGTTATGGTTGGCTAGGCTGAAGTTTTCTACCTTTTGACCAATTTGCAACGCATTGTCTTTAATATGCTGTGCAATAAGCTCTTCGTTTGTAGTGTTCATTAATGCTAAAACGTCAGCCGGTAACTTGGCATCTTTTTGTACGTTATAGGCATCTATTTGCGCTTTTAAACTCATGATTGAACCTCAATAATTAGACTATTTGCAATTATAGTGTTTTACATATTTAAATAAACATTGCAAAACTGAAAGCTTCATTCGAAAATGTTAAACATTGAAAAGTGCACAATGGCATCTTTATGTATAATTTAAGCGACCTAGAAACATTTATAGCAGTAGTTGAAAATAAAGGAGTGCTTGCTGCTGCTCGCGAGCAGCGTTTATCGCCTGCAACGGTAAGCCATCGCTTAAGTAAATTGGAGCGTGAGCTTGCAACAGTACTTGTTTTTAGAGATAGCCGACGAGTACGGTTATCTCCCGCAGGTGAAATATTTTATACGCGCGTTGGCGCTATAATTGAGGCATTGCACGACGCTGAGCATAGTATTGGTGCACGTAGCTCATCGGTAAGTGGTTTATTACGCGTGACTATGCCCCCTTGGATTTTTTCGAAATACGTAATGCCAAGGCTTAACGAGTTAGAGCAGGCCTATCCTGAACTAAAACTTGATTTTTTAATTACGGATCATTTTGTAAATGTGGTTGATGACGCACAAGATGTGGCAATTCGTGTAGGGCAATTAAATGATTCCGGTTTACTGTCGCGAAAAATAGTAAACAACAAACGTATACTTTGCGCAGCTCCTAGCTACATAAAAAAATATGGTATGCCTAAAAGCTTAGCTCAATTAAGCGAACACTATTGGGTTTGCCTGCCGTGGCAGCGCCAATTAAAGCTTTTTGATGAGCAGGGTAAAATACATACTTTTAATGCGAGAACACGCTTTACCATTTCTAATTCCGATAATATGACTCAAGCAGCTATTGCGGGTCATGGCATTGCAATTAAATCAATGATAGCTATTCATGAAGATATTAAAAATGGCATTTTAGTTGAAGTTATGCCCGGTGTAATGGCACAAGATGATGCTCCAGTTTGGTTTTTGCGTCCGCAAAATAGCTTAACTACCCGTAAAACCGATGTGTTTTATGATTTTATGAAATCACTATTTTTGAGCTGCGAATAAGCGCTTGAATGAGCGTTTTACTCCAGTTAACAACAAATAACCAGTAAGCTCGGCAAGTAAGGCAATTATAATGGCTGCAATAATGGCGGCTATTATAGAGTCTTTTTTTAAAATGATTTGACCTTCAAAGCGTTGCCACACTTGTTGCTTTACATCGCTCATGCCACTGATCAATGTAAAAATATATGGAGATTGCGCAAACCTATTTACAGCGATTTGTAAATCTTGTTGTCGCGTGTAAAGTGTACTGATATTGCTTGCACCTTTATTCACAATCCCATCATCAATATTTTTATAGTGTTTTATTAGCTTATCTAAATCATTATTAAAATACTTAGCGGCATCGTTTTTAAATGGTGCAATGGCATTTTTAGCTTCAATTAATTGGGCTGATAATGCTTGGCCAAAATCGCTTACAAATGCAGGAATTTGCACTCCAAGTAGTAAACCGAATGCAAAGAAGCTAAGTCGGATGTAATCTAAAAATTTACTCATTTATCTTCCTATCCATTTAAATAACCCAGAATTAACATTTGAGCTTGTTTTTATATCAAAAACTCGTAACCTGTCGGTAATAAAAATAACAACAGGTGTATGTTAAGGATGACGAAAAAAGTAAAGTTCACGTCAACATTTGTTGATATTTCTAAACAGCTCAAACGTTTTGTATCGCGCATAGTTCAACCCGACGATGTAGAAGATATTGTGCAAGAAACCTTTGTAAAAAGCTATGAAGCTGATTTAAAGCAAGACATTCAGTTTACCCGCAGTTATATGCTTAAAACAGCAAAACACCTAGCACTAAACCATATAGCAAAGTGGGACAACAAATTTAATGATTCGTTAGAAAATGATAACGAATTACCCGTACTACTCAAATCAATGAAGCTTGAAGATGAATACACATCTAAAGAGCGCTTCTTACTTTTTTGTAGAGCTACTGAGCAACTAAACTCATCAATTCGTAAATGCTTTATATTAAAAAAAGTTTATGGCATGAGCCAAAAAGAGATCGCAGATCAAATGCAGTTAAGCCAAAGCACTGTTGAAAAACACATTGCAAAAGGATTATTACAAACCATGTTGTACATGCGTGAACATGAGCAAAGCTCTCAAATACATCCTAAAGCTCAAGCACACCCTATATCAGTTAAGAGGGTCGCAGAATGAGTAATGTTCATCAATTTAATTCAAAAGATTTAATTTTAGAAAAGTCATGTGAATGGATAAGCGCAATTGATCGTGGTTTAACTGATGATGAAAAAGAGCAATTTAAATTATGGATGATGCAAAGCACCGCCCATCAAGACTCTATATATGAACTTGCTCAGCTTTGGGATGAACTTTCGGTATTAAATGAATTAAGTCATTTATTTCCTCAGCGTAACAATACTAAAGCAACAAAAAATAAGTGGATGTTTTCTTACTCAATTGCAGCGAGCTTATTTGCAGCGTTAATGGTATGCAGCTACTTATTAATTAATTTAGAAAATGGCTATAACCAAGAGCTTGCAAAAGTTAATTACACTAAAATTTACAAAACAAAAGTAGGCGAGCAAGCAACGTATGTGTTGCCAGATGGCACCATAGTGCAGCTTAATACTAATAGCTTGCTAGAAGTTGCTTATAGCAAAGGCCGCAGGCAGTTATTACTTAGTCGTGGAGAAGGGCGCTTTAATGTAGCAAAAGATGCCACGCGTCCGTTTAGTGTTATGGCAGGCGACAAAAGCTTTACCGCACTCGGTACCGTATTCAATGTACAGCGTAATACCTCATCAGATTTAGAGCTTGTTGTTACCGAAGGCAAAGTGATGATCACCGACCCCAGTGTAGCGGTTGATGCAAATGACTTTAAAGATTATCAACTTGCAGATAACAGCACGCAAAAAATTCGTCAAATTAATGCCAACATTGTTACCTCAGGCGAAAAGGTAGTTATAGAGCAGAGTGTTACAAAGCCAATTACCCAACTATCAATGAACGACGTACAACGCGATTTGGCATGGCAAAATGGCATGCTTATTTTTAACGGAGAAGAGCTAAGCGATGCTTTAAATGAAGTAAGTCGTTATACCGCGACACGTTTTGAGCTTTCTTCAGCCGAGCTTGCCAGTATTAAAGTAGCTGGGGTATTTAAAGCGGGTGACGTTGAAGGTTTACTAGAAAGTTTACAAACTAATTTTTCGATTGATCATGAGCGTTTAGGTGAGCATGTAGTAACGCTAAAACACCATACAGAATCATAAGTAGACGTTATGCAAATCAGACTAATGTTAAATAAAGTTGCATCAATAAATATTGAACGTAAAAAAAACATTAAAAAAAAGAGACAAAGCCATAGAGGATTTTTGTTTGTCAGCTGTTTATATAAGTTGCGCAGTAACCAAACGCATTTATTGGGTGGATTTAGTGTGCTTGCACCGGCTATTTTTAGCTTGAGTGTACAAGCAGCAACTCAAACCACTGGGCAAATGGTGCAATTTGATATAAAAGCGCAGCGAGCAGACAAAGCCTTAATTGAATATGCTAAACAAACAGAGCAAACCGTGGTGTTTTCTTATGAGTTGGCAAAGCAGTATGACGCAAATTCAGTTTATGGATTTTACACTCAACTAGATGCTCTAGAGGCATTACTAGGTGGGACAGAGCTCGATGCGGTTGTTGATCAAAATGGTTTACTGAGTATAAAACTCAAACAAATCGACAGGAATGATAACAACATGATGAAGCTTTCAGCGGTCAGTGCAGCAGTATTACCAGCCTTACTTGCAGTTAATTCGCAAGGTGTAAACGCAGCAGAAGAAGTCGCTCAAGAAAAAATTGAAAAAATTGCTATTGTGGGTAGCCGTGTAGCAGGACGTTCAGTTGAAGATTTACCCGTTCCAGTAGATATCTTAAGTGCAGAAGCGCTTGAAAATACAGGCCAAACAGAAGTTGGTCGTATGCTACAGTCTATCGCTCCTTCATTTAACTTTTCAAGCTCTGCAATTAGTGATGGTACTGATGCTTTAAGACCTGCGACACTTCGCGGTTTAGGTCCCGACCAAACATTGGTGTTAATTAACGGCAAACGTCGTCACCAAGCAAGTATTATTCATATTAATGGCTCTGTTGGGCGTGGTACTGCAGGTACTGATATGAATGCAATTCCAGCCTCTGCAATTAAACGCATTGAAGTATTACGTGATGGCGCTGCTGCTCAGTATGGTTCTGATGCGATTGCTGGTGTTATTAATATTGTACTTAAAGATGGTAGCGAAGGCGGTAAAGCGGCTATTAACTACGGCCAATATTCAGAAGGTGATGGCGAAACCATCAACCTTGATTTTAATAAAGGCTTTGCGCTAGGTGATGACGGTTATTTAAATACAACTATCAATTACCGTGACCGTGCACCTACTAACCGTGCAGGTTTACATGGCTCTTGTCAGTTTTATGGTTGTACAGAGTTAAGTGACGGTACTTTACTTGCTGGCGATCCGCGTGAACTGACAGCCGATCGTGATACTTTTAGAATTGGTGATGCTGATTCTCAGCAGTTTGGTTTAACAATTAATACCGGCTATGAATTAGGTGATGGCGAGCTTTACGGCTTTATTACTTACTCAACACGTGAAAACGAGTCGGCTGCATTTTTCCGTCATAATGCAAATGCAGGTGGTAACCCAGTACTGCAAGATAACGATGCGACAATTCCGCTAGGTTTCTTACCAAAAATTAATACAACTATCGACGATATCTCATACAACTTTGGTTATAAAACTGAGTTTGATAACGATGCAAGTCTTGATTTGTCTTACACCTACGGTGAAAACAGCATTGATTATACGACAAGTGACACTATTAATGCCTCATACGCTAACTTTTTACGTTATGACCAAGGTTTAAGTGCAGCTGATATTCGAACAACTATCCCACGTGAAGCGTACGCTTACGGCATGGAATTATCATTGCAAACAATCAACATTGATTTTACGCAAAACTTTGATGATTATTCGTTAGCGATGGGTGCTGAAATTCGTACTGATGAATACCGTATCTTAGAAGGTAGTGAATATGCATACCGCGATTACGATACGACCAACGGTGTAAGTATTTATAACGGCTTAAGTGGTGGTGTTGGCTCTGAAGATGCATCAGGTGGTTCACAAGGTTTTGGTGGTTCGTCTCCTGCGTCATCAGTTGATGAGTCGCGTGATGTAATCTCATTTTATGTAGATGCAGAAGCTTATGTAATTGAAGATGTAATTTTATCGGGTGCACTTCGCTACGATAACTACAAAGGCTTTGGTGATACAGTAAACTTTAAGCTTGCTGGTAACTGGTCTGTAACCGACGATATTTCACTACGTGGTGCATTAAGCTCAGGTTTTAGAGCACCTTCAATGCAACAGCTTTACTTTAATAATGTAAGTACGCAATTTGTTGTTGATACTAATGGTAACTTAGTTGCAGAAGAGGTTGGTACATTTAGAAATGATTCAACACTTGCGCAAAGCTTAGGTATTCCAAAGCTTAAAGAAGAAAAATCACAAAACCGTAGTTTAGGTATTGTGTATAACGTTACAGATAATATTAATGTAACCGTTGATTACTATTCAATTGATATTGACGACCGTATTGTAATTAGTGACCGCTTAGGTAAAGGTTTATCTACAAGCCTTGATGCTGCATTAAATAGTGCGGGGGCTGGCGTAGGGCAGTTTTTCTTAAATGGTGCTGATACTGAAACTCGTGGTGTTGATTTTGTAGCAACGTGGAACACTGAAGGTTTAGGCGGTACGCTTGATTTTACACTTGCAGCTAACTTCACTAAAACAGATGTTGTATCGTTATTTTCTCCTGCTGGCTCAAGCCTTGAGACAGTAAGTGTAGACGATATATTTTCAGCGGAAGATATCTCTATTATAGAAGAGTGGCAACCAGAGGATCGTATTAACTTAAGTGCACTTTATCAACGTGATGATTGGACAGTTAACCTGTCACTTAATCGCTTTGGTGAGTACACAGTAGAAGATGGCGGACGTCAAACGTATGGCGCAGAAATTTTAACTGACGTTAAAGTTAACTACTTCGTTACTGAAGATTTGTCGGTAAACATTGGTGCAAATAACTTGTTTGACGTTTACCCAGATAAAAACGAAATAGGTAACTCTCGCTCAGGTACTATTGTGGATGCTAGTGGCAACACAGTAATAAGTAGCTCAGGTGTGTTTGACTACTCACGTCGCTCGGCTCCATTTGGATTTAACGGTGCTTACTACTACGTAGGTGCAGAATACCGTTTTTAATTAATAACCTCCCTTTCGTTATTTAACTCAAAGGGCCGTAAGGCCCTTTTTTTGTTTTAGCTTGGGCTGATTTTATTTAGAAATCAAACTTATTGAATAATCATCGTATTGCTTAATATTATTCATTACACTCATTAAAGTATTATGTGTACTGTTTTCGTCTGCGGTTATAAGCACCGAACTTATTTCATATTTAGCCGCGAACATCGCTAAATTAGACGTAACTTGCTCTAAATCAATTAACCTCCCTGAAAAATATACTCCGTTACTTTCATCAATTCTAAATAAAGCATTTTTAACAGGCTTATCTATTTGAGGGCTGTCGAGTGGTCGGTTTAATTCAATAGCCACAGGTTTTACAAAAGATGTAGTTACAATAAAGAAAATTAGTAATATGAACACTATGTCTAACATCGGGGTCATATCTACATCAGCATTATTTTGCAGTTTACTTAGTTTACTTTTCATATTGGACCTTATTTTTAATTAAATGCTGCGGCGCCACAGCAAGGTTTTAGGTACCTAATAACAAAATTAGCACAGCAAAAATAAAGCGTGGTTAAATAAATATTCTAATAACGTTAAATATTTGTATTTATTATGTATTTAAAATGTGGCGAAATAAGGTGGTGTTTATAGCAATCTGCTTATATATGGGGTCTATTTAGCATCGTTATAGAGTAATTTAATTCGTTAAATTGCTTAAAGATTTATACAGATTGGTATTAGAGGCAATAAAAAACCCAGCGCTAGGCTGGGTTGTATTTATGAGTTATGTAAGCTTACTGCTTTTGCATACGGCTCATTTCTGCATGGCAGCTTTGCATCGTTAATAATGTTTTAGCCAGTGCTGCTTCGCAATCAGCTGGTTGCGGTTTATCCATAGCGGCTTTAATTTCTTCAAGCGTTTTATCTTCTACTTCTTCAAGCTCTTTAACATACGTGCTGTCATTATGTGAAGTGAAAGTAGTCAATAGGGCTGTATATGCACGTCGTGCTTCAACTGCGAAAGATGAACCATCTTCGCGTTCGCCTTTTTCATTAATTGCATATGGCTGCAGACGCTCGACACTCACTTTTCGGGCATCTATCATACGCTGAAAAAGTGCGCCAATAGCAGGGTCTTCAACTTTTTCCTGTGCTTTTTGATAAAAATCGATGCCGCTGTTCATAACTTGAATGATGTCAGTAATATGATTTACTTCTGATCCTTGATGGGTGTTCATAATGACCTCTTTTATTAAATGAATGTATAGTTCAATTTAATAAAAGCAATGTACGTTCCACGTTTTTGTTTTTATGTAGTCATTTGATTTTATTGATTTAATTTTATTACAGGAAGGGGCTAAGTTAATGAGGAAAGTATTAACCTAGCAATTTTTACATTATATTGTGTAATAAAGTTATTTTAGCTCTTCAGCTACCTCAGCTACTTTTTGGCGTAACCAGATATGGCTCGCATCGCGATGCAGCAGTGGGCTCCAAATCATATCAAGCTCGAAAGGAGGAATTGGAAACGGTGGCTCTAAAATTTTAAGCCCCGGATCATCTAAGTATATATTTGCAGCTTTTGAAGGAAGGGTCGCAATCAAGTTTTTCTCTTTAGCTAAATGAATCGCTACATGATAGTTACGCGTAAAAGTGGCAATGTTACGATGTTTACCAAAGTGGGCAAGTGCTTCGTCAACCCAGCCGAGTTTTTGCACATCTTTAGGGTCCATGCCCACACCTACACCAAAACCTGTTTTACTCACCCATATATGGCGTGCTTTTAAGTAGCTGTCGAGGCTAAAGCTCTCAATAATAGGGTTGTCGGCCTTAACTAAGCAGCAAAAACTGTCTTTCCAAATACGTTTATGATGAAAAGACTGAGGTAAGTTTTCAAAGCGGTTGATTGCCATATCTACTTTACCGTTTTCTACGTCATGAAAGGTTACGTCACTTGGTGTGAGTATATCTAAAGTAGTATCGGGGGCTTCTTCGTGTAGTTTACTTAAAAGCTTTGGCGCTAACGTACTTGCAGCGTAATCACTGGCCATTATTCTAAATACACGTTTACTCTGGCTTGCCTCAAATTCTCTATTAGGTGCTAGAGTTTCTTCAAGCGTCATTAATATGCCACGAATAACGGGTTGTAACTCTAAAGCGCGCTCTGTCGGGACCATACCATCGCTGGTACGAACTAAAATAGGGTCGTTAAATAGGTTACGAAGTCGTTTAAGGCCATTACTCATTGCGGGTTGCGTAATACTCAATTGATTAGCAGCGCGTGTTACGTTGCATTCTCGAAGCAATGTATCGAGATAAACGAGTAAATTTAAATCTATTTTACTTATATTCATTGTGTGTGTCCTTTAGCGCTTACCAGTGGTGAATAAATCGCTGTGCTGTCGGGTATGGGTAAATATGACTTACCTGACCATTTTTTATATTTTGTTGTGCCTGCTTCCAAAAGCTAACATCTATAAGCTCTGGATGAGTGCTGAGGAAAAACTTTTTATACATAGGATTAGGCATTACAAAGGTACATAACTGCTCTGGAAATACGTCTTGTGGTGCAACAGAGTAACTTTGCTCATCCATTAAATAATCATCGTAACTCTTTGCTTTTGGTAATGCTCTAAAGTTCATATCGGTTAGGTATTGAACTTCATCGTAATCGTAAAAAATAATACGTTTGTGCTTACTTACACCAAAGTTTTTTAAGAGCATATCGCCAGGAAATATATTAACGGCAATCATTTCTTTTAAGGCTTGCCCGTATTCTTCAATTGCGTCAGCGGCACTTTCTTCATCAGCATTTTCTAAAAATAAATTGAGTGGTGTCATGCGCCGTTCAATATACAAATGCTTGATGATCAACCATTCGCCTTCAATTACCATTGATGAGCCAATTGTTTTATGCAATTGCGTAAGTAAATTACTATCAAAACGTGCCAAAGGAAATACGACGTTAGAATACTCTATGGTGTCGGCCATTCTGCCAACGCGATCATGGTTTTTTACTAGTTGATAGCGCTTTAATACCGTATCACGGCCAAAGGGCTTACTTTCACCAAATTTGTCTTTTATTATTTTAAAAACATAACCAAATGAGGGGAGGGTAAATACCATCATCACCATGCCTGGTGTACCCGGAGCAATTGTAAACTCATCACTTGAGTGAGATAAGTGATTTAAAAACTCTCGATAAAACTCAGTTTTCCCCTGCTTATGAAAACCCACTGCATTATAGAGCTCAGCAAGTGTTTTGTTTGGCATAAGCTGATTCAAAAACCGGACAAGTGCTGAAGGCGCATGAGTCTCTACCATAAAGTAGGCACGGGCAAAGCCAAAAATAACACGCATTTGAGATGACTTAGTTAAAAGTGCATCTAAATACAATCCGTTATCTTCATCGTGTAATACGGCGATTATAAAAGGCTGAACACCACTTTTTGAAACAACACGACCTACTATATAAGCTGCTTTATTACGATAAAAAGGCGTGTGCAAAATATCAAAGCGCATTTGCCAAGGCTGGTGATGTGTATCGGGTGCTTGTTTATAAAATGCTTTAACAAGAAGGCGAATATCACGCTCTAAATTTACAAATGGGGCTTTAAAATCAAAATGATTAATAATGCGCTTTATTGTTGGCTTTAGGCCATCAACTACTGGAAAGTATGTCCTATATTCGGCCTCAACAGGTACTGAAGGAGCATCTTTCAAAGTTGCTTCTACAAATATAAAGTCATTATGAAAATAGCGCCTATGGTACAGCCGGCAAAATACAGAGTTATAAAAGGTTTCGGCTAGTTCAGCTTGGGGATGAAAACATAAAAAATGCTGGTATATCTTTTTAACTTCAAGCCATAGGCTTTCATCAAGTTGCTCTGTTGGGGTTTCTTTTTTTAGCGCTTGCGTAGTTTCGTTAACACGATCATCATAATAGCTGATACGCAAACGGCTTATATCATTAATTGCTTGCCAATCTTTTTTTGCAAAGGCGAGGGGAGCTTTGGCCGTTGTTTTTTGAAATAGTTGATAGTGCCTTTTAAAACCCGTTAAAATTAATTCAGCAATATGGCGAGGCTGCATTTGCACTCCTTAATAGTCCCTAGAGCTTATACTCTATTGTGTTAAGGGTATGTTATTTTAAGTTTAAAACCAAGATAAATATTGCTCATTAATTTGGAGTGATTTATTGGTATTGATCTATCTTTTTTTCGAGTATTTTAATTTGTTTAGTAATAACAGATACATCTTTTTTATACTCTTTATTAATTACTTTTAGTTTTTTAGTAATGTCTTTGGTAATACGGTTTTTGTCTTCAACGGCTAGAATATGATTTAACCGTTCTTGTTGTTTATATTCAGCACGCTGCTTATTACGATCAAGTATAGTTAGTTTGTGGTTATTACTACGTAACTCAGCCTGTAAACCTGACAGGAGTTTTTCACGTTCAAGTTCGTTCAGTTGTTTAGTGTAATCAACTTTGGGGCCTGAATACTGATTACCTGTTGTGTTAACTTTATAAGTTGTTGCTTCGTCGTCACAGGGCAGTTGAGAAAAGATTGTGCCTTTCTCTGTTACACATTTGTAGTAAGTGGTATCGCTAAAGCTAAAAAAACTAATAAGTAAAAAGCTAGAGTGGACAATATAACGAGAAGTTTTAAACATACATGTCATCCTTGGTTTTTATATCTAACAACAATATAAAACTATAACCTAGCTTGGTGGTATAGCAAGCTAGGTTAGGATAACGGCTATTGGGTGAAGGTTTTAAGCTTTTTAATACTCTGCACTAAAAATGGTATATCTAAACCTTGTTCAATAGAAAACCCCTCAGCGGCAGAGATATTTTTAAAGTTACCATCTGAATCTATTAAGGTAATCCTATCTTTTTTATAGGCTATAACGACACCCTGAGAGTAGTTAACGCCCATATCATCTTTTTTCTTGTATAAATTAACGCCCAGCATTGTTTGCTTGGCAATGGCTTTACAATTTAAATATTGGCCAACACTTGTGGCAATTAAATCGCTAGGTTGAATAAGTCCATCTACTTTAGAAATACGTTTGTCGGAGCTATATAAAGTTGATGTTGTTACTACTTCTTGCTTGTTATTGGCAAGACTAAAAGCAAAAACCTGGGTTTTATCATCTCGTACAACGGCATTATCGCTACTTTTAATAACTCTAATTGCGCTAGAGCTGTGGGCTTGATCATTTATAAAACTAAGTTCTTCCACGCCCGTTACTTCAATGCTGCGGCGCTGACTTTGCCAAGCAGGAAGAGTTTGCTCTCTTAAAATTGCTGCTTTATAAAAAGCTGGCAAACCATACACTAAGCTAAATAGCATATCGTCATGATTAGTTGGCTGTAAAAACTGCTCTGTTTTGTGCAAATTTTTACTATCGGCAACAAATTTAGCGAGTTGTTGCTGGGTTTCAAATACAAAAATATCTACATTGGCTTGTGTGTAGTCTTCACACTTATCAAGCGGGCTTGGCATTTGATAACTAATATTTTGGTTATTAATTTTTACGTTATGTGCCTGCTTATAGCTTTCTATATCAAGTAAGTCATTTTTAGCTAATAAACTTTTAGCGGTAGTAGGGTATGAAAGTGGTAATACATTATCTTGTTTCGTTACATCAAAGTTTAAATTTGCGTCAGCCCAGATATGAATGCTGTGGCTAAGTGAAAAACACACTATTAAAAATGAAATTGCGTAACGTGCAAATTTGTATTGTTTTAGGCGCTCAAGGTGTTGCCATGTGTAATTACTCACAAGTAGCTGAAAGCCTAAAATAAGTAATACAATCCCACTGGCTAAAATGGTTGTTAAAGCAGGTGAACTGGTTAAACGATGCCACAGTAGAGAAATAATCTCAGGTAAGGCAGATATACTTAGGTGATAACCCAAATTAACGTAAACATAAGCATCAAGGGTAAGCAGTGACGCGCCTAGTGTGGCTATTACAGCCGCCATGCCTCGTATATGTCGTGGGTAAGGGAATATTAAACTAAGCGGAAATACCGTCAGCACAAACGCTAAAAAGGCGATAAAACTAGTGTGGCTTAACCACGTTACTAGCATATAAGTAATGCCCATAAAGCTTGTTGGTGGCGAGTCGGCAAATAAGTAGCTTAAGCTAATAAATAGCGCCAAGCCAATATTGGCAAAAGTAAACCAATGGCCCCAGCTTAATAGCTGACTCGCTTTTGATGAAAACTGATTGTGCTGCGATAAATTCATAGAGTTTATTTAACCGACTGTGATAGAGCTTTTGCAAAGTTCTCAGTTACGGCTTGTCTTTTCCCTGTTGGTACATGCTCTTTTAAGATATGCGTGATAGAATTTCCTAAGCACATAAGGCTTAAATCTACTGGCGCATTGTGTTTAGTTAGCACATCAATAAGCTGATCGACGATTTGTTCTACTTCTTCATTAGAGTATTTTGATAAGATTGGCATCAGTTGGTTCAATAAAATAGTTATATTCTCGTATTTTAACACTAGAGGCGTGAAAAACAAAGATGACAACAGACGTTAAAAAATTAGTCGTTCATTATGTAGACAAAAAAGACGACGATACGCAAATTCACCTTCGAAATGATGAGATGGTAATTAACGATAAAGTAGCCGTTTTTATCGAACAATTACATCATGCATATAATGGTAAACCTGGTAAAGGTTACTGTGCTTTCAGTGGTGATAAAAACAGTGTTGTAGCCTCTGCAATGCAAAGCTACCGTAACGATGAGCTAGGCTTTTGGCATATGACAGAGCAAGCTTCAACGGTTTTAAAAGAAGAACTTGATAAGTACGCTTTTAGTGAAACAGGTTATTTAGTATTTTGTCATTATCAGTATGTTGCTACCGATTACATGTTAATTGCGATGATTAACATTAAAGAGCATTACTCTATGACCTCAGAGCTTGATTTAGCGGCTTCTCGCCATTTAGACATATCTCGTATGCAACTCGCTGCTCGTATCGATTTAACAGCGTGGGATACGCAAGCAGAAGATAATCGTTATATTTCATTTATTAAAGGACGTGCGGGTCGTAAAGTTGCTGACTTTTTCTTAGACTTTTTAGGCTGTGAAGAAGGTATTGATTCAAAACAGCAAAGCCAAGTAATGCTTAGCGCAGTAGAGGATTATTTATCAGAGCAACAGTTTGATAAATCAGAAAAAGACGATTTACGTAAGCAAGTATTTGATTACTGTAATGATTGCGTAACCACAGGCGAAGATGCAAGTGTGAGCGATCTATCTGCAACGCTTACAAAAGGCGATGACAGCCCGTTTGATAGTTTTTGCAAAGAGCAAAGCTATGACTTGGAAGAAACTTTCCCCGTTGATAAAAAAACAGTAACCAGTATGGTTAAGTTTTCAGGCCTTGGCGGTGGAGTTAGTGTAAGCTTTGAACGTAAGCATTTAGGTGAGCGTGTTACCTATAACGAAGCAACCGATACGTTAGTTATTAAAGGTATTCCGCCAAACTTAAAAGATCAGCTACAACGTTTTATGGAAAATGAAAGCGAGTAAATTTAACAAGTTAAGTTAAAAAGCTGATTTAAAAGCGCGGTATTTATATCGCGCTTTTTTGTATCGGTATATAAATTCGTTGCATCGGAACAAAACCACTAAATGATTTATTTCACAAAGAGAAGTGAAAGAGGAGTAAATGAGAAAACACAAGCCATGCTTTATTGGCAGGCTTAGCCTTTTTACTACCTCTAAAAGCGCAGAGCCTCTTAACCTCTTTGTACATAAATTACGTATTATGGGCGTGAAGCCATTTTTCTGATTATTCAACTCATTAAAACAAAAAAGCCCCGCTATTTATTAAATAGCGGGGCTTTTTAATAAGTGTTAGTTACTAATCAACACTCATTGTTTTAGTCATAGCAGAACTTGCACGACCAGCAGGTTTGATAGAACCCGCACGTAAACCACTGTCTGGCACTAGTTCACGTTTATCGTGAGCCATTGCAACAGATGTATGCTTTACTTCGCTATCAGCTACAGGAGTAGGCTGTGCCATTGGTGCACTTGCAGACCCTTGAGTTACCGATGTTTTAACATGCGGTGCTGATTTTTCTGCTTTTGCTGGAACTTCAGTTACTACTGGAGTTTCAACTTTAGCTTGCTCTTCAGTTACTACTGGCGTTTCAACTTTAGTCGGCTCTTCAGTTACTACCGGAGTTTCAACCTTAGCTGGTGCTTCAGTTACTACTGGCGCTTCAACTTTAGCTGGCTCTTCAGTTACTACTGGCGCTTCAACTTTAGTCGGCTCTTCAGTTACTACTGGCGCTTCAACTTTAGCTGGCTCTTCAGTTGCTACTGGAGTTTCAACTTTAGCTGGCTCTTCAGTTACTACTGGAGTTTCAACTTTAGCTGGCTCTTCAGTTACTACTGGAGTTTCAACTTTAGCTGGCTCTTCAGTTACTACTGGAGTTTCAACTTTAGCTGGCTCTTCAGTTGCTACTGGAGTTTCAACTTTAGCAGGCTCTTCTACAGCTTCAACTTTTGCTAAGTCTTCAACCGCGACGGCTTGTTCAATTTGCTGCGCTGCATCCACAGGTGTTTCTTCAGATTTAGCTTTAAGCTCTGCTTCATATTCTGCAGCAGCTTGATCAGCAACTGGAACAAATGCAGGGGCTTCGTCAGATTTAACTTCTGCTTCACCTTCAGGACGTCGACGACGTTGACCTGATGCACGAAGATGACGAGGAGAACGGCGTGAACGTGTACGTGTTTGCTCTTGCTCGTCTTCAGTAGTTGCTGTTTCATCGTTAGAATCAACAGTGTCAACTTTCTCTTCTTTAATGTGCGCTGTTTTTTCTGCCGGAGCTTGTGTTTGCTTTTCTGCAACAGGTGCTTGCTCTTGAACTTGTGGAGTGTCAGTCACTACCGCTTGTTCAGGTGTTTGCTCTGTTGAGTTAGCTTGCTCAGCGTTTTCATCTTGCAGACGTACTTTTTTACGTATGTTACGACGTTGACGGCGAACTTTAGGCTTTTGCTCTTTAGGCTCTGCAGCTTGAGCTGGCTTAGAATCAGTTTCTACTTCTACTGCTGCTTTTGCAGGAGCTTCAGTTTTAACTTGATCTTTTTCTTCGCTTTTATGCTCTGGGCGCTTACGAGAGTTAGGGTTACGACGACGCTTATTACGGTTCTCGTTTCTCTCTTGAGTCTCGGTGCTTGCTGCTGGTGAGTCTGTTTTAACTTCCTCTTCAGCTGCAGGGCGCTCGTTGCGTGGTTTATTAGTGCGCGGGTTATTATTACGACGACGTTGATTGTTATTACGACGACGATTATCGTTACCACGACGAGCGTTATTACGCGCTTCTTGCTGCTCTTTTTCTACAGCTTCTTTTTTATCTTCTTCAGATTCACTTGCAAATAACGACTTAAACCAATTACCAATAGCAGCTAGTAAGCCACCTTCAGTTTTAGTTTGTACAACAGCCGCTGGTGCTACTGCTTTAGCTGGAGCTGATTGTGGAGCTGGAGTAGAAGGCATTACCACGCCTTTTAACATTGGCTCTTCACGTACTGGAGTACTTGGTGATTTTGACATCTCAAATACTTCAGGCTCTGGTGCAACAACTTGTCCGTAGCTTACTGTTTCAAGTGTTTCGTCTTTACGTAAACGCATAACTTCGTAATGTGGTGTTTCCATATGTTGATTTGGAATAATCACTACGTCACATTTGTGATGCTTTTCAATGCGGTGAACACTACGACGCTGCTCATTTAACAAATAAGCGGCAACGGCAACAGGCACTTGTGCATTTACTTGTGCTGTGTTGTCTTTAATTGCTTCTTCTTCAATTAAACGAAGAATAGAAAGCGCAATTGATTCGTTTGAACGAATAGTACCTTGGCCACTACAACGTGGACATGGACCTTGGCTTGCTTCACCTAATGAAGGACGCAGACGCTGACGCGACATTTCAAGTAAACCAAAGCGTGAAATTTTACCAATTTGAACACGAGCACGATCTGGGCGAGCAGCATCTTTTAAACGATTTTCTACTTCACGCTGATGGCGTGGAGGCGTCATATCGATAAAGTCGATTACAATTAAACCGCCTAAGTCACGCAGACGTAATTGACGTGCAATCTCATCGGCCGCTTCTAAGTTAGTATTAAGTGCAGTCTCTTCAATATCGCCGCCTTTAGTTGCTTTAGACGAGTTGATATCGATAGATGTAAGTGCTTCAGTTGGGTCAATTACAATTGAACCACCAGAAGGAAGACGTACTTCACGCTGGAACGCAGACTCAATTTGGCTTTCAATTTGGTAATGCGTAAATAAAGGAGTGTCGCCTTGATAAAGCTTAACACGGCTCATAAAGTCAGGACGAAAACGCTCAATGTGCGCTTTAGCTTCTTCAAAAACACGTGGTTTATCAATTAAAATTTCGCCAATATCGCGACGTAAATAATCGCGTATTGCGCGGAAAATCACGTTGCTTTCTTGGTGAATTAAAAACGGTGCTTTAGCACTATCAGCTGCTTGTTTAATTGCATCCCAATGTACTAATAATGCTTTTAAATCGTAGTTAAGTTCTTCAAATGACTTACCAACACCCGCTGTACGAACAATTAAGCCCATACCTTTAGGAAGTTCTAAACGACCTAATGCTTCTTTAAGTTCAGTACGCTCATCACCTTCAATACGACGAGAAATACCGCCAGCACGAGGATTGTTAGGCATAAGAACTAAATAGCTACCAGCAACACTGATAAAAGTAGTTAACGCTGCGCCTTTTTGGCCGCGTTCTTCTTTATCAACTTGTACTATTACTTCTTGACCTTCTTTTATTACGTCGCGGATGTTTGGGCGACCATGAAAAGTGTAACCTGCAGGGAAGTAAGTACGTGCAATTTCTTTTAAAGGAAGGAAACCATGACGGTCAGCACCGTAATCAACAAATGCTGCTTCAAGAGATGGTTCAATGCGAGTGATTTTGCCTTTATAAATATTGGCTTTTTTCTGTTCGTGACCTGGGCTTTCGATATCTAAATCATAAAGGCGCTGGCCATCAACCAGTGCTACGCGCATTTCTTCTTGCTGCGTTGCATTGATTAGCATACGTTTCATATTGTTACTCTACTTATTTATGTCGCTGACATGACGATGTTTTTCTCGCCTGTTCAGTTGTCCCTATTTTTAGAATGTGCAGCCTCACGACTGGGTCTTTAACGGAACGGCTCTGTTTCCCGTATGCAGTATTTTAAATGCTGGCAAACAATAGCGATTATTATCGCTATTAAATTCTTAATGGTGCTAAAACTGTCGGCTTTTCAGCTACGTTTACAAGTTTTACCCAGAAGTCGGCCTGTCATATTAATCTTACTAAATATCATTCATATTAGGCGCGTAGGGCTCATTAAGTTGGTGAGCAATACATACTGATGTATCGCTAATATCCGTTTTAAGAGCAAAAATCGCTGCCGATGTTAATGAACGCTTATTTATTAGATTTTTTTAGTTCTAAATAAGCTGCTATACGGTACTACAATAATTGAGCTAGTGCTGAACGACGTTTTTTACGTCGTCACTATCAGACAAATTATCTGTTCATTGCTTTCTCTAGCACGTTAAAAATCGCTTCATGTTCAAACTTAACCAGCAATATATTACGCGCATTGCCGTTAATTGATCGCACGTGTTAACTGAGGAGGCATAAAAGCTTTGGAAAACTTAACTCGGATCTGTATGATCGGCTACCCAGAATGTGCATCACGAATGTTTTAATGTGTTAAAAAGCACCGTTGTTATTTGCAAATACTAAATATTTGCGCTGCTGATTATCCCACTATTATTACAGTGTTAGCAACTAAATTATTTTACTTAAATTAGTGATTAGGCAATGTCAGAAAAAAACGACTTACAAGTAACTTATGTCACGATCAACGAAGACCATTTAGGTCAGCGTATTGATAACTTTCTTATTACCCATTTAAAAGGGGTGCCTAAAAGCGCTATTTATAAACTTTTGCGCAAAGGTGAGGTACGCGTTAATAAAAAGCGTATTAAGCCTGTATATAAACTGCAGCTTGACGATGTACTGCGTATTGCACCTATCAGAGTTGCTGAGCGTGAAGAGTTTGTACCATCAAAGTTAGACAAAGTAACTCGCCTAGAAAACGATATTTTATTTGAAGATAAATACCTTATCGTCATAAATAAACCTTCAGGTATGGCTGTTCATGGTGGCAGTGGTTTAAGTTATGGTTTAATTGAAGCACTACGCGCACTTCGCCCAGAAGAGCGCAGCCTTGAGCTAGTTCATAGGCTTGACCGTGATACATCGGGTTGTTTACTTATAGCGAAGCGCCGTTCGGTGTTAACAGCATTGCATGAACAACTTCGTGAAAAAACAATGGAAAAAAATTACTGGGCACTTGTAGAAGGGCAGTGGGACTCTAAAACTAAAAACGTAACCGAAGGGCTACGTAAAAATACACTTAAGTCGGGCGAGCGCGTAGTACGTGTAGATAACACTGAGGGAAAACCTTCACATACTCGTTTTAAAGTACTTGAACGTTTTAACGATTGCTCACTTGTACAAGCATCGCCTGTTACAGGGCGCACGCACCAAATTCGTGTGCATACGCAGTGTAAAGGTCACCCAATAGCATGCGATGATAAATACGGCGATCAGGGTTTTGATGAATCTATGCGTAAAGTTGGTTTAAATCGATTATTTTTACACGCACACGATTTAACTTTCTATCACCCTAAAAACGAAACAACCATGCGTATTGAAGCACCGCTAGATAAAACGCTTAAAAATACACTACTAAAACTACGAGATGCGAAACTGTGATAAAAGTAGCCCCAATTAAAAAATATAAGCTCGTCATTTTTGATTGGGACGGCACTGTTATGGATTCAGTGACTAAAATAGTTAACTGTATTCGTAGTAGCGCAGAGTCACTTAATATAGTGCCACCTAGTGATGAAGCCATTAAAAACATTATTGGTATGTCGCTTGAAAAAGCAATTGACGTTTTATTTCCTGATAATGTAGCGCAGCACCAAGCGTTAATTTCAGGTTATAAATATCAATACAGTGTGGATACTACTCCCACGCCTGTATTTGCTAATGTTGTCGGCGTTTTAAATGCCTTAAAAGAGCAGGGCATTGTTTTAGCGGTTGCAACAGGTAAAGGTAGAGGTGGGTTAGAGCGTTTGCTTGATCAAAGCCAACTTAGACATTTTTTTAGTGCAACACGTACAAGCGATGAGGCACTGTCTAAACCGTCTCCAGATATGTTGTATCAATTGCTTGAAGAACTTGGCATAAGCGCTCAAGACGCTGTAATGATTGGTGACACTCAAATAGACATGACCATGGCAAAAGCTGCTGGCATGGATAGAATTGGCGTAACAATGGGTGTACATAACGCACAGCAGCTAAATAAGCTTAGTCCTGTTGCAACAGTAGATAATTATCTGCAGTTGCAACAGGTTCTGCTTGGCTAATTTACTTAACTAAAACTTGTTTTGAGCAGTAAGCACATCAATACCAAACTCAGCCAGTAATTGGCTGAGTTTAATTAATGGTAATCCAATTAAGCTATTAGGATCGTCTCCGCTTAGTTTTTCAAATAAACAGATACCTAACCCTTCACTTTTAAAGCTGCCAGCACAGTTATAAGGCTGCTCAGCATCGCAATAAGCACTAATTTGTACATCACTGAGGATTTTAAAAGTAACATCAAAGGGTTCAACACAAGTTTTTTTAGAGCCAGTTACAATATCGTAAACACAAAGCCCAGTTAAAAATGTTACAGTATTACCGCTAAATAAATTTAGTTGTTTTACGGCATTTTGTTTATTATGTGGTTTACCTAAAATTTGATTATTAAACACAGCGACTTGGTCTGATCCAATAGCTAACCCTTTGTTAAAGTGTTTATTAGCCGCTGAGGCTTTTAATTCACTTAAACGCTTAACCAGTTCGGTAGGTGTTTCGCATTCAAGTGCTGATTCGTCAACGTCTGGTGAAAACGTATCAAATGGTAAATTAAATTTTTGTAATAAAGACTGCCTAAAAGGCGAGCTTGACGCTAAAATGAGTGGATGCTTCACGGACTGTTTTCCTACGATAATTCAGATTGAGTTAGGATAAATCAGATCCGAGAGTAAAACACGTTAAAAACCAAGTAAAAATGGTTTTTTACTTTGACTAACAAACTAACTATCTATATGATGCAGCCCCTATGCAAAAGGTGAAAATTCCCATCACTCTTCATCCAGGCAAAGCAGCGCAGCACCGTTTAAAGTATGACGGAATTGTACCGCTTGAAAAACTTACTCGTTTAGAGAAAGTTGTGCAGGAAGAAGTAGGTGAAATAGCGGTAAAAATACATTGCAAAAACGATGATCAAGGTTTCGCTGTGATTAGAGGCAATTTGTCCACACACGTTACTGTCATTTGTCAACGTTGTAATGGTGATTTAGGGTTGGATTTGGTTCAAGACTTTGCATATTCACCAGTAGGTGAAGATACAGAGTTAGATATTTTTCCAGAAGACTACGATGAAGTAGCGCTTGATGAAAATGGTGAAGTTAACGTTTTTAATTTAATTGAAGACGAACTAATTTTAGCAATTCCATTAGTGGCTACCCACAACGAAGCTTCATGCAGTTATTCAGCAAAGCCTGCCAGCTTTGGTGTATTAAAGGCGGAAGATGATAAACCTAATCCATTTGATATTTTGAAACAACTTAAGAAAGATTCTTAGGAGAAGACTATGGCTGTACAAAAAAGCAAAAAGTCTCGTGCAAGACGCGGCATGCGCCGTTCACACGATGCGATCAGTGGTCCAACTTTAACTGTAGATCAAACATCTGGTGAGACTCATCGTCGTCACCATGTGACTGCAGATGGTTACTACAAAGGCGTTCAAGTAATTTCTAAATAAGAGATTACTTATATGCTGAAAGATCTAACCATAGCGTTAGATATGATGGGGGGCGATTACGGCCCCCGTTCATCTATTCCTGCTGCCGTTTGTGCGGTAAATGCTCATGCCAATTTAACTCTCATTTTATGTGGCAATGAACACGTTATATCTAAAGAACTCGAATCCCTCGATTCTCTACCTCATCCTAGACTCATAATTCGTCACTGTAGTGAAATAGTCACCAATGCCTGTGAACCTGCAATTGCTGTGCGCTCAAAAAAAGATTCATCTATGCGTGTTGCCCTAGATTTAGTTAAATCGGGCGAGGCTCAAGCATGTGTTAGCTCAGGTAATACCGGCGCTCTATTTTTTATGGCTCACTATGTATTAAAAATGCTGCCAGGTGTTAAACGTGCCGCACTCATTTCATCTGTTCCTACAGAGCTTAAAAACCCAGTATATTTACTCGACTTAGGTGCTAATGTGCATTGTGATGCGCAAATGCTCTATCAGTTTGGCATTATGGGCTCTATTGTTGCAGGACAAGCACTTGGTTTAGATAACCCTCGCGTTAGTTTATTAAACATTGGCGCTGAGGACATTAAAGGCCACGACGACATTAAACAAGCTGCACAATTAATGCAGCAAAGCCCACATATTAATTACATTGGTTACAGCGAAGGGAGTGATATTTTCTCGGGTAAGGCTGATGTTATTGTATGCGAAGGGTTTGTTGGCAACGTAGCACTTAAAACATGTGAAGGCATTGCCAAGCTTATTATGAATAAGTTTACAACCGCGCTCGAAAAGCACCTTTTATATAAATGTATGGCGTTTATATTGCGCCCAATAATAAAAAAACTCTATAAAAGGGTGAACCCCGACCAGTATAACGGTGCTTCTCTGGTAGGATTGCGCGGTATTGTCGTTAAAAGTCATGGAAATGCGTCAGCTAAAGCATTTCAAGCAGCTATTGATGAAGCGGTAAAAGAGGTTGAACGTCAACTTCCTGATAAAATAGCCGCTATTTTCGAAAACACACATTCTAAAGACACGGCGGTTAATCAATAATTGATGTGCCGTGTATTTCATTATTTATTTGTTTAATTAAAAAGAGCAAAGTATGGCACAAAAAATTGCACTTCTATTCCCAGGTCAAGGCTCGCAAAGCGTTGGTATGTTACAAGAACTACTAGAGAGTTCTGACATTGTTAAAGCAACATTTGCAGAAGCGTCTAATGCACTGGGTTACGACTTAGCAGAGCTAGTTCTTAATGGCCCAGAAGAAAAATTAAATCAAACCCACCGCACACAACCTGCATTACTAACTGCAAGTGTTGCTATTTACCGTGATTGGTTAGCAGCTAACCCAGATGCCGACGTTGTTATGGCGGGTCACAGCTTAGGTGAATACTCAGCGCTAGTATGTAGCGACGTATTAAGCTTGAGCGAAGCCGTAAAGCTTGTTGAAAACCGTGGTTTATACATGCAAGAAGCCGTGCCAGCAGGCGTAGGTTCAATGGCCGCTATTATTGGCCTAGGCGATGAAGAAATTAAAGCGGCTTGTGCTGCCTCAGCGCAAGGTGAGGTTGTATCGCCAGTTAACTACAACTCTCCTGGTCAAGTTGTTATTGCAGGGCATAAAGCGGCAGTAGATAGAGCATCGCAAGCATGTAAAGATGCCGGTGCTAAACGTGCATTACCACTTTCGGTTAGCGTACCTTCACATTGTGAGTTAATGAAGCCAGCAGCTGAAAAGCTTGCAGCAGATTTAGCCGCTTTAACATTTAATACACCTAAATGTGATGTAATTAATAATGTTGATGTAAAAGCTGAAACGTCAGCTGATGCAATTAAAGATGCATTAGTGCGCCAGCTTTACAGCCCAGTTCGCTGGACAGAAACAGTACAAGCCCTGGTTGCGCAAGATGTAACACAAAGCTACGAATTTGGTCCTGGTAAAGTATTAACAGGACTTGCTAAACGAATTGATAAAGCAATGATCTGTGGCTCAGTAAACGACGCCGCTTCAATTGATGCAGCTAAATAAGAGTATATAAAATGTCTAATTTATTTTCATTAGAGGGCAAAGTTGTCCTAATTACTGGCGCCAGCCGTGGTATTGGTAAAGCAATTGCAACAACATTAGTTGCACAAGGTGCAAAAGTTGCAGGTACTGCGACAAGTGAGTCAGGCGCTGCTAAAATCAGTGAGTACCTAGGTGACAGTGGTAAAGGTTATGCATTAAACGTAACCGATCCTGCATCTATTGAAGCAACACTTGCTGCAATAAAGGCTGATTTAGGCGATATTGACGTACTTGTAAATAACGCAGGTATTACACGTGATAACTTATTAATGCGTATGAAAGAGACTGAGTGGGACGATATTATCGACACTAATTTAAGCTCAGTTTTCCGTTTATCTAAAGCGGTACTTCGTCCAATGATGAAAAAAAAGAAAGGCCGTATTATTAACATTGGCTCAGTAGTGGGTACTATGGGTAATGCAGGTCAGGCTAATTATGCAGCGGCTAAAGCGGGTGTAATTGGTTTTTCTAAGTCACTAGCGCGCGAAGTTGCATCACGTGGTATTACCGTTAACGTAATTGCACCTGGTTTTATTCAAACAGACATGACTGATAATTTAACTGACGAGCAAAAAGCAGCAACACTTGCAAATGTTCCAGCAGGGCGTTTAGGTCAACCTGACGAAATTGCGGCTGCAGTATGTTATTTAGCATCTGACGCGGCTGCGTATGTATCAGGCGAAACTTTGCATGTAAATGGCGCGATGTACATGGTTTAATAACCATAGTACCTAAATTACTGCTTGATAAAGTTAAGTAAGTTACCTCAAAAACATTGAATTATTTGTGAACTTGCTTTAAACATACTTGAAATCGCTGCGAAAATAAGCGATAAAAGACAAAACACACACTCAGAGGTTTGACCAGACAATTATTTATGGTCAAATCATTGAATCAGAGAATTATGCCGCGTAAACTACGCGGCAATCTGAAAATAACGCATCGGCGTTTTTAATAAAGGAAAGAAGAATGAGCGATATCCAAGAACGCGTAAAGAAAATTATCATTGAACAACTAGGTGTTAAAGAAGAAGAAGTTAAAAATGAATCTTCTTTCGTAGATGACCTAGGTGCAGATTCTCTTGATACTGTTGAACTAGTAATGGCTCTTGAAGAAGAGTTTGATACTGAGATCCCAGATGAAGAAGCTGAGAAGATCACTACAGTACAAACTGCTATCGATTACGTTACAGCACACGCTGAGTAATTAATCGCACGTTAAAGGCAGCATCCGCTGCCTTTAATTTTTTATATCCAAACCACCTCAAAGTTCATGATTCAAAACTTAAATCTCGATGCTCAATTTTAGCTAAAAATTAATTTTGATTGTGTTATGCGTTTTTAATCTATTTTGGGACTAGCACTTTGAGGTAGCTTGGGTATGATCACCCCCTTGTAAAATATCCCTTATTGGAGGCAAACCGTGGCTAAACGTCGAGTCGTCGTAACTGGCTTAGGAATGTTGACGCCGCTAGGTAATGATGTTCAATCAACCTGGCAAGGCTTATTAGATGGTAAAAGTGGCATTCAAACAATAACGCACTTTGATACATCAAAATTTGGTACTAAATTCGCGGGTTTAATAAATGACTTTGATGCAACTGCATACATGTCAGCGAAAGATACTAAAAAAATGGACTTGTTTATTCAGTACGGCATTGCAGCGGGTGTTCAAGCCTTTAAAGATTCAGGCCTTGAAATCACCGAGCAAAACGCAGCACGCATTGGTGTAGCTGTAGGTTCAGGTATTGGTGGGCTTACGTTAATTGAAGAAAACCACATTAAGCTATTAAATAGTGGTCCGCGTAAGTTATCGCCATTTTATGTGCCGTCTACCATTATTAATATGATCTCAGGTCATTTATCAATGATGCATGGACTTCGTGGTCCAAATATTTCAATTGTAACTGCCTGTACTACTGGTTTGCATAATATTGGCCATGCAGCGCGCATGATTGCCTACGGTGATGCAGATGCAATGGTTGCTGGCGGTGCAGAAAAAGCGTGTACCCCAATTGGTATGGGTGGCTTTAATGCTGCACGTGCACTTTCAACACGTAACGACGATCCACAAGCGGCTTCTCGCCCTTGGGATAAAGACCGCGATGGCTTTGTGCTTTCTGACGGTGCTGGTGTTGTTGTAGTTGAAGAGTACGAACATGCTAAAGCACGTGGAGCTAAAATTTATGCTGAGCTTGTAGGCTTTGGTATGAGCGGCGATGCGTATCACATGACATCACCACCAGAAGATGGTGCGGGTGCTGCACTTGCAATGCAAAACGCACTAAATGATGCGCAAGTAAACGCTGAGCAAATTGGTTACATTAACGCACACGGCACATCTACAAATGCAGGCGATAAAGCAGAAACTGCAGCAGTTAAGTCTATATTTGGTAATTCAGCTAAAGATGTAATGGTAGGCTCGTCTAAATCTATGATGGGTCACTTGTTAGGTGCTGCAGGCTCGGTTGAATCGATTATTTCGATTTTATCGTTGACTGATCAAAAAGTGTCGCCAACTATCAACCTTGATAACCCAGACGAAGGGTGTGACTTAGATTATATTGCGCACACTGCACGTGATGCAAAGTTAGACTTTGCACTGTGTAACTCGTTCGGTTTTGGTGGTACTAATGGCTCGTTGCTATTTAAAAAGGTATAATCTTTTTTAACAACGAATCAAATTATAAGAGCTCAGTTGTTTAACTGGGCTTTTTTTATATGCCAAATAAAATGCAAACAATAATAGCAGTAGATCAAAATAGCACTTTAAGTACGCGTGACAGGGGCTTAAATTACGGTGACGGCTTTTTTACAACCGCTAAGGTTGTTAATGGGAAAGTACAATACTGGGCGCATCATAAAGCGCGTTTGATTGAATGCGCACAGCGCTTGGGGTTTCCTGAGTTAGACTTTAATAGCCTTGAAAATCAAATTGCTTTGCATATAAAAACTGCACCACTAAACGTGCTTAAAATACTTGTAACGCGAGGCGAAGGCGGCCGTGGTTATGGGTTGCCAAGTGAGTGCAATGTTACTATTTTATTGAGTGTATTAGATTACCCTAGTAATTACGAAGCGCTTGTTAAAAAGGGTGTAAATCTCGAAATAAGCCCGATTAAATTAGCGGCGCAGCCATATTTAGCGGGTCTTAAAACATTAAACCGACTTGAACAAGTGCTAATTAAAAAAGCGATGCAAACGCAAAACTGCGACGATGTGTTAGTGCTTGATTACAGTAACAATGTAATTGAAGCTTCAGCAGCTAATATTTTTGCGATTAAAAATAAGTGTGTGTTTACGCCATTGCTTGATGAGTGCGGAATAAAGGGCGTTTATCTACAATCGTTATGTGATAAATTGCCTGTTGAATTTAAACGCGTAAAAGTAGAAGACTTGACCCAAGCAGACGCCGTATTTGTGTGTAATAGCTTAATGGGAGCAGTACCTGTTAAAAGTATTGAGCAACAGGTATTTAATACAGATGACAGCTACGCATTATTAACTAAATTATTAGCCAAGGAGGCTGAGTGTTAAAAGTTATTTTATCGGTACTTTTTTTAGCTGTCATAACCACTGCTATTGGTTACCAGCAATTACAAGCAACAATAAATAGCCCACTAAAAGTAGCTAAAAACACACAATTTGAAGTTAAGCATGGCACTGGCTTTAATAAGTTATGTCAGCAATGGCAAGCTAAAAACTGGGTAGAAAGTTGCTGGCGTTATCAAGTCATTGCAAAATTAGATCCCACACTTACCGACTTAAAAGCGGGGCTTTACGAGCTAACAGCCGATAGCGTTATTAATAACGTAAAAAAAATTAACCAAGGCCAGCAAATCAATTTTAGTTTTACCATTATTGAAGGGCAAAACTTACGTGAAGTACTAAGTGCTATTAATAAAGCCGATAAGTTACAAAACGATTTAAAAACTGATGAACTAAGTACACAAATACTGGGTAATAATACGCACCTAGAGGGCTGGTTATTCCCCGACACGTACCATTACCATAATAACGATACTGCGAGCAGTTTATTAAAACGTGCAGCACAAAAAATGCAGCAAACGTTAGACGACGCTTGGCAGCAGCGCGCTGTTAATCTGCCCTACAAAACAGCATACGAAGCACTTATAATGGCTTCAATCATTGAAAAAGAAACAGGCCTTGCCAGCGAGCGTCCGTTAATTGCATCAGCGTTTGTTAATCGATTAAACACCAATATGCGCCTACAAACCGATCCTACCGTAATATACGGACTAGGCGCCGATTTTGATGGCGATATTAAATACAAAGATTTACGCGATTATACGCCTTACAATACGTATCGTATTAATGGCTTACCGCCAACACCGATTGCTATGCCATCTAAAGCCGCTATTTTAGCTGCAGTTAATCCGCCGCAAAGTGAATACGTTTACTTTGTATCAAAAGGCGATGGCAGCCACCAATTTTCAACCACGTTAAAGCAGCATAACGCGGCAGTTAAAACGTATATATTAAATAAAAAGAATTAAGTTTTTATGAAATCAAAATTTATAGTAATAGAAGGGCTAGAAGGCGCAGGTAAATCAACCGCTATTTCGTTATGCCAAGACTTTTTAAACAAACAAAAAATAGACTTCATTAATGTCCGCGAACCTGGCGGCACGCCACTGGCTGAATCGCTTCGTACGCTTGTAAAAGCAGAGCACGAAGAAGAAATTGCTTTTGAAACCGAGTTGCTTATTATGTACGCAGCTCGCTCGCAGCTAATGCACAATGTTATTACCCCAGCGCTTGATAAAGGCCAATGGGTACTTGCCGATCGTCATGACTTATCGTCTCAGGCGTATCAAGGTGGCGGGCGTGGTATTAGCTCAAATACATTAGCTTCACTTTCGTCAATGGTATTAAAGGGCTTAAAGCCTGATTTAACTATTTACCTTGATATTGACCCAGTGATAGGCCTTGAACGTGCAAAAGGGCGTGGTGAGCTAGACCGTATTGAGCAAGAAGCCATTGAATTTTTTCAACGTACACGTATGCGTTATGTTGAACTAGCTAATGACGACAACACCATTAAAACGGTCGATGCAAACCAAAGTATTGATAAAGTACATCGCGATATAACCAATGTACTGCATTCATTTTTTGAAGGCCTAAAATAATATGCCATTGCCTTGGCTACATGATACTCAAGCACGTTTAGCGCAAAGTTATCGTGCAGAGCGTTTTCATCATGCGCAATTATTTTGTGGGCCTGTTGGCGTAGGTAAATTTGAGTTAAGTGATGAGCTTGGCAATGCTTTGTTATGCCAAAATATAGCTAAGCAGGTAGCTTCGAAAAACAGTATGCTAACACCTTGCGGACAGTGTAAAAGCTGCTTACTTACTCTTGCTGGTACTCATCCCGACAAGCGCTTAACGCAAGTTGATGGACAAAGTATTGGTGTAGACGATATACGTGGTATTAGTGATTTTATGAATCACTCAGCAGCGCAAAATGGCAATAAAGTAGCAATAATCGAAAATTGCGAAAAAATGACCACAGCAGCAGCTAACGCATTATTAAAAACACTTGAAGAGCCAACTAATAGCCGCTTTTTAATATTAACTACAAGCCAACCAGAACAGCTCCCTGCAACTATTTTAAGTAGATGTGCTAAAAGTGACGTAAAAATAACTAATACAGCACTTGCCCAGCAATGGTTAGAAACATTAGATATTCCTAACTATAGTTGGCTGGCACTTTTTTATAACCAACCGCTGCAAGTAAAGCATTGGCAACAGCAAGACCAGCTAAAAAATATTGATACACTGTATAAGTTTGCAACTGAGTTTAAACAAAGCCATAATTTCAAAGCGTTAGTCGATATAATAAATAAACAGCCTGAACTTGTTCGTATATTTACTTTGTTTTTAAGCGTGCAACTAAAGCAGCAATTACTGCAAGGTATGAATTTTGATGCTTATCAAAGTGCTCAAAATGCATTAGGCGAGTTTTTACAAAATAACACACAAGTACTTGGCCTTAATTTACCGCTTGCTGTATCACGATTAGCATACACATTGCGAAATTCTTAAAAGGATTAATCATGCAAGAATTACTAGTAGACATAGACGATTTAGACGAGTTATACCGTTGTTATATGCCTTACTTAAAAAAAGGTGGCTTATTTGTACGTACTAATATGCGTTACGAAGCAGGGCATTCATTAGCACTTAGAGTTACCTTGCCCGATGCCTTAGAAGATGATGTAGTAACAGGTAAAGTGTCGTGGATCACGCCACAAGGGGCACAAAGCTCTAACCCTCCAGGTATTGGTATTAGCTTTTTAGATGACAAAACAAACCTAAACGCTAAAATCGAAAAGCTACTTGGGACTATGTTAAACTCAGGCGATCAAACATATACCATGTAGTTATAGGGTCGGTTTTTCATTGAGATTAACGCGGCCTGTATTGGGTTCTTTTAATTGCTAACATTATAAATTAAAAGAACAAATTTAAACCGTGACATAAAACAGGCCTTATAGTGATTGTAGATTCTCATTGCCATTTAGATCGTCTTGATTTTGATAAATTAGACTTAAACCTTGACCAAGTTCTTGATAAAGCGCGTGCAAAGCAAATAGAACATTTTTTATGTGTAAGCGTAACGCTTGATCAGTTTCCAAGCATGCTTGATAAAATTAAGCATTACGACGATGTATCAGCCTCATGTGGTGTACATCCACTTGATCAAAAAGACGCCCTTAATAAACAGCAACTAATCGACTTAGCCTCACACGAAAAAGTTGTTGCCATTGGCGAAACGGGTCTTGATTACTACTATTCAAAAGATACTCACGCAGTGCAGCAAGCCAGCTTTGTTGGGCATATTGAAGTGGCTAACGAATTACAAAAGCCGTTAATTATTCATACTCGTGATGCCCGCGCCGACACGATTAACTTAATGCGTGAGCACAAAGCCCAAAACTGCGGTGGCGTACTGCATTGCTTTACTGAAGACTGGGATATGGCAAAAAAAGCCATAGACATGGGCTTTTATATTTCTATATCGGGTATTGTTACCTTTAAAAATGCTATTGAATTAAAAGAAGTAGTAAAACAAATACCGCTAGATAGATTATTAATAGAAACCGACTCGCCTTATTTAGCGCCGGTACCGCATCGTGGGCAAACAAATCAGCCAGCGTACGTAGAAGATGTTGCTTATTACATTAGCGAACTTAAAGGCATTAGCTTTAATGAACTTGCTAAAGCGACTACCGAGAACTTTTATTCTTTATTTAAATTAGCAGCTAAAGGCTAAATACATGATTACTCACACGGCAAACCTTCCTATTTTACTAATGGGGCCAATGGTGCGCCGTGCAGAGCAAACTGGAGTCTGCATTCAGTTTGCTACCTCCAAGCCTGCAAACTGCCAAATAACACTTATAAATCATGAATGTTATAGCGATCAACACACTGTTTCTTTAGGGGAACATTTGTACCTGCATTTCGTAATTATAAAGCCAGTAAATAATAAACTTCCTGTAGATAGCTTATTAAGCTATGGACTCATAATTGACGATACAGCAATCGATTTATCGCCGCGGTGCTATAGCAATCAAACCACGCCTGCATTTGTAATTCCCAATAAACTCAGTGATATTTTGCATGGCTCGTGCCGTAATGCACATCATCCAGCAAAAGACAGCTTAGTGTCTGCAAGTCACTGGCAAAATACTCAGCGTGGTAATAATAATCAAGGCGCGCAATTGCTATTACTCAGTGGTGATCAGGTTTATGCCGATGACGTAGCAGGCCCCATGTTATTAGCTGTTCATCAGTTAATTAAAGCCTTAGGCATTTACAAAGAGCAACCACTTGCAATTGAGCTACCCGACGATATAAATGAGCAACTTTATAATCGCCATTTGTTTTTACCAAAAACGCCGTGGCAAAAACGCTCAAAGTTAGGTGTAGGTTATTGGCTAAAAAAAGACGAACCTCACTTTTCAAGTGTAAAAGCGTATAACCACCTTATCCACTTTGAAGAATACATAGCACTTTATTTACTAAATTTTAGTGCTGCTGCTTGGCAATGCGTTGATATACAAAACACAACGTATTTAGGTCAAAGCGAGCAAAACAAAACTATTTTTAACGCTGAAAAAACAGCATTAATTGATTATGCAAAAGGCTTGAGTGAAGTAGAGCGGTTGTTTGCCAATGTATCGACATTAATGATGTTTGACGATCACGATGTAACCGACGATTGGAACCTCACCGCAGGGTGGGAGCAAGCTATAAATGAAAATCCAAGTAGTAAACGAATCATTAATAACGGTTTAATTAGTTATTGGCTATTCCAAGGAATGGGGAACGATGCACTAAATAAAACAGGCGAGCTACTGACACCTTTTAAGCAAAGCCGTACAGCTAATAATTTATGGCAGTTTAAAGCATTTGATAAACCACTAAATGATTTTAGCTTTTGGCATTACGAACTTACTACAATACCCAAAGTAGTGGTGCTAGATACACGTACGCACCGCTGGCGAAATGAGCAAAACTTTAATGAGCCTTCAGGTCTACTTGATTGGGAGCGCCTCACAGAGCTTGAGGAAAGCCTATTAAGCCACGACCAAGTTATTATTGTATCGCCAGCTCCTGTATTTGGTGTTAAATCAATAGAAGCCATTCAAGCCATGTTTAATATATGTGGCCAACCTCTCATGGTAGACGTAGAAAACTGGATGGCGCACGAAGGCTCGGCAAAAAAGCTACTCGATACTTTTAGACGCACCGACACCCCAAACGAAACCCTGATTTTATCGGGAGACGTGCATTACTCATTTTGCTTTTCGGTGCAAAAGCGTTTTGGCGATCATCCCAATCGAATTTGGCAACTTACTGCCAGTGGTATTAAAAACGAGTTTCCGCGTAAGTTAATAAACATACTCGATAAGCTCGACTCAATTTTATACGGCCCAAAAAGTCCCTTAAACTTTTTTACCAAACGTTGGCATATGGAAGTAGATAAGCACCAAACCATAGGCGAAGGGCAAAAATACTTAGTGAGCGACTCAGCTATTAGTTTAATAACACTAGAGCAAGGAAATTTAGCCCGCTATCAACTTATACATGGTGATGGTCATTTAACTGAGTTTGATTTAGAAGAACAGTAATTCTTAATCAATAATTAAATAAATTAAAGGCCTATTTGCACAAAGAGAAGCGAAAGAGGAGTAAATGAGAAGACACAATGCCAATCAGAATACAGTTTCGGTGTTTATTTTCTTCTCTAAAAGCGCAGCGCCTCATAACCTCTTAGTGAATAAATCACTTATAACGGGTACACTTGTTACGAAAGCAATGCTTGAAATTATTTAATCTATTCACCAATAAATCAATTAAAGATCTATTTGCACAAAGAGAAGCTAAAGAGGAGTAAATGAGAAGACATAATATTAATAAAAAATGCGTTTGGTTTTATTTCCTTCTCTAAAAGCGCAGCGTCTCTTAACCTCTTAGTGCATAAATCACTTGTTACAGGCTTTGCTTACCACGTCAACAAGTTAACCGTGAATTGAACCTTGGCGGTAGACGCTGAGCTTGCTCGCGTGAGAAGCGCAGCTTCTAATCATTCTATATTAGGCAATTGCTTGGCTTTGTATTTAGCTATGCTCTTTTCGACTTCGTTTAGACGCGGGTAATTTATTACTTAATATTGCCAAGCATAAAATAGTCATGAACAACATTGAGTTTGCACCCGCTTGTAAAGAGTAATCCACTAATGAATGCAGCAGCATATCTATAACTGCAATGGCACAACCAAAAGAAACGCCTTGAAACAACGCTGTTTTACGTTTTCGCATAGTCGCTATACATAACCATAAACAATAAAGTATAAGTGAGCCCAGTGCGGCTGTAGTAGGTATACCCAGCTCTACTGCAAACTGTACGTAATCGTTATGGGCGTTATCATAGTAACCAGAATAAGGCTCAGACTGGTACGCAGGGAATGCTGTATAAAATGTACCACCACCAGATCCCAATAATGGTTTATCTAAAATAAGGGGTATTGAATCACGTACAACTTCGTCACGGGTTTCTGATGAAATACTGGTTTCGCTAATACGCTGTTTAACTTTTTCTACATCAAATATAGCACCAATGATAATCAAATCGATTATAAAGAAACTTATTATAAGTAGTTTGAACGCTTTAGGTTTTTGCCTGTAAATAAAAAACGCGAGTAAGCTAACAACCATTAATGCAATAAAAAACGCTGAGTTACCCATACGGCTACGGGTTAAAATAAGCGCCACAATAATAATAATTAACGAAATACGTAAAATTATTTTTGAGCTTAAAAGTATTTCAGTCCACGCCCGAAGTGTTTGTTTTAATGTTTGTTTATAGTCGCTAGTTGAGCGTTTTAGCTCGCTAACTAAAACACCAATACCTAAACACAAACATAAAGCTAAAAAGTTAGCCAAAAAGTTAGAGTAAGTAAACGTACCAATAGCACGCTCGGTATGTTTATAGCCAAATAATGGGCTAATTATATCTGGCGATAAATTTAAATAAGTGGCATATAAAGCCTGAAAAACGCCTGCACTTATAATTGCATATATTAAATTTTTAATACGCTTTTCAGTATTACAATAAATAAATAGTAGCCAGCAAAATAAAATCATAAAACTTGTTTTAATAAGCATTTGTTTAGTCTGAAACGGGTCAACGCTTACGGTAAATATTTGTACAGCGTATACGCCCGCAACTATACTGAGTACAGTAAATAAGGGCCAAGAATATAAAGGAGGGTATAAAGGGTGCTCGTTATTAATACTGCTGTAAACTAAATGGATGAAAAAGGTAGCACTAATTAATATCCCCATTGCTAAAATTGCCCAAGGGCGGTAACTACCTAATGGTAAGGGCAGCAAAAATAAAATTGCGCAGAGTAAAAAAAATATAAAACGATTCACAGGATTCTCTAAACTAAGAGCCTAAAAAGAAGGGCTAAAAAAATAAGCCATATAAAGTAAAACGCAGCCAAAAGGCTGCGTTTTTATTATTTTATTAACGGTTAGTTACCGACTTCAGATATACCTGCATCGCCACCAGTGCCGCCGGCACCTTGAGGTACTGCAGTTGTTGGTAAAGTAACAATTACCGGAGCAGCAGGAGCTGGTGCGCCACCGGGGCCAGCTGCTGTTGCTTCAGAGGCAACAGTGGCATCAACGCCAGCGGTAATAGCAGCAAGTGTAACGGTATCGCTGTCAACGCCAGCGGCTACAAGTGCAGCTAAAAAATCAGCAATAAGTGGGCTATCAGCACCAATAGCGCCTACAACTACAGTCATCATAGAGTCAACTTGGGCAGCAGTACAATTTGTACATACGCCTTTAATAGCCGCTACTAAGTCTGCTTTAAGCTGATCTGGAGCTGTTTCAGCGGTTACGCTATTTAAAACGTTGACTAAATCAGTCATGCCTTCAGTTTGTACTACTGCATCAGTATCCGTTTGTGCATAACTTGGTAAAACTGTAAGTGCAGATGCACCAGCTATTAAGCTGGCTAATATAAATGATTTCATCTCTTGTCCCTTGGTAGAGTATTAATTACAAAATTTTAGCGCATCGGTGCAAAAAGTAAACTCTTTATTTTCGCCATTATCATTAGTTTTTATTATTTTGGTTGGCGGCATTATTAAATTGCCCTGTACGCCATCGCAACCTAAATCTTCAAGTACCTTTAAAGTTTCAGGTTTTTCAATTAAACAAGCTAAAACTTTAATACCAAAGCCATGACAAATATTATTAACTGTTTGAATAAAAAATTGGCTTTGGGTGTTATCTAATAAATCTTGAATATAGCTACCATCTATTTTTATATATTCTATATCTAACCCTTGCAAGTATCTAAACGAGGTTAAACTGGTGCCAAAGTGTTCAACACACACACTTATGCCAATATCTTTTATTGTATCTATATGTAAAGAGGCAACATGTACGTTATAAAGTAAGCTAATTTCATGCAATTCAAAAACCAAGTTTGTTTTAATAATTGGTTTAGTGTGAGCATAAAGAGTAAGCCATTCAATAAAGTCAGTTGAATACAACGAAGCCTTACTAATATTTAACGCAAATGTATCGTCTGGGTGTTGCTCTTTAACGTTTACAAAGTTACGAATTATTTTTTTGTCTAACTCTTCGGTTAAGTTAAGCTTTTCGGCCATAGCAAATAAATGGCCATTATTAACCTTTTCGCCTTCATGCGTAAAATGAGCAAACACCTCAAAGTAGCACTGCTTGTTTTGTGAGTTAGTGCGTTTAACTGGTTGCACCGAAAAACTAACTTCACCAGTAGCAATAATTGACTGAATAAGCGAACGCCACTCTTTAACACTAAATAAAGTATCTTTATCTACTTTATTTACAGCCGAATCGCCAATGGTGCAGCCGGTATCAAGGGCTGAAAGTACACCCCCGATAGATGAGCCTTTATCAACATTTACTAATGCTAAGTTAGCAAAACCATTTACGTGTAAGCTGTTTTTCTTTTTACTAAAAGCATCATTTATATCGAGGCGTGTTCTATTTAAAAATTGTATATCGAATGGGACTAAAGCAATAAAAGTACTACCGTTAAGTCTAAATATTTTAGAATTAGTTAAAGCACCAAACACATTTTGCAAAGTAACGCTTACATCATGTACGTGCTCGTCACCATCTTGGTAACTTACAGTTTGGTTAATATTAGCAAGTGAGGGGAGAGTGACCATCATTGCAGTGATTGGAGTATCGCTAGTAATGGCGTCAACCACTGAGTTAAAGTGGTTCTCAAACGAACGGCGGTTACCCAGCCCAGTGAGTGAGTCTACATATACTTCATCGGTAAGTGCTTGTGTTTGCTTTGTTAAAGAGTCAAAGGTGCTTTGTAGATTCATTACCATATTGTTAATGGCTTTAGTTACAGTACGTAGCTCGCGTGCAACTGGTATTTCGTCGTTTAATGTAAAGCGTTTACGCGTTACCAAGTGTGCTTGGTTTTCTACTGCTTTTAAAGGTTTAAATACAGCACGTAATATTAAATATGCTACAGCAAGCGACGCTACTAATAAAAATAAAGAGCCATAAAAGCTGCGTTTAGTATGTTCCCATAGCGTTAAATACGATTGCCCAACATGGCTTGTTACTTCAAGCACTCCAGCCATAATCCAGCCATTGTTTAATTCTGATTGCATAGTAGGAGCTTTAAGCTTTACTGCTGTAATAAACCAATTAGGTACAGACTCAACGCGTTTAGGGCTTGTTAGGTCAAAAACTATTTTATTATCGGGGTTAGTAAATTTTATTTGTTTGTAATAACCGGAGTCGAAAATAGCGGTTGCCATGGTTTGGGCAATCATTAAGCTATCTTCTTCAAGGTAGGGCGATATAGAAAGCCCTAAGCTTGTTGCAGTATCTTGCGCGTGGCTACCCATTTGCGTTTGTAAGTATTGGCGAGTGGTATCAACGTCAGTAATTACGCGTACAAAAAACGAAAGTACCGAAATCAATATAATAAGGCCATATACTTGGGTTTTTAAACTCAATCCATTTTTAAAAAGTCGAGACATAACTCGGTGTTCCTTTATCACTTTTGGCGGGCGCAAGCTCACCTTGTTCAATTCGCTCTAACATGGTGTTCCAGGCAGAAACACCACGGCTATTTTTTACTTTATTACCTAACCCTTTTGATTTGGCTAACCATAAACCTTGGCCATTAAAACTATAGATAGGTGTTAAGTCAGGGCGCTTATTAGCGGGCAGTAGTTTAGTGTTAAAATTGCCTAAAACAAAGGGGATTTGATTAGGAGTTTCAATATAAATAAGTACCATGTGAGGTTGATTAACTGTTTTTTGACGTACATACATTAAACGTACTTTATCTTCGGGTACGCCCAGTGCTATTAACGTAAAGTATTTGGCAATTACGTAGTCTTCACAATCACCCATACCAACGCCTAAACTCTCAAGTGGGGTGGCCCAATAATCTTTTTGGTGCCAAAGCTCATCATCGGTTTTGTATTTAATGTGTTTATTAAAAAAGTCATTCACTAAATGGATTTTTTGCCATTCACTTTTATCAGCTGACTCATCTATAAAACTTAGCCAATTTTTAATACGTTTATGCCCTTCATCACCATACTGTTTTTGAGCGCGCGCAATTATATCGCTATTGCGTAAATACAAAAGCATATCTTGTGCGCATACAAAAAAAGACACTAATAATAAAATGTAAAACCCTAAACGCACAAATGTTCCTTCAAGTCTGTGATCCCTAATAACTAAACAAGCCTAGTATAGTATTGGTAGCTTTGAAAAGGTAGATCACTAAAAAGTATGAGAGCACTGAAATAGTGCGATGCAACCCAATGTTGTGCAACATGAAGTTAACAAAAAAACAATCAAAAAGTACTCTTTAATTATTGAGTGCATTATTGTGTTGTGTATAATAGCAAGCTCACACGGCATGTGAAGCGCTCAAAAAGGGATTTTAGCTTAGCAATTCCTTTTTTTGTTGTTTAACAAAAATAATGAAAGGAATTAAAGTGAAAGTTTTAAAAGCAGTATTACCTGTAGCTGGCCTTGGTACGCGTATGCTACCAGCCACAAAAGCCATCCCTAAAGAAATGCTTCCTCTGGTAGATAAACCTTTAATTCAATACGTAGTCAACGAAGCTGTAGCAGCTGGCATTAAAGAAATTGTGCTTGTTACACACGCTTCAAAAAATTCAATAGAAAATCACTTTGATACAAGCTTTGAGCTAGAAGCTACACTAGAGGCGCGCGTAAAGCGTAGTTTACTAGAAGAGGTTCGCTCAATAGTACCAAAAGATGTAACCGTAATTTCGGTTCGCCAATCAGCACCACTAGGCTTAGGCCATGCTGTTTTAGCAGCGCGCCCAATTGTTGGTAATAACCCATTTGCAGTAATGCTACCCGACGTAATTATTGATAAATACAAATCAAATTCAAAAACCGACAATTTAAGCCAAATGATCGACCGATTCGACAAAACAGGCTACAACCAAGTAATGGTAGAGCCCGTACCTCAAGAGCAAGTTCACCAATATGGTGTAGTTGATATAGCCGGTAAAAAAATAAATGCAGGCGAAAATGCTGCAATTAAAAATATGGTCGAAAAACCAAATAACGATGAAGCACCAAGCAATTTAGCTATTACTGGGCGCTATGTTGTATCTACAGCAATTTGGGATTTACTTGAATACACACCACCTGGGGCAGGCGGTGAAATACAACTTACTGATGCCTTATTACAATTGCGCCACCTAGAAACGCTTGAAGCCTACCACCTAAAAGGGAAGTCGCATGATTGTGGTTCTAAATTAGGTTATATGCTTGCCAATGTAGAATATGCAATGCAATCAAGTCATATGGGTGAAGAGTTTAGCAAGAAAGTAAAAGAGCTCTTTTAAAAACACCTTGACTTATATGCAACTAAGCAGGCTATTTATTTTAAGTTTTTATGTTAATTAAAAAAGATCACTTATACGCTTCAGTTTGGGCATTTTTAGCCGTAGGCGCATTGTTATTTAATTCAATGTTTGGCGGGGTAGCTGCTTTAGTATTTTTAATCGCAGGCTTTATATATGCAGCTTCTGGAGTCACTTTCACCTTAAAAGTTTGTAGAAAAAACTGGGAGCTTTTTTTAATACCAGCACTATGTTTAGCCTCAGTAGTTTGGTCTGATATACCAACATTTGCTTTGCGAGCCAATATACAGTTTTTACTAACAACCGTATTTGCTGTAGTTATTGCTAGCAGGCTTACGTTAAATTTGTTTTTAAGATCTTCAGCTGTCGTAATGTTAATTGCAATGCTGATGAGTTTGCTTTCATCAAGGACTGCATTAAATGGGATGACTGGTGAAATTAGTTTAATTGGCATCTTCAGTAGTAAGAACTACTTAGCAATAAATACAGCTATTTGTATAGCATTAGCAATTACTTTATCGATGAATAAAAAAATTGACTTTACGAGTAGAGTGTTAGGCTTACTTCTTTTGCTAATTTCAACTTTAGTTCTAATTAAAGCAAAGTCATTAGGATCAATTGTCTTTGTGATTGGCAGTTTATTAATAAGTTTTTTTATTGTTTATTACCAAAATTTACTACTAGATAGCTTTACAAGAAGTAAATTGAACTGGCTCATGGTTCTTACTTTTTTTCTTGTAATGTGCGTTATAGTTTTTTCATTGATAAGTGGAAGCTTTAATGAGTTTATGTATAACATTGGTAAAGACCCAACCCTAACTGGTAGAACACTTTTATGGGAAAGAGGGGTCCATTTAATAGCAGAAAAGCCTTTGTTAGGTGTAGGATTTCAAAGCTTGTTTTACATCGGTAATAATGTTGCTGAAGATATATGGGCTATTCATCATGTACCTTCGGGTGCAGGGTTTAACTTTCATAATATGTATGTAGATATAAGTGTAGAACTAGGGTTATCTGGGCTTTTTTTATATTTAGTTTTTATAATTATGATAATAAGAAAAATTTTTAATTTTAAGCATATTACTGTAGGTAGCTCACACTTTTTTGCAGTAGTAATTATGAGTTACCTATTTTTACAAACATTTTTAGAAGCCGTTTGGTTTGAGCAGTTTACGATTGTCCACTTTTTTATGTGTGTATCATGGGTGTATTTAAAGGAAGAAGAACGTTATGAATAATGAAGCATTAAAAGGTGCGATTATATTTGGTGGATCAGGTTTCATAGGTTCTCACCTAATAGATAATTTGTTAGCAAAAGGCTATAAAACAATTACTTCTGTAGATATTAAAAACCCGAAAGTAAAAAGAGAAGATGTTGAGTATATTTTAGCGGATGTAAGAGACCTTAGCACACTATCACTAAACAATAAAAATATAAGTACTATCTATAATTTTGCAGCTATACATACAACCCCAGGCCATGAACACCATGAATATTATGAAACTAACATTTTGGGTGCGAATGAGGTAACTAAGTTTGCTGAAAATAATGGCATAAATGAAATTATTTTCACAAGTTCTATTTCTGTATATGGCCCAAGTGAGAGCAGAAAAACTGAAGCATCTACACCTGCGCCGGTTTCATCGTATGGTTTCTCTAAAATGATGGCAGAACAAATTCATCATACGTGGCATGAGCGAAATAAAAAATCAAAATTAATAGTAGTGAGGCCTGCAGTTGTTTTTGGACCCGGCGAAGGCGGTAATTTTACTCGTTTAGCTAGTTTGCTTGATAAAGGTTTCTTCATTTACCCAGGAAGAAAAGACACAATTAAGTCATGTATCTATGTAGATGACTTACTTTACTCAATAGAGCATGCCAGAAATAAAGATACTAACTTTATTTTATTTAATGGGGCATATACTACTCGATATACGTTGGAAAATATTGTAAATACCTTTCAGAAAGAGCATTTTCCAAAAGTCAAAACTATGCTTTTCCCAAAAAGCGTAATGTTGGCGGGTGCTTCATTTTTAAAAATAATTAATTTTTTAGACATTGGTATTCACCCAGAGCGAATTTTAAAATTAATACATTCAACAGATGTTTACCCGCAATGGCTTGAAGATGAGGGGTTAACATTTGAGAATGGCTTAGAAAATGCCCTAGCTAAATGGGAGCAAGATACCAATGGGAGCTTTAAGTGAGTGACTTAAATGTATTAGTGATTATACCTTGCTTAAACGAAGAAGCGCATATAGAAAAATTGCTACTGCAGCTTATTAGTGAATCACCAAAACTTATAGTTGTAGCTGACGGTGGTAGTACTGATAAAACAATAGAGATTGTTAAGCAATACAGTAAGAACTATCCAAATATAAAACTAATTAATAATCATAAAAAAATTCAAAGTGCAGGCATTAACCTAGCTGTAAAAGAATATGGCTACGAATTTAAATATTTTATAAGAGTAGATGCACATGGTGAATATCCGGATGACTTTTTAAAAACGCTTTATCAAGAAGTATTAAATTTAAAGGCTGACTCAATAGTCATAAGCATGGATACATTTGGTGAAAATGGATTTCAAAAAGCAGCTGCATGTGCTCAAAACTCTAAACTAGGGAATGGTGGATCCGCCCATCGAAATAACAGTGATGGCGAATGGGTTATACATGGGCATCATGCATTAATGAGTATAGAGGCTTTTGAAAAAGTGGGTGGCTATGATGAATCATTTGTAGCTAACGAAGATGCAGAGCTTGATTTTAGGCTAACTGCTGCAGGGTACAAAATTTGGTTAACTGGCAAAACAAAAATGAAATATTACCCTCGCAGCACTCTTAAGGCTCTTTTCGTTCAATACTACCGCTATGGTGTAGGGCGGGCGAGTAATGCACTTAAACACAAGCAAATTCCCAAAATACGACAATTAATACCATTATCAGTATTTCCATGCTTGTTAATGTGTTTACTAGCTTCAATTAGCTGGGTGTTTACTTTTCCTTTTATCGGTTGGCTAAGTATATGCTTAGGTTATGGAACATTACTCGCTTTAAAGAGCCGTTCATTAACTAATCTACTATCAGGACTTATTGCTGCAACTATGCATTATGGTTGGTCTATGGGGTTTTGTAATAAATTGCTAAAAAGTGCTCTTAATTCAGCGATGGGTAAATCATAATGGTTGAAATTACTATTGCTATTTGTACATACAAAAGGCTAGAGATAAAGCAAACGCTAATTTCTATTGCTGAACAAATACTACCAGAGGATATGCTGATAAGAGTAGTTGTTGCAGATAACGATGTTGAGCCAACTGCTCGACCAAATATAGAAAAAACAGCAAGCGATTTAGGTTTAATGCTGACATATGTTCATGCACCCTCACGTAATATATCAATAGCAAGAAATGCGTGTTTAGCTAATTGTAAAACAAAATGGCTCGCTTTTATTGATGATGATGAAACAGTATCTAATAAATGGCTTTATGAATTATATTTGACAGCTGTTAATGAGAATGCAGAAGTAGTGTTAGGGCCTGTAGAGTCAATCTACCCAAATGATGCGCCTAAATGGATAGTGCAATGCGATCTTCATTCTACTAAACCCGTATTTGTAAATGGCGTAATCGAGACGGGTTATACATGTAACACATTACTAAATTTAGAATCTGATCACCTTAAAAATGAAACATTTGATTTAGCACTTGGTAAAAGTGGTGGTGAAGATACAGATTACTTCTCACGAGTTTTTAAAAAGGGAGCTAAGTTAAAGTATGCAGAAAATGCACTTGTGTTTGAACCAGTTACAAATGGAAGAGCGAGTTTAAATTGGTTAGCAAAGCGTAGGTTTAGAATGGGACAGACATATGCACCTACTAAATTTACACCTACTTCGGGGCGGTTGTTTTTAGTAAAGCTAATGTGTAAGTCATTAGCAAAGGTCATGTTTTGCTCTTTAATGTCTTTATTATTTTGTTTACAAGCCAGTAGAAGGTATAGCTGGTTTTTAAGAGGGTGTTTCCACTTTGGTGTTATGACTAAATTAACTGGCGTTAAAAATATAGAGTTGTATTAATACATGTATCATATTTTAATAATATCCATATTTGCTTTATTTAGCGTAAATGTAGGAGCGAAAGAGTTAATTTGGAGTGATGAGTTTGATATTGATGGATTACCCGATCCTGCAAAATGGCATTACGAAAAGGGCTATATACGAAATGGTGAGGCGCAGCACTATCAAGAAAAAAATAGTGCTAATAGCCGTGTAAAAAATGGCTATTTAATAATTGAGTCACACTATCAAGCTGCTAAAAAGCCACAAAGTGTTTGGCAATACTTATTTGATGATCAACCTAAAGATAGTTACACATCAGCAAGTTTAACCACAGAGCACATACCAGGGTTTGGTAATGGACGTATTGAAGTTAGGGCAAAATTGCCTCAAGGCCGAGGCGTATGGCCAGCTATCTGGCTGTTAGGCAGTAATATTAAAAAAGTAGGTTGGCCTATGTCTGGTGAAATTGACATTATGGAATATGTTGGCTTTGACCCAAATCAAGTCCATTCAGCAATTCATACTAATGCACGTAATCACAACAAAGGCAATGCGCTTAATGCCTCTTTGGTAGTAGATGACCTCTCAAATAAGTTTCATATATATAGTGTCGAACGGACTAACAAACGTATCGATTTCTATGTCGACAATACACTGCACTTTAGCTATCAAAAAGAAGATAATTCAGCTTCTTCTTGGCCCTTTAATCAACCAATGTACCTGATTATTAATTTAGCTATTGGTGGGGGCTGGGGAGGAAAAAAAGGTATTGACAACACAATTTTTCCACAACAGTTTTTTATTGATTACGTTAGAGTTTATAAATAAAAATTACTGAAAGAATATTATCAAGGATAAAGATGTCGAAAGATCATACTGTTGCTGTAATTATTGCAGCATACAACGCAGCAGGGACTATAGCTCGAGCAATTGATTCAGTTGTTGATGAAGAATGCGTTGCTCAGGTTATTGTGGTTGATGACTGTTCAACAGACGAAACAATGGAAATAGCTAAACAACTTGAGAATACCCACAGTAAAGTGTCTGTATATTCAACCGCAATTAATAGTGGCCCTTCTAAAGCAAGAAATATTGCATTAAAGCATTGTTCTTGTGAGTGGATAACAGTTCTTGATTCTGATGATTATATTGAAGTGGGACGCTATAAAAAATTGTTGAACAATAGTAAAGGTTATCAACTAATAGCTGATGATCAATATAGAGTCATCGAAGGGGAGCCTACCTCAACAAAAACAAACATGATGGGTAATAGTTACAATTTTCCATTTGATATTTCGTTATCAGAATTTATAGACTCAAACATAAGTAAAAAAGGAAAAGAGCGCCAAGAGTTAGGCTTTATAAAACCTATTATAAAGCGTAATTTTCTTGTCAAAAACAATTTAATCTACCAAGAGAATATGCGCTTGGGTGAAGATTACGAGTTATATTGTAGGTGCCTTGCATTAGGCGCTAAATTAAAACTGATAGAGGCTTCTGGCTACGTAGCTACTGTACGAGCAAACTCGCTATCAGGCAACCATAGCATGCACGATTTAATACAATTGCGAGATTGTGATTATAAAATGATTTCATCTCTACCTATTTCGCCTCAAGAAAGACAACTTTTTAAACTGCACGCAAAAAGCATTAACGCCAAAATTCAATGGATAGAATTTTACACATCATTAAAAAAATTAAAGTTTGCCTCAAGTTTAAAAGCATTCTTTAATTCATTAACTGCCTTAAGCTATATTTTAAAGCAGTTAAAAAACGAATTTGTTAAGCGTTTTTTAAAAAGAGAAGTTAATTGATGGAAGCCTCTGCCAAAGGGATATTTTGGTTGTTTTTTAGCAAGTTTTTCCCTCCAATTATAAACTTTGCAGTTTTTGCTTATACAGCGCGCATACTTGCACCTGAAGACTTTGGTTTAGTGGCCATGGCATTAGCAATTATTTTTATTGCCAGTAGCTTTATGCCATCGGGCTGGCGTGATGCCATTATTAAATACCAAATTGAAGATACACTTACAATCAGCAGTATTTTTTGGTTAAATTTGGCTGTATCGCTGCTTTTGTCTGCCATTATTGTCGCTTTTTCTTTGCTGTCATTTTTTGATTTTCAAAGCCAAACCTTTAACTTAGCCATTACCATATTCTGTTTGAAACTCATTTTTGATGGGCTTTTTTATACATTAAACATAGTGTTACTAAAGCAGCAGTTATATTCCCTAATTGCGCTACGCACAATATTTTCAGCAGTTATATCTGCGATTATTATTATCGCACTGCTGTTATTAGATTTTGGCGTTTGGGCTTTAATTTGGGCACAAGCTATTTTATCTATTGCTAACTTTTTAGCTGTATATTTACCCACCAGAAAACTGGTTACCTTTAAGTTTTCACTGGCGAGTATAGTTAAGCTCAACAGTTTCGCTACTTATTCAACGCTTACTACTGGGGTTAGTTCTGTATTAAACCATTATGAATCAGTGATAATTGGTGGTGTTTTGGGTAAGCGAGAACTTGGTTTTTATAATGTTGCTAAACGGCTTTCCAATATTATTAGTGATATATTTATAGTGACGGTTAACGAGATTAGCTTTCCTCTTTTAGCTAAAAAACAAGAAGAATTGATAGAGTTTCGAAAGGCTTTTATGAACTCTGTTTATTTTTCAGTGCTGTGTTTGTTTCCGTTATTTACTTTTTGTTTTATCAATAGCGAAAAAATATTTTTATTATTTTTTACCGAAAAATGGCTAAATGCAGCGGTGGTGTTTCAAGCTTTTTGTATCATGTTCCCTTTTATTATTTTAGGCATACCACAAAAAAATATTATTATATTAAGTAACCATGCTAAGTGGTGGTTTCAGCTACAAGTTAAACTTTCGCTAATTATCGTGCCGCTTACTGCCATCAGTGCTTTTTGGGGATTAAATACTTTGCTAATCACCCTTATATTTGGGAAGAGTTTGTACTGCTCAGTATCAATGTGGAAATCATGCCAGCTGTTATCACTTAATATAAAAGAGTATATAGCCAATTTTATAGTGCCCTTAATTTGTTGTATCGTCGCGGCAATTACAACCTCGCTCATAACTCAGTTTATTCCACCGCTCAAGTTTATATTATTAGATATTATTATTTCAGCCACTATCTTTTTTATAACCTATTTAGCTCAGTTACTTTTATTTGATAGAAAAAAATTAGTCAACATTGGTTTAATATTATTGCCCAATAATCACCATTTAATCATGCTTGCTAAAAAACTTAATATTCAGGAACCTCAATAACATGAAACTTACTTTTTACAAAGGTGATACTCCCAACTTTGGTGACGACTTAAATAACATTATGTGGGATGCATTACTCGCTCCGGGCTTTCTTGATGATAATGAAGACGAGCTTTTTTTAGGAGTTGGCTCTATTTTATGGGACTTTTTACCTAAAAAACCTAAGAAAATTGTAATGGGGTCAGGGTACGGAGGTTATTCCGGTAAACCCAATCTAAATGACGGAAGTTGGGATGTTGCTTTTGTACGCGGCCCCAGAACAGCCAAGGCATTAAATTTAGACCCTAAATTAGCCATTACTGATGCCGCTATTTTAACGCGCTTTATGAACTTACCAGCACAAGCAAAAAAATATAAAGTGAGCTTTATGCCACACTGGGAAAGTATAGGTCGGGGTAACTGGCAAAAAGTATGCAAGCAAGCGGGTATTAATTATATAGATCCAACAGATCCAGATGTGTTGACTTCGTTACAAGCCATACAACAAACTGAATTATTAATAACAGAGGCTATGCATGGCGCTATTTTGGCCGATACGCTTCGAGTGCCATGGTTAGCATTAGAGCCTATTTTCCCTCTCCATAGAAATAAATGGTTTGACTGGTCAGAATCAATGTCAATTGATCTTAAATTTAATGCAACGCCAAGTTCCTCTATTAAAGATTTATGGTCACATAAAACTGGCAACCGAGGTTTAGGAAAACGCAGTGAGCAAGTCGGTAAATTATTAAATTTTACCGATTCGTATTTTATCGACAGAGCTGCAGAGAAGTTAGTATTACTCGCTAAAAAACACGGGCAAATGAGTAATGATAATACCTTTATTGAGAGGTCTGAGATGGCGATAGAAAAATTATCGCAGTATTGTGAGGTTAAAAGCTTATGATTATTCATGCACCAGAAATACAACAGGTTGATGCAGAGCAATGCCAAATCTCTTTTAAGCTTAGTGATTCACCTTTTACTGAATCATCGTTAACGTATTATGTATCACTGCAACAGCAACAATTGTTATCCGAGTCAGTGGATTGTGCATTAATTGCCTTATTAATGCCTTGCATGGCTGCAAACGAGCCTATTATTTTAAATGGCCATTTATCTCGTCGATTATTTACTTGTTTGCCAACCATTCAAGCACTATTGCGTTCAGTTTATTCTGAGTTAACTATTATCCCAATAACGGCTGAACGTTTGATTGGGGCTAGCAAAGAAATAAAAAACAATACAATAGCCACTGGCTTCTCTGGAGGGGTCGACTCATTCGCCACAGTAGCCGATATAAAAGCAGAGAATATTGAATACTTTTTATTTAATAATGTTGGTTCACATGGAGAGGCGGGTGAACGGTTGTTCGAACAACGTTACAATTTTGTCTCTAAATGCGCCGTACAATTAAAAACGCCTTTGCTCAAAATTAATTCAAATCTAGACCTGTTTTATGATAACGGAATGTTGAACTTTATTTATAATCATACACTTAGGAATGTTTCAGTTGCTTTGCTAATACAGCAAGGTATAAATCAATTTTATTATGCTTCTGCTTATCATCTTAGTGATTTTCAATTTTATAACAGGCCCACAATAGCCCACCTGGACCCAATGTTATTACCTTTGTTGTCTACCGAGAACATAGCTGTTTTACCTCATGGAACATTATTAACTCGGTTTACTAAAACTCAGTTGATCACAGCCTTTCCCGAATCATATCAATATCTTGATGTTTGTGTGGATGAAGAAAGTGAGAATAATTGCTCAAATTGTTATAAATGCAGACGCACAATGGCTACGCTTGATATTTTAGGCAAAAGAGAGCTCTATAAAGATGTGTTTGACTTTTCGCTTTATGATAAAAAGAAATTTAATATTTTCTATGAGCTGTACTCAGATAAAGCACCTATGGCACAAGAAATAATTGATTTTGTGAGAGAAAATAATTCTTCAATTTCTCTGCATATATTATTTCTATCAAGAGTATTATCAAAATTAAAGCTGCCTTACCGTATTAGGCAACGTTTAATAGGGAGAGTTTAATGCTAATAAATAATGTTGGTGTGGTGATACCTTTTTATCAAAGAGCGTCAGGTATACTCGCGAAAGCACTGTTATCAATTGTGGCACAACAGGTTGAAAATACAGCATTTACCATTGTAATTGTTGATGATGGTTCTCCTGTAGCTGCAGACAACGAGCTTACTACCTTGGAGTTGCCTGAACATTGTCGTATAGAATTAATCAAGCAAAAAAATGCAGGGCCAGCAGTTGCTAGAAATACCGCATTAGATTACTTGCAAGAATGCGGAATCAGTATCGTCGCTTTTTTAGATTCAGATGATGTTTGGAAGGAGCAACATATTTCAGAAGCCTTATCTGCACTGTCAGATGGAGCGGGGTTTTATTTTTGTAATCATAGCCGCTTTAATAAAACAGGGTCCTGGTTTAATTCACTTGAATGTTTTGAAAATTGGGATGAAACGGCTGACGTTTATGATATTAAGTTAAGTGTAGATAAACAATTAGCTGAGTTAACCGGTGCTAATTGTTTTAAGCTATTTATCAAAGACTATTTAAGCCAAACTTCTTGTATTGTTTATGATTTTAAGTCGCAACCTAACGCTCGTTTTGATCCATCTTTAGTTAGCGCAGGGGAAGACTTTTTACTTTGGTTACAATTAGTAAATAACTGCGAAAAGGTTGTGTTTTCATTTAATGAAAATACTTATTGTGGTGAAGGTGTGAATATTTATTTTGACTCGTTTGATTGGAGTAAGCTTGATTCTTCGACCCAAGTAGGATTTGAGTTTGTTCTGTTTAAAATGATATTGTCTACGTTTTTCTTGCAAGAGAATGAACATAACCATATTAAGAGAATGGCTGAATACCATCTTAATCTTTATTCTTATTTAATGATAAAGCATTTAATATCAGGAAAGGGTTTTAATCTTCGTTTAGCAACGATTATATTCAAAAAGTTTCCATCTTCAATGTTTTCTGTGCCGTTTCGCTTCCTTATGGCTGTTGTAAATAGAGATATTTTAAAAAAATAAAAAGTTGTTTATAAAAATTATGAATAAAATTATTGTTTCTACTTTAACCACAGGTAGCCGTAATGAGACATTCAATCATTGCTTAGCTAGCTTGCAGGAGCTCGCTAATATATCGGACTATCAGATTGATATATTAGTTGTTGAGAACAACAAAGTAGCTGATAAAAGTGTATTAGGAATAATTGAAAATTATTCTAACGGTAAAAAGCACGTTAAGCATTTATTAGAGCCTCTACAGGGGATCCCTCATGCTCGCAATGCAGCGCTTAATTTTGCAAAAAAAGAAGGCTATACATATTTAGCATTTATTGATGATGATGCTTTTGCGTCAAAATGTTGGATAGAAAACTTAGTTAAAACCATTGAAACTAATAATGTTGCATCTGGGCCTCAATTAGCAATATTTCCAGAATCAACAGGGACGTTTTACCGTAATGCTGCTGTATATCATGAGCGTACGATAGCTGATGGGGATGGGGTTAAATGGGCTGCTACAAATAATATTTTAATTGATATAAGTTTTATGGAAGCAAATGATTTGAGCTTTAACCCAGAGCTTATAAATGGTGGCGAAGATAAAGAGCTATTTTTAAGGGTTAATAAATCAGGTGGAAATCTTATATGGAGCAAAGAGGCTGTCGTTAGTGAGTATGTAGCCCAAAGTCGCTTATCTGTTAAGTGGGCTATGCGCAGAACATTTAGAATTGGTGCTACAGGTTTTATGATTGAGTCATCAGTAAAAACACCTTTTATGACTTATTTATCGTGTATTTTTAAAGGTTGGGTGTATTTAACCAAAGGTGTTTTACTTTTACCCTACCATGCTATTTCACCTAAAAGTTCTACATTAAATTCTTTATGTGATTTATCGCACGGAGTTGGTTTTTTTTACGGCTTATTCAGCAGAGGCCGAGTTAGTAAATATACATAATTTATTTAGGATTTATAATGTCAAACGCTATTGATATTTCAGTTGTAATTGCAGCGTGGAATGCAGAGGATTTTATATTAACCGCTATTAACTCCGCTTTGTCGCAAGAAGGGGTTTCTGTAGAAGTTATAGTGGTTGATGACGCATCAACTGATAATACATGTAATGTGGTTGAATCAATAATTGATTCACGTGTTAAGTTATTGCGCTCAGAGGCAAATGGCGGGCCGGGGGCAGCACGAAATATTGGCTTTGATGCTGCGAAAGGCACATGGATTGCTGTGTTGGATTCTGATGATTCTATGTCTCAAAATAGATTGAAAAACATGCTGGGCGCCGCTCCAGCTAAAGCTGATGTTTTAATCGATAATTTTTGTGAGTTAAGTAGCAATGGCATTTTATCTAAGCCTTTCTATTCGCATACTGAATTACCGCTAGGTAGATTAAATTTATCGTTTCTTATAGAAACTAATTTAGTATTTACTGGTGTAAAATCGACAGGTTATGTTAAGCCGCTGTTTAAAAATGAGTTTGTAAAAAAACACAGTATAAAATACTGGCCAGAAGTAAAAATTGGCGAAGATTATTATTTTTTGGCAAGTTGTTTAGCACAGGGAGCAAATGCAGAGGTCCTTAATGAGGCCGGCTATGTTTATACTGTACGAGACGGGTCAATTTCAAGTAAATTAGAAATAGAACATATTGATAAATTATTGAACTTCGATAAAAAGTTTATCAGGGAATATCATTTGTCTGATTTAGAGACATCTGCACTAAAAATTCGTAATAAAAATTTAAAACGTGCTTTTCATTATTTAGTGCTTATTGAGCAGATTAAAGCACGAAGAATATTATCTGCGCTGCTTAACATAATTTGCAATCTACCAAGTGCTTTGTTGCTTATTCTCCCAATTAAGAAAAGATTATTATTTTGGAAGTGATTAAATTTGGGGAAATAGCTAAAAAACCATTCAGATATTAAGTTTATTATTAATGATGTAATAAACTTCAATATTGTTAACTCTCTTACTGTAAAGCTTAATTATGATAGTTCCTTTAAAATTAAGCTGTGCATTAAAACTTGCAGTAAGTTTATAAACTCTTGGATCATTACAATGGAAGTTGCATTAAAAAAAAGAATAATTTGGGTTGATGCTTTAAAAGGGATTACTGTTTTATTGGTTGCTTTTCATCATGCGTTGCTGTCATTCACTACATTGTACGGTTCTTCAACACATATTGTTTTTACCTTAGTAGACAAAGTTAATTATATACTTAGTTTTGCAAGGATACCGGCTTTTTTTTTAGCAGCTGGCCTAGTTATGGCATCTATAACAGGTAGCAAATCTAAGTGGTTCTTAACTAAGAGATTGCCGCTCATGTTGTGGGTGATAATATTATGGACAGTTATTTCATTAACTTTTGAAATAATTGGTTTTAATTTGTATCCTTGGAGTAATTATCCATCCTTTCCTAATGGGTACATCTTTCCAGTGCCTTTTGGTAATCTTTGGTTTGTTTATGCTTTACTTGCATTAAGTGCTTATGCTGTCGTTATTAGTCGATTTTCCTTACCTGTACAGTTAGTTTTTACTCTATTAACATCCTTTGCTATTCACCTATTCTTAGGCTTATATAGTTTTGAATTTGAAATAAGTAATATGCTTTTTTATAATCTTGCTTATCAAGGTATACCTTTTTTTGTGGCTGGATTTTTATTTAAGACTCTTATAGTAGAGATGTTAGATAACCAAAAAGTAGTTGTGGTTGTTATGGTCTTATCTTTACTTTTTATGCTTGTTTTTAAAGATAATGTAATGGATTCGGTAGGGTACTCAGTTTTGCTAGTTAAGTATTTTCCGATGACTTTGCTTTTTGTAGGCTTTGTGGTATTTATTTCTAAAATAGGGTTTATAAATCATTTGTTCGTTAATATTGGCAAGAATTCTCTTGAATTTTTTATTTTACACCAGTTTTTTATAGCTTTATTTTTTAACTATTATAGTTTGGAAAGCTTTGGCTATGTCACTCATTTTTTACTTTCCATAATAACCCCAATATTTGTATGTTTAATCTTCATTTTTACGTTTAAGCCCTATATCAAACCTCTATTTAATTTACCTAAGTCTGTGTCGTATTTAGGTCAAAAATGGTTGTAGCTTTGGCGAGAATGAAGGTGGTAGGGAGTGAAAATGTTTACTTTGTTAATAAATGTTTATTTTGTTTAAATTGGTTTCTGTCATTTGATTAATGATACTTTTCTACTTAATATTATTGCATATATCCCTTAACCTATTATTGTATACTCTAATACGATGCTGTAATATTTAACTACAGTTTTGTGGAGCTTAATTCACTCATTAAGATATCTATAGGGATACATAGTATGACATCTTCAAGGACGTTTAAGCCTAACGGCTCGTCTGATGCGAATTTTTATCGTTTGTTCGATATTTTTGCATTATTCTTGGCCTTTCAATGTTCAGCTCTTTTTTATGGTTTTGACTTGTCTGCCTTTTATATGGTAGCAGTATTAACCGTAGCATTAAGTTTTCTGTATTGTGCGGAAATATTTTCGGCTTATCGCTCGTGGCGCGCTGGTAAATTTAGAACTATGGTGCTTTGTGCTTGGGGGGCTTTGTTTTCTGCATTTGTCGTTTTGTTTCTTATATCGTTTGCTTTTAAGTTTACAGAGTCGCTTTCGCGTATTGGGTTAGGTCTGTGGTTTTTATTAAGTATCACTTACTTATATGCATGGCGCTTTGTAGTGCATTTATACAAGCGTCATAGACGTAAATTAGGTTTGAATTTACGTAATGTCGCAATTGTTGGAGCAACAGAATCAGCGGTTAATTTGTATAATGAAATAACTAAAAATGACGAACTCGGCTTTAATTTTTTAGGTTTTTACGATGACCGCCAACCAGAACGCCTGTTTGAAAACTCAACAAAACATGATGTTGCAGGACGTATTCAAGATGCGGTTAATGCAGCTCGCAATGGTGAAATAGGTGTTTTGTATATTGCATTGCCAATGAAGGCAGATAAACGCATAGCTGATATTTTGCGTCAACTAGGTGATACAACGGTTGATGTGCATATAATTCCCGACTTTTTAATATCTAATTTAATACACGCGCGTATAGAGCATGTAGGTGACGTTGATACACTTAGTGTATTTGAATCACCATTCATTGGTGCCCGTGAATTTATAAAACGTACTGAGGATATAATAGTAGCCTTTATTATTTTAATGCTGATATCGCCTATTTTAATTGCCATTACATTTGCTGTTAAATTTACCTCAAAAGGACCTGTGATTTTTAAGCAGGATCGATACGGGCTTGATGGGCGTAAAATTAAGGTATGGAAGTTTCGCTCAATGAGTGTTACCGAAAACAGTGCAGTGGTTACACAAGCTACTAAAAATGATGCACGTATAACACCTTTAGGTGGTTTTTTACGACGTACAAGCCTTGATGAGTTACCGCAATTTATAAATGTTTTAAAAGGCGATATGTCGATTGTAGGCCCTCGCCCGCACGCTGTAGCCCATAATGAGGAATACCGTAAAAAGGTAGAGTTTTACATGTTACGCCATAAAGCTAAGCCAGGAATTACAGGTTGGGCGCAAATTAATGGCTGGCGCGGCGAAACCGACACGCTTGATAAAATGGAAAAACGTGTAGAATTTGATTTACATTATATTAAACACTGGTCGTTGTGGTTTGATATAAAAATTATTTTTATGACAATTTTTAAAGGATTTAAGAATGCAAATGCATACTAAAACACTAGCCCCTATTTTTGCTATGTTAAGTGTTGGGTTTGCAGCTCCCGTAGCTGCAAATTTAAAGCCAGGTAGCGTTATGACTAAGGATGGCGCCGAAATTACACCTACCTTACAAACAGGCTTTAGTAGTAATAATAACTTTTTCACCACACCTGATAATAAAGAGTCGCGATTAATTTGGACTATAACTCCTAATGTAAAAGCCGTTATTGAAAATGGTCCTGACAGTTACAAACTTGATTTAGGTACGAGCAGCTCTTTACATAATAAAGATAGCGCTGACAATTTTACCCAAGTTAATATTGGTGCTGGTGTACATAAAGAATTTACTAGTCAACATCGTTTAGATATTAACGGTGATGCAGATTGGTTATACGAGCCGCGTGGTAGCGGTTTAACCGAAGGCTTAGGTGATGCAGTAAATGAACTTGTAAAATACCAGCAGCAAAATATTACAGCACGTTATGAATATGGTGCGCAAAGCTCAAAAGCGCAAATTGCTTTAAACGCTGGTTTTTATAGTAAAAAATATCAAAATTTTAGAGCCGTGTCACAGTTTCGTGATTATGATAAATCGTTAGTTGGTATTACCGGTTATTACAATACTCAAGCTGCTACACGTACATTTTTAGAAGTTAAGCAAGAAAATTACCGTTACGATTTTTTAGCAAATAGCGGTATATCACGTGACTCAGACGACGTAAAAGTGCTGCTCGGTATGGAGTGGGAAGCAACAGCTCTTACTTCAGGTTCATTTAAATTGGGTTATCAAAATAAAGACTTTAGCGCTAATGAGCGTGAAAGTTTTAGCGGTTTAAGCTGGGAAGCTGGGGTTAACTGGCAGCCACTTAGTTATTCTACAGTCCAATTAACAACAAGTCGCTCAGCTAAAGATCCGCTAGTACAAGGTGATTACATTAAAGAAAGTACATATGGTGTTAATTGGACTCACAACTGGAGTGACTATTTAAGTTCTCTTGCTGGTATTAATTACACTAACGAACAATATACTGGAGATGTAGGCCGTAAAGATAAATCTAAAAGTGCTCGTTTAGGTTTAAACTACGTTGCTAGTAATTTTGGTATGGTTTCTACTTACGTCGATTTTATTGATAAAGATTCTACTCAAAGCGCAATAGAGTTTGACCGCGTTATTGTTGGTGTTAATTTTACATTTGCTTTAAAGGCTAATTAATGAAGTTTATTTTTAGTTTAACGCTGCTAGTTTTAAGCAGCGTTTGCTTTGCTCAAACAGCACAAAGTTATATTTTAGGTGCTGGCGATAAGGTTGAAATAAAAGTGTTTGGCCAACCTGATTTAGAGGTTACTGCACTTTTAGGTAATAGTGGCGAAGTTAATTACCCATTTTTAGGTAAAGTAAAACTTGCGGGACTTAATACGTCTGAGATTGAGCAAGTCATAACGCAGGGTTTAAAGCCTGAGTATTTAATAAACCCCAATGTATATGTTCAGGTTATTGAGTATCGTCCTTTTTATATTCACGGTGAAGTAAAAAATCCTGGTGCTTATTCTTATCAGCCTGCTATGACAGTTAACCAAGCTATTGCACTAGCGGGTGGATTAACTGAACGTGCCTCGGTAGATAAAATTTATATTTTTAAAGAGCAAACTAAACAGCAGCAACAAAAAGGTAATTTAAATAGCCAGATTGCAGCGGGCGATACCATAAAAATAGAACAACGCTTGTTTTAAGCAGTTTACAAGGCAGTAATTAATGAACCAAATAAATGAAACTCTAACCAATAATGAAGACATTATTGATTTAAGTGCATATATTAATGTAATTAAACGCGCCAAATGGCGTATTTTGGGTTTTTCGATCGTTGTTACATTACTAACTATTATGGTTGCTTTAACCTTAGCACCTAAATATATTGCAACGGCTACTTTACTTATTGAGGCAGAGCAAACTAAAGCAGTGAGTTTTGATGAAATATACGGCTTAGACTCTACTAAAAAGGAGTATTACCTTACTCAGTTTGAAGTAATGAAGTCTGACAGTATTGCCCGTGAGGTAATTACCAAACTTAATTTAAAAGCACATCCAGACTTTATTGGGAAACCATCTGTTTTAGGTGAACTGAAAACAGCTATAAAACAGCAACTCCCTTTTTTAAATAAAAAAGAAAAAACTGTATATTCACCTGAGGATCAAGCTGATCGTGAAATGCTTGGCTTGTTAGGCGCTTTTAAATCCCGTCTTTCAGTTTCGCCTATTCGTAATACTCAGCTAGTTATGGTTAGTTTTGAATCAAGCGATCCTAAATTAGCTGCACTCGTAGCTAACACAGTTGGTGAGGTTTATATTAATAGCCAAATGCGCGCAAAAATGGGTATTACTCAACAAGCATCTAGTTGGCTAAATACACGCTTATCACAATTGCGAATTCAGCTTGATGACTCAGAAGTGCGCCTGCAAGCTTATCGAGAGCAGCAAAAGCTTGTAGATATTGAAGGTATAGCAGGGCTTGCTACGCAAGAGCTTGAACAGATATCGCAGCAGTTAATTGTTGCACGTAATGAAAAAAACAACCTTGAGAGTATTAACCGTGTAATAAGTGAATACGGTAATAATAACTTAGAGCTTTTAGGCAGCATGCCTGAAATTACATCACACCAAGTTATACAAAACGTAAAGCGTGAAGTCGTTATAGTAGAACGCAAATTAAGTGACTTAGGTGAAGTGTATGGGCCTAAACACCCGAAAATTATCTCGGCTAAAGCTGAGCTTGCTACTGTAAAAAATAATTTAAATAAGCAAATTAAGGGTCTTATTACTGGCATTGAAAAAGAGCTAAACCGTATAACACGCACTGTAAGTGCGCTTGAGCGTGACCTAGTTAAAATTCGTGCTGAATATCAAGATATTACTCGTAAAGAAACCCAATATAACCAACTAAAACGAGAAGTTGAGACTAATCGTAATATTTTTAATACGTTTTTATCTCGCTCAAAAGAGACCGAAGTAACAAGCGATTTTAGCTCGGCGGCAGCACGCTTTACGGATCGTGCCTATGCACCAAATCAACCAGCGAAGCCGAATAAAAAGCTTATTGTTATTTTAGCTTTTGTGGCAAGTTTTGGTTTTGCAGTAGTAATGAGCTTTATATTTGACGCCCTTAACGACACTGTTAAAACCAAAAATGACGTTGAAAGTAAGCTTGCCCAGCGTATGCTTGGGCTTTTACCCCATGTACCAATGCCTAAGAAGAGTGTTTTTCCGATTCATGCCTATCTTAATGATAATTACAGGCGTTTTGCAGAGTCGGTACGAACGTTCAGAACTAGTTTGCTATTAACTCAGTTAGAGCGCGATCATAAAGTAATCGCTGTTACATCAAGTGCTCCGGGTGAGGGGAAAACAACGACCTCAGCTAATTTAGCTATGTCGCTTGCGCAAATGGGTAAAGTATTGCTAATTGATGCTGATTTACGAAAACCAAGTATTGCTAAGCGCTTTGATATTCCGGTATTTCACCCAGGGTTAAGTAATTTAATTGTAGGCACGGAGCAGTTAAGTGAGTGTATACATGTTGATGTGCAGTCAGGCGTAACTATTATGCCAAGTGGTCAGATTCCTAGTAACCCGTTAGAGCTTTTATCTAACGCGCGCTTTAATGAAGTAATTGATGGCTTGAAAGCTCAATATGACCATATAATTATAGATACACCACCAACACAAGCCGTGAGTGATGCATTAGTTGTTGCGCAAAGTACAGACTCGGTAATTTATGTTGTTAAGTCGGATATTACGCGGATTAAACCTATTAAAGCAGGTATTGAGCGCTTGTTTGAAGCTAAAGCGCATGTTGCAGGTATTGTGCTTAACCAAGTAGATATGAGTAAAAGTAAAGACCAGCATAGCCATGGTTACTACGACTATTACGATTACTCGCAAAAACCTGAACAACCTAATGCATAGTTAAATACAAATCTATGATTGATATTCATTCCCATATTTTGCCAGGAATTGATGATGGTGCTAAAGATTTAAATGAATCTTTAGCACTATTAACTATTGCGCAAAATGATGGAATAACTCATATGGTTGCCACGCCACATATACATATTGGGCGATTTAATAATTCGGCTTCGCAATTGTATAGCGACCTTGCTAATTTAAAAGCACAGGCATTAGTAAATAATATTGGTATTAAACTAGCTGTGGCCGCTGAAGTTAGGCTTGATGTAGAGCTAATGAGTTTAGTGCTTGGTAATAAACTCCCGTTTATTGGTACGCTTAATTCAGTAAATTATTTATTATTAGAACTCCCGCACTCGCATGTACCGCAAGGTTACGATAAGTTTATAAATTGGCTAGCTAAACAAAATATAAAGGTGATTATTCCTCACCCTGAGCGTAATCGCGATATTCAAGCAAACCCTTTTTATATTGAACGTTTAAAGCAATTAGGGTGTGAGTTTCAGTTAACAGCGTCAAGCATTGAAGGTGCATGGGGCGAAACTGCAAAAAATATTAGTCTAGATATGCTAAAAAACGGTTTAGTAACTTATGTTGCATCTGATGCCCATTCAGTTAAGCGCAGGCCGCCTATTTTGAGTAAAGCTAAGCAAATAGTGAGCGAGTTGATAGGTAAAAATGATGCACATAATTTGTTTTTTACTAATCCTAAACGTTTAACAGAGTCGTTGTTTAATGAGTAATTTAAATACAAACCGCCTCACACAAATTGCCATGCTTGCAGTTATTACATTAGTTATAGGTTATCAGAGTTTACAAAGTATGCGTGCAAATACATGGTATTTTAATGCAGTCAATATTTTAAAGCAGCCTGTAAGCACAATTACTCCTGAAGAGCTAGAGCTTGCAGATAAGGCAATTACATATGCAACAAGCCAAGACCCTTTACAGCCTCATTACTGGCAGTTAAGTGCTTATATAAAAATGCTCAATCTAGCTGTAACTAGCGGCCAAAATAAGAATAAGCTTTTGGTTTATCAACAAGCAGAAAAAAATTTATTAAAATCATTAGAGTTAAGGCAAACATGGTCAGAAACGTGGATTGCACTGGCACAAGTAGTTAGTTATCAAGAAGGGCCGACAGAGCGCGTATATGAGTATATTCAGCAAGCTAAAAAATTTGGGCCGTACAAGTTTGATGTGCAGCTTGGGATTATTCAAATAGTGCTAATGAACTGGCAGCAACTCCCTCCAAAGTATAAAGCATTGTATGTTGCTGAACTAAATTTAGCCGTTAAATATGGTTATAAATTTTATCAAATTTTTGATGTGGCTAAGCAAGTTGATGCTTTGCCTATTTTATGTTTATCGCTTAAATTTGGCCCCCACTTTGAAGCCGTTAGAACAAGGTGGATGTTTAAAAAACATTGTAACTAGGTTGGCTTTGAATGCGCTGAGTTTGTTTACGTTAAAGTAAAATGTAAAAAACCAATTGCTCAAAGAGAATGAGGAGTAATGAGTAGACACCAAGTAAGCTATTCACGAATTGATTTATCACTTCTCTAAAAGCGCAGTGACTCATAACCTCTTTGTGAATAATTGTCTTATTGGTAAAAGCGTTGTATTAGACAGCAGCAAGCAGCTCGTACTTTATCTCTACAAGAGTTTTGTGTTTACTTGTAATCGTGAAGCAGGTTCACGTTAAAGTTAAATCTGAAAAAACAATTGCACAAAGAGAAGTTAATGAGGATGAATGAGCAGACACCAAGTGATCTATTCAACTAACTGATTTATCACTTTTCTAAAAGCGCAGCGTCTCATCACTTCTTTATGAATACTTGTTTTTTGGTAAAGCTAAATTGTTATTATACTGCGCAAAAAATTGCCCAGAGGTTTATAAAAACCTCTGGGCTATAAAGTGACTCTAAATTGAGTCTAGCGTTAACTAAAAACTTTCTGGTTCATTAGGGAGAAGAAGAAAGTACTTAAAACTATAGTAAAGCTACTCAATAAAGCATAACTAATTTTGCCACCTGGTTACATTTGATAACAAAGGATTAGATTAATTATGTGTAATTTGTACTTTAGTTTAACCCCAGCTTATTAACTGCGTATTTTGCACTAGATCGCGTGGCAGTGAATTTTTGATCTTATTTTTTTGCCATTTACCTAAACCAATAGGGCAGCCGCACAGCGTTAATACCACTTCACCTATTGTTTGAGTTGCCTCAGTTAAGCGTATATCTTTACCTTGAAAATAATCATTTGCTTGCTCGTTATTTAAAGCAAATACATTGGTTTTACACTCATTGCCAAATACGGTTGCAAACTCGTGCGTCAGCCTTACGCCGTTTTTATGAATAATTCCAATTTGAATACCTAAGCGTGCGTACTTAATTTTGTTTTGTGCGGCTTCAAACCCCTCAGGAAATAACCACAGTTCTTTATCACGTTGCATTAAATTGCCTGGCAAGGTGGTTAACCCAAAGTGCTTTTTAAGCGATTGCATAAACGAGGCACTTTGTTTTTTATCAAACTCGTTAAACGGAAACGCACCTTTTTTAACTGTTTGATTTGGGTTGTTGCAACTAGTGTGCTTTTTAAATTTAGCGATAAAAAAGCCTTCGCTATCGAAGGTTTGCGGCCATACATGTAAATAGCCTTCACTTGTTGTTGCTTTACTTGCACCTTCAAATAAATCACTTAGGGACTCAGGCGTTATATAGTCGCCAAATTCACTCAGTAAATAATCGCACACTTGTTGGTTTTCGAGCGGGGTAAGTGTACAAGTTGAGTACACTAAGGTGCCACCTGGCTTTAATGCGTAAAATGCGCTTTTAATTAAGTCTTTTTGTACTTGGGCTATTTGTATGTTTGATTCTATTGACCAATTTTTAAGGGCGTCTGCGTCTTTACGTACAGTCCCTTCGCCAGAGCAGGGCGCGTCTAGCAATATGCTATCAAAGCATTCAAACATGTAGTTGCCAAATATAACGCCATCAAAGTGCGAGAGCGCACAGTTACCAACCCCCATACGTTTGAGTGTCGCGCTAAGTACTTTTAGGCGTGATGACGAAAGCTCATTTGCAACAAGTACACCTTGGTTATTCATAAGTGCTGCAAGCTGCGATGTTTTAGAGCCCGGTGCTGATGCCATATCAAGCACGAAATTATTTTGAGAGTCTGCGAGTTCAATACTTTGCTTTAATGCGATAGGCGGCAGCATTGAACTTGCTTCTTGCACGTACATAGCACCACTTAGGTGTAAGTCGGTATTACCTAGGGCTAGGTTTTGCTCTTCATCTTCGGGACGTTCTAACCAAAAGCCTTCACTGCACCAAGGGATTGGGGTTAGCACCCAATTTTTTTCAGTTGCACGTTTTACAAATTCTTCAATGCTAATTTTTAATGTATTAACGCGGATAGATTTTCTGAGGGGCCTGCGACACGCATTTAAAAAGTCATCTAAGTTTAGATGCGCTGGTAAATAGGTTTTTACGTCGTCAATAAAGTGCTCAGGAATAAAAGTGTTGGCGTTCACGCGTTAGCTCATACTATAAAAATAAAGCGCGATAATAGCATTTATGCGAGGTGTTTTCAGCGCTAAAAAGCGTAACATCTGATTTATTACTCTGTCGACACTTCACTATGTTAGTCCATTTTAAAGCCATTTTTATGCGACTTTAGGTTGATAGTGTCGACAATGAGTGTGTTTTTTAGTCTTTTTGATAGGTTTAAGGGTTGACATGATTTTTTAATAAGCCCATAGTAACCACATTAATTGTCGACAATCTAAAAAATAACCTATGACACACACATTTTTAAACGAAGCGCCTATAACTACCGCATCAGATCAAGTATTTGTAGATATGCGCCGTGAGATTGTTGAGGGCAGCATAGTTCAAGGTAGTAAAATATCAGAGCCTGAACTTGCCAAACGTTATGGTGTAAGCCGTGCAACGCTTAGAGAGGCGTTAAATCGCCTAGAAAGTTGTTACCTTGTTGAGCGTAAAGCTAACGTAGGTTGCCGGGTAGTAGCCCTTACCGCTGAGCGTTTGATTGAAGTTTATCAAGTTCGCAGCTCACTTGAAGGCTTAGCATGTAGGCTTGCTGCCGACAATATGGAACCCGAAGAAGTAAAAGGCTTAAAGCAATTACTTAATCAGCACCTACAAACGCAACGTGTTAAAGAGGGCGAATCTTATTATCAAGAAGCCGGCGATTTAGATTTTCATTATCGTATTATTCAAGGCAGTAAAAACGCGCATTTAATTCATTTACTGTGTAATGAGCTTTATCAATTAATACGCATGTACCGTGTACAAATGGGCATGGTGGGGCCGCGTGTATCAAAAGCGTTTGATGAGCATTTAGCTATTATTAACGCCATTGAAAACCACGACGGCGAACTGGCCGAAATGTTAATGAAGCGCCACATCAGTGCATCGCAAGCAAATATTCAAACCAAATTTGATTTATTAACTGCTAAAAGCTAGCAAGAGCAGTTAAACAGTCACAATTACATATTAAAACTATAAGTTACTCCACGTAGCAACCGTTCAAAGTGAGGAGAAAGTAATGTCAGCAGGATTAAAGTTTAAACACGCTATTGCCAATAACCGCCCGTTACAAGTGGTAGGTACTATTAACGCCTACACAGCGATGATGGCAGAAAAAATGGGCCACCAAGCTATTTATCTCTCAGGTGCCGGTGTTGCAAATGCCTCGTTTGGTATGCCTGATTTGGGTATGACAAGCCTTGATAACGTGCTTGAAGATATTCGCCGTATTACGGGGGCGAGCGATTTACCACTACTTGTTGATGCCGATACCGGTTGGGGTGGCGCGTTTAACATTGCACGCACAGTAAAAGAAATGACTAAAGCCGGTGCGGCGGGTTTTCATATAGAAGACCAAGTAGCCCAAAAGCGCTGTGGCCATCGTCCTAATAAAGAAATTGTAAGCCAAGGTGAAATGGTTGACCGCATTAAAGCAGCGGTTGATGCAAAAACCGATAGCGATTTTTATATTATGGCGCGTACTGATGCATTTCAAAAAGAAGGTTTAAATGCTGCTATTGACCGTGCAGCTGCCTGTGTTGAAGCCGGTGCTGACGCTATTTTTGCAGAAGCCGTACACGACCTTGCTGATTACCAAGCATTTGCAAAAGCGATTAACGTTCCAATTTTGGCAAACATCACTGAGTTTGGCCAAACACCTATTTACACAAAAGAGCAGCTAAATGATGTAGGTGTTGAAATGGTGCTTTACCCATTGAGTGCATTTAGAGCCATGAACAAAGCAGCACTTAACGTGTATTCAGCAATTTTAAATGAAGGCTCGCAACAAAGCCAAATTGAAAATATGCAAACGCGTTCTGAGCTCTACGACTTTTTAGATTACCACACGTACGAGAACACACTCGATACACTTTTTTCATCAAAATCTGACAAATAATACAATCACACACAAATTTAAGATAGGAGAAGATCATGGTAGATAAAGCATTAGGCGGCGCGGGTTTACGCGGACAAGTGGCTGGTCAAACAGCATTGTGTACTGTTGGACAAAGTGGTTCTGGTTTAACGTATTGTGGTTACGATATTAGCGAACTTGCCGAAAAAGCACAGTTTGAAGAAGTGTCTTTTTTACTTTCACGCGGTGAGTTACCAACCACAAGCGAATTGGCAGAATATAAAGCTAAACTTAAAAGTTTACGCGGCTTACCAGATGCACTTAAAACTGTGCTTGAAAATATTCCTAAAGACGCGCATCCAATGGATGTAATGCGCACGGGCTGCTCAATGTTGGGTAACCTTGAAATGGAAAATGATTTTAGCGAAGCCAATGATGCAATCGACCGTATGGTTGCTGTGTTCCCAAGTATTATTTGTTACTGGTACCGCTTTACACACGACGGCGTACGCATTGAAACACAAACAGATGACGACTCTGTTGGCGCACATTTTTTAACGCTGTTACACGACAAAGCACCAAGCGAGTTATTCGCACAAGTGATGAACGTTTCACTAATTTTATACGCAGAGCACGAGTTTAACGCATCTACCTTTACGGGACGTGTGTGTGCATCAACACTCTCTGATATTCACTCTTGTGTGACCGGTGCGATTGGTACGTTACGTGGGCCATTACATGGCGGCGCCAACGAAGCGGCTATGGATATGATTCAAGGTTTTACAAGTGCAGAGCATGCTGAGCAAGAAGTAATGGGCATGCTTGAACGTAAAGACAAAATAATGGGCTTTGGTCATGCGATTTATCGCGAATCTGATCCACGTAATGTAATTATTAAAAAATGGTCTGAAAAACTAGCGGCTGAGGTAGGCGATACAGTGCTTTACCCTGTGTCAGTTCGTTGTGAAGAGATTATGTGGCGAGAGAAAAAGCTGTTTTGTAACGCCGATTTTTTCCATGCATCTGCTTATCACTTTATGAATATTCCGACAAAATTATTTACGCCAATATTTGTAATGAGCCGCGTTACTGGTTGGACTGCACATGTAAAAGAGCAACGCGCTAACAACCGTATTATCCGCCCAAGTGCCGATTACACAGGGCCTGATGCACGCAGTTACACACCAATAGAGTCAAGAAGTTAATTATTTTTAACTAAGGTGAGCCAATGGCTCACCTTTTACGGCTTTAATGCTTTATATAATAAAAACAACTACAAACCTAAAGCCTTTCTTGAAAAATACCAATTGCACTCTCAATAAAATTGGTATTACATCCGTCACCAAATTAGCGAACCTTTACCATGACCATAATTAACAATACCCAATACCGTAAACCTCTACCGGGCTCAAATGTCGACTACTACGATACGCAAGAAGCCGTAGATGCAATTAAGCCAGGTGCATACGCCACGCTGCCTTATACATCGCGTGTATTTGCCGAAAACCTAGTGCGCCGATGCGAATCTGCCATGTTAACCGATGCACTTAATCAGCTAATTGAGCGAAAGCAAGATTTAGATTTTCCGTGGTATCCGGCGCGTGTGGTCTGCCACGATATTTTAGGGCAAACAGCGCTTGTGGATTTGGCAGGGCTTCGTGATGCAATTGCAGCCAAAGGCGGTGACCCGGCAAAAGTGAATCCTGTGGTACCCACGCAGTTAATAGTGGATCATTCGTTAGCGGTAGAGCATGCCGGTTTTGATCCTGACGCATTTGAAAAAAACCGCGCGATTGAAGACAGACGAAATGATGACCGTTTTCACTTTATCAACTGGACTAAAACTGCATTTAAAAATATTGACGTTATTCCACCGGGTAACGGCATTATGCATCAAATTAATCTTGAAAAAATGTCGCCGGTTATTCAAAACCGAGATGGGGTTGCATTCCCCGATACACTAGTAGGTACCGACAGCCACACGCCACATGTTGATGCGCTGGGCGTTATTGCTGTGGGCGTAGGCGGGCTTGAAGCTGAAAGCGTAATGCTTGGTCGTGCTTCTTATATTCGTTTACCCGATATTGTAGGTGTTGAGCTAACAGGCAAGCGCCAACCAGGTATTACCGCAACCGATATTGTGCTAGCTATTACTGAGTTTTTACGCGGGCAACGTGTTGTTTCTACTTATTTAGAGTTTTACGGTGAAGGTGCCGACGCGCTTACTCTTGGCGACAGAGCAACTATTTCGAACATGACACCTGAATTTGGCGCAACCGCAGCCATGTTTTATATCGATGATAAAACAATAGATTACTTGCGTTTAACAGGTCGTGAAGAAGAGCAAATTGCCCTTGTAGAAAACTACGCAAAAACAGCAGGCCTTTGGAGCGATAGCTTAAAAACTGTAAAATATGAGCGTGTACTTAAGTTTGATTTATCAAGCGTGGGGCGCAATATTGCGGGTCCATCTAATCCACACCGCCGAGTATCGACAAGCGATTTAGCTAAAGAAGGTATTTCGGGTGTTGTTGAAAACGAAGAAGGCTTAATGCCAGATGGCGCATGTATTATTGCCGCTATTACTAGCTGTACTAATACGAGTAACCCGCGTAATGTAATTGCCGCTGCACTACTTGCCCGTAACGCAAATGCTAAGGGTTTAATGCGCAAACCTTGGGTTAAAACCTCATTAGCACCAGGCTCAAAAGCGGTGCAATCGTACCTTGAAGATGCAAACCTACTAACAGAGCTTGAGCAACTTGGCTTTGGCATTGTTGGTTTTGCGTGTACCACCTGTAATGGGATGAGCGGTGCCCTTGACCCTGTTATTCAAAAAGAAGTAATTGATCGCGATTTATACACTACAGCGGTGCTTTCGGGCAATCGTAACTTTGATGGGCGTATTCATCCTTATGCTAAGCAAGCATTTTTAGCGTCACCTCCTTTAGTTGTTGCGTACGCCATTGCGGGTACTATTCGCTTTGATATTGAAAAAGGGATACTAGGACAAGATCAACAAGGCAACGATATTACGCTTAAAGATTTATGGCCATCAGATGAAGAGATTGATGCAGTAATTAAGCAAAGCGTTAAGCCAGAGCAGTTTAGAAAAGTATACGAGCCGATGTTTAATTTAACCGTAGATTACGGTGAAGATAACGACCCACTTTACGACTGGCGCCCAGAAAGTACGTACATTCGTCGCCCGCCTTATTGGGAAGGTGCACTTGCTGGTGAGCGCACAATGACCGGTATGCGTGCGCTTGCTGTACTTGGCGATAACATCACAACGGATCATTTATCGCCATCAAACGCGATTATGGCAAGCAGTGCCGCTGGCGAGTACCTGACTAAAATGAATGTGCCAGAAGAAGACTATAACTCGTATGCAACGCACCGAGGCGATCATTTAACAGCGCAGCGCGCAACCTTTGCTAATCCAAAGCTGCTTAACGAAATGGTGCTTGACGAAAACGGTGATATTAAACAAGGCTCGTACGCACGATTAGAGCCACAAGGCACTAACACACGTATGTGGGAAGCAATCGAAGCCTACATGGAGCGTAAACAGCCGCTTATTATTGTAGCCGGTGCCGATTACGGTCAAGGTTCGTCGCGCGATTGGGCGGCAAAAGGTGTAAGGCTTGCAGGCGTTGAAGTAATAGCAGCTGAAGGTTTTGAGCGTATTCATCGTACTAATCTAATTGGGATGGGTGTTTTACCACTTGAATTTAAAGTGGGCACAACCCGTAAAACTCTAAAGCTGGATGGCAGCGAAACGTACGATGTAGCAGGTGATTTGAAACCAGGTGCTACTGTTAATTTAATTATTACCCGTAAAGACGGTGAAGTACTTACTGTGCCTATGAAGTGCCGAATAGATACCCAAGAAGAGCTTTCTATATATGCTGCTGGTGGCGTGTTACAACGCTTTGCTCAAGACTTTTTAGAAGCAACGCAATCTGCATAAGGGCAAATATTATGTTTAAACCGCAAATTAAAGTGCCTGCAACCTATATGCGTGGCGGCACCAGTAAAGGTGTTTTTTTTAATTTAACTGACTTGCCGAAGCCTACTCAAGTAGCAGGCGAGGCGCGGGATAATTTATTACTGCGCGTTATTGGCAGCCCCGATCCGTATGCTAAGCAAACGGATGGCATGGGCGGCGCTACATCAAGTACTAGTAAAACTGTAATCCTAAGTAAAAGTGAGCAAACTGATCACGATGTGGATTACTTGTTTGGTCAAGTGGCGATAGATAAACCGTTTGTGGATTGGAGCGGTAACTGTGGCAACTTAACGTCAGCAGTGGGTGCTTTTGCTATTAGTAATGGTTTGGTCGATAAAAGCAGATTACCTAATAACGGTGTTGCTATTGTGCGTGTGTGGCAGGCTAATATTAAAAAAAGCATATTAGTGCATGTCCCTATGACCAATGGCGAAGTGCAAGAAACCGGCGACTTTGAGCTCGATGGCGTTACCTTTGCAGCAGCTGAAGTAAAACTTGAATTTATAGACCCCGCTGATGGCGATGGCGCGTTATTTCCAACCGGTAACGTAGTTGATGACTTAAAAGTACCGGGTGTTGGTACTTTAAAAGCAACAATGATAAACGCAGGTATTCCTACTGTATTTATTAACGCCGCTGATATTGGCTATACCGGCATAGAGCTGCAAGACGATATAAATAATGATGTTGCAGCGCTTGAAAAGCTCGAAACCATTCGTGCTTACGGCGCTGTTAAAATGGGCTTAATTACTAACATTAATGAAGCGCAAGCTCGTCAACATACGCCAAAGGTTGCGTTTGTTGCCGCTCCTTTAGATTACAAAGCATCTAGCGGTAAAATTATTGAAGCTGCAAATATCAACTTGTTAGTACGCGCTATGTCGATGGGTAAACTGCACCATGCCATGATGGGCACAGCTGCGGTTGCTATTGGCACTGCTGCAGCAATTGAAGGCACACTCGTAAATATAGCTGCTGGTGGCGGCGCATTAATTGAAGTTAACTTTGGTCACCCATCAGGTACCCTAAAAGTAGGTGCTGAGGCTAAAAATATAAATGGTGATTGGCAAGTTATCAAAGCAAGTATGAGCCGAAGTGCGCGTGTATTAATGGAGGGGGTTGTAAGAGTGCCTTACTAACCAGTGCCTAAGTTAAGCACAACTAAACATTTATTTTAGTTAAGTAAACAAGTTTTATAAACGTTTGCTTAGCTAAAGTAAAACCGACTAACCTTTGATATAAACAATCCTTTTTCATTAATTTTTCGAATTATCCTCTTTTTTAGCACTCATCCATCGCATTTACTTGAAGAATATAATTAACAAACTAGATTATATGTAATATTCATTTAATAAAGTGAATATATTGTATCAATATGTGCTGGTTCTTTATGAGTGTCTATAGGTTATTGAATAATAGAGATGCTGATAAAGAAGTAGCTCATAGAATAAAGATAAATACTTCTATAAAATGTATAAATATGTAGCATAACTACATAGCTTAATGGTATTTTTAATGTTCTGGTAACAAAGGTTATGATTGTGTACTTTTTTAATGCTTTTTAAACATAAAAGCTTACACAAGCCACTATCAACTAAACTAATTTCTGATACTCATTCCAGGCTATCAAGGAGAAATAAATGGTAAAGCGTACGATCAAATTTACACCTATTGCAGCTTCAGTTGCACTTACATTAGGCTTAACAGCATGTGGTTCGGACAATGACAGAAACATTCCTGTTACACCTGTAGAAGCTTTTACTGCAACAGGTGATGCACAGTTCAACATTGAAGTAACGGGTAAAGCTGTTAAAGGTTCAATGAAAAGTGCAGTAGTAACTGTAATGACTTTAGATGCATCTGGTCAAAGCGTTCCTGTTGCGTTTCGCTCAGCTGCTTCAGCAGAAGCAGAGTCTTTTTCTGAAGAAGCACTATCACAAGATGCTGCAGATGCTGCAGTAGAAGCAAGCAAAATTGCGGCTAACCCTGAAGTGCTAACTGATGAAAGCGGCCGTTACAGCATCTACCTAGATGATGACTTTACTGGACCAGTTTACATTACAGTTAAAACATCTGCAGAAGGCGATGATAGCTTTTTACGTTGTGACGCTTACGTAGGTTGTGGCGATTACGATGTAGCGCCAGAAGCAGATGATGTAAATGATGGCGATACTGCGATTGAGTTTGGCGAATGGTACAAAACTGACCTAGAGCTTTCAGTTGTTAAATTTATCCCAGCTGTTGAAGCAGATACATCTGGAGTAAGTGGTGCAGCTGGCGACCTTAATGTTGCAAGTTCTTACAAAGCTAATGTTACTTTCTTAACATCGTTAGTGGCGGCTCTTCTTCTTGACTCAGGTTCAAGTGTAGATGAAGACGCTATTGCTACAGCTAGCCTAAATACTGTTGTACAAGTAATGGGTCAAGACGCAGCACTTTTACTTTCAGCTATTATAGGTGATTTATCTAACGGCGGCGCTGTAGATTTAAGTGACGTTGATGGCGAAGAAGAACTTACAGACGGTATTTTAGCAATTGCACAACTTTCATCTTCAATTCAAGGTTTACCTTCAATTGGTGATGTAATGAGCAGTATTGCTGCAGGTATTAAGTCTGGCCAGTTTAAAGGTAATACTGACGCTGGTATTGCTGCAATAGCTACAATGTTACAAACAGCTATTACAAATACTGCAAACATTTTTGTTGCTGTAGCAACGGGTGATGAAACTGCAATTGAAGACGCTTTAAAAGCGGCATTCACTGCTAACAACCCTAGTGCAACACAGGCACAAATTGATGCATTTGCAGCTAACTCAGTAGGTATTGCAGCAAAAGCAAAAGCTGCTAAAGATAAAGCTGTTAAAAATGGTGCAGCAACTGATGCAGGTCTTGCGGCCGCTGCAATAAAAGTTAAAAAAGCACTAGAAGTAATTGGTTGTACTGGCGCAGAATGTACAGTTGGAGATGACTTTTATACTGCTCTAGCAGCTGCTTTAACAGTAGAAATTACAGCTTCTCAAACTGCACTTACTACATTAGAAATGAACATTGAAACAGCTCAAAGTTCACTTGCAGATGTTCAAGCAATGGGTGGCGACGCTCTTACAGCTGATAACGCAGCTGCATTTGTAAGCGCTGTTACATTACTTAAAAACGAAGCTACTACAGCTGATTTAGCAGCTAAAGCGGGTTCTATTTTTGTTAAATCACAAGGCTATGTAACTGCTGCAAATGCTTTAGTTACTCAAAGCTCTGATTACCAACAAATACTTGATTCTGCAACGTTGTTACAAACAGATGCATCTGTAGCTGTAACTGACACAGTTGCATACGACTTAGCATTAGCTGCACTAGTAGCTGAAGCAGAAGCTGCGATTGAAACGTTTGATGTTGCTCTTGCTGCAGCAAAATTAGTTGCTGAAGACACTGCAGACGTTGCTGATGAGAAAAAATCAGTAGCAGACACAGCTGAAGCGGCTTCTACAAGCGCACTTGCTAACGCAGAAGGTGCAATGATAGATACAGCTGCAAACGCAACTGAAGCTCTTGAGCTTGCAATGACTGCCGTTACTGCAGCGTCTGATTTTGCTGCTGCTGTTGATGCACTTGAAATTGCTATTGAGCAAGCACTTGTTGCTGCTAATGCTTACCTAGACCTTGAAGGCGAAGGCGCACAAGCAATGATTGATGCGCTTACAGCAATGCAAACAGCTGCTGTAGCTCAAGGTGAACTAGCTAGCGAGCAATTTGTAACAGCTTATAACTTACAACTTGCTGCTGAAACTGCAGTTGCTAAACTTGAAGTACTAACTTCTGTTAAAGCTACATCAGAGTCATTATCGACTATGACTGTGCTTACAGGCACTGGTGCTGATGCAGTTGCTGATGCAGCAGACATTCTTGCAGACGTAATTGATGAATTAGCTGAAATGGGTAATAACTCAGGTACAGGCACATCAACTCGCAATGCTGATTGGGACTATGCTTACAGCTTAGATGATCTTACGCTAATGCTTAGCAATGCTACTACAGGTGAGATGATTAATGCAGCGGCTTCTTATGAAGGTGACAAGCTTGTTGTTGCTTGGGGCGCTACATTAAAAGGTGAGAATGACGTATCTGTTGAGCTTGTTACTGCTGCTACACAAACACAAGCACTTACAGATTGTGTTGATTTTGCAGCCGGTACAATTGATGCTACTCAAATCGATTCATGTTTAGTATTTACTTTTGATGGCGCAGTGACTGCTGATAATGTAGATGATGCAGAAATCTTAATGACTGAAACCACTAACCATGTTGAAATCATGGATGGCGATTCTGGCTTTACTGGTATGTTAAGTCTTACTGCTGATGATGCAACAGATTCAGGCTCTATTACATTAGAGGGTGTTTCTGGTGATGTAGACTTTAAAGTAATGACTACATTCATCGACAGCGACATGGAAGAAGCAAGTGCTTTAGATATTACAGTAAATAATGCAATGGGTTACACATTGTCTATTACTGGTAATGAAAGTGCAGGTTACACTGGTGACGTTATGGCTATGTACAATGAGATGATGATGTCTTTTGGTACTGCAGCTAAAACAACTAATGGTCTTTCAATTACTTACATTGATGGTGATGTAGTTGATTACACTGATGTTGATTTAATTGATTCATCTAAGTAATATTTAAACTATAAAAGGGGAAAGCAATGCTTTTCCCTTTTTTTATAGAAAGCGATCAAATTATGAAAAAAAAAATTCTCTTGTTAGGATTTTCAACAGCTCTTATTTCTCCTCTTGCTTCCGCAGATAACCAATTTCAAATATTTACTCATTTTGACGCAGAAATTTATACTGAAGCACAACCAGTACAAGCCTTTGTAGATGATTTTGATGCACCATTAAAATCGGGTGACAGTGCATTTACCTATAATATATTTGAAGTAGGTGTTGGCTACGGTAATTTTAAAGTAGGTTTACAGAGTCGTTACGACTATGTTCTTAACTTTGATCCTGATACAGCTAAATATACCCATACTGAAAAAAATGATTTAGAGTTTGAAGACAGATTTTATACTTATTACCTTGATGCTAAACAAGCAACCTCTAATGGTGTGTTTGTATCTTATGACTTTAAATTTTTAGATAAAAATGCATTAACAATAACACCTAAACTATCTGTTTTTGCTAGCTCGCATTATCAAGACGCGATTGTAAATGGTGAAATTTATAGTGATGAAGTTGAAGGTGCTGTAACGGTTGATTACAACTTTTCAAAAGATATATTATTTAAAAAGTTTTCACCTTCAGAAAAACCTGAAGGCCTTGGCTATAGCCTAGATATTTTTGCTGATTGGCAAGTAAACGATGAGCTTCAGGTTGGCTTTAGCGTAAAAGATTTGCTCTATAAAACAGAGTATGAAGACAGTGGCTCCGTAAAAGGGCAAACTACTGAAATTCCATTTAGCGAAGATGACAACGGCGATATTATTACTCAGCCAACAGTTTCATTAAAAACATCTGCATTTGGAAATACGGTATCTCATGATTTCGAAATGGAAATGCGTCTACAAGCATTTGCTGATTACAGAATAAACGATCGGTTTTCAACTCAGTTAACTTTAAAACGATACGACAAAGACACGTTTAGCCAATTAAAAGGCCGTATTCACTTTTGGGATCATTGGAGAGTGCAAGCAGGCTACGAAACAAAAAGTGAAGCATTTTTAGTTGGTATAGAAAACGAATATTTTGGTCTTAATTTACAAACTGATAGCCTAGATTTAGATAAAGCCTATTATGCGAATGTGAATTGGTACGTGAACATTAAGTTTTAAGGAATGAAGATGTTAAAACAAATTATACCTTTAGGGGTAGCTATTGCATTAGTAGGTTGTGGTTCTTCATCAGACAGTGACAGTTCAGAATCTGTTGCAGTGAGTGAAATTGCTACATCTTCTTCTGTGAGTTTTTATGTATCTAATTGGCAATCACCACAGGGCACGCTTAATGTTTTAGATAGCGATGGGGTGGTGCAAGAATCAATTGAAGTCGAAAACATTAATACTGTGAGTGTAAGTGTAACTCCACTTACTTTTAATAGTTTTGAGTTTATACCGAGTGATATGGCTCTACCTTGTCCGCGCTTTACAGGTTGTGGCAGAACAGTCCGTGGTGATGTAAATGACTTAAACGCAAACCGTTTAATCGACTACCAAGAATTGACAGCCGTTACTCTTAATTACAAAGCAGATGCATTTAGTGCACCGGGTGTAAATACGGTTTATTTATCGCCATTAAGTAAAGCAATTACAGATGAAGGCTTTAGTGCTACGCAAGCTAGTTTATCAGCCACGCCTTTTTATCATTTAACGCACAGCAATTTAAATGCAAGTGTTGAAGCAGAAATGGTTACTAATGCATTTACTTACGCAGCAATTTTAGCTGGTGTTGCTGATAGTACGTTTAGTGTTGAAAGTGCTTTTAATGCATTTACTAACTCAGAGACTGACCAACAGGCATGGGAAGATTATAGCGATTTAGCAGCGCAGTATGTTACAGATAACTTATTTAGCGACCAAGGAAATGGATTACTACCAAACGTTGCAGGTCAAGTTAAGCAAACGATCGCAAGTGTAACTACATTTACAAATTGGCAGGCTCGCTCAACAGAAGTTCAAAGCTTAGATTCAAGAGAGTTACTTGTTGATACACGAAATATTATAGGTGCTGCAAGACTTCAAGAAAAAAGCTATTCAGATGAATTAGACGTAAAATTTGCTGAGCTTGAAGATGCGTTTGATGAAGACACACAAAGAACCCTTGATGCACTTACTAATGCTTTAAACGAAGTTATTACAAATTATTCACCACTAGCTGATGGCTCTACACCATCAGGACAATATAAACTTCGTGACTTAGATATTGATTACAGCCAATCACCTTATACTTGGGCTATAACTGGCACATATGATGAGTTACCTATAACAATTGATTTATCAATTCCCACATTTAGAGTAAGTGGTGTGTTAGGTAATAAAATTGAAGGTATAATGAGCGCTACTGTTACAAATGGTACTACGGTATTAAGTGTTGATGTAAGTGAGTTGCTGATTGAGTTTGATGGCATAGATGCTCAAAGTGAATTAAACCCAGAAGCCGATACAGGTATTACACAGGTAACTACGAATGTAATTATCGATAAAGCCGCTGGTAAACTTGAAGGCGATTTATCACTAAACTTAAATCGTTTTGTTAATTCATTAGGTGAAGAGTCTACAACGTTATCTACTTTTGATTTTAATGGTGATTACGTGAGCGACATTCAAAACACTGCATTTCATATCACAGCAGTAGAGGCTTCGCCTTTTATTGGTGAAGATAATGACGATTTAGCATTTACTTTTGAATTAGATTTTCCTTTAAGTGGTGCAAGCGATTTTAAGTTTGCTTACGTGGGCGATGTTGAAAACTTATCAGAACTTACCTCTACAGATATATTTGTTAGCATAAAAAATCGTGCGTTAGATTTACGTATTCGTGATGTTAGTGGCAACATTAATCTAATAGCGAAAGGCGAAAATGGACGTTGGTTAGATGTAAAGCAAAAGGGTCGTAATTACAGTGGCGGTTTATATTTTGGTGATACTAAACTAGCTGATGTTACTGCAGTACGTGGTATTCCTGGTGTTTTATTTCCAAATGGTGAGTTTGAATCATTATTTTAACTACTTGATTAAATATTTTAAAGCCTAGCATTCGCTTAAGGCCGAACAGTTAAGAAGCGTTTTAACGATTAGTTAAGTGGCTTTAGAAATATTCAAAATCCGATATTAGTTTTCTAGTATCGGATTTTTTCTTGCTTGTTATATTAGTTAAATGCGCCTGAATCAAGATAGCTGCCGATCCCGAGTGTAAACATCCAAAGCCCCCATAAGCTATGCTCAATAACACACACAACGGTTGAGCGGCTTTGTGCATAGGTATAAGCAAACAGTAAACCGCCCAAAAATGCCAAACCTACTGCAATCCAATTTGCATAAACAATATGCGCCAACGCAAATACACTCGCACTAACTATAATACGTACTGCTTTTTTGGGCATGATGCGCTTATAACGATGAAAAAAATACGTTCTGAATATTAACTCTTGAGGAATAACCGACAGTATTGGGTAGAGCAACAACAGTAAAAGCCAATCATTAAACGAGTTGCGGGGAAGGGTAAACCAGTTTCCTTGATGAATAATCCCGTAAAACATACCCGAAAACAACGCACCTAAAAAAAAGAAGCTAAACAAACGTTTTTTAACAGCAGAAAACTGCCCAAGGCTTGTGAGTCTAAAACGTTTAAAATGGGGATCGCCCAGTAGCAACATACAACACACACTCATTAAAATAATAAGCGCAGGAATAAGCCAGTTAGCTAAATGATCGCGTAATACAAAGCCCAGCAAAGGCAGCAATACAAAAATGAGGGTAAATTCAAACCAGCGGTATTGATTGGCGTTCAAGGTCGTCTCAACTTGTTTTTTTTACAAACTAACAAGCAAAGACGACATTTTTATGACGATATTAGTTATCTATAAATTACTTTACTGGTTCTTCTTCATTAGGGAGGTATTTGTACAAGGCAATAATAGTGGCAAAAATACTCACAAAGGTAATGCCCATTAAACCAAATACTTTGAAGTTGACCCAAAAGTCGAGCGAAAAATTATACGCAATATAAATGTTCAACGCTGCGATGCCAGCAGTAATTACAACCCACATCAGGTTAAGTTTATCCCATAACGGTTCTGGGACTACAATGGCTTGTTTTGTATCATTAGCATTTTCGAGTATTGAACTAAGCGCTTTTTTAACGAGATTTTTTTTAAGTACATAACGGCTAACAAGTAACGTTAAACTTAAACCTGCGTATATTATCGTTGCTTTCCATTTTATGTATTGCTCATCATGAAGTACCAGCGTTAACGTACCAAACACAGCAGCAATGCCGAAAAATATCCACTGACGAGTTGGCACAGAGCCATGTTTAAAGTAGCTATAAGCAACTTGAATAAGCGTAGTGGCCATTAATAAACCGGTAGCCCAATAAATATCGACTAGCTTAAATACTGCAAAAAACAGTATGAGTGGGATGTATTCAATTAATGCGTGCATAGTCTACCTAAATTATACGAAAAAGAGTCAAAGGCTTTTTACCACATAAAGCTTAGCAACTACAAGGTTGACTTGTTGCCCTGTAACCCTTAGCCTGCGTGGCTTTATTGCCAATTTGGTTTGGTACTTTTTATATCATCATATTCCCACGCTTAACCAACACTGATTTGGCGTGTATTTAGGAGCCTAAAATGAATAAAGCAGAACTCGTTGCTGCCATTGCACACAAGAGTGAATTAACAAAAAAAGATTCTCAAGCGGCACTTTCAAGCTTGCAAAAAGTAATTACTAAATCGCTTTCTGAGGGGGATCAGGTTCAAATTAATGGCTTTGGTACTTTTGCACTAAGTTACTATCCAGCGCGTACTGGGCGTAACCCGCAAACAGGCGCAGCGATTGAAATAGAAGGCGCAAACAAAGCTGTTTTTAAGCCTGCCAAAGCGTTAAAAGATCTACTTTAAATAGCATTATTTAGCTAGGTCGTTGATTGAGCTTTGATTGGAGCTATTAAACATAAAATTATGGGCTTTGCCCATCACGCCAGCAAGTTGTGCGTCTATAAAAAGAAACATATGCCGAGTGTTAGTTGTAGACGCCAAACTTGCTCGCGCGAGAAGCGCAGCTTCTGATTACTTAATCACCGATCATAAAACTGCGTTTTTAAACGCCAACAAGTTGTGCGTCTACAAAAATAAACATAATGCCGAACATGAGTTGTAGGCGTTGAGCTTGCTCGCGCGAGAAGCGCAGCTTCTAATTACTTAACCATCCATCACAAAAACTGCGTTTTTAAACGCCAACAAGTTGTGCGTCTACAAAAATAAACATAATGCCGAGCATGAGTTTTAGGCGCTGAACTTGCTCACGCGAGAAGCGAAGCTTCTAATTACTTAACCATCCATCACAAAAACTGCGTTTTTAAACGCCAACAAGTTGTGCGTCTACAAAAATAAACACATGCCGAGTGTTAGTTGTAGGCGTTGAGCTTGCTCACGCGAGAAGCGCAGCTTCTAATTACTTAATCACCCATCATAAAAAATTGTGTTTTTAAACGCCAACAAGTTGCGCGCCTACAAGGATAAACATAATGCCGAGTGTTAGTTGTAGGCGCCAAACTTGCTCACGCGAGAAGTGAAGCTTCAGTATTTAATCATCGAGTACCAAACCTGTGCTGTATCTTGTTTATGTAGATTATTCATATTGTCTAAATGATTTACATAGCACTATAAACTTCAATTAGATTAACTCCTTTATTTTCAAGTGCTTGTTTTCGGCATGCATTGTGCTTTTTTAACTATGTGTTTCGAATATATTTTTCAAGAAAAAGGAGATCTCAATGAGTACATTACAAACAAGCACACGTTTACAAGGCAAAAAAATTGCAATTTTAGCCACTGATGGATTTGAGCAAAGTGAGCTGTTATCTCCACGCAGCGCATTACTTGATGCCGGTGCAAACATCGAAATAGTATCAATTAAAGAAGGCCAAATTACGGGCTGGGACGAAGACAAGTGGGGCGATAAAGTAACAGTAGATAAACTAGTCACGAACGCAGATCCCGCTGACTATGACGCGCTTATGCTTCCTGGTGGTTTATTTAACCCAGACAGTTTACGCCAAGATAAAGATGCTAAAGCCTTTATTGATGGCTTTTTTGGCGCAGAAAAAAATAAACCCGTTGCTGCAATTTGCCATGCACCGTGGTTACTAGCTGAAATTAATAAATTGCGCGACCGCACCATTACCTCTTTTCCAAGTATTAAAAGCGATTTAATTAATGCAGGCGCTAATTGGGTCGACCAAGAAGTATGTGTAGATAAAGGCTTAGTAACAAGCCGAAGCCCAGCCGATTTAGAAGCATTTAATGCTAAATTTATTGAAGAGATTTTAGAGGGTAAACACCAAGCTCACTAAGTTGCTTTTTAAAAAACAAAAAAGGGCACTTTAAATGCCCTTTTTTAATGCGTATAAAACACGCCCGAGTTACCTTAAAGCGATGTAGCTGCTTTCATATCGGCTACAAAAGCTTTTAGCTGAGCGGTCATTGTCGGTAAATCATTAAGGTTAGCTTCGATAATTTTAACCACGGCTGAGCCTGAAATAGCACCGGCTGCTCCTGCATTAAGAGCCGCTTTTACATCATCTGGCGTTGAAATGCCAAACCCTAAAAGAGCAGGGGCTGCGTGGTATTCTTTTAATTTAGTAACAATGTTGCCCGCTGGCATTTGTGCTTTAGTATCGGTACCGGTAACACCTGCGCGCGATAGTAAATACGTGTAACCACGACCGTAAGAGGCGCACTGGCGAAGTGTGTCGTCATCGGCATTTGGTGTTGCAATAAAAATTGGGTCTACACCGTTATCCATTGCTGACTTTCTGAACACTTTAGATTCATGTAGCGGTACATCTGCCACTAAAATTGAGTCTACGCCTACCGCTTTTGCATCTTTGTAAAATGCTTCTATACCGCGCTTAAACACAAGGTTTGAATATAGTAATAAACCAATTGGGATATCGGCATTATACTCACGTATTTCTTTAATAATATCAAAGCAATCTTGTGTATTAATGTGCACATCGAGAGCGCGAATATTCGCTTTTTGTATTACTGGTCCATCTGCAATTGGGTCAGAAAACGGAATACCAAGCTCAAGCGCATCAGCGCCGCCGTCAATTAGGCTTTTAATAATCGCAATGCTTTGCGCTTTGCCTGGATCGCCAATTGTTACAAATGGTACAAATGCACCTTGTTTTTGCTCGTTAAGCGCTGCAAACATTTTGCCGTAACGATCCGTTTTTACTTGGCTCATAGCTGACCTCTTTCAGATAGTACATTGTGAACGTGTGCTAAATCTTTATCGCCACGACCACTTAAATTAATAACTATAACGCTTTGTTCGGTTTGCTCTTCTGCATACTTAAGTGCATAAGCTAACGCATGGCTTGATTCAAGTGCCGGAATGATCCCTTCATTTTTGGCAAGTGATTGAAACGCATCTAGCGCTTCAGTATCTGTAATGCCAACGTATTGCGCGCGACCAGTTTCGTGTAAAAATGCATGTTGAGGACCAACAGCTGGGTAATCAAGACCAGCAGATACCGAGTAAGATTCTTCAATTTGGCCATCATCATTTTGCATAATATACGTATAAGTACCGTGTAATATACCTTTAGTGCCTTTACAAATTGTTGCGCCGTGTTCATTTGTATCAAGACCTTTACCAGCGGGCTCAACACCAATTAATTTAACGCCTGGCTCATCAATAAAGTCGGTAAACATACCAATTGCGTTTGAACCACCGCCCACACAGGCAATAACCGCGTCAGGTAAACGACCTTCGGCTTTAAGGACTTGTTGCTTGGCTTCTTCACCAATAATTTTTTGATACTCACGTACAATTGTTGGGAATGGGTGAGGACCCGCGGCAGTACCTAGCAAGTAATGCGCGTCTTGGTAGTTTGCTGACCAGTCACGCAGCGCTTCATTTACGGCATCTTTTAATGTACCAGAACCCGCTGTTACCGGAATAACCTCTGCGCCCATCAACTTCATTCTAAATACGTTAGGTTGCTGACGTTCAACGTCTTTTGCGCCCATATAAATACGACACTTTAAACCCAGTAATGCACATGCAAGCGCGGTTGCAACACCGTGTTGACCGGCACCGGTTTCAGCAATAACTTGTTTTTTACCCATGCGCTTAGTAAGTAACGCTTGGCCAAGTACTTGATTCGTTTTGTGCGCGCCGCCGTGTAGTAAGTCTTCACGCTTTAGATACAGTTTTACTTTTGGGTTTTTAACTAAATTGCGCGTTAAAGTAAGTGGGGTAGGACGACCCGCATACTCGTTTAATAATTTACTTAGCTCTGCCTGAAACTCAGGATCTTTTTGTGCTTTGTTAAATTCGTTTTCTAACTGCTTAAGCGCAGGGACAAGTAACTCGGGTACAAACATACCGCCAAACTCGCCAAAATAAGCTGGATTTTGCATTTTAACCTCAATAATTTCTGATGCTCGTAAAAGCATTATGTAATTTGTTAGGGCACTTTTTACCCGCAGATTCTTCAACGCCTGAGTTTAAGTCAAGGCCTAAGGCACCTTTTAAAAGCGCATCTTTAATATTGTCTGGATTTAAGCCTCCAGCAAGCATAAACGGTGTAGTTGCATCGCTTAGCACTGACCAATCGAATGCTTTACCTGTACCGCCGGCTTGAGTATCGCTGTGCGTATCGTAAAGATGACGATCAACTCCACTTACAGGTGTGGGCAATGCATCTTTTATTGCTTGTGCTTTCCAAATCTCGCAGCCGTTTGGTAACTGTGTACGCAAGACAGCAATGTAATCGTCACTTTCTTGGCCATGTAATTGTACTGCCGCTAATTTTAACACACTTGCGTATTGAACTACTTGCTCAATTGGGGCATCAACAAATACACCCACAAAATTAAGTGGTGCACTTTTACTAAGCTCTATTGCACAATCTAAATCTACATAGCGTGGCGATTTAGGATGAAAAATTAAACCACCATAAATAGCACCGTTTTTATATGCCGCTTGTGCATCTTGAGTTCGCGTTAAACCACATACTTTATTGTCCCCCAAAATCACACGGCGACATGCTTGCTCTAAATCACGCTCGCCCATAAGTGAGCTGCCAATTAAAAAGCCATCGCATAATGGAGCTAAACGTTTTACGTCTTGATGGGTGTAAATGCCAGATTCCGAAATAACCACTTTATCAGCTGGAATAAGCTTTCGTAGTTTTTCGGTAGTGGCTAAATCGGTGCTTAAATCGCGTAAATCGCGGTTATTAATACCAATAATTTGTGCATCAAGCGCAAGTGCACGGTGTACTTCTTCTTCATTACTTACTTCGGTTAATACCGACATATTAAGTGAATCTGCAACCGCATGCAGTGCTTTATAGCTTTCGTCGTCAAGAACTGACAGCATCAGTAATATAGCGTCACCGCCATAAATACGTGCCATGTACACTTGGTACTCATCTATAAAAAAGTCTTTACAGATAAGCGGTTGTTCTACTTGGCTGCGCACAAATTCGAGGTAATCAAAACTACCTTGAAAATATTTAGCATCAGTTAAAACACTCATGCAGGTAGCGTATTTTTTATAAACTGAGGTAATTTCAGTTAAATCAAACGGGTCTCTAATTAACCCTTTTGAAGGCGATGCTTTTTTACACTCTAAAATAAACTGTGTGCCAGGTGCTGCAAGTGCTTTATAAAAGCTACGACTTGTAGGCACTGCAAGATGCTTAAAGCTTTCAAGCGGACGCGTGGCTTTTCTTTCAATTAGTTCTAATTTTTTATCAGCAACAATTTTGTCTAATACATTAGCCATTACTTACCTCAATAATTGCACTTAGTGTGTTCATGGCTTGCCCTGAACTTAATAATGTTTGTACTTGTTTTGCCCCTTCTTTTAACGTTTCTGCTTTACCTGTTAGGTATAAAAGGGCAGCTACGTTAACCACAATAGCAGCATTATGTGCATCTGTGCCTTTGCCTTGCAAGATGGCGAGGCTAGCATTTGCGTTGTATTGTGGGCCTTCACCAGCGAGTTGTTCAAGTGAATAGTTTGCAAGGTCAAAGTCGCTTGGGTTTAGTGTGTACTGTGTAATCTCGCCATTATTTAGCTCAACTACCGTTGTTGGGCCGTGTAGAGCTATTTCGTCAGTGCCCGAGCCGTGAACTATCATCGCGCGCTTTGTGCCAAGGGTTTTAAGTGTTTGTGCCATTGGCATACACAACGCTTCGTTATACACACCTAACAATTGCACATCAGGTGCCGCTGGGTTAGCAAGTGGGCCTAAAATATTAAAAATAGTGCGTGTTTTAAGCGCTGTTCGTACGCCCATCGCATGGCGTACGCCACTGTGGTAGTGCGGTGCAAACAAAAAGGTAAAATTGGTTTGCTCAAGACACTTTGCCGCTTGCTCTGGGCTCATATCTATATTAATGCCCAGTGCTTTGAGTAAATCGGCTGAGCCTGAATTACTCGATACACTGCGATTACCGTGTTTTACCATGTTAATACCGGCAGCAGCGGCTACAATAGCAGCCGTTGTACTTATATTAATTGTGTTAGAACCATCGCCACCAGTGCCACAGCTATCGGCAAGTTGCGTACTGCTGGTAGTAAAAGCAACGGCGTTTTCGCGCATTGAGGCCGCAGCGCCTGCAATCTCGTCGCTTACTTCGCCTTTAATTTTAAGGCTTATAAGTAGGGCGGTTAGCTCAATTTCACTCATATTACCTTGCATTATTTCATCAAAAAGCGCTTTGGCGTCTGCGTAGCTTAATGATTGCCCAGTAATTAGTTGCTCAATAGCGTGTTGAACATTTATGGGTTGTTCTGGTTGTGTACTCATAATGTCCTCTTTTATTTAGCGCGTGTTAAGTAAGCGACACTTTGCTGAAGTAGCATTGCGCCGTTTGGCGTTAGTATTGATTCTGGATGAAACTGGTAACCCAATGCGTTGTCATCATGATGGTATATAGCCATTGGGATATCTTCGTACTGGGCAATTACCTTAATATTATCAGGCACTTTTGTTGCCATTAATGAATGATAACGCGCAACTGGCATTGTATTGCCCATGCCATCAAATACAGGATGATCGCCTAAATTAATAATTGAAGACTTACCATGTACGGTTTCACCCGCGTGACCGATTACTCCACCATAGCTTTGCGTTAATGCTTGCTGGCCTAAACAAATACCCAACATTGGAAAGTGACCTTTAGAGAGCTCAATAAGCTCCATTAAACAGCCTGCATCGCTTGGTGTGCCAGGACCTGGCGAAAGTACTAATAGCACTTGGCCTTGCTCTTGGCGCATTTTGTTAAAAATAATCTCAGCGCTAATGTTGTTTCTGTAAACAACCAGTTCGCAGCCAAGCATCGTCAGCTCATCAACAAGGTTGTATGTAAATGAGTCAAAGTTATCTAAAAAATAGATTTTGATAGGATTTACTTTGCTCATTTTATACCGCCTTATACGTAGATTTTATGGCGGTGATAACCGCTTGTGCTTTAGCGCGAGTTTCGTTTGCTTCTGAAATAGGATCTGAGTCAAACACCACACCGGCACCGGCTTGCACATACGCTTTGTTATTTTTAACAAAAGCTGAGCGAATAACAATACAGCTATCCATTGCGCCATCACCGGTTAAGTAACCTACTGCGCCGCCATAGCTACCACGACGTTTACCTTCTGTTTGACGAACAAGCTCAGCAGCACGCACCTTTGGTGCACCAACAAGCGTGCCCATGTTCATACATGCTTGGTAAGCGTGCAGTGCATCAAGCTCGGGTTTGAGTGTACCAACAACGCGTGACACCAAATGCATTACTTGTGAATAGCGGTCTACTTTTAATAGCTCTTTAGCAAAGCGAGTACCTGCAACGCTAATGCGTGCAACGTCGTTACGGGCTAAATCAACCAGCATTAAATGCTCGGCGCGCTCTTTTTGATCGTTTCTTAGTTCAAGCTCAATGCGGCTGTCTAGGTCTGGGTTAATTTGCCCATTAGCAAATTTACCACGCGGGCGAGTCCCCGCAATTGGGTATACTTCTACTTGCTTATTACTTACGTCGTACTTAAGGGCCGACTCAGGAGACGCGCCAAATAATGCAAAGTCTTCATCGCGCATATAAAACATATACGGGCTAGGGTTTTGCTTTTTAAGTTGGCTATAAGCGTGCAGGGGATCAGGACAAGGTAGTGAAAATGTACGCGACGGCACTACCTGAAAAATATCACCATCAACAATATTCTTTTTGAGTTTTACTACTTGCTCGCAGTAAGTCGCATCGTCTATATCAACGCTCACATCGCACTCGCCGCTTTGCATATCTGCACTAAATTCAGCTGCGTTATCGCAAAGTGTATTTAATCGTTCTAGCTCTTTACCTACTTCAAAGCAGTTAGCATGTACGTCTGGACCATTAAACACATTACCAATGAGTTCAGTTGTTTGTTTTTGATGATCAATAACAACTAGCGTTTCGGCTAAATAAAATACGTAATCAGGGCATGTGTTTTCGCCATCAGGCACATCACTTAACTGCTCAAAGTTTGCTACCATATCGTAGGCAAATACACCGCCTAAAAATAACGAAAATGGATTGTTAGTTGTGCTTTTAATACTGTTAATACACGTACGAAGAGCGCTAAATGCATTGTCTGCAACCAACTTACTTGCTTCGTCAATATCATTGTTTGCACTCAAGTACTTAAGCGTTAGTGTTGTATCGTTTAGCGTGGCTGTACAGCTTTTAACATTAGCATGTAAGTAGCTAAGCAGTTGCTGCCCGTTATTTGACTTTGCAGTAACGGTTACTGTTTTACCTTGGCATACAATGCGCAGGGCACAGTCGACTAAAATTAAACTTTTTACACTGTCTTTAGAATCAATCTCAGCCGATTCAAGCAGTAGTGAGTTAGGCTTATCAAGTGCCGCGTATAATGCAAGAGGACTACTAATATAGTCGCGTACTTGCATAATGCTTGTTACTTCGCCTGGTGTGGTAGTTATATGACTAAAAATCAAACCTCATTCCCTCAAAAAATTAAACCCCGCAATGCTTTAGCAATGCGGGGTTTGAATAACGATATCTAAATTACAAACAGATCATTACCGTCCCGCTATATCAGGCGCCACCACCAACGATGTGTAAGAGTAAGACCGTTATTCATGTTTTTCTGCCTCAAAATTTATTAAATATTTTTAACGTATACGTTTCGTAAAATTTAGTTATAAAAAAACCCGCATAGTTGCGGGTTTTGAATTTTTGTTAGACACGACAATTCATCACCCGATAATTACGAGTGCCACCACCAAATAGTGTTTAAGTTTGAATTGATCATTATTGTTAATTCTTAATGTGTCTGAAAGTGACTACAGTAAAACGTATCTTATGCTTTTGTGTCAAGTGTTTATTTAAAACAATTTAGTCAAAAAAGTTGTTATACTTACATAAACACCATTAACCCTTAATTTTAAGCAGTTTTCTTTTGATAAAATATGATTTACATAGCCATACCACACATTCAGACGGGCGTTTAACGGTTGAAGAATTATTGCATCGCGCTGTTGATAAAAATATTGATGTGTTTGCTATTACCGATCATGACACTGTGGCGGCTATTAAGCCTGCGCAGCAATTTATTGAAGCCGAAAAATTACCGCTTTCATTAATTACGGGCACAGAAGTATCTACCAAATGGGAAAGTTTTGAAATTCATATTGTGGGTTTAAATATTGATATTAATAATATTGACCTTACCTCTTTATTATCAGCTCAGCAGCAAAAGCGAGAAGAGCGTGCACTAGAGATTGGTGTTCGCCTTGCAAAAAATGGCTTTGATGGCATATACGAGCAAGCTAAAGAGCTGGCAAAAGACGCGCAAATTACACGTGCCCATTTTGCACGCGCATTAATAGAGCGCGGCGTTGCCAAAAATTTTCCGGGTGTTTTTAAAAAGTACTTAGGGCGTGGCAAAACAGGCTACGTACCAAGCTGCTGGTGCACTATGCAAACTGCCATTGAGGCTATTCATGCCGCTGGTGGTGTTGCGGTACTTGCGCACCCAAGTAGCTATCAAATGTCAAATAAGTGGCTACGTAAGTTATTAGTAGAATTTAAAAGTGTAGGAGGGGACGCAATGGAAGTTGCACAACCTCAACAGGCGCCAAGCGAACGTCAATTTTTAGGTGAACTCAGTCGTGAGTACGAATTACTTTGCTCACAAGGGTCTGATTTTCATTTTCCGACAAGCTATTTAGAGCTTGGCAAAAATTTATACCTACCTAAAGACTGCCAAGGTGTTTGGCAAGCTTGGGAAGGAGAAGAAGGGGCATTAACATGAGTCAATTATTTCATATTCATCCTGATAACCCGCAACCGAGATTGATTAGTCAAGCCGTTGATATTATTAAACAAGGCGGCGTTGTTGTTTATCCTACAGATTCGGGCTACGCCATCGGTTGTAATATTGGTAACAAGCAAGCCAAAGAGCGCATAGAGCGTATTCGTGGTATTGAAAAAAACGATAACTTTACGCTAGTTTGCCGTGATTTATCGGAGTTATCTACTTACGCACGTGTAGATAACCAATTATTTAGACTTATTAAAAATAATACGCCAGGGCCTTATACCTTTATTTTTAAAGGAACAAAAGAAGTTCCTAAACGCTTATTAAACGACAAGAAAAAAACCATTGGCATGCGTGTAATTGAGCATCCAATAGCCTGTGCGTTACTTGCCGAACTTGGCGAGCCGTTAATGTCGTGTTCTTTAATTTTACCTGGTGAGCAGTTTACAGAGTCAGATCCTGATGAAATTTTAGAGCGATTAGATAAGCATGTTGATTTAATTATTCACGGTGGTTATTTGCCAGAGCAAGCAACAACAGTAATCGATCTGTCGGAAGATGACGTTAAAATATTGCGTGTTGGCTGTGGTGATACAAGCCCGTTTGAGTAATAAAGCGTGAGCGAAAGTACCGCTGATATTAAATATATCGAAAAGCCAGTGCAGCAAAAGCTGCCACTGGCTTTTTTGCATGGTAAAGCGGTTGTAGACAAACCCGAAGATTTATACATTCCGCCCGATGCGCTCAAAATAATATTAGAAACTTTTGAAGGTCCGCTCGATTTACTGCTGTACTTAATTAAAAAGCATAAGCTTGATGTGCTCGAACTTTCTATTTTTAGTATTACAGAGCAGTACGTAAGTTACGTTGAAATGATGACCGAGTTTCAACTCGAACTTGCTGGTGAATATTTAGTAATGGCTGCGTTACTTGCACAAATTAAGTCGCGCTTATTATTACCTGTACACGAAGAGCTAGAAGAGGAAGAAGATCCTCGCGCTGAGCTTATTAAGCGTTTACAAGAATATGAGCTATTTAAAAAAGCCGCTGAAAATCTCGATGACATTCCTCGTGTTGGTCGTGATATTTTTATAGCGCATGCCGCTATGCCAATACGTGAAGACACAACTCAAAACCTCCCCGAACTTGAACTTAAAGACTTAATGCTGGCGTTGAGTGATGTAATGGCGCGCGCAAAAACGTTTGAGCATCACCAAATTACTGCCGAAGTACTCTCAACGCGAGAGAGAATGAGTCAAATATTACAGCAATTATCGCAAGCAAATTCGGCGGTGGTTTTTAATGCGCTTTTTACGCCAAATGAAGGGCGAAGTGGTGTAGTCGTTAGTTTTATTGCTATGCTAGAGCTCATTAAAGAAGGACTTGTTACCTGTTTGCAAGTAAGCCCTGAGAGCTTAATTTATGTCAGCTTAAGCGAGCAATCCACCCTATAAACTTATCTGTTTAATCCTCTCCTTTTAAAACTGACTTTGAATATCAAAGTTCTGTGCGTATACGCACGTAAAGTGTTTGTAAATGTTATTTTCATTTACGGCTGTGCACTATATTGTAGCGTCATAGCATTATAGGAAATCACACATGTTTAAAAATACACCGTCATCATACGGGCTTGTCGCCATTATTTTACATTGGCTCATGGCGCTGACTATTTTTGGCTTGTTTGGTTTGGGCTTATATATGGTTGAGCTTACTTATTACGATAGCTGGTATAAAGGCTCGCTCGATTTACATAAGAGCATTGGTATTACGCTTGTGGCCGTATTTTTATTTAGAATTTTATGGCGTGCTTTATCTACACAACCCAAACCATTAGGTGAAAGTAAAGGCATAAACCAATTAGCGCATACGGCGCATATTGCTATGTATATTATTTTGGCCGTTATTGTTGTTGCAGGGTATTTGATATCAACCGCAGACGGACGTCCAATAGAAGTGTTTACATTATTTAACGTATCAGCGCTTGATTTTGCTTTTGATGACCAAGCCGATATTGCAGGAAAAGTACATTATTATGGTGCATGCACATTAATAGGGTTTGCAGTACTTCATGCACTAGGGGCGTTAAAACATCACTTTATCGATAAAGATAAAACCTTAATCAGAATGATCAAACCATTAAAGGATGATTAAAATGAAAAAACTATTAGTAAGCACAGCCGTTTCGGCTGCAATGATGTTATCGGCAACAGCCGCTAATGCAGCTGATTATGTAATTGATACAAAAGGTGGGCACGCGTCTGTTAACTTTAAAATTAAACACCTAGGTTACAGCTGGTTATATGGTCGCTTTAATACTTTTGACGGCACATTTAGTTATGATGCTAAAAACCCTGATGCATCAAAGATTATGGTAAATATTGATACCACAAGCCTTGATTCTAACCATGCAGAGCGTGATAAGCACTTACATGGTAAAGATTTTTTAAATGTGGATAAATACCCAAAAGCGACATTTAAAAGCACGAGCATTAAATTTGATGAAGATGGTGAAGAGGCCGACGTAACCGGCGAATTTACGCTGCATGGCGTAACTAACACTATTACCTTTGAAATAGATAAAGTTGGCGAAGGTAAAGATCCGTGGGGCGGCTATCGCGTAGGTTTTGAGGGCGAAACCAGCCTTAAACTTACCGATTACGGTATTGATTACAACTTAGGACCTGCATCTACTCATGTTGATATTATTTTATCAATAGAAGGCGTTCGTCAGTAATACCATTATTAAATATAAAAACGCCACTTACTGTGGCGTTTTTTTTGCTTAACAGAAACTCAAATTAAGCGACTTCGAATTTGCTTATTTTGCGCTATTAATACGTGACTGTAATAGCGGCCTTAAATGCTTAGGTAACCAGCGCATGAGCAAATCGTTATAAGCCTGCGTTTTTTTAATGACTTTGAGCTGCTCATTAAGAATGGCAATGTCTTCTGCGCCTTGCTCGTTTTTAGTACAGCCAATAAAACCATAACTTAACGCGGGTGATTCGGTTAATGGACGTTGCGTTAAATTTTCTGCAAAGTGCATTGATTTAGCTAAATAGTAATGCTCGCTTGGGTAACCCAGCAAAATATCAATTCGTTTTAGGTTAAGCATATATGTAAGGCTCGCTAGGCTATCGCGGGTTGGTCTAATTACTAAATCTATATTGGGCGTACTGTTTATTAATGTATCTATCTCTTGGCCATAAGAGCGGCTCATAGAGACTCCAAGAGTTAGTTTTTTATCTTGTATTAAATCCAATAACGAGACTTCATTTGAGTCCGCTATATTTAGCGCTTTGGCTAATCTCTTGTGCATGGCAATTGAAGGTGAAAGACCCGTTGTTGAGCTCTCGTCTGTAAAGTAAATATACTTTTTTCTGTAATCGTTTTTATAAAGCGATAGTGCGCACGTATTGTGTGAATTATTAGACAGTTCTTGAATTACTTTACCTGAGGGAATAAGCATTCGATTAAAGGTAATATTAGGCAGTTGTTTTTCAAGTAATGAAATTATGCTTTCGTCGCGGCCTTGGTGTTGATATTGGCCATTTAAAATATAGTAGGGTGCAAAGTCATGCGCTAGCCAGTTTATGGTTCTCGCATTACTTATTGGGCTCAAACTGAAAAAGAGTAAAAAGGTTAAAAATATACGGAGCATTACAACAGCTACCAGTAATTATTATTGTAAAACTATTGTAACCAATAAAGAGCTAAAAAGTAAAATGCCAGCAACGAGGCTGGCATAATATCTTATCAATAATTGCAATAATAAAAGGCAATTAAAGTTATGTGTTGTTTAGTTAGCTTTTAGCCACTTAACAAACTGGCGCGCATCACTCGCTTTTTGAAACAATGCATTTTTTAAACCTTGCGTATCACTAAAGATTACACGATGTTTGTTTACTGAAATTGATTGCACTGGATGTGCGATTTGGATCATAGACCCATTATATTTATAAGACATAATAAAACTCACTTTATTCTTGTTATTTATTCTGCGCTATATTTTTATAGCAAATTGCAGTTAATAAATTAACGATGTTGTGTTTAGCTTCATTACAGTGTTGACGATCTTTATGACACTTTTGCGATGATAGTAAAAAATCATCTCGGTATTATTCAAGGGGTTCTCGCCGTACAATAACTTAGCTTTCAAATATACGTTTTGCGGGGCTTACTGGATCAGGGTAAATGGTTAACCGCGGCGGTTTCTTTAAACCAGAGAGGGAAGGTAACTTATATATAAATTGTGTGCAAGCTATTTTTGTAAAAATATTTATAATAAATCTTATCAACTGCTTACAATAGCCATTTTTAGTTACCAAAGGATAAGTATGAATTACCTAATAGTGAGTGATATTTATGGTTTAACCCCTGCTTTAAGAAGGTTATCACAGGCAATTAGTCCAAATATAGTTATTGTTGACCCTTTCAATAACAAGATTCAAGTCATTGAAAATGAACAAGATAGTTATAATAATTTTATGCAGCAGTGTGGCCATGATAAATACACCGACAAACTTCAAAAATGCTTTGAAGGCTTAAAAGTGCCAACCACGTGTATTGCTTTTAGTGCAGGGGCAAGTGCAGCATGGCGGGCACAGTTATTAACAGGCAATACACACCTTAAAAAGTTAATTGGCTTTTATCCGTCGCAAATTAGACATAATTTAAATTTAAGCGCAAAAGTACCCTGTGAGTTCATATTTCCAGCAAGTGAGGGGCACTTTAATGTTGATGAAGTTATTAAAGCTTTAAGCACCAAAGCGGATGTTAAGTGCTATAAAACCAATTTTTCGCATGGTTTTATGAATGAGTGTTCAACTAATTTTAATGCGCAAGGACTGGTTGAATATAGTAACTATATAAAACAGAGCAGCTTTTAAAGCGTGTTTAGCTGCTCTTCACTAATATCAGGAAAATCAGTACGAGTATTATATTTTGCATATAGCGTTGAAAAAATGCTACTACCGGATAGCTTATCTAACTCTTTTATAAATGTTTTAGCATTTGAACGAGCGGGTCTACAGCATACTTGATACTGTTTTATTATACCCGCCACAGATAACCCTTGTTTTTGTAGCTCTAAATCAGCCTGGGCAAAAAAAGCTGCACCAGTCCAATAAACACGTTGTTGGGCACGTTGTTTCCACATATCAGCAGAGAGCTTATTAAGTGGCTGTGTTTTAGTTTTGGCTTGCAGGCGGGCACGATCAAATCCTGCATTTAAACGTTGTACAAACTGCGGCTGGGTAATTATACCGCTGTCACGCATTATTACGTTTTGCATATAACTGGCAAAACCCTCACTTAGCCAAAAACCGGAGTAGGGAAGTAGCGGCAAGTATAAATGCGAAAGTTCATGGTATAGCGTCCAATCTTTAGTGAATGCATTTAGACTAGCGTAGCGATCTATATGTAGTTCAAGCCCATCGGGGTTATTGCGTTTAACTGTAGCCCAAGGCACAGGCTCAAAAGCAAAATATTGTGGTTTTAAATAAATAGGCAATGTGGTTTGTTTTAAAGGTCCCAGTGTATTTTGTGTTTTTTCAACACTTTGATTAACCCATGTAGATACTGTGTTTTGAGCATTACTTGAGAGCGAGCTAAGGTTATGTATGACTACTTCAAGGGCTAATGCGTTAAAAGAGCTAATTGATAGTAGCAGTACAAAAAAGAATTTCATTAAAATGCTCCACTGTAATTTAATAACTGGTACGAAAATCCTAATATACAAGACCAACTAAATGGATAAATAATCACGCCTAATTCTTTATTTTTTAAAATGATAGTAACTATAAAAGTACAAATACAGACACTCCTAGCTAAGCATGGTTTAATCAATTAATCGTTATTTTAAGTTAGGTTTTAGCCATGACGTATCAGCATATTCAAGTTCCTGAGCACGGCCAAAATATCACTATTGATGCACAAGGAGACTGGCAAATACCGTTAGAACCTATCATAGCTTTTATTGATGGCGATGGCGTGGGTCTAGATGTTATGCCGGTAATGCGCCACGTTGTTGATAGTGCAATTGAGCATTGCTATAAAAGCGCACGGAAAATTCATTGGATGCAAGTTTATAATGGCGAGCAGGCCGCAAAGCTGTATGACGGTGATTGGTTTCCACAAGAAACAATTAACGCAGTACGTGCCTGTAAAATTGCCATAAAAGGGCCGTTAACCACACCACTGGGTGGTGGATTTCGATCGCTTAATGTTGCACTCAGGCAAGAAATGGATTTGTTTGTAAATATGCGCACTATAAAAGGCTTTAGCGCACTTCCTTCTCCTTTAAAAAATCCTTTTTTAACAAACATAGCAGTACTTCGTGATAGCAGCGAAGACGTGTACTCAGGTATTGAGTGGCAAGCAGGCAGTGTAGAAAGCGAAAAAATGCTCGATTTTTTATGTGAGGAAATGGGTGTAACCCGGTTAAGGTTTTCACAAGAGTGCGGAATTGGTATTAAAAATATATCCAAAGAAGGCTCTGAGCGATTAGTACGTTATGCCATTAACTATGCAATAAAAAACGATAGTGAATCGTTAACGCTAGTGCATAAAGGCAATGTACTTAAATTTACCGATGGGGCATTTAAGCGTTGGGGGTTTGCACTAGCACAAAACGAATTTAATGCCACTGCACATGAAAATGGGCGTTGGTTGCAAATAGAGCGAACACATCAAGCGCCCTTAATTATTAAAGAAGTCATAGCCGATAACATGCTGCAGCAATGTTTAATGCACCCAGAGCAATTTGATGTAGTGGTGACGACTAACCAAAACGGTGATTTTTTAGCGGATATGCTCAGTGCACAAGTTGGCGGTGTTGGCATAATGCCCGCTGCAAATTTAAATAACGATGTTGCATTTTTTGAGCCTACGCATGGCACGTTTGAACGTATAGCAGGGCAAAATAAAGCAAACCCCAGCAGTAGTATTTTAAGTGCGGTATTAATGCTTAAATTTATGGGGTGGAACGAAGCCGCACTACTCATAGAAAATGCGTTAGAGCAAACATTTAAAAGCGGTGAAGTAACCTTTGATTTAGCGCAAGAACACACCGATAACTCACGAATTCATAACTCGACAACCTTAACTTGTACTGGCTTTGCAAAGAAGGTTATCGAGCACTTTTAAATACATCCATTATTAAGCTGCTGAAGCAGTTTTTACTCTGTGCATACAAGGGCGGTTGGTTAACTGCGCTGCACGATGATAAATCTCATGTGCCTCAGGTTCATCGCACTGAGTACCACTAAGCGTATCCATTAATGCAACAACAATAATTGCAGGAACCTGGCAGCAATATTCGTCTAAAACGGCTTCCGTAGTTTGTGCATCAACATGGCAAAGTGGATGATTTTTAAGTTGGTATGCGTTTAATAATGTATCTACCTCTAATACATCATTAGGTTGATGTTTTGTTTTGCGGCATTTACAACCAAACTCATCAACTAAAGTAGCTAATGCTTGGTAAGTTTCAGTGGTGTTAGCTTTAGTGCATAACTGCTCTTCAATGAACTGATGCAAGTTAGCATCGATGAATAATCCATCTTGGCGTGTGAAAGAAGTTGTTGTCATAATAATTACTCTTAGTTTGTTGGCTTAACTTCACTCTAGCGCTAAGTGTATTATTAATAAAATTGTTGTTTTCAATAACTGATATTGATTTTATCAATAATAAGATTTAATGGTTAATAGAATGCTGAAACAACCTTAAATAATGCCAATTAATTTGGTGAAAATTCGTGGCAGCGTGCACAAAACTGGAACAAGGGAAACAATAGAGGTATCGAGAAAATATATTAATTAATTGTTTTTATTGAACTTTAATTATTTCATGAAGTTGGTACTAAGCTTGCAAATCATACAGTGTAGGTACATTCCTATTTCTACTACCCCAAAAGCGCCATGGTATTTTCCCAAAGTTGAATACCATGGCGCTTTTTTATTTTTCGCGTGTATTTTATTTAGCCTTAGCAATAACAGTAGTAATGTTAAATTTTAACAAAGTAGGGAATGGCAACTAAAATAGCGCCTACAATAAGCAACATACTTACACTGGTCATAAAGTACGGAAACACTAATAACGATAAACCAATACAAAGTGGTACTACGGCTTTTTTTCTTCGCCCGTAAGTAAGGTAGCCAATACCTATGCCACCAAATAAAACACTCCATGCAATTATTGATGCACTATCCATTTATAAATTACCTATTAAAAATACTGTTTCTGAATTTTTATATTATTAGTGCTATTTGTTAAAGGAGGAAAGTTAAGTGCTTTAATAATTTCAGCTTCAATAGCATAAGGTTTTAAAGTACAGCAAAGGCCTGAGGTTAGTCATTTTTACTTTCATATTTAAACTCGAATGAAATTATTGCAGCCAATATACCTCCAGACGCTAATATAGCAGCGCTAAATAACATCTCCCATAATAATTTTTTCAATAGTAGAGTCTGATGAATATTTGTAAAAATTACGCTCCAAGTTTGTTTAAAGTTGTATAAATTAACAACTTCATGAACATCATATACAAAAGTACCTAACCCATTCAAAAAGTATGCAAGAGCTATATAAACAAAAAGTCGTGCAGTAAATAAGAGAGTTTTTAAATTGTCAGTTTCAACTTTAGAGAAAGGAAGAAAGCTAATTTTGGTGGCCTTACTCATTATAAGTGAACACTTTAAATATAAGTATTGGTACATAAAATTCCATTTTTTAATATGTCGTAGATTCTTGATAACGAGTATCTAAAGTTATTGGCTTTATATTACTAATTAAGAATAACCCAGTACCTATTTTGATTCAATTCTTTAGCGAACATTGTATTTGAGTTGGAATTCTAGTTTTCACTAGGTAATTTCTAACTCAATGTATTTAAAATGCTGACCAAGCTACCAGCTCAAAACCTGATGATTCAGTACATAGCACTGGCTTTCGCGTTAGGCTCTTGAGCATTAATTAAATGCTTACTCTTAATTACCTATCTGCAATTGTTTTAGCGAATGCTAATAACTCACGCCTTAACCACTGGTGCGCTGGCGCGTGGTGCAGTAGCGGGCTCCATATCATTTTCACCTCAATAGGGACTATTTGGAATGGCACAGGGCTGATCACTAAATCAGTATGAGAAGCTAATAACTTAGCCTGCCTGCGCGGTAGTGTGGCAATAAGTTGTTCTGATTGGCAAAGCAGGCTTGCAACCATGTAGTGGCGAGTAAAAACACGTATTTTACGAGTTTGTTCTAGCTGCCAAAGCGCTTCGTCTACCCAGCCTAATTTTTGCTTTCCCGATTTATTAGTAACCGCTGCCTCTGGCCCCCAGCCGGCACGGTTTACCCAAATGTGTTCTTTTTGTAAGTAGTCTTCTAACCCTGATTGGTGTAAAAATGTATTTTTAGGATGGGTTAAACAACAGTAATTATCGCGCCAAACACTGGCTTGATGAAACGAGCGTGGTAGGCCATTAAAGCGGTTTATTGCTAAATCAATAGTGCCTTTTTCCATGTCTTGCAGGTTAACGTCGCTTGGGCTTAATACGTCAAAATTAATACCAGGACTTTTACTAAGCTGCGCGGTTATAAAAGGGGCTATTAAGGTCGACTCTATGTAGTCGTTTGCCATTATTCTAAACGTAACTTCTGCGGTTGCAGGGTTAAATTGATCACTAGGCTGCGTAATTGCTTCGGCCATTTTTAAGAGCGCCTCCACTTCAGGCTTTAATGCAAGTGCCTTTGCTGTTGGTGTCATAGAGCCTGCGGCACGCACAAGTAGCGGGTCGTCAAATAAATCGCGTAAACGTTTTAATGCATTACTCATAGCCGGTTGCGTAAGCGCGAGTTTATTGGCAGCCTTTGAAACACTTTTCTCATCTATTAACACATTTAAATAAACGAGAAGGTTGAGATCGACATTACGTATATTCATAGGATCAATTTTATTTATATGCTTTATTAATTACCTAAATTAAAGCCTGCTTGCTAAGGTGTAAACCATTAATAAAAAATAACCGCCATAACTGGCATCAATATAAGTGCTGTATTTATGCAAAATAGGTTAACAAATCAATCGAATAATGCGCTACAACATGTTGTAGCCAGGAAGCTTGCACGATCTGTTTTTGCAGGATTTGAGGCGATGTTTTCGCAATTTTTAAATATTACACTGGGTGCACAAAGCCGTTTTGAACAACGAAAGTACCACAGTGTGCAAAGTGCTATGCGTGAACGTTTACAGGTTTACGAACGCGAAGTAAAAAACGTGAGTGAAGCCGTGAGAGTAATTGCTTACGCTGAACTTACTTGCCCGCAAACGTGGCAGTTAGCTAAAAATATTTATGGCGATATGGTACAAAATCACGAAAATAAACCTATTGCGCATACCTTTTTTAACTCAACGTTTGGCGCAATTTGGGACGATAAAAAAATTCGTACTGTGCATTTGTTTGTATTAAAAGCAAAGTATCGTAGTGAGCCGCGCTCTTATGAAAGCTTAGTGAGTAGGGTGTCGTTACATAATGGGTTTAATAATGCCGTTAAAACGCTTATCACTAATCAAGTATTTAGAGTGCCGTTTAGCCAGTTAGAACGCGATGTAGCCACTTTACAAAGTACGTTAATGCAAGGCGCTAAGCAGCAATGCAAACAGGTGTACGAACTTATAAATTTAAATGACGGGTATATTGAATACGCCAACTCATTATTTTTTAGAAACAAAGCCTGTTATTTAATTGGGCGCTGCATTGCTAAAAATGGCGACAACATGCCTTTTGCTATCGCTATTTTAAATACCGATGAGGGACTAAAGATTGATGCTGTAATGATGGGCGCCGATCAATTAAGTTTATTATTTGGTTTTGCACGCACCTATTTTATGGTTGATACCGATAAACCCGCTCGTTATGTAGATTACTTAAGTGTGTTAATGCCACACAAACAACGCTTTGAATTATTTAACGCCATTGGTTTTATAAAGCACGCCAAAACTGAGTTTTATCGGCACAAAGTTGATACGACTAAAAATAGCCCAGCCAACTTCAAGTATGTTACAGCACCAGGGACGCCAGGTATGGTAATGCTGGTATTTACTATTGAAGGGTTAGATTACGTTTATAAAGTAATCAAAGACAAATTCAGTGCGCCAAAAACAGCCACCAAAGCACAGGTGAAAGAAAAGTATAACTTTGTAAAACAAGCCGATAGGGTTGGTCGTTTGGTCGACACACACGAATTTAGATATTTAGCGTTTGATTTAAGCCGTTTTAGCGATGAACTGCTTGAGCAGATGAAAAGCCAAATTGGCAGCAGTATGGTTATATCTGGCAAGGCACTTATTTTAAAGCACGTTTATGTTGAGCGTAAAATGACCCCGCTTAATTTATATATTACCCAATGCGATAACAAAACCTTAGAACGAGTGATGCATGACTACGGTAAAGCAATTAAAGAGTTAGCGGGTGCTAATATATTTCCGGGCGACATGCTAATGAAAAACTTTGGCGTAACGCGATGGGGGCGAGTTGTGTTTTACGACTTTGACGAAATTTGCCCACTAACCGATTGCAACTTTAGAGAGGTGCCACAAACCCAAAATGCACTTGAAGAGCTAAGTAGAAACTCGTATTTTGATATAGCTGAAAACGATATATTTCCGAGCCAATTTAAGGTGTTTTTTAGCGCCAACGAGATTGCGTTTAATTATTTTAATAATAAGCACAGTAACTTGTTTTTAGCGACGTTTTGGCAAGGTTGTCAGCAACAAGTACATAATGGTTATCTACCCGATGTTTATCCTTACAAACAAAGTTGGCGCTTTTGAGGTTGTTTGAATCTGTGTTCATCCCCATTTATATGTTATTACAGTTTTTAAACTTGGAGCAACAATGAAATATATTTCTCATGAAGATGGTAATCTTGCATTTAGTGAAACCGAAAAACCGGTTTTAAAGAGCCATGAAGTACTTGTTAAAGTTGCAGCAATAGGTGTAAACCGTGCAGACAGTATGCAGCGCCAAGGTAAGTACCCGGCCCCTGCGGGAGATAGCCCTATTTTAGGTTTAGAATGTGCGGGTACAGTCACCGAGCTCGGTAAAGATGTAGATAACACTTGGCTAAACAAACGTATTTTTACGTTGTGCTCAGGCGGCGCTTACAGTGAATATGTAGCCGTTGATGCAAAGCAGCTTATGGAATTACCCGATGATGTAACAATGGCTGAAGGCGCTGCAATAAGCGAAGTGTATTTAACAGCATTTGGCGCGTTATTTGAGCTTGGTAAATTACAAAAAGGGCAAACAGCGCTTATTCATGCAGGTGCTAGTGGCGTGGGCGGTGCAGCAATTCAAATGGCCAAAAGCGCAGGTGCTACCGTTGTTATTACCGCAGGTACGGATGACAAATGCCAACATGCAAAAGAGCTCGGTGCCGATCATGCAATTAACTACAAAACCACCGACTTTGTAGAATATATGAAAGCAAATGACTTAACAGCAAATGCAATTGTAGATCCGGTGTCGGGGAGTTATTTAAATAAAAATGCCGCTATTGCAGCGATGGATTGCCAAATTGTGATGCTTGCATTTTTAGATGGACGTTTTGCAGAAGTTGATTTTGCGGCGCTTTTACGCAAACGTATTTCGTTTCATGCATCAACACTTAGAAACCGCAGCATTGATTTTAAACGCCAGGTGCGCGACGACTTTGTAGCGCGTTTTTACAATGATATTGCCACTAAAAAGTACGACTTTAACCTGTATAAAACATTGAATTGGAGCGACGCAAACGAAGCTCATGCTATTTTAGAGCGTAATGAAAATGCTGGTAAAGTTGTTTTACTTGTAGAGTAACTCTTTAATTTTAGGGTTTAGCCCATATACTAAGCCCTATAAAAAACACTTAAGGTTTAATAATGAATCCAATACTAGCAATACTTAAAGAGCACAATGTAAGCGACGAAAAAGTAAAAGCATTGTTTGAAGCGTTTACTCAAAACCCAATGATGGCAATGGCGCTTGTTCAAGAGCTTGGTATTCCGCCAGAAAAACTACAGCAACTAATGGCAGTAGTAATGACTCAACCGCACCTTATTAAAGAAGCGACTGACGAACTTGGTTTAGATTTTGAAAAAGTAAAAGAAGCGAAAGAAAAACTAAATCAATAATTTGTTATGTGATGAAAAAATAAATAAAAAAGCATAAGTACTTACTTATGCTTTTTTATTTGGCTTATTCTTTTATGACTACTCTTTTGGAAGTAGTACTGTGTCGATAACATGAATTACGCCGTTGCTTGCTTTTACATCAGCTTTTACAACTTTAGCGTCATTTATCATTACACCCATACTGTCGGCTTTAACCATAACTGATTGGCCTTGTAGTGTTTTAGCGCTATCTACCTTCATTACATCGGCTGCCATCACTTTTCCAGACACTACGTGATAAGTTAATACCGCCGTTAGCTTGTCTTTGTTTTCAGGCTTGAGAAGCATTTCTACAGTGCCTTCAGGTAATTTAGAAAATGCAGCATCTGTTGGTGCAAAAATAGTAAATGGTCCCTTACCTTGTAGCGTTTCAACTAAGCCTGCGGCTTTTACAGCAGCAACAAGGGTAGTAAACGAACCATTTTCAACGGCTACCTCAACAACGTCTTTTTTCATACCGTGATGATCAGCATAAGCCGCTGTAGTAAATCCAAGGCTTGCAGTTGTAAACAATAATGCAGTAGTAATTTTCTTAAACATTTTATTTTCCTTTAAGTTAATACCCGTTGGTTTCGTTAAATGTTACGACGCTCTAAATTTAATCGATCATTTATATTTTGAGTAAACATGTTTTGTTACATCATTGATTGAACTGCAGCTAATTAGCAAAGTCATATAAACAGTTACTCAATTAAAGACTTGTTCAATTGAAGGGAATAGGCATGAAATTAGTTTATAAGTTTTGGAAAAATAACCGCTCTCTTATCGTATTTATTGCACTGATGAGCGTATTTAGAAGCGCTGTTGCTGATTGGTACGAAGTGCCAACAGGCTCAATGAAGCCAACAATTCAAGAAGGTGACAGAATACTTACCGATAAAATGGCCTACGATATTCGCGTCCCATTTACGCACATAAAATTACTAAAACTAGCGGACCCACAAACCGGTGATATTATTGTTTTTGACTCACAAGCTGCCGATAATCGTTTAATTAAACGTGTAATTGGTGTGCCAGGAGACACCGTTGCGCTTGAAAATAATGAGCTCATTATTAATGGTAAAAAACTTAATTATGCAGATAAGCAAAGCAATATAGACTCGCTTGATAAAATCGAAGATTTAAACGGATTAGAGCATTCGATAAGAGTGGCAAATATTCCTTCACGTTTATCGGGGTTTGATGCAATTACAATTCCTGATGATTATTATTTAGCAATGGGTGATAACCGCGACAATAGCGCTGACTCGCGTGTCATAGGTTTAATTCCGCGTAATGAGTTATTAGGAAAAGCAGAACGCGTTATAGTGTCTCTTGATTACGATAACTATTACCTACCAAGAAAAGACCGCGTATTGAAAAAGCTCAATTAAAAAAGATGATTAATTTTATAGTTAAAGTATAACTGCCTATTTAGGCAGTTTACTTATATAGTTTTTTACAAGCTTGCTAAGGTCACTACGTTCTTGTTCGGTATTTAATATCTTACAAAAATCGCCACTTACTGCAGCACCACAAGCGCCTGCTTCAAACCATTGTGATAAGTTATCCAAAGTAATACCTCCAACAGGCATTAGTTGCGCCTCTGAAAATGGGCCTGTTAACGCTTTGAAGTAACCAACGCCCATACTGCCCGCAGGAAACACCTTAATAATATCTGCGTTATATTCAATTGCATTTGCTACATCGGTAGGTGTTAGCGCGCCCATTAATACTGGTAACCCGTGCTGGTGGGTAAGTTCGACAACTGATTTGTTGGTATTTGGCGTTACAATAAACTGTGCGCCTGCATCAATTGCTTGCTGAACAAGGGTGGTGTTAATTATTGTGCCTGCACCAATAAGTGCGTTTTTATGCGCTGCACGCGCTTTTGCTATTTCTTGCTCAAAGCCAGGTGTGTTTGAAGTGATCTCTAATGCGTTTATGCCCGCATTTATTAGGGCCTGTTGACCTTTCAGGATTAAAATTTGTTCAATCTAGGGGCTATTTAATCGCGGCGCGAGGTTTGTAACCTAGTGGGCTAAGTAAAAACCGAGCAACAAAGAGTAAATTGCCCCTAGGCAGAACCCTTCGGGCAGAACCCTTCGGGAAGCGCCTGTTTGGCATTTATGCTGCGTTATCGCCTATTTATGGGGAATAACCACACTACATAGGCTCTGCCTTGCCTAAACACCAAACAGTCTGCTGCAAATTTAACCTCGAAAGATAAACAGGCCCTAAACAATCAATTAATGGTGCTACATCGGTTTGTTGTTTTAAGCGCAGTATGGCGACTAACTTGTGTTGCTTTATTTGGCTACTTACTTTTGTTCTGTTGGTATCTAAAATTTGGGTCATAATTACAATTCACTTTATTTAATGCAAAGGCGTTTGTATAAACGGCTAGGCTTAATATATGACTAAACATTACTTTTGCCCATAAAAAAACCGCTGATGTATCAGCGGTTTTTATTGTATGAGTAATATTACATTACGCGCATACCAGGCTCTGAGCCGTCATCTGGGTTAAGAATATAAATTTCTTTTCCGCCAGGACCTGCTGCTAATACCATGCCCTCAGACATACCAAAGCGCATTTTACGAGGCTTAAGGTTAGCGACCATAACGGTTAACTTACCTTCAAGATCCTCTGGTGCGTAAGCTGATTTAATACCTGCAAACACTTGGCGAGTTTCGCCGCCTAAATCAAGTGTTAGCTTAAGTAGTTTATCAGCGCCTTCTACGTGCTCTGCTTTAGCAATTTTAGCTACGCGTAAGTCTACTTTTGCAAAGTCATCAAATTCTATTTCGTCGCTAATCGGCTCTTTTGCAAGTGGGCTGTTAGGGTCAATAGTTACTTTTGGCGCTAAGCTTTCTTTAGATTCTTCAACCATTTTATTTACTTTATCCATTTCAACACGCTGCATTAACGGTTTGAATTTATTGATAGGGTGGCTTACTAGCGCATTTTGAACGCCGTCCCATGCAAGGTCGTCATTTAAAAATGCTTGTACGTTGTCGGCCATTTCTGGTAGCACTGGTTTTAAGTAAGTAATTAAAACGCGGAACAAGTTAAGACCAAGAGAACACACTTCGTGTGCTTCTTGTTGCTTAGTTTCGTCTTTAATTAATACCCAAGGTGCTGCGCCATCAATAAATTGGTTTGCTTTGTCGGCAAGCGCCATTATTTCGCGAATTGCGCGGCTGTAATCGCGGTTCTCATAGTGTGTTGTAATGCTAGGTGCAGCCGCTTGAAACTCTGCTAACAGCTCTGGTTGCATAATAGTGCTGCTTAGCTTGCCATCAAACTTTTTAGTAATAAAGCCAGCACAACGGCTCGCTATGTTTACTACTTTACCTACTAGGTCTGAATTTACGCGTTGTGCAAAGTCTTCTAGGTTTAAATCAAGATCAACAATACCGCTGCTTAATTTTGCTGCGTAGTAGTAACGTAAGTACTCTGGGTTTAAGTTATCTAAATAAGTACGCGCTTTAATAAACGTACCCTTTGATTTAGACATTTTTTCGCCATTTACAGTAACAAAACCATGAGCGAATACGTTAGTTGGCTTTCTAAAATTAGCGCCTTCTAACATTGCTGGCCAAAATAAGCTGTGGAAATAAATGATGTCTTTACCAATAAAGTGATAAAGCTCAGCGTCTGAACCTTCAGCCCAAAACTCATCAAAGTTGATGCCTTTTTTATCACATAGGTTTTTAAAGCTCGCCATGTAACCAATAGGTGCATCTAACCAAACGTAAAAATATTTGCCCGGTGCATTTGGAATTTCAAAACCAAAGTAAGGCGCATCACGGCTAATATCCCACTGCTGCAGGCCATCGGTAAACCATTCGTCTAGCTTGTTAGCCATTTCTTGCTGAATAGTGCCCGAGTGTAGCCACTCTTTTAACATGCCTTCAAATGCTGGCAGGTCAAAAAAGTAATGTTCAGAATCTTTAAGCACAGGCTCAGCGCCTGACATTACAGAGCGCGGATTAATGAGTTCGGTTGGGCTGTATGTAGCACCACACGAATCACAGCTATCGCCGTTTTGGTTTTCAGACTTACATGTTGGGCAAGTACCAGTTACAAAACGATCGGGTAAGAAAATACCTTTTTCAGGATCGAATAATTGCGAAATAGTGTGCTTTTTAATATGACCGGCATCGTTTAGGCGGTTATAGATAAGTTCGCTAAATTCTTTGTTTTCTTGGCTGTGCGTGCTGTGGTAGTTATCAAATTTGATATTAAAGTCAGCAAAGTCGCGTTGGCGCTCTATGCTCACTTGTTTTACCATTTCTTCAGGCGTGATCCCTTGCTTTTGCGCATTAAGCATAATTGGCGTGCCGTGGGCATCGTCTGCGCAAACATAATAAGCTTCGTGGCCCTGTAGTTTTTGAAAACGTGACCAAATATCAGTTTGAATATATTCCAATAAATGACCTAAGTGAGTAGGGCCATTTGCATAAGGTAATGCGCTGGTAATCAGGATCTTTCGCTGCGTCATAATCATTCCGAATTGAGGATAAAACGCCGTTTTTATTATACAAACGGCAATTATCATTAATTTATCTACAAGCTATCTGCTTAGAGTGTGCACAGCTTATGGATTTTTATTAATTGACTGGTGTTAATGCCCTGAATGTTACATAATTCCGTGGCACTTTTCATCAAAGAAACGCTATTTAATTGCTATGTTTGGACTGTCGAAACTATTCTCTTCTAAATCGGTGCAAAAACAACCGATTATTACTGCCTTAGCGGCATATCGCAGTGCGGCTTTTGCCGTCGGTATTGACGAAAGCTTCATTGATACTATTACTCAAAATGACGATAAATCACTACAGATAAAATTAACCCTGCCATTTGCTGGACAATCAGAAATGCCTTTAGTTGAGCAACACGTAAGTGAAAGCTTAAATGTGCCAGTAACAATTAGCGCCAAGGTTATCATTAAAGAAGCAGCTAAGTTTAAAGCGATTAAACATATTGTGCTTATTGCCTCAGGCAAAGGCGGAGTAGGTAAGTCGACTACCGCTGTTAACTTGGCGGGCGCCCTTAAAAACGAAGGAGCAAAGGTGGGTATTTTAGATGCTGATATTTATGGCCCGTCTATTCCAATGCTTTTAGGTTTGGTGGGCGCAGAGCCCGTCACTAAAGATAACAAACAATTACAGCCTTTTGATGCAAACGGCATTAAAGCGCAATCTATTGGATTTTTAGTACCAAGCGATGATGCCACTGTATGGCGCGGACCAATGGCGTCAGGCGCACTTAACCAGTTACTTAACGAGACTGATTGGGGCGAGCTTGATTACTTAATTGTGGATATGCCACCAGGTACCGGTGATATTCAGCTTACAATGAGTCAAAAAGTTCCCGCGAGCGGCACTGTTATTGTAACGACACCGCAAGACTTAGCGCTAGCCGATGCGCAAAAAGGCATTGCCATGTTTAATAAAGTAAACGTACCGGTTCTAGGCCTAATAGAAAACATGAGTCACTACATTTGCAGCCACTGTGGTGAAGCTAACCACGTATTTGGTAAAGATGGTGCACAAAAGCTTGCACACAAACACGGTGTACCCGTACTTAGCCATATTCCTCTTGCAATAGATATACGCGAGTATTCTGAGCAAGGGAAACTTATTGCCAACGATAACGAGGCGGCAATAAGCAAAACATACAGCGCAGCAGCGAGGCTTATAGCCAGCACGCTCTATTATCAACAGCATCACAATGCGATTGAAATTGTGATTACGGAAGATTAGTAAATAATGAGACTTTCAGACACACATATTAATGAATACCTAAGCGACGGTCGCATTGTTATTGAGCCTGCGCCAACGAGCGAGATGATTTCAGGCGTGACTGCCGATTTGCGCTTAGGGAATAAATTTAGAACTTTTAATGCGCATAATGCCGCATACGTCGATTTAAGTGGCCCAAAAGATCAGTTAAATAAAGCCATGGAATCAATCATGAGTGAAGAAATAGTGCTTGATGAAGGTGAAGCATTCTTTTTACACCCAGGTGAACTCGCTTTAGCTATTACACACGAAAAAGTAACGTTGCCAGCAGACATAGTAGGGTGGTTAGATGGACGCTCATCGCTTGCGCGTTTGGGTTTAATGGTGCATGTAACCGCGCACAGAATCGACCCAGGCTGGAGCGGTAATATTGTTTTAGAGTTTTACAACTCAGGTAAATTACCACTGGCACTTCGCCCCCTGATGAAAATTGGTGCAATGAGCTTTGAAATGCTTTCAGGCCCATGCGAAAACCCTTACAACATTCGTAAAGACGCAAAGTATAAAGATCAAAGCAGTGCGGTAGCAAGCCGCATTAGTGACGATAAATAATCACCAAATATAGGCTTTACTCGTCTATTTTATGAAGCGCGTAACCCAGTAGTTCAAAATACTGATTAAGCGCTTCATTTGCTTTATTAATATGCTCAGCGTTTGGGTATATTAAATTACTACTTTGTAAGCCTCCCACCAAAAAGCTATTTTTTATATGTGAATGCTGCTCAATACACGCTTCAAAACAACGTGCTGCAAGTTCCTCTGGCATGCTCATATAATTCATGTTTTGTGCTTTATCGTGTTCTATGCATGTTTGTACAAAGCTATTAGCATCCACACCATCCTCATTTAAAAATACATATTTATAAAAATTGTTTAAAGCATTATTAAGTGGGTGCGATAAATTAGGCGTGTTTGAAAGCCATAGTTTTGAGGCAAAACCAAATCGTGGTTTTGCTGCAAATAAATGCTCGCTTATATGATGATCAAATGCATGAAACCATTCGTGAGCGAGTGCGCCACCGCCTGCATTTTTTGCAAGAGCAAGCGTTTGAGAAGCCGCATTATAATGCGCTTGCACGCCTTTTTGACCACCATGGCCAAATGCAAAATTAAGCTTCTCGCGCAGGCCAATAGCTTTGGGTGGTAAATGCAGTATTTGGGCAAGGTCGGCCAGCGCATCGTAAATTAAATTAGCGCTAATGTAGCGCTCTTCTTTGGTTACCCATTTACCTACCACCATTGATCTAAAACCAAAGGTATCTCTGATATCGCTAAAATCGACTTGGTCGTCAAAGCGATAGTCGGGGCCTTGGCGAGTAAAGCCACGTTTTAGTCTGTTTGGGTAACTACGCATTTAAATTCATGGCACCGTATTTAATCTAAGTAACGTGCTTTTACGTGATCGGGCATGTGTTGGGTTTGTTTTTGTATTAATTCATCAAGCACATTATAAAGTGGTGCGGGGTTTAGCTGCTCTATTAAAAACAAACTATGCGCGACGGCTTCAAGTGTGGATAGGCTGTCGACCCGAGGGGCTTTACGGATTGCATAACGGTTTTTAGGTAGTTTTTTAAAGCTGACCGTTTTGAACTGATTTAGTAATGGGGTGAGTTGTAAAATTTTATAGGCCTTTTTCCATGTACCATCAACCACGATTAAATGAGTGATTTTTTTTATACTTGGTTGCTCAACGCTATCGTCTAAATTTATAGCATTTTCGCTAGGGTAGAGCAAAACAGTAGAGCTTATTGGCAGTGTTTTTAGTATGGAAAAGTCATCATTATTTTCACCTTTGATTATTTGGCAATCAGTTAAGCATAAATTCAATAGCTTAGCGGTATTTTTTGCTATTTTTTCTTCGCTTGGGTGTTGTAGAATAATAACCGTAACTTTGTTATTTATATTTGTAGTTGCGCTGCAAATACAGGTGTTAAGTGCAAAGTTACAATGATTACAAAGTGTGCGTGCCATTTAATAAACTTTTTGTTGCCAGTATGATCCTCATAATTATACATTTATAAGGTAATTAAGTTGGTTTTTTTTACGCATCAATATAAAGTAGTACTATTAAACTGTAATTTACATGGATTGTTTTAAGGGCTTAAAATATGACAGAAATAAATATAGATACATCAGCATTAGAGAGTATGGAATCATTATTGGGTGAGCAGTTTGCTGATACACTTGATTTTTGCTGCTCGGAGTTTGAACGTTTAGGCTCTGAAGTGTTAGCAACCATTGGAAAAGACAGAGAAGCGGCTATTCGTCATTCTCATAGTTTAAAATCTAACGCTGCGCAGTTTGGTGCTTCAAGCCTTGCTGAGGTTTCTCGTGTTATTGAACAAAATTTAAACCTAGATAACTTAGCTGAAGCCATCGACGCATCTGATAGTTTAATGGCTCAAGTAACAGGCTCTCAAGCTAAGTTAAATGAATGGTTAGCATCTCGTTAAAGATATAAGCCAAACGTGAATTTATTTCAGTATTAAGCGCTTAAATACACTGGCATTTTACGCCTTTACTAGGTTAGTCTAAAGATTCACTAGGGCGTGTTGATCTTTCGGGATTGAATTTGCAACGAGTGTCTGGTTTTAGGTTAGGCAGAGCCTATGCAGTGTGGTTTTTCCACATAAATAGGCGATAACAACACATAAAATCCAAACACGCATTGCCCAGAGGGTTCTTCCTAGGGGCTATTTTCTCTTTGTTACTCAATTTTTACTTAGCCCACTAGGTTACAAATCTCGCGCCGCGATTAAATCGCGCCTAGGTTGAACAAATTTAATCCATAAAGTCAATACGCCCTAAAGAGGTAAAAATGTCTGATATTAAAAAGAGTCACAAATTAGAAGGTGTATGTTATGACATTCGTGGGCCGGTTTTAGCGCAAGCTAAAAAAATGGAAGACGAAGGTCAAAAAGTATTAAAATTGAATATAGGTAATCCGGCCGCCTTTGGTTTTGATATGCCAGAAGACATGCACCGCGATATTATCCGCAACTTATATTCAGCCCAAGGTTACTGTGACTCTAAAGGCCTCTATTCAGCCCGCGTGGCTATTTATCAGCATTACCAACAACGTGGATTACATAATTTAGATGTAGATAACATTTATATTGGTAATGGCGTAAGCGAACTTATTCAGATGATCACCCAAGCGCTATTAAATAATGGCGATGAAGTGCTTATTCCTGCTCCAGATTATCCACTTTGGACTGCTTCGGTCACGTTATCGGGTGGTAATCCGGTGCATTATTTATGTGATGAAGAGCAAGATTGGTTTCCGGACATTGCAGATATAAAAAGTAAAATAACATCTAAAACTAAAGCGCTGGTATTAATTAATCCTAATAATCCCACCGGTGCGGTTTACAGCGATGATTTGTTAATGCAATTAATTGATATAGCGCGTGAACATAAACTGCTGTTACTGAGCGATGAAATTTACGAAAAGATTTTATACGATGGTATAACTCATACTTCAATCGGCTCACTTTGTGATGATGTACCAATCATTACTTTTAATGGTTTAGCAAAAACATACCGTGCAGCGGGGCTCAGAATGGGGTGGATGGTGTTAAGCGGTCGTACTTCGGTAATGGATGATTTACGCAAAGGCCTAGAAATACTTTCATCTATGCGTTTGTGCGCTAATGTACCTGCACAATATGCAATTCAACAGGCGCTTGGCGGTGTGCAATCAATTGATAGTCTAATAAACCCAGGTGGGCGCTTGTATGAGCAGCGTGATATTGCGTGGCGCGGATTAAATGATATTGAAGGCATTAGTTGTAAAAAACCTAAAGGCGCGCTCTATGCGTTTGCCAAAGTAGATACAGCACTTTTTAACGTCAAAGATGATGAAAAAATGATGTACGATTTGCTAAAAGCAGAAAAAATATTACTTGTGCATGGTAGGGCGTTTAATTGGCCTGAGCCGGATCATTTTAGATTGGTATTTTTACCAAGCAAAGATGATTTATCCGATGCGATGTTAAAAATGAAGCGCTTTTTTAAAGACTATCGCCAAGTATAGTTATTAAAAAAATAATAAAAAACGAGCCAAATTTGGCTCGTTTTTACTTTAATCATGAATATATTAACAGGGCGTGTTGATCTTTGTGGATTGAAATTTGTCCAATCTAGGGGTGATTAAATCGCGACGCGAGATTTGTAACCTAGTGGGCTCGGTAACTGCTCCTGCGTTACCCTACTGGCTTACATCCATGTAAGAATAAGTAAAAACCGAGCAACGAAGAGTTAATTGCCGCTAGGCAGAACCCTTCGGGCAGCGCATGTTTGGGATTTATGCTGCGTTATCGCCTATTTATAGGGAACAACCACAGTTCATAGGCTCTGCCTTGTCTAAATACCAAACATTCTGCTGCAAATTCAACCACCAAAGTTCAGCACGTCCTAGTACGCTTTATCTACACGCACTGTGTTGTCGTTCAAATACACTAATCTTACGTTATCGCCTTTGCTAAAACGCATAGATTGGTCCTGATCTTGAACAACCATAAACTGGTCGCCATTTTCAACTTGTATTAATAACTCTACAAAGTGATTTTGCTGATAATGGCTTTGCTGCTGCCTATTATGTGCAACACTGCCACCAATTACCGAGCCCAATATTGTTGCTACTGTGCGGCCGCTACCGCCACCAAACTGGTTGCCTACTACACCACCGAGTAATGCGCCGCCGAAGGTTTTCCAGCCATTGTTTTTGTCTTGAATGATTTCTTGCTCGGTAATATTGCGTACCGATTTTACGTCACCAAATAAAACTTGCTGCACAGGGACTGCTTTATTGCGCTCGTATTTAGCAAACGTAGGCGCGCTTATTGTAAGTAAAGCGCACATAATTACAGTAATTGCTTTCATAACTTGCTCCTTTTATACCAACCTGCATAAATCTTTGATCAATTTAACGAATTAAATTGCGCTATAACGTCGTTAAAAATTTTTTATTTAGAACAACTAGATACAAAAATTTTTGCCTAGTACTAGCGTAATTTTCTTAACGTTAAATAGACCCCATATATAAGCAGATTGGTATTAGCTACCAGCCAAAGGTTGATTTTTCTTTAGTTTTACGAATTTCAGTTTCGTCTGCCCACTCAACTAGGCCGCTTTCCATATCCATTAAACGCATTGTAAATTTATAATATACGTCTGATTTATCAGCATTTGATTTAACGATACTTGATAAGTTTCCATATAACATATATTGCGCGCCAATTTGTTTACCAAATGCAACGGCTGTTGTAGGGTTAACAAGGGCATCTTCGTTTTGAAACGTTAATTGCTCACGTACTGACTCAACACGGGTCATATCTACAAAACGAAACTTACCGCTGCGTAGCATTTGTGTTGAGATTGAATCGGTGATTGATTCTGTATCAATGTGCTCGCTGGTTTTATTTTTAATACGCTCAACAAATACTACAGGGCGTTTATTGGCGGTCATTGTGCCAACAACAGGTGAGCTGAGTAATGAGTCGGTCATTTGACTCGCTACTTTTTGTAAGTCGGTAGAACCAAAATTAATATCTGTAGTTTCTACTGCTTGTGCGTCGCCATAACTTACTACGGCTTTATTAGCACAGCCACTTAACACTAAAGCGCTCAAGCCAACTAGAGCGTAAGTTGATACTGTTTTAAATTTGTTACTGATGATCATAGTTGTTTCCTTTAATCTTTAAATTCTTGTGATTCGGTAGACACTTCTCTTACTGCTAAAGAAAAGGTAACCGCATCAGAGCTAGGTGCTAAGCCCGGTAATTGTGTTTTTGCAAAACCAAATAAGGTGAGTGCTTGCCAAGGTGAATGGTTGCCTTTAATTACAAAGCCGTCTTTATCAAACCAATTAAACTGATACTGCAAATATTGTGATTTTTTATATTGGCTTGAGAGTGTCACTACTACATCGGTTAACTGGTTGGTTTGACGTGTTTTCACATCAGTAATGGCCAGCTTTTTACCAAGCTCTGGGTTATCTACACGTAATTGCTCATTAAACTGGTTTTTATTTTGTTCAACAGAAATACCCGATGTAACCGGTTTGCTGGAACATGCACTGAGCATTAAGACTGCTAATAATGGCGCTATGTATTTCATGATGGCTCCTGGGCCTATTGACCTTTATGGATTAAAATTTATTTTATCTAAGGGCGATTTAATCGAGCCGCGAGGTTTGTAACCTAGTGGGCTAAGTAAAAACCGAGCAACAAAGAGTCAATCGCCCCTAGGACGAACCCAACGGGCAGCGCATGTTTGGCATTTATGCTGCGTTATCGCCTATTTATGGGGAACAACCACATTACATAGGCTCTGCCTTGCCTAAAAACCAAACATACTTCTGTAAATTCAACCTCGAAAGGTTAATAGGCCCTAAAGTTGGACTACGTGATAATTAAAGTAGTTATTAATAGAGGTTAAGTAAATTAACGTTAACCCTTGCTTACTAATGGTAAAATTTATAGGTGCTTGTGTGCCTATATGCAGAGAATGCTCACCTGCGTTTAGGCTTTGCCTTGCAACACTTATTTGATTTGGAAGTGTAAGCCAACTGCGTGTATCAGCTTGCTCAGAAGCCAAATTATAAATATTGGCAAGTATATTACCTACGTCACCAGCACTGCGTGCAAGCTCTGCACGGACTTTTTCTTTAGCTACTAACCTAAGCACTTGACGAGCTACTTTTGCAGGTATTTGATCTTCTAATGTTTTTGCTGCAAGTGCTTCAATGTGTACTAATGGGCTCAGCTCCAAGCTTTGTGCATCTATGTTTATATTATTAAGGCGGCGCACATAGGCATTATCTTTATATACTGGCATTGCAAGGCTATAAAAGCGCGCATCGCCGCGTGATGAATAAATGGGTAAGCGCAGTTTAAATTCATCTTGTTTTGGTACTAAGCCTTGTTCAAACAAAACAATTACCTCGCCTTGTGTTGCAGAAATAGTGGGTGCATCACTAAAACGTTTTTTAAATTCACTTAGATCTTGGTCAAACCCTTGTTTTTTAGCTAGGCGCATTACGTCCTGCTGTAAATAAATATTGTTAGGTTGTATAGCCAGTGCTTTTTTATAATCAATATAAGCATCGTCATACTGCTTAGCACTTTGGTAAAGCAAAGCAGATAAATAAAATGTATAGGCATTTTGAAAGCCATTTTTTACATCTCTGGTTACATTGCCCATGCTAGGGTAGTGCTGCTGCGCTTCTTTAACGGTTGAGTCGCCATCTGTTTTATTTTCGCTTAGTGCATCAACTTGTACTTTATTAGCACGGCGAATTTCGACCAAAGCGCCTTCTACATCGTTTTTATACACGTAGTTAAGTGCTTTATAACTATGAAGCATACTCATTTCGTAAGCCGGTGGTACATAAGTAATGGCTGAGTCGTTAGTAAATAATGCATTACTTTGTTCAAGCCCCGCACTTACTTGTATTTTGGCGGCTTCGCGTTTTTTTTGCATTTGCGTGTACACGTTCTCAAATTTACTTTGTGCCTCTTGTGGCGTATTGGCTAAGTCGTTTAAACGAGCTTGCTCAAGTTGGTTGAGTAAGTAGCTGCTGTGCATGGTGCTATTATTGGCAATAAGGGATCGTGCTTCTTCGATGTTATTTTTCTCGATCGCATTTCTTATTGGTGTCATTTGCGTGGCATAGTCATTAAATAGGTCATTAAAGCCCATTGTGCTACACCCACTTAAAATACAACAAAAGCTTAAAATTATACTTAGGCGCACTGCGCACTCCTCTTAATTTACTTGCATACATTAACATATTATTTTTATTTGAATGTGTGAAATATTGTAAAAAATCGTAGAGTAAAACTGCCTGTCAATAAGGGAATATAAAATGACATTGGTGAACAAAGCGTGAACTTTTCTTGTTAAGTGAAATGCTTATACAGATGAGGTGGTCTATTAAATACAACACTCCCTTTGCACAGTTGTATCAATCCTGTTTAAATGTGTCGCTCAGTAAAGCCTTTGTAGGCTTTTATAGTTACACTTTAAGCTTAGAGGGTTAATTAGATTATTAATTTAAACAATGCTGTGACTCGTTTTTGATTGCTAAGGAATTTTTTTGAAAGCTACATTGTATACAATTATTGCCTTAATCGCGTTTGCCGCAAACTCTCTTTTTTGCAGAATGGCTTTAGCCGAAGGCTATATAGATGCTTGGAATTTTACTGTTATTCGTTTACTAAGCGGAGCTGCATGTTTGGGCATTATAATGGCTATTTATACCCATAATTTAAAACGAAAAGGTACATTTAACCCCGCTATTTTAAGTGATAAAGGAAGCTGGCGAAGCAGTATTAGTCTTCTTATTTACGCGCTTTGTTTTTCGATTGCATACCTTGAGCTAGATACAGGAACCGGTGCACTTATTTTGTTTTCAGCCGTGCAACTCACTATGATTGGCTGGGGTATATATCAAAAAGAGCAGTTGAGTGTACTTCAGTGGTGCGCGTTTATAGTGGCGCTAGGCGGCTTTGTATATTTAATGCTGCCATCTGCTGCTGTACCTTCGTTATTAGGTGCATCACTTATGGCACTCAGTGGTGTGGCATGGGGTATTTACAGTATTCGCGGTAAAGTGTGTGTATCGCCACTGCGTACAACTGGGTTTAACTTTATAAGAAGTTTAGTGGCTATCCCTGTTTTATTACTTGTTGGTATGAGTTATTTAAAAAATATGAGTATTGAAGGAGTGTTACTTGCATGTGCCTCTGGGGCAATAGCTTCTGGGATTGGGTACAGTGTTTGGTATGTGGCAATGCCACTGCTTAAAAGCACCCAGGCGGCTGTTGTGCAGCTTTGTGTGCCGGTACTTGCAGCCATTGCCGGGGTCTTGTTTTTATCAGAGCAGGTAACAATGGAGTTTATAGTTGCAAGCTCCTTGATATTAGGCGCTGTGCTAGTATTTATTTTAAATAAAAAGAAGGCTTAATATCATTTAAGTTAACCTTCTTTTATGGTGGACTCACGTTTGTTACAAAGCGTTTATAAATAGCAGGTAAGTTATCAAGTATTGCCTGCTTACCCTGTAGTTCACTATTTTTTATGCATTCAAAAAGTACTTGCTCGCTAAGTGTATTCACTAACAATTGTGATTGCTTGATATGGCTTATATGCCAAAGCTCTGGTGCTACGCCGCCTAAATCATGTTGGTAAGGGCGATAAAAACCAAATTTAACCAAGTGAGTATCAAGCCAATTACTTAAAGGCGCAAACGGCCCACCCTGCAGGTATTCATCAGGTGTTAGCTGTAGTTTATAATCATCACTTACTGCAGCTTTATCAAACACGTCTAAATCGGTGCCTAAATGGTGCCTGCTTGCCCCAGGTAGTGCAGAGTAGAGCATTATTGCTATGCATTTATTTACATCATTTAATTTAGTTAAATCTACAACCTTTTGTTGTTTATTAAAAACAGGTCGAATACCTAAAAATTTATTATTCCAAATAATTGATTGACGATTAAAGTCGCGAAAACTTGAGGCAATAGTAAGCTCAAATCCCGCTTTTTGTGCTGCACTTTGCAGCGCTAAAAAATCGCTAATAATAGCGCTGTGCAAGCGATGGTTTTGTATATCAGTTAAATGTGTATCACTTTGACCTGTAATACACAGTACTGATGTGGGTTGAGTGACATCCATTATGCTAAAAGTTGCTCTAGTATTTGCTCGTAAATGTCGGTAAGGGCTATTAAATCATCGGTACTTACGCATTCATCTACTTTATGGATAGTGGCGTTACGTGGACCAAGTTCAATTACTTTAGCACCTGTTTGTGCAATAAAACGACCGTCAGATGTACCACCCGTGGTTTCTAGATTCGTGGTTAAACCGGTTACTGATTTAATCGCTTTAACTGTGGCATCAACAAGCGGGCCGTGCTCGGTAATAAAAGGTAAGCCATTTACTATCCAGCTTAATTCATAATTTAAGTCATGCTTTTGTAGAATGTCATTTACACGTTGCTGTAATTGCTCATACGTTACTTGCGTGCTAAATCTAAAGTTAAACTGTACTTCGAGCTCACCCGGAATAACATTACCCGCACCCGTGCCACCATTAATATTAGAAATTTGAAAGCTGGTGGCGGGGAAGTATTCGTTGCCGTTATCCCACACCGTTTGGCTAAGTTCAGTAAGTGCTGGCGTCGCTAAGTGAATTGGGTTTTGTGCTAAATGCGGGTAGGCCACATGACCTTGTATACCCTTAACGGTTAAAAAAGCGGTAAGTGAGCCTCTGCGACCATTTTTAACCACATCACCGAGTACATCGCGTGATGAGGGCTCGCCTACAAGACACATATCAATTTTTTCACCGCGTGCTTCTAATGTATCAATTACGCGAGTAGTCCCGTTTACAAATGGACCTTCTTCGTCTGAGGTGATTAAAAAAGAAATTGAACCTTTATGATCTGGATGTTTAGTAACAAAGCGCTCGGTTGCCACAAGCATTGCAGCTAATGAGCCTTTCATATCGGCAGCACCACGCCCATGTAATAGGCCATCTTTTATTAATCCTGAAAACGGCGGATGTTGCCAATTTTGTTCAGGACCTGTTGGTACAACATCAGTGTGACCTGCAAAACAAAAATGTGGCGATTGTGTGCCTTTTCGAGCCCAAGTATTAAGTGTGTCGGTAAAAAATAATGACTCTATATTAAAGCCAACCGCAGCAAGGCGCTCGTTCATCATTTGTTGGCAGCCAGCATCTTCGGGCGTTACTGATTCACGTTGGATTAGTGCTTGGGCTAGTTTAATTACATCATTAGTCATTATTAAAAATCTCGTCGTATTGGGCTGCTTTAAAACCTAAATGGTAAGTGCCATTGTTTACCAGTACTGGGCGTTTGATCATGGCAGGTTGTTCAACTAACAATGGGATAGCACTTTCTTTAGTTAGGCTCTGTTTTTGCTCATCAGATAATGCGCGATAAGTAGTGCCTCTTTTATTAATGAGTTGCTCCCAATCGAGTTTATTTGCAAAATCACTCACCATTTTCTCGTTTACGCCATCTTTGCGGTAATCATGAAAAGTGAATTCGATATTGTTGTCGGCTAAGTATTTTTTTGCTTTTTTTATCGTATCGCAGTTGCTAATACCGTATAGAGTGATCATAAATCTAGTTCTTCTTAATAATAGTTAATAGGGTGTCTTCGCCCGCATTTACATGCGAATGTGAGTAATGAAATGTGCCAAGATTATGGCCGTTTAGTAAAATTAAACTAGCAAGCATTGGAGTATCAAGTTCTCGTAAATCAAAATAAGCAAGGCGTTGACCTTTGCATATTTTGCTACCATTGAGTTGCGCAATATGGGTATGCGTAATTGATTGCGAATCAGGGATAGTTAAGTTAATCAAGGCTTTTAGACCATTATTAGCTTGTAGAATAAACTCAGTGCCTGCATTTTTTACTTGTAATAAAGTTCCATCAAACGGTGCTAAAATTTTATGACTTGTTAGTTGCACCATAATACCAGGGCCCAGAGTGCCAAAACGAAAAAAAGGTTCTGGGTGCTCTTTCAGTTCAATTACTTTACCTGTAAATGGGCTGGTAATATTTATTGCGTTAAGAGGCGTTTTATTTTGAGCTAAATAGTCAATTTTTTGAGCTTTCATAAGTTAATTTACCACCACGTTATAACCTTCTTTTCTTAAAGCTGAAATAGCATTATCTGCAGTGTGTTTTTTTATGAGAATATAATCAGTATCGTAGGTTGAGATTGAAAAGATAGAAATTTTAGCTCGCGCTAATACGCCTGAAATATTAGCCATAATTCCGGTTAACGAAAAGCCAAGTGGACCTACAACCTCTAAAGCTTGCCAGTCTGGTTCGGTATCCAGGCTTTTTACTTCAAAATCGCTTGGGCATACAATTGAAAGTTCATCATGGGTTTTAGAAATAAAAAATAAAGATTGCTTTAAAAGTGCCGCAGGTATGTCGGCATCTACATCTAAACTATGTATAGATAAAATTGTGCTGTGTAATTGTAATGTTTGTTTTGACATTAAACGCCTGCGATACAGCATTATTGATAGCTTAATAGTATAGATTATTGCCTTCAAGTTAAAGGTGTAACCGAGACTAAAATAGGCATTTGGGAGTAGGTTTTAATAGAGATTACAAACTTACCCACAATTTCTGTGGATAAGTATGGGGGTTGTAGGGTATAAATAGCCTAACTAGTTAATTATTAAGTAAATACTAGCTAGACTATAAAAAGCACACGTTGCGTTTATTGAGTAATTTGCGCTTCTGCTTGGGCTGCCTGAATTGCAGTTAAGGCGATTGTATACACAATATCATCAACCAATGCACCCCGGCTTAAATCGTTTACAGGTTTGCGCATACCTTGCAGCATAGGGCCAATACTTATTAAGTCGGCACTTCTCTGCACTGCTTTATATGTAGTATTACCCGTATTTAAATCTGGGAATATAAATACAGTCGCTTTACCGGCTACAGGGCTGTTAGGTGCTTTTTTAAGAGCTACGTTTTCCATTATAGCGGCATCGTATTGTAGTGGACCGTCGATAATTAAATCAGGACGTTTTTGTTTTGCAATTTTTGTGGCTTCACGTACTTTTTCAACATCGGCACCGGTACCAGAAGTACCCGTGCTGTAGCTGATCATAGCAACACGTGGCTCTATACCAAATGCAGCTGCAGAGTCGGCAGATTGAATCGCTATATCTGCAAGCTGTTCAGCATTAGGGTCTGGGTTAATCGCACAGTCACCGTAAACTAACACTTGGTCAGGTAGCAGCATAAAAAATACAGATGATACTAGCGATGACCCTGGTGCTGTCTTAATTAATTGTAGTGGTGGGCGAATTGTATTTGCCGTAGTGTTTACCGCGCCCGATACTAAACCGTCCACTTTACCTTGCTCAAGCATCATTGTACCCAGTACGACGTTATCTTGTAGTTGCTCTTGTGCTACTACGACTGTTAGGCCTTTGCTTTTACGAATTTCGACCATAGGCGCAATATAGTCATTAATAATACTTTTTGGCTCGATAATAGTTACATGTTCGTTTAGCTCAATACCTTGCTGCTGCGCAATACGCATTATTTCTTCGCGATCGCCCAGTAATATAGTTTTAGCAATCCCGCGTTGACCACAAATAGCAGCCGCTTTAATTGTACGAGGTTCATTGCCTTCTGGCAGAACAACTGTTTTACCTGCTTTACGCGCTTTAGTGGTAAGTAAGTAACGAAATGCGGGCGGTGATAACTTGCGAGTTTTACCTACACTTTTAGCGAGAGTATCTAGCCAGCTTGAATTGATATGCTCTGCGTTGTGATCTTTTACTTTTTCAATACGTTGGTCATCATCGTTTGGTACTTCCATATTAAAGTTATGCAGTAATAATGATGTACGCCATGTGTCGGCATCGGTTGCAAGTATTGGTAAACCGGTTTGCATGGCTTGCTCACACAAGGCCATTATACGCGGTTCTGGTTCAAAACCACCGGTAAGCAATATGGCGCCAAGTTTGGTGCCATTCATAGCTGATAAACACGCAGCAACAAGTATGTCAGAGCGATCGCCCGGTGTTACTAATAAAGCGCCTGGCGTAAAATAGTTTAAAATATTTGAAACCGTACGAGCACAAAAAGTAATACGTCGCAGGCGACGATGAAGCATATCGCCTTCGTTAATTATTGTTGCTTTTAAATACGCACTTAAGTCTTTTACGCGCGGCGCTACTAAGTCAAAATCCCACGGGATTGCGCCAAGTAACATGAACGGATTATTTTTAAAAATAGGCAGGGAGGCTAAACGATTTAACTCGTTTTCAAGCTCTTCAGGTTTGTATGAGTCTACTAAATCGGCGCGTGCACGACCTTCTTCATCAAGTGGCGCATTTACTTTATTAAAAATACAGCCCAGTACGCGAGGATGATCGATACCACCGTAGTTACCTGCTGCAATTTCAAGGCGGTCTTCTATTTGAGTAATGGTGTAATTACCTGGGGTAAGTACAAATACAATTTCGGCGCCGAGTGTTTGCGCAATTTCGCGATTTACACGCCCAGCATAAGGTTGGCGACGAGTAGGTACCATACCTTCAATTATAGCGACTTCGTCGTCGTTTATTTTACTTTCAAAGCGTTCAACAATTTCCTCTAGTAGATCATCACCTTTACCGTCGCCAATCATTTGCTCTGCATAATCAAGTGCAAAAGGCATTGGTGGGTTAATAGGTGAGCCTTGAGTGACTATTTGTGTTGATTTTTCAGGGCCTGTTTCACCAGAACGTGGCTGAGCGATGGGTTTAAAAAAGTTAACTTTAACTGTTTTTTGTTCAAGTGCACGCACTAAACCAACTGATACCGACGTTAAACCAACACCGGTAGAAACAGGAATTAACATAATACGACGTGCCATATTAAAGCTCCTTCACAATATTTGCCGCATCAAGGGCAATAACCCACTCTTCATTAGTTGGCATTACAACTGCTTTGACATGTGAATTTTTACAGCTAATAACACCGCCTTGACCAAAGCGCGCATTAAGGTTGGCTTGCGGATTACAATTAATGCCTAAAAAGGCAAGTTGTGTAATTACTTTTTCACGAATAATATCTGAGTTTTCACCAATACCACCCGTAAAAATCACAGCATCAAGACGCTGTAATGGCACCATATACGCCGCGATTTGTTTTGAAAGGCGGTAGCAAAACATGTCAATTGCGAGTATCGCTTTTTTATTCCCGGCTATAGCGGCTTCTTCAATAGTACGGCAATCGTTAGAAAGCTCGCTAATACCTAACAAGCCACTTTTTTGGTTTAGTAGGTTATCTATTTGCTGGGCTGTGTAATCAAGTTGGGTGGTTAAAAAGTTAAATAAACCAGGGTCAATATCGCCGCTACGTGTGCCCATTATCAGCCCCTCTAGAGGCGTTAGTCCCATGCTGGTATCAACACTCTTACCATTTTTAATCGCGCATACAGAACAACCGTTGCCTAAGTGGGCACTAATAAAATTGCTTTGCTCGATAGGTTGCTCTAGTAACTTTGCTGTTTGCCCTGCAACATAAAAATGACTTGTGCCATGAAAACCATAACGCCTAACACCAAACTCGGTGTACAACTTATATGGAAGAGCGTAAAGAAAGGCAACTTCGCTCATAGTTTGATGAAATGCAGTATCAAACACCGCGACTTGTGGCAAACCTTCAAACGATGCCTGCGCAGATGATATACCTAGTAAATTAGCGTGCCCATGAAGCGGTGCAAGCGTTGCTGACTGCGTAATGCCTGCAATTACTTTTTCGTCAATCAATACAGATTGCGTAAAGTGCTCGCCGCCATGCACAACACGATGGCCTACTGCGATAAGTTGCTCATCAAGTTTGTGATCTTTTATTAAGCTTACAAGCGTATTTATAGCCTCAGCATGTGCTTGGTTAGCCGCTAAGTCGATAACTGTTTTAGCACCATTAAATTTGTATTTAATAGAGGGTGCTTTGGCGCCTAAGCGCTCAGCAAGGCCTGAGATAATTTCGTGACCGTCGTTTGCATCAATAATGGCAAACTTTAAACTAGAGCTACCACAGTTTAAAACTAAAACATGTTGGGCTTTAGGGGAGGTTGTTGGCATAGATTCAATTTCCATAAACAAATTTAGTAAGTAAACGTTAATACGTAATCGTTACACTTACGGTATTAAATAAAGCTAAAACAATTGAATGTTCAATTGCAAAGTGGTTAACGCAATGTTAAATACTTTACCTTATTTAAGATGTTTAAGTTAGGATTGTTCGCCATTAAAGGGTAAATTTAAGCTCTTTTACTGAGAAAGTGTAACTCCTTCATTTTGTGTTACACTTTGGGTATAGCTCGTTTTTCTATTGTATTTAAAAGCAGTATCTGTGAGGATTCATGATGCAAAAAAGTGTGATGTCACAACTACAAACAGGCCGTTTGTATGGTAAAAAATGGCCAATGCGCAAAGAGCTTGCGCCTTTGTTTTTAGAGTTTAGAGTGATCAGAGCGACTGAGCTTGCTATTACAGTAATGCCAATCTTAGCCATGCTAACATTGTTTTTTCAGCTAAATTACTTAGGTTCTGATTTTTTACCACAAGCCATTGCGAGTGCATTATTTTTCATATCTCTACCATTACAAGGTCTATTTTGGTTAGGTAAGCGAGCGCAAACGCCTTTAGAGCCTGCGATGCAAAAATGGTATAACGAGCTGTACACTAAAATGGCAGCTAATGGATATCAAGCGCAGTTAAGTGAAAACAAGCCCCGTTATATGGAGCTTGCCAATTTACTCAAAGATATGTTTGAAAAAATGGACAGGGCATTTACTAAAGAGCAGTTTTAGAGAGTTATACCATTATCTATTTTGGTAAACTGAGTAATATAAAATGATAAGGTGACAGTGTGTTCACCTTTTTCTTCGAGTGCTGTCCAGTGCTCGGGTCTAAATTTCCATGCAAATGGTGTCATCATTATTAAGTTTTTAATATCAGTAAAGCTAAGTGCTACATGCTCTGTTAAAAGGATCTGTTCCGATTTTTGAAACCCTTTTGGAGTGGATATTTCAGTATGTTCGTTTACTTCTGAATATATATACGATTTTAGCTCTTTTAAATGACAAGGGCCTGGGCTTGCAACCACTAATGTTGCGTTTTGATTTGCAAGGCGTTCGAGCTCTTGCTCAAACAAAGGTGCAAATACGCTAACAAGTACATCGGCAAATTGGCTTTTAAAGGGCGCTTGGCTGATTGATGCCACGCTAAAATGGCAATTAAGGTAGCGCTTTGCTGCATATTTAACCGCTGATTTTGAAATATCGACACCATATACTATAGCATTTGTTTTACTTGCTATTGCTTGGGTATAAAATCCTTCGCCGCATCCTAAGTCAATTACTGTATTTGCACTTATATTACTAACTATGTCGCTAAGATTTCGTTGCAAGAAGCCATAATAACCACGCTCTAAAAATGCGCGTCTGGCTTGTACCATTTCAAGTGAGTCACCCGGTTGTTTTGAGTTTTTTTGTTGCACAGGCAGTAAATTAACATAACCTTCTTTGGCAAAATCAAAGCTATGGTTATTAGCACAACGAAGTGTTGAATCAGCTTTTAAAAGTGCTAGGGTACACAGCGGGCATTGATATTGTAGACTCATGAGCCTAGGTAGTCCTTATCGTAAAAAGTTTTTACCCAATGCGGGCGATAGGTGATCATAATCGTTATAGCCATGCCGTTGAGCATTGCTTCAGGAAACCAGATTATGGCACTTAGATAAACGTAGTTATCTGCAAGTTCTTGCCAATTGTATTGCCCTATAGCTAAGTAAAATAAAGCACCTAGGCTTATTTTTATACAGGCTATAAATCCCGCGGTTATAAACGCACAAACAAATATATAAACAAAAAAATGACGAGGTAAATATTGGTAACTAATTATAAAGCCAAGATAGCTCAATAAAATAGGAATAAACGCACCAATAAGCAGTTGTACTGGTAACAGCTCAAGTTCAATTTGACCAAAGGCAGCGAGCAGTGCTGTGGCAAGTAGGCTACTTAAAATAGTCAATCGCCAGCCTAAAATTAATGTCGCAGCCGTAACACCTAGTATGTGCAAATCAAGGCCCGTTAAAATTCCTGCCTTTATTCGCCAAAGCATTGCAAACACTAACGCACACGCAAGCACGCCAGTTTGACGGACTGGCGTATTCAGTAATGTTTTATATGTTTTTTTATCAAAGCTTAAAATAGCAATGATAATTACAAGGGACCAAAGCAGTCCCTGCATTGTTAGGCTGAGCATAATAATTACTTAAATGTTGACCATATAGGGGCATGGTCTGACGGTTTTTCAATACCGCGAAGTTCGTAATCAATACCGGTATCTATGCAGCGTGCTGCAAGTTCGTTGGTTGCAAGCACTACATCTATACGAAGTCCTCGATTATCTACAAACCCTTTAGAGCGATAGTCAAACCACGAGTATTGATCGTCTATTTCGGGGTTTTGCTCTCTAAAGGTGTCTTTAAAACCCCAATTAAGTAGTGTTGCAAGCCATTCACGCTCTACCGGTTGGAAAGAACATTTACCTGTTTTTAACCAACGTTTAGCATTTACTTCGCCAATACCAATATCTAAATCGGTGGGTGATATGTTGATATCACCCATGACAATTACATCTTGATCGGGTGTGTGGTTGGTTTCAAGGTGTGTCATTAAATCTTTATAAAATTGACGTTTATAAGGGAATTTAGTTTCGTGATTAATATTATCACCTTGTGGGAAATAGCCATTCATGACAGTAAGGTCGCGACCGTTTTCTTGTTCAATAGTGACGCTTATCATGCGTTTTTGCGATTCATCTGTATCGGTGGCAAAACCTTTTAAGACCGATTTAGGCTCTTTTTTGCATAACATAGCTACGCCATAATGCGCCTTTTGACCATGAAAGTAGACGTGATATCCCATTTTTTGTACATCTTCTAATGGGAATGCTTCGTCGTGAACTTTAATCTCTTGCAAGCCAATAACGTCTGGTTGATGTTTGTCGATAATTGCTTGTAATTGGTGAAGACGAGCACGCAGACCATTGATATTGAAAGAAATCACTTTCATAAAATTTACCTTAAAATTGGTTCTATTTAATAGCTTAAATTGTATCAGTAAATACGCGTACATAACATGACTGAATTGAGATAATAGCTGCGTAAATGTTGATCAAATGATGGGTAAAGTTTAAACATTGTGAATACAATATTAATTATTTAAATAAATAAAAAATTCAATTGAACTTAACTTTATTGAATATATAATGCGCGAAATTCACTTGTTTAGCTCGTTCAAATAGGATCTCTCATGAAAACACAACTACTTTTAGCCACTGCTTTACTAGCATCTGCAACTGCGTCAGCACAAAGCAATACTTACTTTAGCCAAGATAACAAAATTGAGTCTAAGTTATGCGTACTAAGTGCAAACGAAGGCTTTAGCGTTGCTCGTAAAGAAGCTGCCCAGCACGGTGTTTACCTATCTCGTTTTTCTAAAAGCATTTTATGTAATGGCGAAGATATTCGTGATATTGCTAAAAAAACGACATTAAGCAACGCATCAGTTGAGAAAGTAGAAGTATTTGCAAAAGACGCTCAACAAGAAACTCAACTATGTATGACGGCTTTAAAACAAGGTTTAGCACCTGTTCGTCAAAAAATTGGTAACCTGAACTCATTAAAATGTAATGGTCAAAACGTTACTGAGTTTGTTAAGCGCTACCAAAACGCAGCAATCTAATTGTTAGCTTAACTATATAAGTAAAATTGAAATACCTGGTTTTTACCGGGTATTTTTTTGCAAAAATTACAAGGTAGTTTGCAAAGCTTGCAAGCTTAACTTATTGAAACTGCTTAATAAATATACCGAATGAGATTAAGTTATTGATTATTATAAGTTAACTATTATTGGCATTAGATTTGTATTAGTTAAAGTGACATTTAATTAATTACGAAGGATACGTCTTATGAAAAAGTTAACATTAGCAGCCACTATTTTAGCATCATTAAGCCTAGCGGCTTGTTCATCTAATCAAGGTCTTGAAAGAATAGACAGTGACTTTGCAAGTTTAGATAATGATAGCGATGGCTACATCTCAAAAGTTGAAGCTGATGACGATAGCATTTGGGGTCACTTTTCAAATATTGATACCAATATGGATAACGAAATTAGCCGCAAAGAATTTAACACTTACATGAAGTTAAACAATGGTAAAGTAGCTACTGATTCTGAAGTAAGTGAGTCGGCATTTAAAGCTGAAATTGCTAAATTCGATAAAATTGAAAGCAGCTTTGCAAGTCTAGATAACGACAGCAATGGCTATATCTCGGTAGTTGAAGGTAACGATGATGATATTTCAAATCATTTTGGTTATATGGATAAAAACCAAGATAAGCGGATCAGTAAAAGCGAGTTTATGGGTTACATTAAAAAATACGGTAACGCAGTAGCTGAAGATGATGCATTAGAAGCCATTAAACATAGTTAATAGTTGTCATTTTAATAAGCAACAAAGAAGCCAGTGCTAGTCACTGGCTTTTTTGTGTTTTAAATTTAGTTATTTGATAGATATATTTTCCTAGTTTGGTGTTGTTCTGTCATAATAGATGGCTGTGTATTTTTATTTGTTAAGAGTGTGTATGGCGGGTCGACGAATTAGTGATGAACAACTAGTTGAGATCATTGAAGCAGCTATTTTTGTTGCAGATAAGCCTGTTAGTAAACGCCACCTTAAAGACATCGTATTAATAGATTTAGCTATTTCTATGGCACGAATAAATGACGCAATAGATACAATACAAGAACATTTTCAAACTCGTGGTATTCGCTTAGTTGAGGTTGGTAGTGGGTATCGGTTTCAGGCATGCAGTAGTTTAAGCCCTTGGTTAAATAACTTGTGGCAAGAACGTGCACCAAAATACTCGCGTGCTTTACTGGAAACATTATCACTTATAGCATACAGGCAGCCCATTACACGCGGCGAAATTGAGCAAGTAAGAGGTGTTACTACGGGTTCGAATATTATTAAAACCTTACTCGAAAGAGAGTGGGTTAAAGTGGTAGGGCATAAAGAGGTTCCGGGTAAGCCGGCTTTATATGCAACTACTAAGCAATTTTTAGATTATTTTTCGTTAACTGGGCTTGAAAATTTACCTGCGTTGCCAACAGAGCAGCAAAGTAAAATTAACCAGTTATTGAGCGATCCTTCTGTGAGAGAACCATCCGAATGAGTATTATACAAGGTGAAAAGTTACAAAAAGTCTTAGCCCGTGCAGGCGTAGGCTCACGCCGTGAAATGGAAAAATACATTGACGCAAACCGCGTTAGTGTAAACGGTAAAGTGGCAAAGTTAGGTGACCGTGTTGAAGAAACCGATTTGATTCGTGTTGACGGACACAGTGTAAAAATTGAAGAAAAAGCAGACCGAATCTGTCGTGTGATTATGTATAACAAACCAGAAGGTGAGTTAAGCACACGTAAAGATCCTGAAGGACGTCGTACTGTATTTGACCGACTTCCGCGTATTGATGGCGATCGCTGGATTGCGGTTGGTCGACTAGACGTTAATACATCAGGTTTGATGCTCTTTACAAACGATGGTGAACTGGCAAACCGTTTAATGCACCCAAGCTATGAAGTAGAGCGTGAATACTCTGCGCGTGTATTTGGTGAAGTAACCAATGAAACGGTTAAAAACTTACTACGCGGTGTTGAGCTTGAAGATGGTCCAGCTAAATTCACGACTGTAACCCCTATGGGTGGTGAAGGCGTTAACCGATGGTTTAACGTAACGTTAAATGAAGGACGTAACCGTGAAGTTCGTCGTTTATGGCAGTCTCAAGATGCGGAAGTATCTCGTCTTATTCGTATTCGTTACGGTAAACTAGAGCTTGATAAGCGGGTGCCACAAGGTGGTTGGATGGAGTATGATTTAGAAACAGTTAACTACTTGCGTAAAACCGTTAAATTAGGCCGCGAAACACAAACTAAGCTTTCTGTTATGCCTGAAAAACGCAAAGATAAACGCGCTAAAATCAACCAAATTCGTAAAGCAGTTAAAAAACACAATCAGCGTGTTAAGCCGACTAAACGTAAATAATCAATTAGTTATTTATTGAACACAAAAAAGCCGCTAATTGCGGCTTTTTTAATGTGCTGTTTAAATTATTTAAACTCTAAATTACTTTTTTACTTGAGCATCTAACGATTCGCCATTCACTTCACTTGAATCGTCACTCATTAGATATAAATATGTAGGCATTAAATCCTCTGGTGTAGCAAGCGTTTCTCTATCTTCGCCAGGGTATGCAGCTGCACGCATAGAGGTACGCGTTGCACCTGGGTTAATACAGTTTATACGAATATTCGTTTTACCTACTTCACATGCCCATGTTTGCATCATACCTTCTACTGCGAATTTTGAGATGGCATAAGGCCCCCAAAATTCACGACCTTTGCGGCCTACACCTGATGACGTGAATACTATCGATGCATTATCAGACTTACGAAGAACAGGAAAAAGTGCTTTAGTGATCATTGCTTGTGCAGTCACGTTTACTTTCATTATGTTTTCGAACGTAGATGAGCAAAAATGTTCAAGCGGACCGAGTGACCCTAAAATACCTGCATTATTAAGCAATCCATCAAGGCGTCCAAACTGATATTCGATTGTTGCAGCAAGGTCACGGTAGTTTTGCTTCGTAGCGCCTTTTAAATCCATAGGGACTATTGCAGGTTTAGGGTAGCCAGCATTAACAATTTCATCGTAAACACATTCAAGTTTATTAGTTGTTTTTCCTAATAAGATAACTGTAGCGCCGTATTTTGCATACGTAATTGCTGCAACTCGGCCAATACCATCACCGGCGCCTGTTATTAAAATAACTTTATCTTTAAGTGCGTTTTCAGCTGCTTGATATGTGTGCATAAAAGTACCAATTCATATAATTTTTTTGATTTTAACATAGCGAAACGTGAAGTAATCGAATTTATTGTAAAATTAGGTGGCGAAAATAGAAACTTTACGTTAAGTTTAACTGGTCTAATGTCTCATTAATAATCTGATTACATTGTTTTAACTTAATACACTGATTAAACACACTATAAAAATAAAATACGTGCGGAGCCAACAATATGAAAAAAATGCTACTTTCACTCTCGGTTACAGCAGCTTTAGCAGGCTGTGGCGGTGGAGAAACGTTAACAGATGTCAAAAACGACACAGCACCAGTCATTCCTACAGCAACAGTTACATTTGACCCAGCGGCAGGTATCTTATCAGTTCCTAATGATTTATTAATGAGCGGAACTCAAGACGGTACACTTAATATTCCTGGAGAATTAGATGACAATAATGTGTCTATTTCGCGCGCAGCTTATGCAGACCCTCAACTTGCACTAGGTGCACTTGATGGTTGGTCTTCGCAGGTTCCTTATAAAATCGATTTAACATTCCCACCAAATGTTAGCTTAGATGAAACGTCTGCTGGAACACCTGGTACAGTAAGAATTTTTGAAGTTGTAATGGGTGCAAGCTTAACTGACGCAGAATGTTCAGTTGTAGCTGCCGGTACAGCTTGTAAATTGGTCGGTGAGCTTACTTTTGGTGTTGACTTTGTTACTCAAGCTTCTGGTGATGCCGTTGCAATTATTCCTTTAAAACCATTTACGGCAGGTAGCTCATACATCAATGTATTAACTACAGGGCTTAAAGATTCATTAGGGCGTTCTATTGAGCCTTCTTCTACTTATGGATTGGTTAAACAAGAAGCGCCATTAATTACAGAAGCCCAACTTGGTTTGCAGGGGGCTGTTAACAGTTACGAAAATGTAGTAGTTAGCTCAGGCGATATCACAAAAGAAGATATTATTTTTTCTAGTGCGATGACTATTCAATCAGCAGGTCCTGTACTTGGGACAATTAAAAAGTTACTAGCTGCAAGCTTGCAAGAGCCAGCTTTACCAACGCCTGCACTTCAAGTTCCTGAACAACCTATGGTAAATGTACAACAAGTATTTGCTTCTCAGGGTGTAGAAGTCTCTGCTGCATTCTCTGGTGTGCAATATCAAAAAGGTAGCATTATGTTACCGATGTATTTAGGTACACCAACGGGTACTGATATTAGTGATTTAAGTGATACATATTGGCAAGGTATGTGTGATAACGCGGTGGCAATAATTGGTTACAAGGCCGTTGCAGGCGATGCATTTCCTGCAGATCCTATTAGTGAAAATGATGGTTTATGTTCTGCATTAAGTGACGGACAATTACGTGACTTAGGACTAGACAGCACACGTCATTTAACAAAATACAACTCAATTCCAAAAGTACAAAGCATGGCAAATGTGCCAGTGCAAGTTACTAAACCTATTTTACCGATAATTAATGGTGTTCGTGCACAGTTACAATTAGATCCTATCGCTATGCCTGAAGGTGGATGGCCTGTTGTTATTATGCAGCACGGTATTACAACACAAAAAGAAAGTATGCTTGCTTTAACTGCCCAACTTTCTATTCAAGGCTTTGCAACAGTTGCTATTGACCATCCAAGACATGGTGAGCGTGGAATAGATGTTGATGGTGATGGAACTGACGACTTCAATGCAACTACAGGTTCTGTGCTTAGTTACATGAACTTAAGTTCATTACTGGTTGCACGTGATAGCTTACGTCAATCAGCAGCTGATTTATTAGGCCTTCGTTTAGGTTTAAACTTTATTAACGATTCAACTATTAATAGTAAAGACGTTACCTATATCGGGCATTCGCTAGGTTCGATTGTTGCTCCAGCCTTTATTGCTCAAGCTAACACGCCAATAGCCGAGACGCTTGATCCGCTATTTAATGTAAACACGGTAGCTCTTGCAAGTGGTGGTGGCGGTATAGCAAGCTTCTTACTTGAATCTGCTGCGTTTGGTCCATTTATTCAAGGTTCAGTACTTTCACAAGCCGGTACAACAGAAGCTGATGAATTTACTGCATACTTACAAGCTGATGCAGTGTCTAACTGTGGTGCACTATTGCCAGATATGGAAGCATATTTAACTTGTGGTTATAACGAGTATGTAGCTTCTTTAACTACAGCTGGTGAAACAAGTAAGCTTACTAATATTCAAGGAGTGTTTACTCAGTTTGCATTTGCTGCACAAACAGCGCTAGATAGTGGCGATCCAACTAACTACGCAGCTACTGTAAAAGCATTAGGTACTCCTGTTTATACTAATGTTGTTGTGGGTGATGGTGTTGATAACAAGCCTGACCAAGTGATACCACCAATGGCAGCTAATAATCCTATTTCTGGCACAATTCCATTAGCTAACTTGATGGGTCTTGAAACAGTAAGTACTTCGCAAGCATTGAGTGAAACACCAGCAAGCTATTTAGTTAAATTTACCAAAGGGCATCATGGTTCTATATTAACACCAGCTCAAGATGCTGCGCAGGCTGCAACTGTTGAAGGCAGTGCTGCTGCTAATGCAGAAATGCAGTTGCAAGTAGCGACTTACTTAGCTGCTCGAGGACGGATGTTATTAGTTTCCAACCCTGAGGTTGTGACTGATTAATAACCAGTAAAATAATTAACCTTTAAAAGCCACTGAAAAGTGGCTTTTTTTTGCTTTAAAGCATGCTAAATTAGCTGAAATTTATAAATGGAGAAACCAGTTGGAATTTTTATACGAATACGGTTTGTTTTTTGCTAAAACAGTTACTTTTGTTATCGCTATAGCAGTTATTTTAATGCTAATAGTTGGCGCTGCGGTTAAGCCAAAGGCCAAAAAAGGTGAAGTACAAATTGACGATATATCAGAGCAGTTAGTTGAACTTAAAGAGAGTTTTTTACAAAATACGTTGGGCAAAAAAGAGCTTAAAGCGCATCAAAAACAACTTAAATCAAAAAGTAAAAAAGCAGATAAAGATGAGCCTAAACCTCGTTTATATGTAATTGACTTTGTGGGTAGTATGGATGCTCACGAAGTAGAAAGTTTACGAGAAGAAATAACGGCGATTATCTCTATTGCCGATCCAAGTAAAGACAAAGTACTTATTCGTTTAGAAAGTGGTGGTGGAGTTGTACATGGCTATGGACTTGCTGCATCTCAGTTACAGCGTATTAAAAGTGCGGGTATTCCCCTGAGTGTTGCAATTGATAAAGTAGCAGCAAGTGGTGGTTACATGATGGCGTGTGTTGCGGATGAGATACTTGCAGCCCCTTTTGCAATAGTTGGATCTATTGGTGTGATAGCTCAAATACCTAACTTTAATAAAATATTAAAGAAAAATGATGTTGAATTTGAGCAAATAACAGCAGGTGAATTTAAACGCACACTTACTTTATTTGGTGAAAACACAGATAAGGCCCGTGAAAAATTTCGTGAAGAAATTGAACAAACACATGATTTATTTAAAACGTTTGTAAGCACTCAACGTCCAAGCTTAGATATAAACTTAGTTGCGACAGGTGAGCATTGGTTTGCAACTCAAGCGATTGATAAAGGCTTGGTAGACGTGATAAAAACAAGTGATGATGCATTGCTAGAGCAGCAACATGAGCGCCAAATTTATAAGATTAAATACAAAGTTAAAAAAGGGTTGAGCGATAAACTAGCTCTTGGTTTGAGTAGTGGTGTAAATAAAGTGGGAATAAACTTACTTTCTAAGTTTAAGTCGTTAAATCCTTAGATTAGAATCTTTTCAGGATTCAGTTTAATTATTTTTACTCGAAAAAAAACCTTGATGGATTCCATCAAGGTTTTTTTATAGCTGTATAAATGTAGCTTATGAATCAATAGATTTATGATAATCCTCTAAATCTTTAGCTGCATTAGGGTCGTTGAAGATGCTCTCATCAAGCTCACCTTCAGACTTGGCAACAACACAGGTAACCATACAATCGCCGGTTACGTTAACTGCTGTACGTGTCATATCAAGTAATCTATCTACACCGATAATAATTGCAATCCCTTCTACAGGTAAGCCAACTTGGTTAAGTACCATTGCGAGCATTATTAAACCAACACCAGGTACACCTGCTGTACCTACAGAGGCAAGTGTTGCTGTTAATATAACCATTAGATAATCAGATATTGTTAAATCAACACTAAACACTTGTGCAATAAACACGGTAGCCACACCTTGCATGATAGCGGTGCCATCCATGTTAATGGTCGCGCCTAGAGGGATAGTGAATGAGGCAACGGAGTTGTTAGCGCCTAGCTTTTTAGTTGCTGTTTCAAGTGTAATAGGCATAGTTGCGCTTGAGCTTGAAGTACTAAATGCAAATAAGCATGTGTGCTTCATTTTTGCTAAGAAAATAAGTGGGTTTAAGCCTGTAAGTACTTTTAGTAATACGGTGTAATTTACAAGCGCATGTAATAACAGTGCTAACACTACAACGCCAAAGTATTTGGCTAAGCTCACAATTAAGTTAAGCTCAATTGTTGTGAACAGTTTTGCCATTAAAAAGAATACGCCATAAGGGGCAATATTCATTAAAAGCGTAACTAGTTTTAAAATCACAGTGTTTAAATCTTCAAATACGGTAGCAACACGTTTTCCCGCCTTCCCACTCAATGCCATTGCTACACCAAATAAAAGTGCAAACACAATAACTTGAAGCATATTGCCTTTGGCCATGGCTTCAAAAGGATTTGTAGGAAACATATCTATAATTACACGGGCAAGAGTAGGCGCTTCTTTAGCATCATAAGTTGCATTAGATGGCAAGCTGATGCCTTCACCAGGGCTAAATAATAAGGCAAGCGTAATTGCTACTGTTATAGCAATAGCTGTAGTCAATAAATATAAACCAATAGATTTACCACCTAATCGACCTAGTTTTTTAGGGTCGCTTAAGCTACAGGTACCACAAACAAGCGATACAAAAACAAGAGGCACAACTAACATTTTCAAGCTGGCAATAAATATTTGACCACCAACATGGAAAATACCATCAACAAAAAAGGCTTTAATTGGCAAAGAGAATAACCCAAGTGGTATTAGATAATCGTCTTCACCAGCTAATATAGCCTGAAATATAAAACCTACTGCAACCCCAAGCGCCATACCAATCATGATGCGAGTGGTTAAACTCATTGAACGGATTTTTGACATATTTCCTGATCTACATTTTTATAAATTTGCCATAGACTACCAGCAAGGAAATATTTACTACAGAAAAAGTTAGTATTTATTTAAAAATATTTTGCACAAAAAAGTAATAAAAAACTGTGATTTTAGACTAAGTTATAGGTTAATATTAAGTGTAAATTAATTTTGATTATAATAACAACGCTAGGGAGAGGTTCATGCCTTTAATGCGACTGCTCGGCATTTCATTGCTAAGTTTTTTACTCACAGCCTGTGGTGGCGGTGGGTCACTTGAAAAAGACGGTTCTATTAGTGATGGTGATTCCACTACAGAGACTAGTACATATTTGGTTTCACTGAAGGGATATTCTCAGACAGACGCAACAGAGTCAAATTCTGTTACTGCTACCTCCTCTTTAGATTTACGTGCAACTCTTACTCAAGACGGGGTAATTGTCGCGGGTAAGCGTATTGCTTTTACATTAGAAGATGAAATTGGTGAATTGTCTCCATCAAGTGCATTAACTCAAAACGATGGTATTGCAACGGTTGAACTTACCGCCGGTACTGAAGCCGGTGCGGGTGAAGTAACTGCTACTTATACAGTCGATGGTGAATCTTATACAAGTACTTTTGCTTTTCAATCAAGTGGTGGGCAAGGTGATGATACGGGGGTTAGTGGTTCAACAACCTTAACGGTAAATATAGTCGATGAGAGTGGCGCTAAGTATTCGGATACAAATCCGGTTACAACCGATAATTTAGGGACGGTTACAGCGACTTTAAAAAATGATGGAGTTGCACTTAGCGAGCAACTTGTTACATTTACTACAAACTTCACAGGCAAAATAACGCCTGACTTAGGTACTGCAATTACTAACTCAGCGGGGGAGGCAAAAGTAACTCTCTCTAGTGGTAGCTTTAAAGGTGCAGGTCAAGTTGTCGCAACTTATAATCCTACTAACTCAACAGAAGTGAGTAATACAGCTGTATTTTATTCTTCAGGTGATTCTGCACCAGTTGATTTGGCACAATTCTCTATATCAGTAAAGCTTTTAACAGGCTGTAACGCAGGCTGGGATGATAATCGTTCTAGTGTAAAACTTGACCCTACTCAAACAGCATCGGGTTGTACGGTAGCCAACACAATATCTTCATCAGAACTAGGTGAATTATTTGTTGAAGTTATTGATGAGCAAAGTGGTGATGGTAGTAAAAATTCGCTTGTTAATATTTCAACAAATTTAGGTTCTGTTCTCCCTTCATCTGGGACAGCCCTTACCGATAACTTTGGTATTGCTTTACTAAAATTGCAACCTGGTAATACTGGTGGAGCTGGTACCGTGACTGTAACGTCTGTAGGTGAAAGTAATTCAACTAATTTTGCTGTAGGTATTGCTGATTTAACCCTAGAGGTTGATAACGGGCTTAATACAGATATTTCAGGAAATGTTATCCCTTTAAAAGCAGGTGGTAGTACAGTTATTGAAGTAACACTTTTAGATGAGGATGGTAATTTATACTTAACTCCAACAGATGTTGAGTTCAGCTCAACGTGTGTAATTAGCGGCGACTCAGTAATTGATGCATCAGTAAAATCATCAAGTGGTATAGCAACATCAACATACCGAGCTACAGGTTGTAGTATTGATGATGATATTAATATCACGGTTGAAACAGGTGGTAAAAACTTCACTGCAACTACGATTATTCCTGTAGAAACATCAGCGGTACAATCAATACAGTTTGTTGATGTCAGTGAAACATTTATTGCATTACCTCCAGGTGAAGGCGGAGCTCCGACTCAATCGATTGTTAGATTTAAGCTAATAGATGCGGATGGTCTTGCTTCCACGCAGCAACGTATTGATTTCAAGTTAACAGATTCAGTGGGTGCAGCTAAACTTTCACTTAGAACAAGTGATACAAATAATGAAGGCTTTGTTCAGACAACGGTTGAATCTGGCATAGTACCTGGTCCATTAGTGGTAAAAGCGTGTTTTATTTCTAAAGAAGATGTTAATAATTTACCTGAAGGTGATGACTTAACATGTTGGGTTGATGATGTTGCGCTGTGCTCTGCAGACCCAACCAATGAAATTTGTCCAGATGGGACACTAACTTTAGTTCCGTTGAGTGAGCAAATAAGCTCTGTATCAGCTCAGTTAACTTTAGCTTCGGGCGTGACAGACCAAAACAGTTTTGATGCAAGCCCAAATACGCTTAATACGAACTCACTTAACTATAACGGTGTTTTAAATGATATTACGGTATATTTTGGTGACCAATTTAATAATTATAATGGTGACGGTGTAGAAGCAACTATTTTAGCTGAAGCAGGGGTCATTGGCTCATCTAGCAATGAAGTTACTTGTAAAACTGACGACGCTACTTGTGTTGTAACCTGGCGCTCTCAAGGAGACCGTCCATTTTATGATTATAAATGGGGTAACCGAATTGGTGACATCGATGGTGATTCAACCACGACGGAAGGAATAAATCCAAAAACAGGTATTATAAATTGTGACCCATATTTTGGTATTGCAGCTCCTTGTATTAATGGTATTACACGCGCTAAAAATAATGCTGATGGCGTTGTTATGGGTGGACGTGTAAGTATTCTAGCTGTCACTAAAGGGCAAGAAAACTTTGTAGATGAGCAAACCACTGATGATGTTAAGCGTACCAATGGTTTATTTGATATTGGTGAGTATTACGCAAGTTACGATTTACCTGAAGCGTTTATAGATCACAATGAAAATGCGACCTTTGATAAAGCAAACTGTAGTGATGCAGACGCTTCAAGTTATGACCCCTCTACAGATGAGTGTTCTGAGCTAATTTCACGTGGTGGTCATAATGAAACATGGCGAGACCTAGATAATGACGGTATTTATGACTTTGCTGATGGTAAATATAATGGTTTATTATGTGGTGAAGCTGCTGAAACTGCAGGTGAGTGTTCTCGAGAGCTAATTGAAGTGCGTAAACAAATTGAATTGGTTATGTCTGGAGATAACCCATATGTTCGTTTTTCTGTGTTGAAAACAACGGATATTCTTGATGCACCATATCCTGTTTATGTACCAGCAGATTGCTCTGTTTCAGTTGTTGCAGTACTTGAGCCATCCGATGTATCTGAGCGTTGTGATATCTCAGCAGTTGATTTGTCAAATGTTTTTGCAGATAACCCTGCGTATGACGAAACTGACCCAGATGAAACTGATCCTGAACAATTAGAAGTAGGTTTAGCTGGTATTACTGTTCGTATTCACTACACGGATGAGTTTGGTAATCCGTTGCCTGCAGGTACAACAGTATCAATATCATCTACAAATGGTGACTTATCTATTATCGAAAATAACGCGATCATCCCAAGTACCAATACGGATAAGCCAATGTATTCAGATGTTCGTATTTCTCGAGAAGCAGATGGTAATGATAAATTTGACGGTGTACTTTCAATAACATTTGAGTTTACTACTCAGGCTGGTGGCACTAAAACAGTCTCCAAAGGAGTTGAAATTTACGATAGTAAATAAGGCTTTATTTTAAAAATGCCAACCTTTAGGTTGGCATTTTTGTTTCTGTTCTATATATTCCACATCAATTAATCTAAAAACACCTGTTTGTTTAATTTAACGACAAAAATTGTTCGTTTATTCAGTAAATACTGAAAAGTTTGTATTAAAAGCTTGTAACAACTAGTGTTTGTAGATATACCTATAAATATTCGCGCCGCTTATGTCGGCAAAACACATTTTTAATATTTGGTTAGAAATAGGCAACTATGGGCAAATCGCTAGTAATTGTAGAGTCTCCTGCTAAGGCTAAAACAATTAATAAATATTTAGGTAATGACTTCATCGTAAAGTCCAGTATTGGGCATGTACGAGATTTACCTACTTCAGGTTCGAGCAAAGCTAAAGTGCCGGCAACTAAAACGCCAGCAGAAGTTCGTAAAATGGAACCTGAAGAGAAAGCAGCGTATAAAAAGCAACGAGATTATACAAACTTAGTCGCGCGTATGGGTATTGACCCAAACCAAGGCTGGGATCCGCATTACGAAATACTGCCAGGTAAAGAAAAAGTTGTTCAAGAATTACAAAAGCTGGCTGAAAATGCAGACCAAATATATCTCGCAACGGATTTGGATAGAGAAGGGGAAGCAATTGCTTGGCACCTTCAAGAAATCATTGGTGGTGATCCTGCTAAGTATAAGCGCGTAGTTTTTAACGAAATTACTAAAAACGCAATACAGCAAGCGTTTGAAACACCTGGCGAGCTTAATACTGATATGGTTTACGCTCAGCAAACACGTCGCTTTTTAGACCGTGTTGTTGGCTTTATGGTATCACCTTTATTGTGGGCTAAAGTGGCCCGTGGACTTTCTGCAGGACGAGTTCAGTCTGTTGCGGTACGTTTATTAGTAGAGCGTGAGCGTGAAATTAAGGCGTTTATCCCTGAAGAATTTTGGGATATTCACGCTGACGTTAAAAATACTGAGTCTGAGTTACGTCTAGAAGTAGCCAAACAAGCAGGAAAGCCTTTTAAGCCTGTAAATGAAGCTCAGGCTAGCGCAGCGGTTAAAAGTCTTGAGAATGCAGAATACAAAGTAATTAGTGTTGAAGAAAAACCAAGTAAAAGCCGCCCAAGTGCGCCATTAATTACTTCAACCATGCAGCAAGCGGCAAGTACACGTTTAGGTTATGGCGTTAAAAAGACCATGATGCTTGCTCAGCGTTTGTATGAAGGCGGTTATATTACGTATATGCGTACCGATTCAACTAATCTTTCAAAAGATGCCGTTGAAATGTGTCGTGAGTATGTAACAAACGAGTTTGGTGCTAAATACTTACCAAAAGATCCAATTAGCTACAGCTCTAAAGGTAATGCACAAGAAGCGCATGAGGCAATACGTCCTTCAAGCGTCACCGTGTTATCTGGTCATGTTGAAGGTGTAGACGCCGATGCTAAAAAGCTGTACGAGCTAATTTGGCGTCAGTTTGTAGCGTGCCAAATGGTACCTGCTGAATACGATTTAACAACACTAACTGTTGCGGCTAACGACTTCCAGCTTAAAGCGAAAGGCCGTGTGCTCCGCTTTGATGGTTGGACAAAAGTACAACCTGCAGTACGTAAGAAAAACGAAGAAGATCAATCACTACCGGCTGTTAAAGAAGGTGAGATCCTTACTTTAATCGAACTTGATCCCAAGCAACATTTTACGAAACCACCAGCGCGCTTTAGTGAAGCAAGTTTAGTAAAAGAGCTTGAAAAACGCGGTATTGGTCGTCCATCTACTTATGCGTCAATTATATCAACGATTCAAGATCGTGGTTATGTACGTGTAGAAAACCGCCGTTTCTTTGCTGAAAAAATGGGTGAAATAGTTACTGATCGCTTGGTTGAAAATTTCACTGATTTAATGAACTTTGATTTTACAGCTAAAATGGAAGGCCGTTTAGATGATATCGCTGAAGGCGAGCGTGTATGGACTCAAGTTCTAGATAAGTTTTATGCTGATTTTTCAACGCAATTAACTGTCGCTAAAGACGAGCCAGAGAATGGTGGCATGCGTCTTAACGAGATGGTTGAAACCGATATTGAATGCCCTACATGTAGCCGAAAAATGGGTATACGCACGGCATCAACCGGTGTTTTCTTAGGGTGTACTGGTTACAGCCTTCCGCCAAAAGAGCGTTGTACTACGACAATGAACTTAGTGTCGGGTGATGAAGCTGTTGCAGCTGATGTAGAAGATGTAGAAACTGAAAAGTTAATGCAGATGAAGCGTTGTCCTATTTGTGAAACAGCAATGGATTCATACCTAATTGATGAAACGCGTAAGTTACATGTGTGTGGTAATAACCCGGCATGTAAAGGGCATATTGTTGAAGAAGGTACCTTTAAAATTAAAGGCTATGACGGACCAATTATCGAATGTGATAAATGTGGTTCTGACATGGAACTTAAATCGGGTCGTTTTGGTAAGTACTTTGGCTGTAATAATGACGAGTGTAAAAACACACGTAAACTACTTAAAAGTGGCGAAGCTGCTCCACCAAAAGAAGATCCTGTTCACATTACTGAGTTAGAGTGTGAAAAGTCAGATGCGTATTTCGTATTACGTGATGGCGCCGCGGGTATATTTTTAGCTGCAAATACTTTTCCTAAGTCTCGTGAAACACGTGCACCTAAGGTAGAAGAGTTAAAACGCTTTAGAGACCGCATCTCGCCTAAGTTTTATTACTTAGCTGATGCACCGGCTAAAGATCCTGATGGTAATCTTGCTGTTGTACGCTACAGCCGTAAAAATAAAGCTCAGTATGTTATGACTGAAGTTGACGGCAAAGCAACTGGCTGGACTGCTCATTTTGATGCAGGTAAATGGACAGAAGAAGCTAAGAAAAAGGCAGCACCTAAAAAGAAAGCCGCTGCAAAAAAGGCACCAGCTAAGGCAAAGCCTAAAGCCAAAGCAAAGCCTAAAACTAAAAAAGAGAATGAATAAGTAGGTATTTCTTATTCATAGCTTTTTATAGTTTTTAAAAAGTCATAAAAAAACCGGAATGCACAGCTTGTGTCTATTCCGGTTTTTTTGTGCCTAGTTAAATGTTTTCGCAACGGCTTTATTAGCAGTACATTTAACTAAGTGTATTGGGTATATTAATTTTTATTAAAAACATAGTCATTTTACCGCACTAAATAGATCGCTAATTTAATGCAATTGGTATGATTAAATTTTAACAGAAGATACTTTTTTATAGCCTTCAGATTCAAGCTCATCATTTACGCATTTTAATACGTAGGCATTTAGCTCTTCATTGCTTACGTCATCATCTTTAGCCCAGTTAACACACATTTCTGTGTATTCTTTTACCATTTCGGCTGAAGCTGTTGGCGCATCGTCTGCTACCGCGTAAGTCGCAGATACTGCAAATAGTGGAGCTACGATTAATGCTAGCAATGCTTTTTTCATTCGTTTATTCCTAAAAAAATGGTGTGATGACTGATTTACCCAGTTTAAGGTTAGGTTTAAACCAGTAGTGCCCAATCCAGAACAACTCTGTTGGTATATTGATTTTTAAACGAAAACGAAATAAAAGATAACGAAATATTTTTATCGTGAGGATGAGTAATTCACTTGTCAGGATTTCGCGACATTGTGTTGTAGTGGTTTATAAGCTAAGGTCGCTTTTTTAATTAAAAGTCAAACCAATGTCATCACACACCCCTAATAAAAAACCACGCCAAGCTAATAAAGTAGAGCATGCATTAGAATCTTTTATTTTTAAAGGGCGTTGGTTACTAGCCCCATTTTTTGTGGGTCTACTATTTGCAGTTGTACTGTTGTTAATAAAGTTTTTTAAGCAGCTTTATTTAATGGGTATTGCGACATTTACAGCAACCAATCAAGAGTTACTTGTCGGTATTCTAACTCTAGTTGATACGGCATTATTAGCGGGGTTATTGCTGATCATTACATTTAGTGGTTACGAGAACTTTGTTTCTAAGCTTAATATTGATAATCACGAAGACAGACCATCTTGGATGGGCAAAGTTGGTTTTTCAGGTCTAAAGATGAAATTAATAAGTGCGATAGTGGCTATTTCTGCTGTTGAGTTATTAAAAGTATTTATAAACTCAGGTGCATATCCAAGTGATGAGCTACTTTGGAAAGTGACAATTCATGTCACGTTTGTAATGTCAGGCGTTTTATTTGCTTTAACTGATTACTTAAACAGTAAAACCCAAAGTCATTAGAAAAATTAAATGCACAAAAAAGCCCAAGTAATTTACTTGGGCTTTTTATGTTTAGAGCTTAGCTGTAACATTAAGTGTAATTATTGATTTCATTAACACTCTGCATAAAAGCAAGCGAAAGGCTCAAGCGTTAGTGTGTCTTGGCTTAATTTTGCGCTGTGGTGGCTAAGCTCGTTATATTCTTTAACGATTGATGTCGGCATATCAATATTTGTTTGTTGAGAACTTAGATTAAACAGGCAAAGCATTTTTTGCGTTCCAAGCGTTCTATAAAAAGCAAGAACAGGCTCAGGCGTTTCAATAAACTCAATATCACCCTCAAGTAAAACTGTTTGCTTTTTTCGCCACGCCATAAACTCACGGTAGGCGTTTAAAATTGAGTGACTATCATTTGTTTGCATCGCAACTGATTGCTGTTTGTGTGCATCATCAATGGGTAGCCAAGGTTTTACATCACTAAAACCGGCATGAGATGAATCAATTTGCTCCCATGGCATTGGCGTTCTACAGCCATCACGCCCTTTAAAATTAGGCCAAAATGTAATGCCATATGGGTCTTGTAAGTCTTCAAAGGCAACAGATGCTTCACCTAAACCAAGCTCTTCACCTTGGTACATACATACACTGCCACGAAGAGAAGCAAGTAGGGCGGTTAGCATTTTACATTGCTGAGGGTTTATTATGCCATTTTCACTCCAGCGACTCGCTACGCGCTCAACATCATGGTTGCTAAATGCCCAACACGGCCAACCCTCAGTCATACGTTGTTCAAGAGTTTGAACAGTAGTTCTAATATATTCACTTGAATAATCATTTGTTAAGAGCTCAAAGCTATATCCCATGTGCAGCTTATCGCCACCTTGGGTGTACTGCGCCATAGTCGCTAATGAATCCTCAGATGAGATTTCGCCAAGCGATACAGTACCTGGGTATTTATTAAGTAATGTGCGAATGTCTTGCATAAACTCAATATTTTCTGGCTGAGTGTTGTTGTAGTAATGATACTGAAATGCGTATGGGTTATCTTCACTAAAACCGCGACCCTGGCGCTTATCTTTTGGTTTAGCTGGGTTATCGCGAAGTTGTGCATCGTGATAGCAAAAGTTAATAGCATCTAATCTAAAGCCATCTACGCCTTTTTTAAGCCAAAACTCTACGTTATCAAGTACAGCTTGTCTTACGTCAGGATTATGAAAGTTTAAATCGGGTTGTTCGGTTAAAAAGTTATGCAAATAATATTGCCCACGGCGAGGTTCCCACTGCCACGCGCCACCACCAAAAATAGACAGCCAATTATTAGGTGCTGTGCCGTCATCTTTAGCTTCAGCCCAAACATACCAATCCGCTTTATCGTTATTTTGATTTTCGCGGCTATCTGTAAACCATTGGTGTTGATCTGACGTATGGCTTAGCACTTGGTCAATTATAATTTTAATATTGCGATCATGGGCTTGGCTAATAAGTTCATCAAAATCGTTTAAATCACCAAAAAGCGGGTCAATGTCACGGTAGTCACTAATATCGTAGCCAAAGTCTTTCATTGGCGATTTGAAAAAAGGTGAAATCCAAATTGCATCAACGCCTAAGCTTTTAATGTAATCAATACGATTAATAATCCCTTTTAAATCACCAATACCATCGCTGTTGCTATCTTGAAAGCTACGCGGATAAACTTGATAAATAACCGCACCTTTATACCACTGCTTTTGGGTCATGCTTTTCTCCGTCATTCCACACAGTATTTAGACTATTCTTTATTGTGATTACGATTAATCACGTTATTTGCAAAAAGCATACGTGAAGCCTTTAATCCTGTAAAAAGTCTGCATACGTATGCACTAAAAATAATGCAATAAATTTATTAAAAATAAGTGGTTAGAGTGGCTTTAGTAGCGTTCATTTTGCGTATCTATTGTTTACCAATTACGTCAGTCATTGATTTATTAGTTAAATTGAATCTAACAGATTGTACTGTAAGGGAAATATATCCCAGGATCTACATGAAATGGTCTGACCAATTTAACGCTTGGTAAATGTGGAATAATTTAAACGTTATTTGACAGTGATAATTAATTTCACCTTGTTTACATTTAAGTAAAAGTGCCATTAAGTTTCAATAGAATTGATTTGACTATTGATGTTTGTCTTGTGTTTTTTATCTGTCTTATTCCCAATAAAATCAATTGGTTAAAAATGCACGTGTGTAATGTATGTTAATGTTAGGCTATATTGAAATTGTTGAATACGTATGCATAAAGTTGTTAATAAAATAAATCTGGCGTTAATATTCATCCTGACAACAAAATTAGCTCGCCTTGTTTAACTATCACTTAAACATTGAACGCGGGTATCACAATATGGGTAACGGGAAAACATTATGTCTATGTTCAAACCAAGTATATTAACTTTGGCATTAACAGCTGCAGGCTTATCGAGCTTTGCTACACAGGCTGCTCAAGAAGATACAATAAAAAAAGATGATGTAGAAGTTATCGAAGTTAAAGGCTTTCGTGGCAGTGTGGTTGAGTCTATTAACACAAAACGCTTCTCTACACAGGTTGTAGAATCTATATCGGCTGAAGATATTGGCAAATTGCCAGATTCTTCAATTGCTGAATCGATTGCGCGTTTACCCGGTTTAACAGCTCAGCGCTTAGACGGCCGAGCAAGTCGTGTCTCTATTCGTGGTTTTGGCGAGAATGAAAGTGGCACAACGTTTAATGGTCGTGAACAAGTATCGATTGGTGATAACCGTGGTGTAGAGTTTGACCTTTACCCATCAGAAATAATGAGCGGTGTAACTGTTTATAAAACGCCAAATGCAAGTATTGATGCTGAGGGTATTGCTGGTGTTATTAATATGCAAACAGTTCGTCCTTTAAGCAAAGGCGAACGTGTTGTACAAGTAAATGGACAGTATGAGCAAACCAGCTTTAGTAAATTAAACCCTGACGGCAACGACGACGGTTACCGAGGCACTATTTCATACATTGATCAATTTGCAGACGATACCATTGGTGTTGCATTTGCACTAAACACCATGAGTTCACCAAATCAAGAAAAACGTTGGAACTCATGGGGTTATCCAGAATTCACTGAAAATGGTAACGATTATTCAATTTTAGGTGGTGCTAAACCTTACGTACGTTCATCAACGCTTGAGCGTGATTCGGCAATGCTTGTTTTAGAAGCGGCGCCCACAGATAAATTAAATATGACGTTTGATGCGTTATATGTAGATTTTACAGATGAAAAAATTCTACGCGGTATTGAAGTTCCATTTGCATGGGGACAAGGTAGTATTGATCCAAATAGTGTTGTAGTTGATGAAGCATCTGGCTTTATAACAAGTGCAGTAACACAAGGTCAGCGTGTTGTAGTTCGTAACGATTATGAAGAACGCGAAGCCGAACTTACAGCCTTTGGTTTTAATACTAAATACGATATTGACGATTTATGGTCAGTTGAGTTTGATGCAAGTTACTCACAAGTAGAGCGCAAAATATGGAGTGTTGAAAGCTATTCAGGCACTGGTCGTGGTGATGCTCGCGGGGTAGCAGATAACTTGGGTTACACATTTAATGGTGGTAACACTGGAGCTACTTTTTCACATGATTTAGATTATAGCGATTATGGTTTAATACAATTAGGTGGCCCACTATCGTGGGGTGCAAGCTCTGCACTTAACGATAAATATGGTTTGACTGGCACTGAGTATGAAAACCAAGCGCAAGATGGTTTTATTAATGCACCGACCATTGAAGATGAATTATCAACATTAAAAATAGCGGCTTCAAAGGTATTAGAAAACGAGTACATAAGCTCTATTGAATTTGGTATGTCTTACAAAGAACGTGAGAAAACAAAAGATTCAGAAGGTTACTTTATGACGTTATCTAGCTTTTCGCTTGATAACCCAGGCATGCTTAGCGTGCCAGAACAGTACCGTAACGGAAGTGTTGACCTAGGCTTTATAGGCATGGGCGATATGATTGCTTATGACGTAAATGGCTTAGTTAACGATGGTTATTACGACTTACTTGCAGAGAGCTTAACAAATACAAGTCATGCGACGAAATCGTGGACTGTAAAAGAAGAAATTACTTCTGCATTTGTTCAAGCAAATATTAATGCTGAAGTAAGCGGTCTTGCATTAACGGGTAACGTGGGCGTGCGTTATGTACAAACTGATCAATCATCACAAGGTAATGCATTTAGTACTGTTGATGGTGTGGTTGTTACATCACCTACAAACATAAGTCATGATTACTCACACGTATTACCTAGCTTAAACCTGTCACTTGCGATTGATGAGCAACAAACGATACGTTTTGGTGCTGCTAAAACAATTTCTCGTGCACGCTTAGATGAAATGAATTCATCAGTTAATGCATCATATAATCAAACGCCAGATGAAAATGGTAACTATTGGTCTGTATCGGGTGGTAATCCAAATTTAGAGCCTAAAGAAGCAACAGGCTACGATTTTACTTACGAGAATTACTTTAGTGATGAGGGTTACTTCTCTGCAGCGTTTTTCTATAAAGATTTAACTCAGTGGATTTTTGACGGTACTTACGCAATTGATATGTCGGGTGTCGCAGATCCATCTACCGGAGAATTACCAGCAACATCATCGGGTACTGGCAGTGGTAAAATAAATGGCGGCGGTGGCGATTTATATGGTTATGAGCTGTCACTGGCATTACCATTTAAAATTTTCCATCCGTCTCTTGAAGGTTTTGGTTTAATTGCCAGCCATACTGGTATTGAGTCTGATATTGAGGACCAAAACGGTAACGAATACGAACTACCTGGTCTTTCAGATAAAATTCAAAGCTTAACGGTTTACTACGAAATGCATGGTATGCAGTTACGTACTAGTATGCGCAAACGCAGTGCCTTTAAAGGCGATGTATATGGTTTAGGCTTTGATACGGAACAAGTTGATATTTTAGGTGAAACTATTTGGGATGTTCAAGCGGGTTACGACTTTAGTGAAGCAGGTATAGAGAGCCTTGAAGGCTTATCAATTCAGTTCCAAGTACAAAACCTGACCGAAGAACCGTTTACGTCGCTTTCAGGCGACAATGCTTTACAAGTACGTGATTACCAAGATTACGGTCGCACTTACTTGTTAGGCTTTAGCTACAAGCTATAATAAAAACTGTGTGTAGAAGCCCTTGTAATTTGTGTTACAGGGGCTTTTTTATAGCTAGTTTACCTAACTTTTTAACCGTACTTAAATTTAATAAAACGTGGATAATAATATGAAACCAATAAAACACGTGGTAATTGCAGGCGGTGGTACCGCAGGCTGGATAACAGCAGCACTGCTTAATAAAGTGTTAGGTAAAGTAATTAATATCACACTAATAGAATCATCAGCTATTGGTACGATAGGAGTGGGTGAAGCAACAATACCGCCTATTATTCAACTTAATAACGCGCTGGGTATAAACGAGCAAGATTTTATTAATGCCACTAATGCTTCAATAAAATTAGGTATAGAGTTCGAAAACTGGAAAACCCAATCGCATAGCTACATGCATGCGTTTGGCTCGTTTGGTAAAGATTTTCCCTTTTGTGATTTTTATAATTTTTGGTTAAAAGGCCAAGTTACGGGTTGCGAAGACGAACTATGGGATTTTTCACTCAATTACCAAGCGGCTAAACAGCATAGGTTTGCCCCTTTAAATACCATCCCAAATACTCAACTACCTGGGCTGAGTTATGCATATCATTTTGATGCGACGCTTTACGCTGAATATCTAAAAAAGTTGGCTATATCGCGCGGTGTTAAACATATAGATGCAAAAATAGACCATGTTGAACAATGCTATACAGGCAATATTAAAAGCCTAACACTTAATAACGATAGTCAAATTAGTGGTGATTTATTTATAGATTGCACCGGGCTGCGTGCCTTGTTAATTGAGCAAACACTTAATACAGGGTTTATTGATTGGTCTCATTACTTACCATGCGATAGTGCAGTGGCTGTTCAAACAAAAAGTACCAATGAGCTAAAACCTTATACGCGATCTATTGCACATAGTGCTGGTTGGCAATGGCAAATACCACTCCAAAATCGTATTGGCAATGGCCTTGTCTATTGCAGTAGATACTTGTCAGATGATGATGCTAAGCAGTTACTGCTAAAAAGCTTACCCGCTGAGCCAATTACAGAGCCCCGTATTATAAAATTCAAAACAGGTCGGCGCTTAAAGCAGTGGCATAAAAACGTGGTCGCGGTTGGTTTATCAAGTGGATTTTTAGAGCCGCTTGAGTCAACCAGTATTCATTTAATTCAAACTGCGGTTACACGCTTAATTAAACTATTTCCACATAATGGCATTAGCGATGCGTTAGTAACGCAGTTTAATAAACAAAGCGTTATTGAAATAGAGCATATACGCGATTTTATTATTTTGCATTATAAACTCACCGAGCGAGAAGATACCCCGTTTTGGCGTCAATGCATGCAAATGGATATACCAAATTCCCTTACCCATAAACTGAGTTTATTTAAACAAACAGGCAAAGTAGTGCGGGAAGATGATGAACTATTCGCTGAAGTTGCTTGGCAGCAAGTCATGATAGGGCAAGGGCTTATCCCTGATGACTATAACAATATTGTTGATTCGCTAAGTGATGATCAACTGAGCGATTTATTCTCTACTTTAAAAACATTGATAAACTCAACAGTTGCGCAGCTACCAACTCACCAGAATTTTTTAGCCAGCATTAAAAAGGTATAACAATGCGATTTTTAAACACACTTTTACTAGTAAGCGTATGTAGCTTACCAAGCTTTAGTTATGCACTTAATGTAGAGCCTGCCAATTGGTGGGTAGGCATGAATAAAAATAACATCACAGTGCTCGTACATGAGCAAAATATAGCTAACGAAGAATTTAAATTAGATAAGTATAAAGGGGTTAATCTTAATAACGTAATACGCACTGACAACCCGAATTATGCTTTTCTACATTTAAATATTAGCGATAACGCCAAAGCAGGAACGCTTCAATTTAAGAGTAGCGATCCAGTACATAGCTTTGAATTTCCTTTACTTACCCGGGATAAACATAGCGCGCAACGCCAAGGTTTCACAAATGCAGATGCTTTATATTTAATTAACCCAGATCGCTTTGCAAATGGTGATAAAAAAAACGATACAGTTAGAGGTATGCTAGAGAGTGCAAATACAAGCTTTAAAGGCGGGCGACATGGCGGTGATATTCAAGGTGTAATTAATGCGCTGCCGTATTTAAATAATCTAGGCGTTACACAGCTTTGGCTAACACCTGTGCTTGAAAACAACATGCCTGATTACTCTTATCATGGTTACGCGATTACAGACTTTTACAACGTTGATCCACGTATGGGTTCAAACCAGTTGTATAAAACGTTGTCAACAAAGGCTAAAGAGCAGGGCATTGGGCTTGTTATGGACATGGTGCTTAATCATTTTGGTTCTGAGCACCTGTGGATGAAGGATAAACCAACTCAAGATTGGATTAACTTTAATGGGCAGTTTGAAAATGGCAAAAATGCCACAAGCCATGCGCGTCAAACAATTCAAGATCCACACGCAAGTAACTACGATAAACGCCAATTTAGCGATGGTTGGTTTGTCGCTAGCATGCCCGATTTAAATCAGCGCCAACCATTATTAAATGAGTATTTAATTCAAAATGCAATTTGGTGGATCGAATACGCAGATTTAAGCGGTATTCGTGTAGATACCTATTCTTATTCAGATAAAGCGTTTTTAAGTGATTGGACCAAGGCCATTATGGATGAATACCCACACTTTAATATTGTTGGAGAAGAGTGGACTTCAAACCCTGCAATAGCGTCGTATTGGCAGCGCGGTAAAGTTAATCAAGATGGGTATGTGTCAAGCTTACCCAGTGTGATGGACTTTTCGTTGCAAGAGGCGGTAATTCGAGCTTTAAATGAAGATGAAAGTTGGAGCACAGGCTGGGTTAAAGTATATCAGTCATTAGCTAACGATTTTTTATACCCAGACACCAATAACATTATGGTGTTTGCTGATAACCACGATATGAGCCGTGTATATACGGAGCTTGGGCAAGACTTAGCTAAAACTAAAATGGCGATGACTTTGTTTTTAACAACGCGCGGCATTGCTCAAATATACTATGGAACCGAAATATTATTGGATAACACGCCGAGTAAAGATCATGGTGATATACGTATTGATTTTCCAGGTGGGTTTAAAAATCAAAACGCCAATGCGTTTACTGGAATAGGTTTAAGTAAAGAGCAGCGCGATATGCACAAGACTATAAGCACGCTTCTTAACTTTAGAAAGCAAAGCCCGGCACTTACAAAGGGTAAGCTCGTTCATTTTAGTCCGAACAATGGTGTGTATAGTTATGCTCGTGTTAGTGATACGCAAACAGTATTAGTTTTTATGAATAAAAACAAAGTAACACAAAAGCATAATCTTGATTACATGCAAGAAGTTATACCAAAAAATGCCAATGCGCAGGCATTATTCAAACAACACACTTTTAAACTAACTAACAGTATTAACTTAAAGCCAATGGCTGCTACGGTATTAGTGATTAATACGCCGTGAATGTTTAAGTGAATACGTATGCAGCAACTGTATGCTTGCTGCAGATATCTTTAGTATAAAGCTATAACACTACTGACAAAAAGACACACAATGAAAAAATCAGTTTATGTACCTGCATTACTATGTAGCGCACTTATAACAAGTGCGTGCTCAGACAATAATGAAACCGAACAACAGCAAGCGCCTAAACAGGCGCAAAATGAGTTAACAAAGCCTGTTGTATACCAAGTATTTACACGCTTATTTGGCAACACACAGACCGCGAATGTGCCTTGGGGTACGAAAGAGCAAAATGGCGTAGGTAAATTTTCCGACTTTAACGATGCTGCACTTAAAGGTATTAAAGAATTGGGGACGACCCATATTTGGTATACCGGTGTTTTACATCATGCGCTAGTGGGCGATTATACCGAGTATGGAATTACGCAAGACGACCCTGATGTAGTTAAAGGCCGTGCAGGTTCACCTTATGCAATAAAAGATTACTACGACGTAAACCCAGATTTAGCCATAAATGTGACCAATAGAATGGGTGAGTTTAGTGACCTGATTGAACGCACTCATAAGCATGGCATGAAAGTGGTTATAGATATTGTACCTAACCATGTGGCTCGTAATTATAAATCAGTAGCAAAACCCAAGGGAATAAAAGACTTTGGTGAACAAGACGACACCAGCAAAGAGTACGATAAAAATAATAACTTTTATTATGTACCAGGTCAGTCTTTTCAGGTTCCAACATCACAAAGCTATATAGTTTTAGGGGGTAATACTCACCCTTTAGCTGACGGTTTTTTTGATGAAACCCCAGCAAAATGGACGGGTAATGGTGCGCGTGCACCAAAGCCAGATATTAACGATTGGTACGAAACCGTAAGAGTGAATTATGGCGTTAAGCCTGATGGCAGCTATGACTTTCCTGCATTACCCAAAGAACTAGAAAACCAAGATTATCGCGCTCATTATGCGTTTTGGCAAAATAAAAAGCTTCCTAATAGTTGGTATAAATTTAGAGACATCATTTTGTACTGGCTCGATAAAGGCGTTGATGGCTTTAGGTACGATATGGCCGAGATGGTACCGGTTGAATTTTGGAGCTTTTTAAATTCATCAATAAAAATGCAAAAGCCCGATGCGTTTTTATTGGCTGAAGTTTACAACCCACAAATGTACAGAGCGTATATTCAGCAAGGAAAAATGGATTACTTGTATGACAAAGTCGGCTTTTACGACACATTAAAAGCCATTATGCAGAATAAGCAAGCTGCCAATACTATTTTTCCAGCCCAAAGCCAAGTTACTGATATTGAAGCGCACATGCTGCACTTTTTAGAAAATCACGACGAACAACGCATTGCTAGCCCTGATTTTGCAGGTGATGCACGCTGGGGGAAACCAGCAATGGTCGTTTCTAGCTTAATTAGTCGCGCACCCACTTTATTATATTTTGCCCAAGATGTGGGAGAGGACGGATCTGAAAACGCAGGTTTTGGAACACCTACTCGCACCAGCATTTTTGATTATATTGGTGTACCAGCGCATCAAGCATGGATGAATAAAGGTAAATTCGACGGCGCTAACTTAACGAGCGAACAAGCATCACTTCGTGATTATTATAAAGCAATAATGGCTCTTAATAGTTTACCCGCTGTTGTAGGTGGAACCATGACAGCGCTTTCGGTTAGTGGTAGCGAGCGTGTTGTTGGTTTTGTACGCACGCTGGGACAGCAATCTATTTATGTTTTTAGTAATTTTAGTGAGGAGCCACAAACGGTATTAATTAATTTAACACCAGAGCAAGTAAAGACCTTTGAGCGAAATAAACCGCTACACGACTTACTTGAACAAAATACGGTAAAGATCATCACTGACAAAGAAGTTACAAAGCTTATGCTTTCGCTAGATGCATTTAGTAGCGCAGTTTTAACTAATAAGGCTAATCATGAATAATCAAAATAATAATTATGACAGCAACAAACCAAATCTAAGTTTTTGGCAAATATGGAATATGTGCTTTGGCTTTTTAGGCATTCAATTTGGTTTTGCACTACAAAACGGCAATGTGAGCCGTATTTTTCAAACCCTAGGCGCACAAGTTGATGATATTCCTATTTTATGGGTTGCAGCACCGCTAACAGGTTTAATAGTGCAACCAATAATTGGTTATTGGAGTGATAAAACATGGGGACGTTTTGGTCGTCGACGTCCATTCTTTTTCATAGGGGCGGTACTTACTACTATCTCACTCTTTATCATGCCGCATTCACCAACCCTTTGGATTGCGGCAGGTATGTTGTGGATTATGGATGCATCAATCAACGTCACTATGGAACCTTTTAGAGCACTTGTAGGCGATAACCTGCCAGAAAAACAACGTGCTACGGGCTATGGCTTGCAAAGCTTTTTTATTGGTATTGGTGCGGTATTAGCCTCAGGACTACCATGGATGATGACCAATTGGTTTGACGTAAGTAATACTGCTGCGCCAGGGCAAATCCCTGAATCTGTTAAATATTCATTTTATTGGGGTGGGGTTGTATTGCTAGTTGCAGTTCTCTGGACAGTTATGCGAACCAAAGAATATAGCCCTGAGCAATTAGCTGCTTTTGAAAACTACACTGCCAAACCGACTAACATCGCATTAGTAGATATCAACTTCAATAAAGGTGCCATTATTTTTGTGGTGCTAGGTTTAGCAACACTTGCTTTAGTAATGGGTTTATCGCTTGAAAAAGAGTTATACCTACTTGCTGGTGGCTTACTAGCGTTTGGTATTGTGCAGTGGATAGCAAGCGCATTAAAGGCTGCTAACAAAATACAAGGCGGTTTTTACCAAGTAGTACAAGATGTATTTACCATGCCAGAGGCAATGAAGCAGCTTGCTTGGGTGCAGTTTTTTAGCTGGTTTACGTTATTTGCTATGTGGATATACACCACAGCCGCAGTAACAAGCTTTCATTACGGCAGCAGTGATGCAACAAGTAAAGCCTTTAACGATGGGGCTGATTGGGTCGGCATTTTATTTGCAGCTTACAATGGCTTTGCGGCTATTGCTGCTATGTGTATTCCGTTTTTAGTTAAAAAAATGGGATTAAAAGGCGCGCATTGCTTTAACTTATTACTAGGCGCATTGGGCCTTGCGAGCTTTATGTTTATAACAGATCCAAAAATGCTCCTTATTCCAATGATAGGCGTTGGCTTTGCATGGGCTTCTATTTTATCGCTTCCTTATGCAATGTTAAGTAATGCACTACCGAGTAACAAAATGGGCGTGTATATGGGTATTTTTAACTTCTTTATTGTTATACCGCAATTGCTTGCCGCTAGTATTTTAGGGCTTATTTTACGACACGTATTTTCTAATCAGCCTATTTACGCATTATTAATTGGTGCTGCATCATTCGTTGTTGCTGCAATTGCTGTAATGCGCGTTAAAAATTCAAACTAAGGGTCACACAATGAAAAAATATAACCTTATTACCACTGCTATTTTAACTTTGGGTTTAACAGCCTGTGGTGCACAAAATAAGAATAACGAAAATATTGACGCTACAGTTTCAGCCGCTTCTGGCGCTCCTGGCGCACCAGGAGCTGAACCATTTTGGGCTTACGCGGGTAAAACCGGAATTGGTACTTCTTTTGAGCAATACCAAAACGGCCAATATAATAACAACGCTGCGACAGGTGAAGTATCAAAAGTATGGTTTTCAATTGCTAAAGGTATGATCACCGAAACTATGTTTGGACTCATTCACCAAGCACAAATCAAAGATATGCAGTTTGTAGTAACCGGTAAAGACTTTACAGTCACTGAAGCTGACGACTTAGACGTTACAATTGATTACTTACATAAAGACGATAAAGGTAGACCACTATCGCTTGCTTACAAAGTAACAAGCACAGATAAGCAAGGGCGTTTTACCCTCGAAAAACACATATTCACCGATCCAGGCGGACAAACATTGTTTGTACGCAGTATTTTTAATACATCACTTAAAGGCGTGAGAGCGTATGTTGCTGTTAACCCTTATATAAACAACAACGGCTTAGGTGATTTTGCAAAAACCACTGAGCAAGGCTTAGTTGCCTGGGAAGACGATAACTTTTTAACGTTGCAATCATCTACGCCATTCAAAATGCAAAGTGTAGGCTTTACAGGTGTGAGCGATGGCATCACCTCACTTAAAAAACAACACACACTAAGCAAACAATATTCAAACACTGGCGATAAGGCAGGTAACGTCACTCTGCTGGCAGAGCTTGGTAATATCGATAGTAATACCACATTTGATTTAGCACTAAGCTTTGGTAAAACCCAGCAGCAAAGCCATCAACAAGGTGCGCAGAGCTTATCTAAAGGTTATCAAAATGTGCTTGATGCCTACAACGGTAAAGGTGAAGCGCTAGGCTGGGAAGATTATTTACAAAGCCTTGAGCCATTAAACGCCATGGTTAATCAAACAGCCGATGACGGTAAGCTACTTTATACCAGTGCAATGGTGCTAAAAGCGCAAGAGGACAAAACCAATGCGGGTGCGCTCATTGCCTCACTTTCTAATCCTTGGGGTGAAACTGTTTCAGCCAAAGAGGGTTCTACAGGTTACAAAGCGGTATGGGTTCGTGACTTTTATCAAGTAGCTATGGCGTTTATGGCCTTAGGCGATACAGCCACTGCAAAAACGGCCTTCGAATACCTTGAAAAAGTACAAGTTACTAGCAAAACTCCCGGTAACAATGGCGACACTGGCTGGTTTTTACAAAAAACACATGTTGACGGTGAACTTGAATGGGTAGGGGTACAGCTAGATCAAACGGCTATGCCAATTATGCTCGCGTGGAAGTTACATCAAGCAAACGTACTAAGTGATAACGAACTTAAAGGTTGGTACGCACGCATGCTAAAACCGGCAGCTGACTTTTTAGTTAATGGCGGAAGAGCTAAAATTTTATGGAACGACATGCAAATCACTCCACCTGCAACACAGCAAGAGCGCTGGGAAGAGCAAAGTGGTTATTCTCCCTCTACAACGGCTGCCGTTGTTGCTGGCCTTATAACAGCCAGTGACATAGCAACACTCAGTGGTGATACTCAAAATGCTGATCGTTATTTAGCAACGGCTAAAAAGTACAACAGTAATATAGAATCGCAAATGTTTACCACTCAAGGTAATTTAAAAGGTGATAGCACCGATGGCGAGTATTTTATTCGTATAGGTCAAGACACCGACGCTAACTCTAATACTAAAATTAACGCCAACAATGGCCGTGAAGGTTTTAACAAAAAGCAGATTTTAGACGGTGGGTTTTTAGAATTAGTCCGCTACGGAGTAAGAAGTGCCAAGGATGCAAGTATAGTTAAAACCCTGCCTGAGTATGACGACGAAACGCTTGAAGATAACTTACAAGTTAAATACAGCTTTAACTATACCGATGGTAGCGGCACATTTGCAGGCTATCGCCGTTATGGTAACGACGGTTACGGCGAAGATGAAACCACAGGCACTAATTACGCCGAAAGCGGGAGCAACACGCCAGGCCAACGTGGTCGTGTATGGCCATTTTTTACAGGTGAGCGCGGGCATTATGAAATAGCAGCTGCAAATGCAAATAATGCGCTTGATGATGCAAAACAAGCGGACATTAAAAATAGTTACGTAAAAGGTTTAGAGCAGTTTGCTAATAGCGGCATGATGCTACCGGAGCAAGTATGGGATGGCGTAGGCGTAAATAAAGCAGGTTATGAGTTAGGCGAGGGTACAAACTCAGCAACACCTCTAGCTTGGACACACGCAGAATACATTAAGCTTGTACGCTCACTCAGTGATAAACAAGTTTGGGATTATTATCCTGTAGTTGCCGAGTCTCTAAAAAAATAATATATAATACCAATTCGCTTAATTAAGTGATCTATTTTGAGGCAGGAAGAACGTGTTGATAGCTAGGCAAAAAATTCGCTATTTAGTTGTTCTAAATAAGAATTTTTTAACGCAGTTAGCGACACGTTTAGCCCCGCGAAATGATTAAGTATTATTGCGGATTGGTATAAAATGCTGTAGTTATTAAATAAGGCTTCTAGATAAATTTAGAGGCCTTTCTATTATGTAGTAACTCGGTATTAAAACTAAATAATTCTCTTCATAAAAATGAATGTCACCCTTTAATTATATTATTTGAGCCCACATTTATTATCAAACCACGATAATAACTCAGTATAAAACTCTTTTTTATGATCGTAAAAAAGCGTATCAGAAAAGTGATCGGCATCTTCTAGCTCAATATATTTAAAGTCTTTTTTGTACTTTTCAAGCTCAGATACGAAGTCTCTACTGTGTTTTACTGGAACACGACTATCTATATCACCATGTACAACCAGTATCGGAATATTTACTTTATTTACTTGCTCTACAGGAGAGACACCAGAAATAGTAGGGCGTTGTAAAATACTTAAAAAGCGATTTTCGTTAAGAGTTGCATTGATACGACTCAAATCACTTACACCCGCACCGGCAACAACACATTTATATATGTTGTTTTCACGCATAGATGCAGCAAATGCAGCATAACCGCCATAACTCCAACCAAATAAAGCAAGCTTATCTTTTGTTGCTAAGCCTTTATCGATCAAGTACTGCGCGGCATCGTCTAAATCATCTTGTTTTTTCAAGCCCCAGTTATTATCACCTGCTATCCAATGCTCTAAACCGTAACCAGTAGAACCACGATAGTTTGGTTGAATAACAACGTAACCATGATAGGCGAGTAACTGCGCCCAATCATCAAAAACAATAGAGTCGCGCACCCAAGGACCACCGTGAGGGAGTACTATTGCGGGGTAAGGACCTTTAGTCGCAGGAATTGTTACATACGCTTTTATTTTGCGTCCATCTCTTGCTTTATAAGAGATATATTTAACGGATCCTAGTTTACTTTTATCAATAAACGGAAGTCGATCACCAATTTTGGTTAACTTCTGTTTATTAGTAACAATGTAATAGCTGCCTGGGTTATCGTCAGCAGATACTCTCACTACTAATACATTATCGTTATCAGAACTACTAATGATTTGCACAAACTTATCTTTAAATAAAGAAGCAACAGATTCGTTAAGTGCTTGAAGGTTAGGATCTGTGAAATAAAACTTAGGTTGCTTGGTGGTATAGCGAAAGCCTTGTAAAGTACCGTCTGTATCAAGTATAACACCGTCGGTATCTACCGATTTAAGGCCAAATTGGCGTTCAGAATACTGACCTGTTTTAATATTGTAAATATAGATGCCAGTCGTATTTTCGCCCAAGTTGGCGTTAACATAAACTTCGTTAGGATTACTTTTTGCGAACCCTAATATCTCAAAATTTTCACGCTTTTTAGGGCTAACTTGCTTAATTACTTTCCAATCATCATTGCCTTTATCTCGGGCATAATAATCGATTGCGTTATCAGACTTATTCCAACCTTGGGCTATTCTTATTTCACCATCGTAGTCAGAAACAAATGAGCCTGATACTTTTTCATTTCCGCGCATTACAGTAACGCTTCGTCCAGTATTAATATTAAAGCGCACTACATCTGGAATGTAGTTATTATTAATATCAACCTCTACTAATACTTCATCTTTTTTGTCAGGAAGAATATTTATTATATTAAATTGAATATTTCGTTTTTTCTTAAATGGCAATAACCAGTCGCCTTTACCATCTGCATCAGTTATTGCAAACTTATTAACCCAATACTTGCGACTACCATCTTCTAGTATTTGTCTAAACATAACGCCAATTTTTTCATCGTTTAACCATACGATGGAAGATATCAGCATTTTATCAGCGCCCAACCTTACTGGGTCTGCTTCTAGGTTATTTGGATCTCTTATCTCAATTATATAGTCACCATTTTTGGTAGTGGCTCTTAAAATAGCAAGCTTCTTACCATCAGGTGATGCTACAACACTACGGATAGCCGATGACATTGAAAAAGCATCGATACTGCTCATTTGTGTCGCATCTTCAGTTTCGCTATTAGCGAAAGAAGATAGGCTTAGTAAGGTAAATCCTACTAACATTCTTTTTTTAAGTTTCATTTTTTATTCCCTCAAAAAAAATGGCCTAAAATTTTAGGCCATCTGGATTGAATATATACTCAGCCAATTCTAATTAAAAAGAAGCTGTAAAACTGATGTATGGGCTACGTCCTGAAGTATCATAACCAACACCTAGAGGGATGTTAGTATTTGAGAAAGAGCCACTTGGATCTACTTTTGGTGGAGCTTCATTAAATACGTTACGTACACCAAAGTTCACTTTATAAGCATCGTTAGACCAAGTCATACCAATGTTATGCACAAAGTAGTCATCAGTGAAACCTACAGGGCGACATTTAAGTGGAGCACCATTTGCGTCAGTTAAACCACGACAACCTGCAGTACCTTCTTCGAATTCACCTAAATCATCTTCATCTTCACGACCTTTACCGATGAAACGTGTTTCCCAGTTAAATCTAAAATCAGAATATTTAAGTTGTAAGCGTGCTGTACCGCGCCATTCTGGTGAATCTGGCTCACCCATATTGTCATCAATAGTACCAAGTACATCAAAAACTTGCTCTGTCATGCGCGTAGCTTGAAGGTCTAGTGTAATACCTAAGTTTTCTTCTGCAATTACCGTATCTGTTTCAAAGTAGATATTGTAATCAAAACCTTTAGATGAGATTAAGCCAATATTGATAAAGCTAGCATCAACTAAATCAATTTGACCATTTTCGTCACGCCCTATACGGCTACAGAAAGCATCATTACCATCAGCAGAATAACACTGACCAATACTGTAACCAGCGCTTGGCTCTGCAATACTATTTGTTACTTCAATATCAAAACGAGTTAATGACATTGTTAAATCAAATGCATCAGTGAACGGTTGTTCAAAGATAAAACCGTATGTTTTAGCCACTGATGTTTCAGCACTAAGCTCAGTTGTACCGCCAGTTTCAATCTCAGCGCTATAAGTTCCAGTATATGAATCAGTCCCACCTTGACCTAAACCAAGAGTAGTTGGATCAATACCTGATGCTTGACAAGCGTTTAGTACTGCTGTATCACGTGTTTCTTCAGCCGCATTATATGTAGCTGCTGAACCTGGGTTCAATGGGTCTATATTACGAGCATCTTCCGGAACAACACATGGGTCGGCAACTGTATTAAAACCAGACGTACCGTTTAAGAAACGTTCACGTAAGTTTGGCGCTCTATAAGAAGTACCTTTTGTTGCACGTAAAGTAAACCAATCAACAGGACGGTAGATAGTTTTAAGACTATAAGTTGATTCAGCATCGTAGAAAGATTCTTCAGAAACACGGCCAGAAGCTGTAAATGTAAGTTCTTCAGCACCTTTAACTCCTTTAAGTAAAGGGAAGTCAACTTCTGTGAATATTTCTTTTAGATTACGAGAACCATCAGCGCCTTGGTCAGCAAAGTAGCCCCATAGTAGGCCTTGAGATGCTGCAGCATTTGGATTTGATTCAATCTCATCACGACGATATTCAATACCAACGATACCTGCAACAGTTTCGTTATTCCATGGTAGCGCGAAGAAATCACCACCCATGAATGCATTAAAAACAAACTGGTTTACTTTTGTTTCGATGTCGCGATCAATAAACAAATAGGCCGCTTCTTCAGGTGAAAGCGTACCGCCACCTTCTTGGTAAATACTGTCTGCAAATAAATTAACAGGAACACAACCATCAGAACCGGTACCACAGGTAACAGTCCCATCATCATTTAGAACAGCAGTTTCTAAAGAGTTAATTAAGCGTTCTTCATCAATACCAACTCGGTGGTCAGTACCTTTTGATGCGCTGTACGATACAGACGCGTCGTAGTACCAATTGTCTAAACCAATATTTTCAAACATACCAAGGTTACCAGTAACACCGGTAACTAAACGGTATTGTGATACTTCAACCTCAGTTTGATCACGGTCACCACGAATGTTGATGATTGGCTGAACGGCTTCAGGTCCACCAGGGCCCACACCTAACACGCCAAAACAGTCAATACCGTTTGTACCACATGGGTTATACGGGTTTGATGCCGCTACTTGTTGAAATATTTGTGCACCAGGGCTAAAAATTGGTGATTTACGACTCGCATATAAACCTTCATAGTAGAAAGTTGTGTCGTTATCATCTTGGAAGTTGTATTCACCATTAAGCATTAGTGAGATACGTTCATTTTTACTTCTGTAATCACCGCTTTTGTAGTAATCCGATTGTTGGAAAGCGTATAGAGGGTCTTGGAAGTCAACGTCACGGAAACCATCGCCGTTACCATCAACAAATACACCATCATTAATACCATCGCCATCGAAATCACCAGCTACCCATGAAGGTAAAAATCCTTCAAGACTTGATGGTACAGTTGATTCGCTGAAGTTTGGAATACCAGTGTTTGTGAAGTTAGGAGTGTAATAAACACTGCCAAAGAAAGAAGGTACGCTAATACGATTTGTTAAAGGGAAAATATCACATGAATCTTCACCGCTTGCTACAGGACCATAGCCACTGTTTCGCGTTACGATACTGCCATCTTCAGCTTCCCAAATACGCTCTTCACACCCTTTAACAAAAGGGTTGCCAGATAAAGATTGAGATTTTTGTTCTGAATATTCAACACCTACAGTGATAAAACCATTATCCATGGTTTTGCCCCACATACCCGAAAGTACAGTTTCTTCACCGCCTTCACCTTTAGGTTGACGATAAGATGCATCAAAAATAAAACCTTCAACATCTTTTTTCAATATTACGTTAGCTACACCAGCTACCGCATCAGAACCATAAACGGTTGATGCGCCATCAAATAAATTCTCTACACGCTCAATCATCACGCCAGGTATTAAATTCAAATCAGGGGATGTTGGTGCACCACCAACGCCAGCAGGAGCCATTCTTCGACCATTAATAAGTACAAGAGTTCGCTCAGCACCTAAACCACGAAATCCGATTGTTGCAGCGCCCGGGCCGTTATCTAGTACAAAACCACCAAATGTATTATCTATTTGAGCACCAGCCGCTTGGCTGGTCGATTGAAGCATTGAGCCTGCATCAAATAAACCCATTTCACGAGATAAGTCGCCATTGATAATTTGAATTGGTGATGCATTTGAGAATTCAGCTTTTCTTATACGTGAGCCTGTTACAACTATTCGTTCAGGTGCTTCTTCTTCTAATTCCACGTCTGAATTCAAATCATTTTCTTGAGCCAGCGCGTTAGGCGCTAAGGCTACAGAGCCTAGCAATAAGGAGTATCTTATTGCATTTGATAGAGCTTTAGTTTTAAACATATGTAGATCCCTGAGGTATTATTGTTATTTAAGCTATAAAGTTAGAAGGTAAGATCATAGCGGCACAATAAATTTACATTAAGGAAACAAAATAGTAAATATGGTTAACAGGGCTCTATGGCTGTGGGAGGGCTAGCTGGGTGGTTTTTTGACCAAAAAGTGTGGTTTATGAACTTTTCATTTTTTTAGTTCATTGTTTTTTATGCTTTTTATGTTTTTTATGTTTTTTATGTTGTTTGTAAATGAATGTGAACAGCTCGTAGTCAATACTTACACAATATGAAGGCTCAGCTTGACCTTCTAGGAATGAGAATAGGAGCTAATAGGGTACTTTGTACTTCTTCACCACGTATCAGTTTTAATAAGTTCTCTACAAGCATTTGCCCAGCAACAGTAGTGTTTTGCTCTATCGTCGTCAGCGGTGGGTTTACATAACTAGCAATGGCTATGTTATCAAAGCCGACTACCGCAACATCTTTTGGTACGTTGATATTTGCTTCTTTAAGTGCACGTATAGCCCCAATAGCAATTAAATCGCTTGCGGCAAATAAGGCGTTAAATTTAATATTATTAGCGATAAGCGAACGAGTGGCGTGATACCCAGATTCTTCAGTAGATATAGCATTAGCCATTTTACGTTCGTTTATTTTTACGTTGTTAGCCAATAGCTCATCTTTAAAGCCCTGAAAACGACTAAAGAATTCAGGGCTATGATCAGATGCATCACCAATAAAAGCGCAATCAGTTCTGCTGTGAGCAATAAAGTGCTCAGCGGCAAGCTTACCGCCACCGTAGTTGTCACAACAAACAGTTAAATCTGGGCGATTATCAACCGTTGCGCCCCAACAAACAAACTTAGTGTTTTGTTCAAGTAGGGTGTTAAATTTTGGTTGGTAATCAATGTAATCGCCATAACCGAGTAAAATAATACCATCGGCTCTGTGGCTATCTTCATAGTCTGCTTGCCAATCAGCGCTGGCCGATTGAAATGATACTAATAAATCGTAACCTTCTTTAGCGCAAGCACGGGTAATGCTGCCAAGCATGGCTAAAAAGAACGGATTAATTTGTGACTCATCAGAAGTAGGGTCTTCGAAAAGAAGTAATGCTAGCGTACTACTTTGCTGAGTCCTTAAGTTGCTGGCATTTTTATCAACTTTGTAATTAAGTTTTTTAGCTATATCGAAAACACGCTTACGTGTTTCTTCATTAACAAGATGGCTGTTACGTAAAGCGCGAGATACAGTTGATTGAGATACCCCTGCATAGTGGGCAATATCAAATGAGGTGGCTTTACCTTTCATTGTTACAACTTAATTAAATTGATAAATAATTGTGTCATTTTCGTTTATTAATGAATAATTTCAAGCTTTTTGTGAATTAACGTATATTTTTATTGATAAATTCATGACACCGGTGTCATAATGTCAGTGTTTTATCATTTTGTTGTCAAAACGTATTCGCTGTCAATATCTTTTATAGACAGCATTTTTTACTGTGATAGCTACTTTGAGGTGATAGCTCAAAGTATAAATAACAATGGTATACCATTGTAAAATAATAAGCACGAGTCGCTTAACAAAAGAGATAATACTATGAGCCTAAACTCTTCTGCCCAATTTGATCCCATCTTAGTTGCTGATGTTGGCGGCACTAATGCCCGCTTTGCTTTAATAACTGGTTTTAATGAAGACATTAACCAATTTGTAATAGAGCACATTAATATATTCCCTAGTGCTAATTTTGGTTCACTTGAAAGTGCGCTAGAACAATATTTACAAACAGTTTCGCATATTACCCCTAAACGCGCATGCTTAGCCGTTGCAGGTCCAATAAAAGCTGGGCAAGTACACTTAACCAATTTAGGTTGGCATTTTAGTGTTAGTGAATTTAAAGCACACTTTAATTTACTTCAACTAGAAGTCATTAACGATTTTGCTGCTTTTGCGTACGCTGCTCCTTACTTAGATCCTACACAAAATGTAATTGTTAAATCAGGTCAAGCTGATGACAATGCAAACATTGGTGTTATAGGCCCAGGTACTGGTTTTGGTGCTGCATGTTTAGTAAGAACATCGCAATCTACCGCTGTTTTAAGTTCAGAAGGTGGGCATATATCACTTGCACCCGTTAATGAACTCGATACTTTATTATTAAATGAATTACGTAAAGACCACCCCCACGTTTCTATCGAAACTGTATTTTCAGGACCTGGCATAACGCATTTATATAAAGCGATGTCTGCGGTTAAGGGTGTAACAGCTAAAAATTTAGATGCAGCGCAAATTAGTAGCCTAGCAAATAGCGGTGAATGTGATGTGTGTGATGCAACGCTAAACCAGTTTTGTGATTGGATTGGCAGTGTAGCTGGCGATTTAGCTGTTGTTTACGGGGCTCTAGGTGGACTATTTATCGGCGGTGGAATACTGCCTCGAATGCAAGCAAGACTTTTAGAAAGTCGTTTTGTTGAACGATTTTCGCAAAAGGGTATTATGTCGCAGTACGCAGGGCAAATTCCTGTAACACTTGTAACACAAGATAATATTCCACTAATTGGTGCCGCAGCGTGTTTGCACAACAGCAAATAAGGAGCTTTCCTTGTTCGCATTTGGAAAAATAGAGTGATGAAAAAAGTAACAATAAACAGTGTGGCAAGTCATGCTGGTGTTTCTAAAAAAACCGTATCACGCGTTTTAAATAACGAGCCTAATGTTAGTGCTGCAACCCGAGAAAAGGTGCTTGCGGTATTTAAAGAACTCGATTATACCCCAAACCCAATTGCACGAGGGCTTGCACAAAATCGTAGCTTTATTATTGGCTGTCTTTACGATAACCCAAGTAAAAGCTACATCACTCGCGTGCAAACGGGTGCTCTAGAAGCATGCAAAGAAAATAATTATAATCTATTGATACACCCCTGTGAGTTTCGTGGTGATGCCCTTATAAATAATATTGAGCAATTACTGCAGACATCTCGATTAGATGGCATTGTGCTAACACCTCCTTTTGGTGATTTTGCTGAGCTGGCTTCTTTTTTAAAATCTAAAAAAATTCCTTATGCAAGAGTTGCGTCAGCTTTACTTCAAGATGATTCTATTTCAGTTCGTAGTAATGATGAGCAAGGCGCATTTGAAATTACTGAGCATTTAATTAGCCTTGGGCATAAATCTATAGCGTTTATTAAAGGGCACCCGGATCACAGTGCTACGCAACAACGCTTTAAAGGTTACAGGCGCTCACTTGCAAGCCATGGGATAGAGTTTGATGAACGATTAGTAGAGGAGGGTAACTTTAGTTATCATTCTGGTGTAGATAGTGCACGTAGCATATTAGATTTGTCCCCTAGGCCAACAGCTGTATTTGCATCAAACGATTACATGGCGGCAGCGGTATTAAAATTAGCTACTCAGCGCCAATTAAAAGTGCCTGATGACATTTCAATAGCTGGTTTTGATAATGCACCCATTGCGCGTCATATTTGGCCTGGTTTAACAACTATAGCACAACCGGTTGAAGAGATGACTAAACAGGCCGTAACTCAACTTATTTCACACATAGCTCAACCACAAGAAAAGCCTTATCAGGTAACACTTGAGTCGCGCTTAATTACACGCGAGTCTACCTCTGCGATAAAATAGTGAGTTAAAAAAACTTTCACAGTAGCCCGAATATGAGTGACGCTTATTTGGGCTTTTTTTTGCTCTGAACTTGCTAAAATATACTTTGTGCCTAAAAATCAATTAGGTCATTATTCGGTCATGTTAAAATATTAAACTATTTTTGTTACCCAGGGTTGACACCGGTGTCATTGCTATGCGTTAATACAGTGACACCGGTGTCAGGGCTGTTGTGAGAGGCTCCCTGGTAGCGTACCTTTGAACGGGTAAATCAAAGATGCTCAGTACAGTTATTTACGTGGAGTCTGTAGTTGCTACTGAGCCTTTATCCTCTAACTAATAGAGATGAGTTAAATTATGTTACATCCTCGTATTCAAGAAGTTACCCAGCGCGTTATCGAACGCAGTAAAAATACCCGTCAAGATTATTTAGAACGTATTTCGCACGCAAAAAAACAAACAAGAGTTCGTGCCGGTTTAGGTTGCGGAAATATAGCCCATGTTATGGCTGCGTGTAGCAGTGATGATAAAGCGCGCTTAAAATCTGATGAGCAGCCAAATCTTGCTATTATCAACTCATATAACGACATGCTTTCGGCTCATGTGCCATACAAAGATTACCCAGATTTAATTAAAGACATTGCAACAAAATTCGATGCTACAGCACAAGTTGCTGGTGGTGTTCCTGCAATGTGTGATGGTGTTACGCAAGGGCGTGACGGTATGGAACTTTCGCTTTTTTCTCGTGATGTAATTGCTATGTCTACGGCAATATCGCTTTCACACGATGTGTTTGATGGCGTTTTTTGTTTAGGCGTTTGCGACAAAATTGTCCCGGGTTTATTAATTGGTGCACTGTCTTTTGGTCATTTACCTGTGTTCTTTTTACCCGCAGGTCCAATGCAATCAGGTATTCCTAATAAAGAAAAAGCACGTATTCGTCAAAAATTTGCACAAGGTTTAGTAAGTCGCGAAGACTTATTAGAGGCTGAAAGCGCGTCTTATCACAGCGCAGGTACTTGTACGTTCTACGGTACTGCAAACTCAAATCAAATGTTAATGGAAATAATGGGCTTACACCTTCCTGGTAGCTCGTTTATTAATCCTTACACTGAGCTTCGCGATGGCCTTACAGGTAATGCTGTAGAAACCATGCTTAAGCAGCTTACAGATGATAAAGAAAGCCCGTGTTTAGCCGATGTGATCAGCGAAAAAACGATCATAAACGGTTTAGTCGGCTTGCTTTCTACAGGTGGTTCTACTAACCATGCTATTCATATTGTTGCGATAGCAAAAGCGGCGGGCATTCAGGTTACGTGGAAAGACATGTCTGATTTATCAGAAGTTGTACCACTACTTACACGTATTTACCCTAACGGCTCAGCTGATGTAAACCACTTCCAAGCAGCTGGCGGTATGGGTTTCTTAATGCGAGAGCTAGCAAGCGCTGGTTACTTACACACAGACGTTAAAACAATGCTAGGCGATGGTTTAGCACCTTACATGACAGAGCCTCGTTTAGATAAAGACGATAGCCTGATCATGAGCAACTCAACCGGCCCAACTAAAGTAAAATGGGTAGATTGCCCAGCAAATTCACACGATGAAGAAGTACTTCGCCCAGTGAGTAACCCTTTTAGTAAGCAAGGTGGTCTGCAACTTCTAACGGGTAACTTAGGTAAAGCTGTTATTAAAGTGTCAGCTGTTGCTATTGAACATCAGGTTGTTACTGCTCCAGCAAAAGTATTTAGCTCACAAAGTGCTCTGCAAGACGCATACACGCGTGGCGAATTAAACCAAGACTTTATTGCCGTGCTAAAAGAGCAAGGCCCTAAAGCGAAAGGTATGCCAGAGCTACATAAATTAACGCCAGTAATGGCAACGCTTCAAGATGAAGGCTTTAAAGTAGCCATTGTTACTGACGGTCGTATGTCGGGTGCATCAGGTAAAGTACCAGCAGCTATTCACTTAGCACCAGAGGCAGTCGAAGGCGGCGTTATTGCTAAAATCCGAGAAGGTGATTTAGTGACACTTGATGCGCCAAACGGAATATTAAAAGTACACGTTAGTGACGAAGAACTTGCTAAACGTGAAGCAGAACTTAGCCTGCCAAGTGCAACATTTGGTACAGGTCGTGAATTATTTACTGGATTTAGAAATATCGTAAGCAGTGCCGATTTAGGCGCGAGTGCTTTTGGACTTGAATAAATATTAGCCATACTGGGTAATGAGGAACAAGTAATGAGTATTGAAAAAATCTTAGCATCGGCACCCGTAGTGCCAGTGGTTGTAATCGAAAAATTAGAAGATGCAGCACCACTTGCAAGAGCGTTATATAACGGTGGCTTAAAAGCCTTAGAAATAACACTACGTACACCTATTGCTGCAGAAGCTGTAAAGCTGATGAAAGCAGAAGTACCTAAAGCCTATGTAGGTACTGGTACGGTAGTAGATAAAGCAAGCTTTGATCTTTCGGTTGCCGCAGGTGCAGATTTTATGGTGAGTCCAGGTGTTAGCGATGAGCTTATTGCTTTGGCTAAAACATCAGATATACCATTTTTACCAGGCGCTGCAACTGCAAGTGAAGTTATGCAACTTGCGTCGCATGGTTTTAAGTATTTAAAATTCTTCCCTGCAGAAGCTGCAGGCGGAACATCAATGCTTAAATCAATCGGTGGCCCATTACCACATATTACTTTTTGCCCAACTGGCGGCATTAGCCTAGCAACTGCACCGAACTATTTAGCGCTTAACAATGTTATTTGTGTTGGTGGTACGTGGATGCTAGATAAACAACTAATTGAAAATAAAGACTGGCAAGCAATTGAAGCGCTTGCTCGCCAAGCAAGTGAACTTAAATAGGAGTCTAAAATGATTAATGTAGCAATTAACGGTTACGGCCGTATCGGTAGAAATGTTTTACGTGCACTTTATGAGTCAGCTCAAAACAGCGAAATTAAAATTGTAGCAATTAACGATTTAGCACCTGCTAACGTTAATGCACATTTAACGCAGTATGACTCAGTTCATGGTCAATTTTCTAAAAAAGTAACACTTGAAAATAACACTATGCTAATCGATGACGACGTAATTACGTTAACGCAAGAACGCGACCCTGCAAATTTACCGTGGAAAGCACTAAACGTAGATATCGTTTTAGAATGTACTGGTTTTTTCACTAAACGTGATGACGCTGCTAAGCACATTACAGCGGGCGCTAAAAAAGTAATCGTTTCTGCTCCAGGTAAAGATATGGATGCAACAGTGGTTCATGGTGTAAACAGCGATGTAATTAACGCTGATAGCCAAATTATTTCAAATGCATCGTGTACTACTAACTGTTTAGCACCACTTGCAAAAGCAATTAATGACACAGTAGGTATTGAAAAAGGTAGTATGACAACGATTCATTCTTATACGAATGATCAAAACCTATCTGACGTATACCACCCAGACCTATACCGTGCTCGTAGTGCAACTCAATCTATGATCCCAACTAAAACAGGTGCTGCGGCAGCTGTTGGTTTAGTATTACCAGAACTTGCTGGTAAATTAGACGGTATGTCGGTACGTGTACCGACAATCAACGTATCTTTAGTTGATTTTACGTTTATTACTAAGCGCGATACGACTGCAGAAGAAATCAATGCAATCATGAAAGAAGCGTCAACGGGTTCAATGAAAGATATTTTACAATACAACGAGCTTCCGCTTGTTTCTATCGACTTTAACCATAACCCAGCGTCATCTATCTTTGATGCAACGCAAACTAAAGCCGATGGTAATCTAGTTAAAGTAATGGCTTGGTACGACAACGAATGGGGTTTCTCAAACCGCATGCTAGACCAAGTTAAAGCACTAGGTCAGTACTTATAATTGACCTCGTAAAAGTTTAGCTTTATCCAACCAAGCCACGCATTGCGTGGCTTTTTTGCGTTTGGTTTATCTGTATATTTGCAACTCAGACTATGGAGTGAACTATTTGTATTTTTTATACCCTAAATTTTGTTAATATGTGGGTGTGTAAATCAATGGAATTTCGTTGTATTTAATCAACTCAACGAAGCAAGGGATAATAAAAATGATCAGAGCTTTATCACGAAAGGTATTTCGCACAAACCACCTTCAGATAGGTGAGGGCAACATAAGTGGCTACATAGCCTGTTTTTTAGCAATACTGAGTTGTTTAGGCGTATTAGCTTTTCACTTTCCCGAATACTTAACCACACCAGAACTGAGAAAAAGCTACGACGTTAGTTTTTTGCGCCAGCTTATGTTTGCAGCATTGCTAATATCCGGCAGTTTAGGACTACTTAACTTTGTACGTAATACCAATAAGCGCTTAGGAGCTACAGCGTGGTTTTTTATTATATTGGCTATTATGTTTGGCGGACCAAACGTTGAGGTAAACGAGTTTGCCAGCGACACACCTTACATAGGGCTCGATTGGTTTATTTTAGATTTACTCGGCTCAACACTCATATTTATTGTTATTGAAAAGCTGCTACCGCATCGGAAAGAGCAAAAAATATTGCGTAGTGAGTGGCGAGGTGATTTAAACCACTTTTTTGTAAATCATTTAATTATTGGTTTTGTATTACTTGTTACTAACCATTTTGTACATTATGGTTTTGGTTGGGCTGTATCATCTACAGTACAAGGTTATATAGAGCAAACATCCTTTGTAGTGCAGTTGTTTTTAATAATACTTGTGGCCGATTTAATGCAGTATTGGGTGCATCGTGCTTATCACGAAATTCCTTTGTTATGGCGTTTTCATGGCGTACATCACAGCGCTAAAGAAATGGATTGGTTAGCGGGCTCTCGCCAACATATTCTTGAAATACTGGTTACTCGCAGCTTAGTGCTCACGCCCATATTTGTACTTGGATTTTCACAGCAAATAATTAGTTTATACGTAATAATTGTGGGTTTGCAGGCTGTGTTTAATCATGCAAATGTACGTGTTAGATTTGGTTGGCTAAAATATTTTATGGTTACACCGCAGTTTCACCATTGGCATCATGCGTCAGATAAAGCCGCGATTGACCGTAATTACGCTGCGCATTTTTCGTTTTTAGATTATGCGTTTGGTACAGCTGTTAAAGGCCAAAAAGAGTGGCCAGAAGCATATGGTGTAGTCGGGGATTACATGCCGATAGGTATGCTAAAACAACAGGTTTATCCGTTTAAGCGCACTAAATAAATTCGAATGATCGAATAAATACACAATACAAACTAACAGGGAACAACGTGTTACACGTTGCACCCTTTTAGAATTTATTTAATTAATACTGAGTTATATATTTAGCTCTTCTAATAACTCAATAAATGTAGGCCTTTGATTTAATATAGGTTGCATAGCACGTTTTGCCATATCGGACATTTTAAAAAATAGCTCGCTTTGTCTATCATCGCCGGTTACCGTGCTTAATAAGTCTTCAATTAAACAGCCCAAAGCGCTTACTTCTATCAACTCTAGTTGCTTTTGCTGATACTCACTTAGCATTGTTAAATTAGTTGCAGCACCAAAGTCACCAAACAGAACGTTATGGTTTTGGTTAACCATAGTGTTATGCGCATAAATGTCACCATGGCTCACTTTATTAGTATGCAAGTGATGCAGTGTGCTTACCATTTGCTGTGCAATTTTTAAAATAGCTTCAGTTGAGTAATGGCAATCATTATTAAAGGTATCACGCGTACAGGTTTCAAGGCTTGGAGGCAGGCCTAAATTAGCAAAGCTTTTATCTATTAGCTCCATCACTAAACCTAACTGATCACTTTGTTCTATGTAGGCAAGTACTTTAATTAAATTAGCGTGATCGCCTGCTTGTAAGCAGCAATTTACTTCATCAAGCGGGTAGCCGTCGCTGGTAATTGCACCTTTAAATAATTTAATCGCTACAGCGCTGTCAGCAGCTTGTGCTAAATGAATAACGCCCGATGCACCTTGGCCAATAACATGACTAAGTGTGTAATCGTTGAGAGGTTTATTTTCTAAGCTGCATTTTGTAAGGCACTGAGCTTTATTAAAATCGTTACCGGCAAACGCAAGCCAAGCAAGTTTAGGTAATTCAAACAGCCAGTCGTCTACGTGTGTTAAGTTATTAGCAGAGAGCCTAACAAGCTCGAGGTTTTTACACTGCGCCATGCTACTTGGTAGTTGCTTAAGTTTATTGCCCGCAAGCGCGAGCTTTTTGAGCTGTGTAAATTGGCCAAAACTTTGTGGTAGCTCAGTAATATTATTGTCGGTGAGTATGAGCCATTCAATATTTTTTGGTAAACAATAATCACTAAACTCAGATATTTTACAGCCTTTAAATGCAACCATTATCAGAGCAGGGCATTTAGCTAAAACCGCAGGAATATGCTTAAACTGATTAAACGATAAAAATACACGCTTAAGACGTGTTAAACAGGCAAATTTATCAGGTAGTGTTGATAAATTATTATTTGATAAATCGAGTACTTCAAGCGTGTCAGCTAAGCTAAAAATTTCTTCAGGGAATGTGTTTAGCTCTTCTACTAATTGCAGGCGAGTAGCACCAACAAGTTTGCCACTTTTAAGCTCCGTAAGATTATTCATATATTTATACCACGTTCTAAAAATGAAAAAGCCAACATAGCTGTTGGCTTAAAGTCGTTCTAACTTAGTTAACTAATTTTAGAATTGCGCGTTATGGTAAACGTTTTGTACGTCGTCGCAATCTTCTAGCATGGCTAAAAAGCGTTCCATAACTTCTACGTCTTCGCCTTCAATAGGTGTTTCAATTTGTGGCACAAAGCTAATTAGGTCTTCGTCAAATTCAGTCACGCCCATTTCTTCAAGCGCTGTACGTGTGTTGTTGTACTCTGTGTGAGGAGCAAAAACAGTGACTTTACCGTCATCAACTTCTACGTCAGTTACATCAACATCAGCCATCATTAGTGCTTCAAGTACTGCTTCGTCGTCATCACCGTCAAATACAAAAATAGCAAGGTGATCAAATAAATGTGAAACAGAGTTTTGAGCGCCAATTTTAGCATTTGCTTTAGTAAAACAAACACGTACATCAGCAAAGGTACGTTTGTTGTTATCTGTTAAACAATCAACAATAATCATACAGTTACCTGGGCCGTAACCTTCGTAACGTGTTGCTGAGTAGTCTTCGCCGCCGCCGCCTTTTGCTTTGTCTATTGCGCGGTCAATAACGTGTGCTGGTACTTGGTCTTTTTTAGCGCGTTCAATCAAACGACGTAATGATAAGTTACCATCTGGATCTACACCACCGTTTTTAGCGCAAATATAAATTTCTTTGCCGTACTTAGAATAAACTTTAGTTTTAGCACCCGCAGTCTTAGCCATTGAATCTTTTTTGTTTTGGTAAGCTCTTCCCATCTGCGTTTCGCCTTAATATATGTAAATAATAGAATAAAATTATAGTGCGTATTCTAAAGGTAAATGCATTCAAGGGCTAGTAAGTATTAAAGTAGATTAAAACTGTCGCGTTTAAAAGCCATCTAAAGTGCATTTTATTAAGGGATTGTAGGGGGACTTAAAGATGGTTTTCAGAGCAAATAAAACCCAATAAAAAGGCAACTCATTTAATGAGTTGCCTACATTGAGTAATAAAATTAAACAAGGCAAACTAATAGCCTCATATATTACTTACCAAATACGTACACGTTCATCTTCAGGAAGGTATAACTCATCGCCTGGTTTTACATCAAACGCTTTGTACCATGCATCGTGGTTACGCGGCGCTTGTGCTCTAAAGCGACCTGGGGCATGTGTGCCACCACGCAGTTGGTTAAGCATGCTTTGCTCAGTACGTTTTTCTTTCCATACTTGTGCCCACGCAAGGAAGAAACGTTGATCGCCAGTAACACCGTCAATAACAGGTGCTTCTTTGCCGTTTAAACTTAGCTTGTAAGCGTGGTAAGCCATTGATAAACCACCCACATCACCAATATTTTCGCCAAGGCTGTTGCGACCATTAACAAAATTACCTTCAATTGGCTCGTATTTACTGTACTGCGCAGCCAATTGATCGGCTTTTTTGTCAAATGCAGCACGGTCAGCATCAGTCCACCAATTACGTTGCACACCGTTTTCGTCTGATTTTGAACCTTGATCGTCAAATCCATGACCCATTTCGTGACCAATTACAGCGCCAATACCGCCATAGTTTACTGCCGGATCGGCATTTGGATCGAAAAACGGCGGTTGTAGTATCGCAGCCGGAAATACAATTTCATTAAACGAGCTATTGTAGTAAGCGTTTACGCGTTGTGGCGTCATGCCCCAGCGGTTACGGTCTGTTTTTTGTAGCTCTTTTTCAACACTTTCTGCGTGGAAAAATTCACGCATGTTTTTCACATTACCAATCAAATCATTTTTAGTAATGCTTAAACCTTCATAAGACTGCCATACATCGGGGTAACCAATTTTCGGTACAAAGGCAGCCAGTTTAGCGCGCGCATTTACTTTAGTTGCATCGCCCATCCACTCTAGGTTATCAATACGTTCACCAAGGGCTGTACGAAGGTTTTCAACCAGCTCAGACATTTGCTGTTTTGATGACTCAGGGAAGTAACGTGCTACGTATATTTTACCAATTGCAAAACCAAGCGAATTTGTGCCCGACATTTGACTTATTGCGCGTTTCCAACGAGGTCGAGGTTCTTGCTGTCCGTTTAGTTCTTTACCAAAAAAAGCAAAGTTAGTATTAAATACTTCCTCTGATAGCAAACCTGCGTTACCGCTAATAGCGTGATACGTTAAGTAGTCTTTCCATACTGCAATATCTTCTTGATTGATTAGCTCAATCATCGCTTTTATTGGCTCAGGCTGAGACACATTTAACTGAGGTACTTTATAGCCTGTTTGCGCAAAGTATAAATCCCAATTAAAACCTGAGTAAGCCGTGCTTAAATCGGTGCGTTCAATTTGATTTAAGGTTAAATCGCGATTACGACGTTTTTCACGCGGCCAATGACCTTGTGCTATTTTAGTTTCAAGTTCAAGAATAGCTTGAGCGCGCTCAGCGGTATTTTCAGTGCCTGTAAATTCAAGCATATCGGCAATGTGAGCAACATAAGCTGTACGGGTTTTAACAAAGCGCTCAGCGTCTTCAAGGTAGTAAGAGCGATCGGGTAAGCCTAAACCACCAGCACCGAGGGACATTTCATATTTGTTAGGGTCTAAGCGGTTAAACCACATGCCGCCACCAAAAGGGGCTTTATTACCGGTTAACCAAGACTTTCCAAACATTTCAGCTAAATCGTCAGTTGACGCTATATCACTAATTTCACTTAATAATGGCTTGATTGGCGCTACACCTAGCTTATTAAGCGTTTCGGTATCCATATACGCATTGTAAAAATCAGCAACGAGTTTTTCTTCTGCGTTTAAATCTTTACGCGCCGCTATTTCTTCAATAATAGCTTTAACATCGTCTTCGCTGCGCTCAGCTAATCCTGAAAATGCACCGTAGCGGGTTTTATCTGCAGGCATTACGTAGTTGTCATACCAGGTGCCGCTGGCATACATAAAAAAGTCATCGCCTGGTTTAACGGCTTTGTTACGCGCTGTTAAATCAACGCCAAAACTACCTAACTCTGCTTTTTTTGTCACTGCTGTAGTGGCTATTTTAGGTTGTTGCTCGTCTGTTTTTGTTGTTTGCGGCTCTGAACAACCGGTAATAAATGTGGCAACTAAAGCTGCTGCAATTAAACTCTTTTTCATTATGTTCCCCTGAGGAGCTTTTTGATTCAAATAGAAGTGAATCATTTATTGTTACGAATATTTAACTTATCGATTGTTATTGATATTAATCATACAAACAAACCTTTTGAGGTGAATCACCACAGTGCTCGATAAAACTAATATAGAAGAAAAGAGAAAGGTCGATAGGCGCTATAAAAGCTTTATTTAGCTCGAATACTTGAAAGTATCCGAGCTAAGAGGGGTTACACACTATTTATTTTTTATGCTGAAGCTCCCACATACGGGCATATTCTCCGGCGAGTGTAAGTAACTCATCGTGCTTACCTTGCTCAATAATTTGTCCGGCTTTGAGCACAATAATGGTGTCTGCATCGGTAATAGTAGAAAGGCGATGAGCAATAACAATACTCGTATGGTTACTGGCAACTTCACGCATTGCTGCGAGTATTGCTTGCTCAGAATGAGAATCGAGTGCAGAAGTTGCTTCATCAAAAATTAAAATAGGGGACTTTTTCAAAATAGCGCGTGCAATGGCAATACGCTGTTTTTCGCCACCGGATACTTTTAAACCGCGCTCGCCAACCAGTGTTTTATCGCCTTTATCAAGTGTTGCTATAAAGTCTTTTAAATGCGCCATAGCAATGGCTTCGTCAATTTCTGCATCACTTGCTGATGGTCTGCCGTAAGCGATATTCTCACGAATAGTAGTGTTAAACAGCACAGTATCTTGTGGGACTATTGCAATGGCTTTTCGTAAACTATTAAGTGTTACTGAGTTTATTGCTTGATTATCAATACTAATTTCACCAGCGCTTACATCATAAAAACGATAAAGCAGTCTCGCTAATGAACTTTTACCTGCACCACTGGCACCAACAATGGCTACTTTGCTGCCAGCTTTAACACAAAAGTTAAGGCTATTAAGAATAGGGCGATGCGCATCGTAACTAAAACTTACATTGTTAAATGTTATTTCACCTTGGCTAACATTTAGCTCTTTTGCATTAAGTGCATCGGTTATTTGTGGTTTTTTGTTAAGTAGCCCAAGCATGTTTTCAAGGTCGGTTAGCGCGCGTCTTATTTCGCGGTACACAAAGCCTAAAAAGTTAAGCGGTAAAAATAGCTGAATCATATATGCGTTAATCATCACAAGTTCACCAATAGAGAGTGTACCTGAAACTACTTCTGTTGAGCCCAACCACATTAAGGCAGTAATAGCACAAGCAATAATAAGTGCTTGGCCTGAGTTGAGTGCGAGCAACGACATTCTATTTTTTAAACGGGCTTTTTCCCAGTTTGCTAAAAAGGTGTCGTACGTTTTTGCTTCAAACTGCTCATTATTAAAATACTTTACAGTTTCATAATTAAGTAGGCTGTCTATGGCGCGGGTATTACTTTGATTGTCGGCAGCATTTGCTTCTCTAATAAATCGGTTTCTCCACTGGGTAACCACTACAGTAAAGGTAATATAAATAGCGACTGCCAGTAATGTAATAAGCGCAAACCAAACAGAAAACAACGTGCCAAAAATAATCGCAACAGTCAGTATTTCGAACAAAGTAGGCACAATGTTAAACATTAAAAAACGCATTAAAAAACTTAAGCCGCTAGTACCGCGCTCTATATCACGGGTAATGCCACCGGTTTGCCTATCTAAATGAAAAGCCAGTTCAAGCGAGTGTAAATGCTTAAATACTTTTAAACCAATATCACGCATGGCGTGCTCGGTTACGCGAGAAAATACAGCATCTCTTATTTCACCTAAAAATACGCTAGCAAAACGCAGTGCACCGTACATCAATAACAATAAAGCGGGAATAACTATCAGTGGGTTAATCGACTTATCTACAGAGTCTATTATTTCTTTAAGCGCCCAAGGCATTAAAAGCGTGGCACCTTTTGCGCCTATAAGCGCCATAAGTGCAATAAAAACACGGCCTTTAAATTTTGTAAGGTAGGGGCAAAGCGTTTTTACACTTTGGCGTAGGTTCATGGCGTCTGGTCGTTTTTCACTGCTTTGTCTGGGGCGCATTAGTGATCTCTGTTAAAACTAAATACTTAATTAATAAGCATTGTATTTTAAATGCTTGCCCTTATATACTACGCATCCCTTATTTTAGTTTTAAAACGTGAATGTTTAAATTTAGAGTGTTATTAACTGCCTTTTTGCTACTTGCTGCACTTTTTAGTGTGCAGAGCAATGCTATGGGCGCCTCACAAAATTTAAATATCAATATTAGTACGCAGGTTTCGCTTACTGATATTGGCGATTTAACTAAAATACAGCCTATTAGTAAGTCTGTAGATATTACGCAGCATAAAAAAACGCATCAAACCGATTTTGACGCGCACCAACCAAGGTTAACTGCCAATAATTCATCATTGTTTTTGCACACTGTTCAAAGTGAACCAGAATACGATGTGGTTTTTGAATTTTTCGCTCAAAACCTTGTTAGGCATATATTCTTACGACCAAGAGCCGTTAATCCTATACAGCCTTGGTATACGCTTGTAACTAATAGTAAAAAGTCGCGCTTGAGTGGCTGGAAAGACGTTAACTTACTCTACAGAGCTGTAACTACCTACCACGCTTAATTTTCCTTATTTAATTTTATTAGGTTTTAACTTTTAAAGTTTTAGCCTGCAGATTAATTGTGCTTTTAAAAAGTACGTTGCTAGCTTTGCTGGCAATAAGGATTAAAGATGTTAAGTTTTAAAAAAGATAAAAAGCCGTCTACGGCTAAATTTAAATTAAGCTATATCGCCATGCTAATAGTACTGGTTTTATTAGCTATCAGCGCATTACCAAACCTATATCCAAATAAATCGTGGTTGCACATAAGTGCTGCTGCGCACAGCGAAACGCAATCTTTACCAAGCACTAAAACCCTAGTTACTTTTTTAAATAACCAAGGGCTTGAGGTTGAGCAGGGCTTAGATAAGCAATCAACTATTAATGTACTTTTAAACGAGCCAACTAAAAGCGCACAGGCGCAAGCGGCTATAAAAGCGCAATACCCAAACACGCAAGTTAAAGTTGTTGAGCATGCAACAAGCCCTACATGGTTACAAAATTTTGGTTTATCACCAATAAAGCTGGGCCTTGATTTAAATGGCGGTGTGTTATTTGTACTAGACGTAGATTTAGATAAAGCCGTTGATGAGCAATTAGTCAGTGCGTATCAACAAGCTAAATCAATTATTATTAAGCAAAAAGCACATGGTGTAAAAGCGCAGCAAACTCAGCACGGGTTTGAAATAAACGCATTGCCTAATGCAACCGACAAGTTAACCCCCGTTATTGAAGAGCTACAAAGCCGATTTGCTAATTTAGCCGTTGTAACAAGCAATAACGGCAGCGTTAAGGCTGCCAAATTTAGTTATTCGGAGCAAGGCCGCAGCAGCTTTGATAAAGAAGTAATGGGGCAAACACTTACAACCCTTCGTTCGCGTATTGAAGAATTGGGCATTACCGAAGCGGTAACACAGCAACAAGGCAAACATCGCATTCGTATAGAGTTACCGGGCGTGCAAGATCCAAACGAAGCAAAACGTATTATTGGTGCAACTGCATCGCTTGGTTTTTATCAATTAAAAGAAATTGGCGGGCAAACATTTAATATGCAATCGGGCGGGACTATAAAGCTCGATCCTGTGCCAATTTTTACAGGCGATCATATCAATAATGCAAACATAGGCCGCGACGATTGGGGTAAACCACTTGTACAACTAAGCTTAGACAGTCAAGGCGGGGATGCAATGTCGGCGTTTTCAAAAGCCAATATTGGTAAGCCAATGGCGACGGTTTACTCTGAGTATTCTCAAAACGCTAAAGGCGAAGTAGTTAAAAAAAGCGAAGTTATTAACGTAGCCAATATTGCTCAGCATTTAAGTTCGCGTTTTAGTATTACCAATATGAAAAGCCAACAAGCCGCAGCCGATCTGGCATTGTTACTACGCGCAGGCTCGCTTACAGCACCCGTTACAATTGTGCACGAACAAACAATAGGGCCAAGCCTCGGCCAAGAAAACATTAGTAATGGCTTAGCCGCGCTTATGTTAGGCATGGGTATTACGCTTGCATTTATGGCGCTTTGGTATCGTCGTTTAGGCCTTATTGCAAACGTAGCACTTATATTAAATTTAACGTCGCTTGTGGGCTTAATGTCATTATTACCAGGGGTTGTGTTAACGCTTCCGGGTATTGCAGGTCTGGTGCTAACCATAGGTATGGCGGTAGACACTAACGTAATAATATTTGAACGCATTAAAGAAGAACGTCGCCAAGGCCGTGCACCATATCAAGCTATTCAAGAGGGTTATAAACAAGCCGCAAATACAATATTTGATGCCAATATAACCACCATGATAACCGCACTTATCTTATACGGCATAGGCTACGGGCCCGTTAAAGGTTTTGCCATTACACTCGCACTGGGACTTTTAACGTCTGTATTTACAGGTGTGTACGTATCAAAAATATTAAGCCAAACGTTGTATTTAAAAATGGGTAAAAAAGCAGGAGTAAAAGCACATGCTTAATTATTTTTTGAAAGGTGAGGCGGGCACACGTTTACGCTTTATGGGCATGCTTTTAAGCGCCATGTTAGTGCTGCTATCCGTATTTACGCTTACGCAAAAGGGTCTAAATTTTGGCCTAGATTTTACCGGCGGTTATTTAACTGAGTTTACAACCAGCCAAAGTGTTGAGCTAAAAGAGCTTCAATCGTTTATTGCTGAAAATCACAACGGAGAGTTTGAGCTAACCGCGCAAGGTAATAGCCATTTTCAATTAAGAGAAGCGCCAAGTGCATCAACAACAGCTAATAGCCTTGATTGGCAAAGCGCTGTTACACAAAACGATGATATAAACGCACAGGTATTATCGTCAGCCTATATTGGCTCACAAGTGGGCGATGAGTTATTTGATCAGGGTTGTTTAGCCATGTTTGCTGCAATGATTGCAGTAATGATTTACCTTGCAGTGCGTTTTGAATGGCGCTTAGCACTCGGCTCTGTGGTTGCGCTAGTGCACGATTTAATACTTGTACTAGGGTTATTTTCACTATTACAAATTGAATTTAACCTAACCGTACTGGCAAGTTTACTGGCTATTATTGGTTACTCACTTAACGACTCAATAATAGTAGGGGATAGAGTGCGTGAGCTTTTACGTGTTCAATCAAACAATGTACTTAGCCCAGCGACTATTATTAATAATGCGATTAAAAGTACGCTAACACGTACCTTAATAACGTCGGGTACCACACTTGCAACGGTTGCCAGCGTTTGGTTACTTGCAGGCGCACCACTGCAAGGCTTTGCTATTGCATTATTTACCGGCATTGTAGTGGGGACGTTCTCGTCTATTTGTATAGCGGCAACCTTGCCAGAACTATTGGGCTTAAGCGCTAAAAATTACGAAGTTAAAGTAGATGCCCACACGCAAACATTATTAAATATGCCATAAGGTTTTAATAAAGCACAAGCAAAGAGCTGCACCAATCAACGGCTCTTTGCTTGTTTAATGCTTATTTAAACCCCGCTAGTATTCCAACCAAACTTGTGGGGTTTAAAACAATGGTTTTAGGCCTCGCAAAAATGTTAAACTAGCTGCCTTATTTTTACTGCCAGTATTGTATTAATCCCCATGAATAAAACCCACGTTATCGAACACCTTCGTTTTGCGCTAGAAGCGCAGCTTACAACAGCAAAAGTAGCGGCAAAAACCGCGCACGACACAGCCACACATGAAGAAAATATAGCCGAAAATAAATACGATACCCTAGGGCTCGAAGCCGCGTATTTAGCACAAGGCCAAGCCCAGCGCGTAAACGATTGCTATAAAAGCATAGAATTGTTTGAGCCTGCCTTTAACGAAAAACCAACCGACAAAATAGCTATCGGTTCGCTGTTATGTTTAGAAGATGATAACGCAGCGCAAAAATGGTTTTATTTAGGCCCAGCCGCTGGTGGATTAACGGTAAACGTTAAACAGCACGCAATTGCTGTAGTAACACCCGGCGCTCCTATGGGTAAGCAGTTATTAAATAAACAGATTGATGATGAAATTACGTTAACAATTGCAGGTAAAGCCCACGAATACGTGGTGGTAGAGATTTTATAAAGCTTTGGTTTTTGAGTGAACCGTTTGCTGATAGAGCCATATCGACACAATAAACGCTTATTTTTATTCATAAATTAATTGTCGTATGGCATGGCTTCGCCATTTATCTAACCTACAGCTATGCTGTAAGTGCGTAACGTAGTGTGTATTTCAATTTGTACAAAGGCATATAATGAGAAGTACCTAATAGTTTAAAAATGAGCATGGTTGACGTTAGGTGCTCCCTTTTTAATTGATTTTAGTGCTTTACAGCCTCGTTAGTTGTATTTCCCAAGTTGGCCACTCGGTGCTACTATAATGATACATTTGTTTGGGGATTATTATGAGAGTAGAACTAGTAACAACATTGAAGCGTCAAGCAACGAAGATATTATCTGAACTTCATTCCTCTAAAGAACCTGTGTTGATAACTGAACATGGGCAACCATCTGCATACTTAGTAGATGTTGATGATTATGAATTTATGCAAAAGCGTATGCAAATTCTTGAGTCTCTTGCAAAAGGAGAGCAGGCAATAAGTCGTGGTGAAACCATGTCGAATGTTGAAGCTAAAGATAAAATGAATAAATGGCTGAAATAATTTGGACTAATCCAGCTTTGGATGATCTTAACGATATTGCTGAATATATCGCATTAAGCAATTTGCAGTCAGCGAAAAAATTGGTTTCCAAAATATTTGAAAAAGTTGAACGTCTCGAACTCTTTCCTGAATCAGGTAAAAAACCAATTGAGTTAGCTAACCTAAATTATCTTGAACTGGTCATGAATCCTTGTCGTATATTTTACAAAAAAGATAACGATAAAGTATATATTTTGCACGTAATGAGATATGAACGGGACCTACGAAAATTTTTGTTGCTAACGCAATATACAGCTAACAAGTAGATAATCCCTAAGTGAAATTAGTATGACCCCCGTACTAATTATTATAAAAAGCAATTATTAAAAAGCCATTCAAATATCTATCAAAATTCCAACTTAACCAATATAAGAACTAAATATTGGTTTGTTTATTAAAAAAATTGCTACACGTGTTCGTTAAGTGTCTAATATACCGTACATAAATAATATGGAGGTTGAAATATGAGACATAACAATTGGTCTTGCCCTAAGTGTAATAATAACGAATTTGATACCGGTGAAATAAGAGTTTCGGGTGGTTTTTGGTCAAGAATTTTTGATGTTCAAAATAAAAAGTACACTGCTGTGACATGCAGTCGATGTAGTTTTACTGAATTTTATAAAGGCTCATCATCAACACTTGGTAACGTATTTGATTTCTTTACTGGGTAATCAAAGCTTAAAAAGCACTTTAACTGAAATGTAAACTGTTTAGTTCAAGAGATACCTCCTCATTAAGGTGAGGAGGTTAAAAGCTTAAACATACCTAGGCGATAATTTGCCTTATTAAATGGATGGTGGACCTTTAGATATACACCAACTAATAGCAGTTAAACAAAATCAATTACACGCACTAATAATAAGCTTCAATGACAGAGCATAAGGCTTGGATGAATTTATTTTTATGATTTTTCATCTAACATCCTATATTTTAAATATCCAATTTTAGGTAGCTTTTTTCACAAACTTCGCTGTTACCATCATTTCGCCAATACCATCTACTTTACAATCAAGTTCGTGATCTTTTTTATCAAGCACTCTTCTAACGACCGCTTTGGTGCCAATTTTAATGACTTGCGAGCTGCCTTTAATTTTTAAATCTTTGGCTACTGTCACTTTGTCGCCATCATTTAGCAAAGTGCCGTTGGCATCTTTAACTAAAATGGCGGCTTCATCGTTTGTATTATTTGGGTTCCACTCATAGGCGCACTCGGGGCAAATAAGCAGTTGTTGGTCTTGGTAAACATATTCACATTGGCATTTTGGGCAAGCAGGCAGCGACATTTTTAACTCTCTTAAGGTATTGTTTTGGGTATTTTAATCGGCATTAGTTGGAAAATATAGTTAATCAATATTTTTCATCTTCACGCTAAAAATATCTCATTTGTGCGTTTTAAAAAAAGGGCATATAAAGCACATGTCGCTTAAGCAATTTAAGCGCTAACTCGTACAGTAGGTACCTGTTAAAGCACCCATCATATTAAGTGATTCGCGCAATGCCCACTTAGTACGATGGGTGTTTCTATTTATAATGCTTAGTATTTTACTAAGCATGCTTTTTATATTTTGACTTAACTAGGAAAAGTCGTGTTTAAAACCTTAATTGTGGTTGATAACAACGAGCAAACGCTTGCTCAATCGTTCGAAAATGTAATTACGTTTAATACCTACTTACGTGATTACCCAAAACAAAATGAACCAAAAACACGCATTATTAATCTGTGCGACTCAAGCCAATACTTGAGCAAAGGTTACTATTGCTCGTTACTTGCTGAGGCGCGCAAGCACCAAGTTTTGCCAAGTGTAAAAACCATAAACGCATTGCGTAGTGGTCAAGCCCCTATGTTAAATGTGGGCCAAATAGATGGCACACTTTACTTTGGTAATACACAAAACGATTTACAATCAAAAGCGGCTAAGTCGGTATTTAAGCAATACCCAACGCCTATTTTATTTGTTGATGAACAGGGCTTGTTGCAACAAGGGTCTTTATCGTCTTTAAGCGAGCAGCAGTACAGCGAATTTGTAGCCAAGCTAGATAACTTTACTAAAACGCAGTGGCGTATTGGCTCAGTGCAACGTCGTTTTAGATGGGACATGGCAATACTTGTTGATCATAACGAAAAAGTACCGCCGAGTGATAAAGACGCTATTGCACGTTTTATTAAAGCCGCCGCTAAACACGGCATTAATGCACAAGCATTAAGCTTTGACGAAATTGATAACATAGCCCAGTTTGATGCGTTATTTATTCGCCAAACTACAGCGATTGACCATCCAACGTACCGCCTTGCAAGCAAAGCGCAAAGCCTGGGTTTAGTGGTTATTGATGATGCTGAGTCTATTTTACGTTGTTGTAATAAAGTGTATTTACACGATGCGTTTAATTATCAAAAAGTGCCAAGTTTAAAAACGGTTGTAGTGGCAGATCAAGCAAGTGAAACGCTTGAGCAATTAGAAGAAGCGTTTACGTATCCGCTTGTTTTAAAAATGCCTGAAGGGTCTTTCTCAAAAGGTGTTTATAAAGTATCAAACCGTGATGAGCTTGAAGCTAAGCTTACAGAGCTGTTTGAATTTAGCGCATTAGTGCTTGCACAAGAATACATGTACACCGAATACGATTGGCGAGTGGGTGTATTAAATGGTCGTGCAATTTATGCATGTCGTTATTTAATGGCGCGTAACCATTGGCAAATTTATAACCACGACGCTAAACGGTTTTTCTCTGGTGGCTTTGAAACATTGCCAACCTTTGAGTTACCAAAAGCGGTGTTAGATGCAGCATTAAAAGCATGTAAAACAGTGGGTAGGGGTTTATATGGCGTTGATGTTAAAGAGCATCAAGGCAAAGCATACGTGCTTGAAGTAAACGACAACCCAAGTATTGATCACAAAGTAGAAGACGGCTATTTGGGTGACGAGCTATACATGATCATTATGGATGAATTTAAACAACGCTTAGAAGCACGAGGCCGTGGGTAATAACATGAGCAACCTTGTTATTCGAAAAGCGCTTAGCAGTGATTTAAATGCACTGATTGACGTTGAAAATGCTTGCTTTAATAACGATAAATTGAGCCCGCGCAGTTTAAAGCGCTGGCTAAGTGCTAAGCATGGTATTTTACTCGTTGCAGAAAATGGCGAGCAAATATGCGGCTATGGGCTAGTGTGGTGCCATAAAGGCACACGTTTAGGGCGTTTGTATTCGCTTGCTGTAAAACCCACAATGCAAGGTAAGGGGATTGCAAAGGCATTGCTTACTAGCCTTGAAAAAGAAACGTGTGAGCACGGGCGTATTTACCTGCGTTTAGAAGTGGCTGTAAATAACGAAGGTGCGATAGGGCTTTATAAAAGTTTAGGTTACAGAGTGTTTGGCCAATATAGCGATTATTACGATGACCACAGTGATGCACTACGAATGCAAAAAAACATTCGACAAACGAGTGAGTTAAAAGTGGCGCGTTTAACGCCGTGGTATCAGCAAACTACCGAGTTTACATGCGGACCTGCTGCACTATTAATGGCAATGGGGGCACTTGAGCCAACAACTGAGCTTAGCCAATCACATGAGTTAGCACTTTGGCGTGAAGGTACCACCATTTTTATGACATCGGGTCATGGTGGTTGTCATCCGTTTGGTTTGGCACTTGCCGCTAATAAGCGTGGTTTTAAAAGCGAGGTAATGGTTAATACCACCGAGCCTTTGTTTTTAGATGGCGTACGCAACGAAAACAAAAAAGTGGTACTTGCCACCGTGCATCAACAATTTGTAGATGGTATTGCACAGGCAAATATACCGCTTACGTATAAAGATGTAGAGCTTGAGCATATTGAGCAGTGGTTAAGTAAAGGCTTTAGTGTGCTGTTATTAATTAGTACATACAGTTTTGATGGTAAAAAATCGCCACATTGGGTGTGTGTTACGCACCTTGATGAGCACTGCGTGTATGTTCACGATCCGTTTTGTGAGCCCGGTAACGATAAACAGCTCGCAATAGATTGCCAATATGTACCTATTGCACGAAGTGATTTTAGTAAAATGTCAGCGTTTGGTAGCCAACGTTTAAGAACAGCGGTGGCTATAGCTAATAAAATATAAGGTTAACAGTGACTTTTTTAGATTTAATTGATGTAGCCCCGTATTCGTGGGCAGCTATTGGTACTGCGGCTTTTTGTGGTGCTATTATTGGTATAGAGCGCCAATTGCGCGGCAAACCTGTAGGCATTCGTACCTCTGCGTTAATAACCTTGGGTACGTATTTGTTTTTATCGACCGCGTTTAATTTACAAGGGGATGTGATAGATCATTCTCGTGTAGTTGGGCAAATAATTACAGGTATTGGCTTTTTAGGGGCTGGCGTTATGCTCGCAAAAGATGGTGCGGTAGTTGGTGTAACCTCTGCTGCAACCATCTGGGTGCTTGCATCAATAGGCGTTATGATAGCGACCGAAAACCTTGGCGCTGCAATAAAGCTCTCGGTGCTGGTGGTCGGTATTTTATACGGTGTAGACGTACTCGAGGCTAAATTTAAAAGCTTAAGCAAAGGCGTACACACTAAAGTAAAAAACTATCAAAAACGCTATTATCGAAAAGAATTTAACGACTCAGAACGCCACTAAAAGTGGCGTTTTTTATTAAAGCCTGACTGTTTGAAAATGAATAGCGTCTTCAAGCGGGGCAGGGCGGCCTATAAAGTAACCTTGCACGTTATCAACGCCTAGCTTTCTCAGCGCACTTAATTCTTCTTGATTTTCTATTCCCTCAGCAACTATTGAGCAATTAATCGCTTTGGCAAATCCGCATAGTGCCTTAGCTAATAAAAACTTTCTACGATCCGTATTTATATTTTGAGTAAGGCTTATGTCTAACTTAATGATATCTGCCTCTAATTCTAAAATATGCTGAAAAGATGAAAATCCAGCACCTACATCATCGATAGCGAGTTTTACACCTCGGTTTCTTAATGGTTGAAGTGCGGTTCGCATCGCTTGGTAGTCTAAAATAGGTGAATGTTCAGTCACTTCTAAAATTATTCTATTACAATCGATGCTTTGTAATACTTTGTCTATTGAGCTTGATAAAATATGCTGAGGTGAAGTGTTGATAGTGATATAAGCTTTTTCATCAAATTTATCCAAGCAATGTAATGTATTTTGTATAGCAAGTATCTCTAATGCTTCTCCTAGACCTAGCTTTTCAGCATCTTTAAACCAAATGTCAGGTGTTTTATAGGGTTCAATAAAAAAGCGTGACAGAGACTCATAACCCGAAAGTTGATTGGTTGATAAATTAAATATGGGCTGAAAATAAATCGTAATATCGTTTGTTTTTATAATATTTTCAATAAGCGACTTTGACTCATTATTTAAAATGTTAGATTGAACATTTTTTTCGATTAACTCCGTAGCTATTTCAGAAATTAACCTAAGAAATGACAAATCTTTATCGTTCAAGGTATTATCTAATATGGTTTTATAACAGCAAAAAGTACCGTAAACTTTACCTGTAGATAAGACAATAGGTACACCTATATACGAGCCAATATTTAGCTTTTCTGTAACTGGCATATTGCGGGTTATAGGGTGCTCAAGGGTATTAGGGATTATTTGTTCTAGCTCGTTATCGGATATTTTTTTACAGTAAGTTTCGCAAATTGGATCTGAGTTACCCACGGATACGCAGGTATTTGTAGTTTGGTTATCTACCACTTTAAAAACGCGATCATTATTGGTGAATTCTGAAATAAACGCAACTTCCATGCTCAAATGTTTTCGTACGAGTGAAAGTAACTTTAATAACTTTGATTCAATAGAAGCATCGCTTTGTGGATCAAAAAGGTGCTTACTAAGTTTATCTTTCATGCAGTTACCTTGGTATGGCATAAATTATATTATTGATAAGAGTATAATTTATGTATAAAAAAATGCCAATTTAGAGTGCAGTCGCTGGTTATCCAAATAACTTTCGTCTAACTACTTTTCTGTAACCACTGGGGGTTTGGCTTAATACTTTTTTAAACACGCGTGTTAAATGCCCTTGGTCGTTATATCCCACTTCTAAAGCCACTTCTTGAATTGATAAATTTGATGATGCTAATAACTCCTTCGCACCTTCTACGCGTAATTGTTGCCAATACTCAATAGGGCTTTGATTAGTAGCTGCTCTAAAACGGCGGGTAAAAGTACGGTAGCTCAAGCTAAATTGGGCAGCGACTTCTTGCAGGTTTAGCTCGGTGGCTAAATTGGTTTTTAGCCAAAACTGAATTTGCGCAATTAGCTCATCGGGGTGACGGTCTACTGCACCTTCTAAATAGCGTTGATCTTCGTAGGGTTTACGTATTTCGTGCGAAAAATTACGCTCTACATGTTGAGCGGCTGCTTTTGTATAGTACTGACTAATAATATGTACGATCACATCCGCAAGGGCATTAAGACTCGCTACGGTATACATACGCTCTGACTGGGTTATAAAAAAGTCGGGTTTTAAACGCACCAGCGGATAGTCATGGCTAAATTGATTGGCGTAGTGCCAATGTGTGGTAGCAGGGTGCCCATCAAGTAAGCCAGCCTCAGCTAATAAGCAGTTGCCAGTACCTACACCAATTATATGACTGCCAGCGCTAAAGCTTTCGCTTAGCCAATCAACTACGTCTTGATTTGTACGTACTACTGGGCGCGGGTTTCGCCAAATACCCGGGACTATAATTAAATCGCTGTAGGGCGCATTAGTTGTTATGCAATCAGGAACTATCGCAAGGCCTGCGCGAGTAGCTATAGATTCTGCATTTTTAGCCACTAAATTTATAGCAAGCGGTCTAAAACTTTGCTTATTAAGGTGGCCTTTAGCAAAGGCCTCGCCGGCTCTTAGCATTTCTATAGGTAACGTTAAACTAGTCACTAATAAATGCGGATATACCGCTATAGCAATGTTTAGTGGTGGATTAGTGTTTTTTTCAGTCATGTAAATGCTCCGACCAGTACCTTTTGGCCTTTTGTGCTGAATATTTGGCTATTAAAGCACAATGTATGGTACGTAATCCATTTAAACTGCGTGTTCATCTTATAACACGTTTTTTAAAGGTAAATTATGACTGCATTACCCGTTATAGTAGGCATGGGTGGCATTAACGCCGCTGGCCGTACTTCTTTTCATCAAGGTTATCGCCGTATCGTGTTAGATAGTTTAAACGCTAAAGATCGCAGTGAAACATTTTTAGGCCTCGCCACACTGATGAATCTAGTAAGCGTTGTAAACGGCCAATTACAAGATACACAAGGTAATAATGTTGAGCAAAGCGACATAGAAGCACGCTTTGGTGAGCAAATTATTGCCGGTACACTTATTCGTAAAATTGAAAAAGAACACTTTGATGCAGATGCCACACCGTGGCAGCAAAAAATGACGCTAAACGCATCAAGCGATAACGCTATTGTGTTTGAAACTCGCGCTCGCGACTTACCGGTACCTGTTCCAACTAGCTGGCAAGTTGAAGAACTTGAAGGCAAAAAAGTAAAAGTAACTATTGCAGCCGACTTAGATGTTAAGCATGACTCAACACGTGATAATCCAATTAAATCTGCAGGGCAATTTCCGACTGGATTTGATCCGTCTGTTATGTATAACAGCCGCTATCAGCCTCGTGGTTTGCAAGCGACTATTTTTGCAGCTACCGATGCGATTAAATCAACAGGGCTTGATTGGCAACACATTATGAATAGCGTAGAGCCAGATAAAATTGGTACCTATTCAGCATCGGTAATTGGCCAAATGGACGACAAAGGCCTAGGCGGTTTAGTTAAAGCACGCCAACAGGGCGACCGTGTTAGTACTAAGCAGTTAGCACTGGGTTTAAATACCATGTCGACTGACTTTATTAACGCGTATGTTACGGGCAATGTGGGAACTACGTTTTCGACCTCGGGCGCCTGTGCTACGTTTTTATACAACTTACGTGCAGCAGTAAACGACATACAAGCAGGGCGTACACGCGTTGCGGTTGTCGCAAGTGTTGAGTGTGCTATTACACCCGAAGTGATTGAAGGCTTTGGTAACATGAGCGCACTTGCAAATGTTGAAGGTTTGCGCCGCTTAGATAACTTATCACATGATGAAGAACCAGATTATCGCAAAAGTAGCCGCCCGTTTGGGGATAACTGCGGCTTTACATTAGGTGAAGGCGCACAAGTTGCTATTTTAATGGATGATGCATTAGCCCTTGAATTAGGCGCTGACATAATGGGCTCTGTGCCGGATGTATTTGTAAATGCAGATGGTATAAAAAAATCAATTACGTCACCTGGTCCTGGTAACTACATTACCATGGCTAAATCGGCTGCTTTAGCAACGAGCCTTTTAGGCAAAGAAGCTTTGCAAGAACGTAGCTTTATTTTAGCGCATGGCTCAAGTACACCGTTAAACCGCGTAACAGAGTCGCTGATATATCACAAAGTGGCACAAACGTTCGCTATTGATAATTGGAAAGTGACAGCGCCTAAAGCCTATGTTGGTCATACTATAGCTCCTGCAAGTGGCGACCAATTAGCGATAGCTCTCGGTGTATTTAGTCACAACATTATGCCGGGTATTACCACAATTGATAAAGTGGCTGATGATGTTTACACCGATCATCTTGATATTCGTAATAGCCATTACGAATGCAGTGAAATGGATATAGCTTTTATAAATTCAAAAGGCTTTGGCGGTAACAATGCAACAGCAATAGTACTTTCACCAAAAGTGACAATGCAAATGCTCGCTAATCGCCATGGCGATGACGTTATGACTAGTTACGCTCAAAAAAATGTAGCAATTAAAGCCGCGCAACAAATGTATCAAGCTCAAGCTGATTTAGGCCAATATGAGCTTATTTACCGCTTTGGCGACGGACTTATTGATGACAATGACATTGTAATAAGCGAGCAAAGTATTCAGTTACCTGGCTTTGAAAAAGCAATTACGTTTAGCACAACAAATTCCTATCAAGATATGTTTTAAGCACACATACTTGTTAGCAAGGCGCTTTTTAAGCGCCTTTTTTAATGCCTAAAATATATGTAGCTATTAGATTATTTTTGTTACCCCCCAAATTTAGCTTATTAATTGAACTTATTTTTTGTGTTTATACTTGCTTTTATGTTGATCGTTTGTTTCTATTATATAAACACTATCTAGGATGGATAAAACCGATGAAAAAACTCATATTAGCGCTTTCTTTAACTTCTGCTTTTACTCAACTTCCTGCTTTTGCAGACGACTTTGTTCCTGCAGAAGTGATTAATAAAAACTACGATCAGCTCACTAATACTTCCTCGCGCGCTTCGAGGTTAGAGGGGATTAACTTAAGCAGTTACGTTGTCGATAAAAGCGGGCAGGTTAGTGATATAGAAATTGTAGCTACGGTCGGGCAAAAAAAGTACCAAAGAGAAGTAATAGATTACGTATCTAAACTAAATTACAAAAGCGCAAAATTAAATGGTGAGACTATACCTGTAGCAAAAACTATTACTGTAAGTTCACAAAATTTACATGTTGGGTTTTCAAACGATAAGGCATCACGTGGCTTTTTTAATGATTATGAGCAAGCTAGTAAATTAATCGATGAAAAGAAATACGATGAAGCTAAAAGCCTTATTGATGAACTAGAAAATGAACATACCAAAAATACGGTTGAAATTGTTTTACTTGCGTGGCTTAAAAGCCAGCACAGTTATTTTGTACAAGATTGGAAGAGCTTTGATCAGCATATCAACGAAGCGTTCTTATTTAGAGGTAACTTACCTGATCAAATTCAAAAACGTGTGATTAAAAATGCTTTACAGTGGTTTATATCAAAGCAAGATTATGTACGAGCCTATGATGCAATAGATGCACTAGGCAATATTGAATCTATAACTTTTACAGATCAAAATAAGGAACAGTTGTTAACCCAAGTGAACGATATTTATAAAAACTCGGGAGATATTGAACAACAATTTAGTTTAGCTTCAGAGCAAGCTGTAATGCCTATGATGTCGAAGTCTGAGGTTAAATTACAATCAGAATTACCACTGAGCAAAGTGCAACTTAGATGCGAAAACAAAGTCGTTGACTATGACACTAATACAATTGATAAAATTGTTATTTCGAAAAATGATTTACGTTGTGGATTATTAATAAAAAGCGCTCAAGCACAAACAATTACACTTAAGCAAAGCGGTGAAAGTTTTTTATAAAAATGTAACTCCCCACATATAAATTATGGGGAGTTATCGTATTAATAAGTATTGGCTATTCAAACAATGCATTGAAATTTTGCTGCAATACTTATTAAAAAACTATCACTTAAACTTTTTTACATACCTAAGCGTTATAAAATTAATAATGGCAAGTAAAATGGCTATTTCGTAACGGCTGTACGCAACAGCAATACCTATTAAGCCCATATTCCAAATACTGGCTGCGGTTGCAGTGCCTGAGGTCGTACGGTTATTTTTTAAAATTGCGCCACCGCCAATAAAACCAATACCAGTAATTATACCTTGCAACATTTTAGATTGAGCTTCTGCACCATCTAAAACCGACATAGCAATAAGTGCATACCCGCATGATGCTACCGCAACAAGCGGAAAGGTTCTAAGCCCTGCGCCATCATGACTACGCTCTCTGTCGTAAGCCATGGGTAGTGCAAGTAGGTAAGCAATACCTAAATGTATTAAATTATCGATGATTTCATTCCACTGTAAATCAATTTCCATTATTGAGCCTGTGCTGGTTAATTTTGTTAATAATAAGCAAACAGCAAGCCAGGGTATAAATGCTTAATAATCAGTGATTTATTTTTTATATCTGCATTTAATAAGAATTATTGAAGAAACTTTTACATGTTTTTATTACTATTTTACGCAATAGTTAATTTGATCTGAGTTTTAAAGCCTCGTATTCTTTTATCCAGACTAAAAGACACCTATGTGAATCTCTTGCCTTTAAATAAAACATTAAGCACACCTACTAAGCTTGAAAAAACAGCCTTACTATTTTGCGTTGGGTTATCTGTTATTGCTTTTTTATTTCCTGAATTACTCACAGAGCACTTACAACCCGCTATTAATAAAATTTTAGGTTATTTAGGGTCGCCATTTTTTATATTGGTAAACGTGTTACTTTTTTCTGTGATAGCTATTGCTATAAGCCCATTAGGGCAACGAAAAATAGGAGGAGCGCAAGCACTTGTTGAGTTTAGTACCTTTGGTTGGCTTTCTATGTTGTTTGCAGCAGGGATGGGCTCAGGACTTATATTTTGGGGAGTAGCAGAGCCTGCACTACACACGGTTAACTCGCCTTTAAAGCAAAGCTTGTATCCCAACCACCAAACAAGTGGTTTGGCGCTTACCTTAGTTAATTGGGGCGCGCATGCATGGGCGCTCTATGCAGTATTTGGCTTGTTATTAGGTGGGCTTACTCGTAATAGTGGTAAAGCGGGCGATATTAGTGCTCCTGTGATCAGTGCAACTAAAGGCGTTATTAATCGGGCTTGGCAGTTACAGCTGAGCTTTAGCATTAAATTAATTGCCATACTTGCAATATTTTTTGGTGTAGTGGGCACAATTGCTAATTCAACTTTATTACTGCGTAAAGGGCTTGAGCTTGAGCTAGGGGTTGAATCGGCTTTACTTTCGGGGTTTATTATTATTTTTTTAATTGCACTGCTTTATACCATTTCTGCAAAGTTGGGGCTTAAAAAAGGCATTCAAACTCTTAGTAAGTTTAATATGTTTTTAGCCTTTGCACTCATAGCATGGCTATTAATTTTTGTGCCTATACAGCCAATTATAGACATAGCGATAGGCGGTACATGGGATTACATTCAGCTTATAACCACAGGTACATGGCAGTTTGAAAGCGTACTTAATGACCCTGCATGGGCAACAGGTTGGACATACAATTACTATTTTTGGTGGTTAGCTTGGGGCCCGTTTGTTGGTGTGTTTTTGGCAAAAATTAGCCAAGGACGGCCGGTTTGGCAATATATTGTAGGTGTTGTATTTGTACCAACCTTTGTGACTATTATATGGTTTAGTGTGTTTTCGGGCTCTGCAATTTCCTGGGATCAAACGCACAATGCAGGCATTTTAGCGGCTATTAAAGCTGATTATACACAAGGGCTGTTTGTATTTTTCGAGCAATTAGGGTGGCAAGGCGGTCTATTAATTTGGTCAAGTTTATTGCTTTTACTCATTTTTGTAGCCACATCAGCAGACTCTGCTGTTTTGGTAATTCGTGAATTAAGTGGTGCAAGTGAAGCTCAAACATGGAGTTTGTATGCTTGGTCGTTTGCACTAGGGTTATGCGCTTTTGTTTTGTTAGTACAAAACAATGAACCATTAAACAGAAGCGTTGCTATTATTGGCGCGCTTCCTTTTTTGATTATTTTTATTTTACAGCTGGTGGGTTTTACAAAAGAGTTTATAAATGAGTTCAGGTAATTATGCCTACATATTTTTACAGAGTTAAAATAAAAAGCGTATACAATTTAGGTAATATTTTGATTAGGATGAATGATGAGAACGTTTATTGTATTTTTGTCAGTTTTTTACCTTTGTGGCTGCACAGTTGCCGGCGCTATTATTGACGGCCAAGCACAATCTCAGGCGCGTAATGATAAAAATAGTATTAGCCCTGCGCAGTCAACACCTTATAAAAACCCACTAGAGCCAGTACCCTCAGATAAAAACGGATTTAACTTTACTGATATGGGATTAAAGATAGATTCGGCTCTTGTTAGCCTAGTAAAAGGGGAAAGCACTACAACGCAAGTATGTAGGCAGGTCACTAAAAGTCTAAAAGAGTGTGTAGAGGTAGAAAAGTCATCTCTACACACTACTGAGTCTAAGCAGTTAAAAACTGATGATGAAATAATAAGTGTTGGTCAATAAAGCTGCTTATAAAAAAGTAGCTATGATCGTAGCCGGCTTGCATTTCAAGTGTAAGCGGGTAGCCTTTTTTATCAGCAATAGCGACTAGGTTTTCTGGCTTAAGTTGCTCTTGTAAAAAGCCATCAGCATCACCCTGACTCACTAACATGGGTAAGTAATTAGCTTGCTCTGCGCTTTTCATTAACTCGCAGCTGTCATATTGTGACCAAAGCGCTTTATCATTTCCTAAATAACCAGTAAATGCTTTTACACCCCAAGGGCATTCAATCGGATTTACAATAGGGCTAAAAGCCGAGGCACTTACAAACGCAGTCGGGTTTTTAAGTGCAACCATTAATGCACCATGCCCGCCCATAGAGTGACCGCTAATTGCTTTTGTGCTTGTTACCGGAAAATGTTGTTCTATAAGTGCTGGTAACTCACTAACAATATAATCGTACATATTAAAATGGGTGTTGTAAGGAGCTTGCGTAGCATTTACGTAAAAGCCAGCACCTTGAGCAAAGTCGTAGCTGTCTTCGTTGGGTACGTTTTCGCCGCGCGGGCTAGTGTCAGGCGCTACAATAGCAATACCCAGCTCGGCAGCTTTTTTAAATGCGCCGGCTTTTTGCATAAAATTTTCGTCAGTACAAGTTAAACCTGATAGCCAATAAAGTACCGGTACTTTATTGGCTTCACTTGCGCCAGGGGGTAAAAACACGGCAAAGCGCATAGTACAATGTGTACTTTGCGAGCTGTGAGTATATTGTTTATGCCAACCGCCAGACACTTTTACACTTGAAATATTTTCTAACATACTTAATCCTTAAAAGCCGTAAACTTAAAAGTATTACGGCTTGTTAATAAGCTATTTTACGAATGTCGTTTATTAGTAATGAATGACTGTACGAATACTTTTACCTTCATGCATTAAATCAAACGCTTCATTAATATCTTCAAGGCCCATTGTATGGGTAATAAAGTCGTTAAGAGCAAATTCGCCAGCCATATAACGCTCTACTATTTCAGGTAGTTGTGAACGGCCCTTAACGCCACCAAATGCACTGCCACGCCATACACGCCCAGTTACCAGTTGAAACGGACGGGTTGATATTTCTTGGCCAGCACCGGCTACACCAATAATTACCGATTCGCCCCAACCTTTATGACAACACTCAAGCGCTGAGCGCATAACATCAACATTACCAATACATTCAAACGAGTAGTCAACGCCACCGTCAGTCATTTCAACAATAACTTCTTGAATTGGCTTGTCGAAATCTTTTGGATTAATTAAATCAGTTGCACCAAGTTTTGTTGCTAAATCGAATTTAGTGGTGTTTATATCAACACCAATAATACGACCCGCACCAGCCATTTTTGCGCCAATAATGGCTGATAAACCAATACCGCCTAAGCCGAATATAGCAACCGTATCACCAGGTTTTACGTTAGCTGTATTTGTTACTGCACCCATACCTGTTGTTACACCACAGCCTAGTAAGCAAATCTCTTCTAAAGAGGCTTCTTTATTTACTTTAGCGAGTGAAATTTCTGGTAATACAGTGTACTCAGAGAACGTTGATGTACCCATGTAGTGGTAAATTGGTTGGCCGTCTTTAAAAAAGCGTGTTGTGCCATCTGGCATTAGGCCTTTACCTTGAGTTTCGCGTACAGCTGAACATAGATTAGTTTTACCTGAAGTACACATTTTACATACGCCACATTCAGCAGTGTATAGAGGAATAACATGGTCCCCAACTTCAACACTGGTTACGCCTTCGCCAACGGCATAGACAACACCAGCGCCTTCATGGCCTAAAATAGCAGGAAATATGCCTTCAGGATCTTCACCCGATAATGTAAATGCATCGGTATGACATACACCAGTAGCGGTAATTTTTACCATTACTTCGCCTTTTTTAGGCATCATTACATCAACTTCCTCAACACTAAGTGGTTGATTAGGACCCCAAGCAATGGCAGCTTTTGATTTAATAAATTCAGACATGTTTTTATTTCCTTTAACTGGCTATTAAAAAATAATTGTAGACCCAATTTGCTTGGGTGATGCGCGTATTGTATTTGTTTCTCAAACAATGATAATCTCTGATTTATTAAAACACTTTTACAGTATGGTAATAATGGCACGCTGGGATGGGATAGATGAGTTTATAGCGGTAGGTGAAGAGAGCAGTTTTACCGCAGCTGCTAAAACGCTAGGGCTTTCGGTTGCGCATATTAGCCGCCACGTTACAGCGCTTGAGCAACGTTTAAATACCCAACTTTTAACCCGTACAACCCGTAAAGTCGTTTTGACCAAAGAGGGTGAAGCGTATTTACATCAAATAAAGCATTTACAATATGCTATGGATGAAGCAACGCAAGGTCTTGCCACGCACCAAACTACACCAAAGGGTAAAATTAAACTCACGGCTCCGGTTATGTACGGGGAAACGTTCATAATGCCTTTAGTGAATAACTTTATGTATGACCATCCTGAGGTAGAAGTTGTTGCCACATTAAGCAACGAGCAAGAAAACTTGCTAGAAGGCGGCTTTGATTTAGCAATAAGGTTAGGGCATCTAAAAGATTCAAGCTTAAAAGCACGCAGGTTAAGTGCAAGGCGCTTTATTATGTGCGCGGCAACACAGTATTTAACTCGATTTGGTGAGCCGCATACTTTAGGCGAGCTAAACAGCCATGAATGTTTAATTGGTAATAGTAGCTACTGGCGCGTAAACGAAAATGGGCGCGATAAACACATCAAAATAGCGGGGCGATTACAGTGCAATAGTGGTTGGGCGCTGGTGGATGGCGCTAAAAAAGGGTTGGGTATTGTACAGTTACCCGATTACTACATTGGCAACGAAATTTCCTCAGGGGAACTGGTCCCTATTTTAACAGCTTATCAACCACAGCAAGAAGGGGTGTGGGGCGTGTATCCACCAAGGCAGTTTGTGGCCACAAATGTACGCGTTTTACTCGATTATTTAGTTAAAGGGCTTAAAACTTAACCACGAGTTAATGGTTAAATACATATTGCTTTAAATATAGCCAAGTATCAGATTTTTAAATTATTTCTTACATTTTACGCCATACCCAAAGGCACTTTTTTCGTGCTACTATTGCTCAATACTTTTAGGATAAGTGTTAAAAATAATATGTTTCAACCGGTTAGCTTATTTATAGGGCTTAGATACAGTCGCTCCTCTAAGGGAAATGCGTTTATATCCTTTATATCGTTTTTTTCTATTGCCGGTATCGCTATTGGTTTAATGGCTTTATTTACGGTCAGCAGTGTAATGAATGGCTTTGAAAATAGCTTAAAAACGAACATGCTAGGGCTTATTCCTCACGTTGAAATAAAAGCGGAAGCACATACCGCTACACAAATGAATGACTTAAAAACCGATCTCGAACAATCTCCCTATGTTGACCATGTAAGCTTGTATCGCCACGGCGAAGCTATTTTACAAACTAATAAAGATTTACACGGCGTGTTACTGCAAGGCCTTTACGACGATAACGGCTCTTTATATAAAATTACCGACAAAATAGTGCAAGGCGATTGGAAAACCGTACTTAACAAAAACTACAGTATTGCTATAAGCCGTTATTTGAGTCGTAAATTAGGCGTTAGCGTGGGTGATAAGCTGCGCGTTATTATGCCTAATGCTTCAACTTATACACCACTTGGGCGAGTACCTAGCCAGCGTTTATTTAAAGTTGCCGCAATATACGAAACCGGCTCTGAAATCGATATGGCACTTGCGTTTACCAGCGGCGCTTCGCTGCAACGCGTGCTTAAGCTCGATAAAAACACCGCCCCTAATTTAAGTATCTCGTTGCACGAACCGTTCGAGCTAGATGAATTTATTGAAGCCAGCCAGCGTATTTTAAACGATCATAATTATAGTGATTGGCGCAGTACCCAAGGTACTCTATTTGCAGCCGTTGCTATGGAAAAGCGCATTATGTCTATGTTGCTTGCCCTCATTGTATTGGTGGCTGTGTTTAATATTGTATCGGCTTTAACCATGATGGTAAGCGAAAAACAAGGCGAGGTAGCCATACTACAAACGTTAGGTTTGACGCCTTCCCAAGTTCAAAAGGTATTTATGGTGCAAGGCTTATATAACGGTGTAATAGGTACTGCAATAGGTGCGTTTTTAGGTGTGATATTTAGTTTGTATATAAATGAGTTACTAGCATTAGTAGGTTTAAACTTACTAGCAGGTATAGAGCTTCCGGTAAAATTTGATATTTTAAGTTTAGTAATAATAGCGTTTGCCAGTATTGCTATGAGCTTTTTAGCTACCTTGTATCCTGCGCGTAAAGCCGCAAAAGTAAAACCAGCAGAGGTATTACGTTATGAATGATTTAGTTATTAGTTGTGAAAATTTAAGTAAAGTTTATCAAGATGGCAGCAACCAAGTTGAAGTATTAAAAGGTGTTGATTTAGCACTTGAGCAGGGCGAAATGCTCGCGATTGTGGGTAGTTCTGGCTCAGGTAAAAGTACGCTTTTACATATACTTGGCACATTAGATACCGCAAGCTCCGGTAGCGCTAAAATTAAAAACCAAGAAGTTGCCAAGCTTTCGCGAACAGAGCAAGCCGCATTTAGAAACCAAAATTTAGGGTTTATCTATCAATTTCATCATTTATTAATGGAGTTTAGCGCGATAGAAAACGTAGCTATGCCATTATTAATTAAAGGTTTAAGTGCAAAAGAGGCCAAAGTACAAGCGCTCGATATGCTCGAAAAAGTAGGCCTTGCACATCGCAGCTCACATAAACCGTCTGCGCTTTCTGGTGGAGAGCGCCAACGCGTGGCTATTGCCCGTGCACTGGTTACAAAACCTGCGCTTGTGCTTGCTGATGAACCAACCGGTAATTTAGATAAACAAAACGCGATTAAAATTTACGATTTAATTAACGAGCTAAACCAAAGTTTAAATACAAGTTTTGTAGTGGTTACACACGATTTAGAGCTTGCCGATAAGCTGGGTAAAATAGCGTATTTAGATGATGGAAAACTAGCTATTAAAGAGTCGCAGTATGTTGCTTAGTGCATTTTTAAGTAAACGTTTTAGAGCCTACTCGGGCCATAAAGACGAAAAAAACGGCTTTGTTAGTTTTATCGCTAAAGCATCGACTATTGGTATTTTATTAGGTGTCGCGGTTTTAATTGTGGCGCTGTCTGTAATTAATGGCTTTGAGCAGCAACTAGTACACCGCTTACTAAGTGTTGTACCGCAGATTGAATATGTAGCACCAAGTAGACCCATCGCGAATTGGTCGCAAAAGGTTGAGGATTTACAAACACAACCGCATGTAACAGGGGCTGCGCCATTTATTGCTGTAAATGGGATGGCGCAATATAAAAGCCAGTTGAAAGCAGTTGAAATTCGTGGTGTAGAGCCATCGCTCGAGAGTAATGTATCGGCGGTAAACCAGTTTACCAGTGGTAAATTAGTGAGCCAGTTAGGCTTTGATGACGTTATATTAGGCAAGCAAATAGTAAAACAGTTAGATGCCAAAGTAGGCGACAACATTACGTTACTTATTCCGCAAATTAGTCAAAAAGGTCAATCATTATTAGCGCCTAAACGCGTAACACTTAATCTTGCAGGTGTTATAGAAATGGGCGGGCCGATTGATAGTACCGCTGCGTTTATACATATTAACAAAGCGCAGCAAGCATTGGGTTACGACGAGACTCAAGTCACAGGGCTGCGATTAAGTGTTGATGATGTATTTTCAGCGCATCAAATAGCGTTAAAAGTGGGCCAAACTATTGACGACTATGTGTATATTTCTAGTTGGTTTAGAACGCAAGGCAGCCTGTATCAAGATATTCAAATGGTACGTACCATTGTTTATATTGTGGTGTTTTTAATTATTGCAGTAGCTAGTTTTAATATTGTGTCTTCCTTGGTGATGGAAGTGCGCGAAAAACAAGGCAATATTGCTATTTTAAAAACCATGGGCGCGAAAGACAGCACTATTTTAGCCACCTTTGTAATGCAGGGCTTAATGCAAGCATTTGTAGGCGTGGCACTAGGAACACTAATTGGAGTGGTATTAGCGCTTAATATAAGTGAGCTTTTTACGTGGATAAGCCAATTATTTGGAGCTAATCCACTTGAGGGTGTTTATTTTATAGAGTTTTTACCAAGTAAATTAGTACTTGAAGACATTGGTATTACAGTAATTGTTACGTTTGTGCTTGCGATACTTGCAACTATTTATCCTGCATGGCAAGCAACGCGCGTAGATCCTGCCAAGGTACTAGGTAACTAGGTATATGAAGCTTAAATAAAAATTAATAGGGTGGTATTAGTAAACCTGTTAAACTAGGTGCTTATTTAAAATTAAGCAATAACCGCTTGGTTGCTATACCTCACTTTGGGATTTACTTTGACTAATAACGATATTTTACGCCGCATTCGCTACACTTTTAACTTAACTGATACTGCTATGGTCAATGTTTTTGCATCAGCAGAGCATGCTGTTACCAAAGAGCAAGTAATTGCATGGTTAACTAAAGAAGGTGAAGAGGCTTTTACCCCAATAAGTGATACTGAGTTTGCTAGCTTTTTAAATGGGTTTATTAATACCCAACGTGGCAAACGCGAAGGTGAGCAGCCAGAGCCTGAGAAAAAGCTAAATAACAATATTATTTTTATGAAGCTACGTATTGCTTTAAACCTGAAAGCAGAAGATGTTATAGCAACACTTGCACTTGTTGATTTTGATTTAAGTAAACATGAGTTAAGTGCGTTTTCTCGAAAAGTAGATAACAAACATTACCGTGTTTGTAACGATCAAATATTACGCTTGTTTTTAACCGGCGTACAAAAGCAGCACCGCCCAGAAGAGTCTGCTGAGTAACTGGTTTTAGCTAGTTAGCTTTTAGTTAATGGGTTTTTTGCGAGCGCAATGCAGTATAAAGCCCATTAATTGTTATATTTTTAAACAAACCCACACCTAACCTAATACTTCTAAAATTCCCTTTTACAAACATTACAATTTAGCTTGTACGAATACTTGCATACAGCTGTGAATTTAAATTCATCTTTAATAAATAAAAATCAAGATTCCAATCAAAAATAATTCAAGTGCTGCACGTTAAACATCTTAACTTTCCATGCTAAGGTAACAGTTAATTATATTAAATTAAGACCTTAAAGCATGAGTCATAAACTTGATCACGTTTACTTTAACATCTGATAAATACTTTTATTATTAACACGGAAGAATAATTATGAATTATATCCATAGCACAATCGCACAATTAAAAAATAGTAGTCCTGCACAATGCGAGTTTTATCAAGCTGTTGAAGAAGTACTTGAATCACTCGAACCTATCTTAGAAAACTCAGAAAACTCAGAAAAATACAAAAAAAATGCCATTATACAACGCTTAGTTGAGCCCGAACGCCAAATTATGTTTAGAGTTCCTTGGGTTGATGACGAAGGCAATATTCAGGTAAATAAAGGCTATAGAATTGAGTTTAACTCTGTACTTGGCCCCTATAAAGGTGGCTTACGTTTTCATCCAAGTGTAAATGCCAGCATAATTAAATTTTTAGGGTTTGAGCAAATATTTAAAAATGCTTTAACAGGTTTACCAATCGGCGGTGGTAAAGGCGGGGCAAACTTTGATCCAAAAGGGCGATCGGATGCTGAAATAATGCGTTTTTGTCAATCATTTATGAGCGAGCTCTATCGCCATATTGGCCCTACAACCGACGTACCCGCTGGAGACATTGGAGTAGGGGCGAGAGAAATAGGTTACTTGTTTGGTCAATATAAACGTTTAACTGGTCGCTATGAAGGCGTTTTAACAGGTAAAAGCTTATTGTGGGGTGGATCGCTTGTTCGAAAAGAAGCTACGGGATACGGCGCTGTTTATTTTGCTGACTACATGTTGCAAGCGCGCGGTGATAGCCTACAAGGTAAGCGCTGCTTAGTCTCGGGCGCAGGTAATGTTGCTATTTATGCTATGGAAAAACTTTATCAAATGGGTGCAACACCAGTAAGTTGCAGCGACTCTCGTGGCACTGTATATCATGAGTCGGGTATAGATTTAAATCTTATTAAATGTTTGAAAGAGCAATCGCGTAATTGCTTAAGCGTATACAAACAAACTCATCCTGATGCTATTTATATTACTGTAAATGACTACCCTAAAGATGGGCATGCTGTTTGGCGCTTTAATGCTGACGCTGCTTTTCCGTGCGCCACACAAAATGAATTAACACAGGCAGACGCTAACGCATTATTATCTGGCGGCTGTTTATTAGTAAGTGAAGGCGCAAACATGCCTTCAACTAAAGAGGCTATTAATAGCTTTATTGCTGCAAAAATTGCGTATGGGCCAGGTAAAGCCGCAAATGCTGGCGGCGTTGCAACAAGCCAATTAGAAATGGCACAAAATGCGAGTATGCAAAGTTGGACCTTTGAAGAGGTTGACGAGAAACTAAAGCAAATTATGAAAAATATATTTGTGACAGCCAACGATACCGCTACAGAATTTGGTGAGCCAGGAAACCTTTTATTGGGTGCTAATATTGCAGGCTTTAGGCGCGTTGCCGATGCAATGATTGAGCAAGGCGTAGTATAAAAAATACGATTGAGTGCCAAATTTAGCCATAAATTTATATCTAATTGTGGCTAGATTTAGTTATAAAAGTGATTAGTTAATTATAACTCTATAAAGCTGAGCTATAACAGCGTAGGATCAACTTACTTTCGAATGAAAAATAGGTTTGCACCTTAGTGCATTAACACAAAAATTTATGCAAACAACTGCAAAAGCATCACTTCCAAACGCCTTACTTATTTCTATTAGCACACCACAGTTTAAAGGAGACGAAGCTACAGAGTCGCTTGCAGAACTTGCGCGCTTGGTGACTACTTTAGGGTTTAAAGTAGTAGGTACTCAATCGCAAAAGCAAAGTTCTACCCAAAAGGTTAATGTACTTGGCTCAGGCAAACTAGCAGAAATAGCGCACCTTACCGGTAATAAAGGGTCTGCTGCAGATGAGCAAGAAGATGAAAATGTTCTTGATGACGATCCATTATCTGACATGCCGTCAGAAATCCCATCAGACGATTTAGATTTTGCGTGTGCCGATGTTGTAGTATTTGATTGCGATCTAACGCCTTCTCAGCTACGTAATGTTGAGAACCAATTAGGTGTAGAAGTATTTGACCGCACAGGCATAATCATTGAAATATTTAGCCGCCATGCGCGAACTAAAACAGCAAAATTACAAGTTGAAATTGCTCGCCTTAATTATGTCGCGCCACGACTTCGTGAAACATCAACAGGTGATAAAGAACGCCAAATGGGTAAAGGGGCGGGTGAAACCACCCTTGAGCTAAATCGCCGTAAGGTGCGCGATCAATTAGCAGAATTAAAGCGTGAGCTTGTTAGTGTTCAAGATGTAATGATGGACAGACGAACGCAGCGCTCTGAGCTATTTTCAGTAGCTTTAATTGGTTATACCAATGCTGGTAAGTCATCAATGATGCGTGCAATTACAGGCAGTGATGTGGAAGGCGAAAACAAACTTTTTGCTACGCTAGATACTACAGTTCGTGCGTTATATCCCATTACACAGCCTCGTATACTCGTATCTGATACAGTTGGTTTTATTAAAAAGTTACCACACGATTTGGTTGCTTCGTTTCACTCAACACTCGCTGAAGCACATGATGCGTCGCTACTTTTGTATGTGGTTGATGCATCAGACCCTTCTTTTCGTTCACAGCTTGAAGTAGTACATAAAGTACTGGCAGAAGTTGGTGTGGAAGGCAGCAAAAAATTATTAGTGCTGAATAAATCAGACCAATTAAGTACTGAGCAGCAGCAATCGCTAATGGATGAGTTTCCTGATGCAATGATGACCTCTACGCGTAACCCTGATGATATAAGTAAACTGCATAAATATATTGTTGATATTGCTCAAGAAGACATGATTGAAGAAGAGATTGTTATACCGTACATAGCCAAAGGTATCGTGGGCGAAATTCGATCGAGTATGAGTGTTGTTAAAGAAGAATATGAATACAGCCATATTAAATTAACAGTACGCTCAAGTGCGATTGATTTAGAGCGTTTAAAAAAGAGAATGTTGGATTTATAATAAATTCAAAACATAAAAAGCACAGCCAATCGGCTGTGCTTTTTAATAGTTGCTTGAGGTAGATTTATTATTCGCAATACAGGTTTTCCATAGAAGAGAAATTAAGAGAAAGCCTTATCGCTTAGCTCTTCTTGCATTTGCTCTCGCATTTTAAATTTTTGCAGTTTACCTGTTACTGTCATTGGGTAGTTTTCTACAAAACGGATATGTCGTGGCATTTTAAAGTAGGCTAGTTTGTCTTTCAAAAACTCACGAACTGCTTGCTCATCCAGCACTGCATCTTCTTTTGGTTGGATCCAAGCGCACACTTCCTCGCCATACTTTTCATCTGTTATACCAAATATGGCTGCATCTTGAATGCCTGGGTAGGTGTAAAGCACTTCTTCTATTTCGCGCGGATAAATGTTTTCGCCGCCGCGAATAATCATATCCTTAATACGCCCGACTATAGTGACAAACCCTTCAGTATCCATAACACCTAAATCACCAGAGTGCAGCCAACCGCTGTCATCTATTGTGGCTTTTGTTTTAGATTCGTCATTCCAATAGCAGCGCATTATACCTGCACCTTTACTACACACTTCGCCAGGTTGACCAATTTGTTGAATGTTACCCAACTCGTCAATAATTTTAACCTCGGTATGTGCAAGCGCACGGCCAACAGTCGTTACTTGGCGCTCTATTGAAGAGTCTGTTTCGGTAATGTTGTTTATGGGGCTGCACTCAGTTTGTCCGTAAGCAATGAGCACTTGATGCATGTTCATTTGTGTTTGTACTTTTCGCATTACTTGCTCAGGGCACGTTGAACCGGCCATTACACCCGTGCGTAAAGTACTTAAGTCATAATCGTTAAAATTACTTAGTTCAAGCTCAGTAATAAACATAGTTGGTACCCCATGCAGCGCTGTGCAGCCTTCTTGTTGCACTACATCAAGGGTTGTTTTTGCATCAAACGAATCACCTGGGTAAATGGCTGCAGCACCCTTACTTACACATAATAAGCTACCTAGTACCATAGCAAAGCAATGATACAGCGGGATCGGAATGCATAACTTGTCATTGCTTGTAAAATGCATGGATTCGGCGACGAATAGCGCATTATTTAAAATATTTTTATGAGTGAGCGTTGCGCCTTTTGGGTTGCCTGTCGTGCCTGATGTAAATTGTATATTGATGTCTTGCTCAGCATTTAAGTGCGCACCTATTGCTTTTAATTCACGCTCATGTGCTGCTGTTGGCAAGTTAATAACATCATTAAAAGAATGCATACCAGGAGATGCTTCATCGCCAATGCGGACTATATTTTTAAGAGTGGGCAGTGCTTTTAAATTAAGTGTGTCTTTATCGCAAGTTGCAAGTTCTGGCGCTAAACAATTAAGCATTTCTATATAATCACTGCCTTTGAAGTTTGATGCTGTAATTAAGGTGGAGCATTCAACACTATTTAAGGCGTATTGTAATTCGTTAGGGCGATATGCAGGGTTAATACACACCATTATTGCGCCAATTTTAGCTGTTGCGAATTGGGTTAAGCACCACTCAATATTATTAGGAGACCAAATACCAACACGTTCGCCTGGTTTCACGCCAAGTGCCAGCAACCCCATAGCGAGTTGATTAACTTCTTTTTGAAATTCCTTATACGTTAAACGAATACCCTGATGATGAACTACAACAGCTAACGCCTCTGGGTTTTTGTCGACAATAAAGTCAAAGTACTCGCCAATGGTTGAATTTGTTAAAGGTGTGCTTTGTATACCTTTAAAATAGCTTTGCGATAACGGTAAGTGATTTATTTGTTCTACTTCTTTTACCGCAATAGTGTGTGTGTGCATTGCTCTCTCCATGAAAATGTGTGTGAGTTATGTAAACTACAAAGTTAAAATAAACACATATTGTCGACAAAGAGAAGTGCAGTTAGACTAATGTATTATTAGATTAATAAAAGCTAATACTACTTTTTAGACACAAAAAAACGCGTCTTACAATGTAAGTACGCGTTTTTTAACGAGTAATGAGTTTACATTTCGTCGCTGCGGTATGTTTTTTTCATGATGTAAACGTAAGCGTTTACAAATGCATTTTCTTGGTACTTTTTAAGGCCTGTTTCTTCAAAATCAATAGGGATAGGATTACGCTTTACCTGTTCTTTAATTTCAGTTGTGGTAAACAAACGTACATCTAAATTGTCGATTAATTGAATCGCAGTTTCCATTTTGAATCCCTTCGCGCTGCCAGCAAATTTACCTTTAGGCTGACGCTCACGGATTGCAACAGAATCAATTTGGTAATCTTGCATTAGTTTTGCAAAATCGAATTGAAATTTACGCATTACTTCAGTGTCGTTACCGTTACCTAAGGTAAAGCGTGTTTGGCGCACATCGCGAATATCAAATACGTCATTATCTTTACTTAAAATACAAAGTAGTACATCACTACCGGTAATTTCTACACCACATGTTCTCATGTCTATTCTCTAAAATAACTTAATTACGCAGTATTATACGCAACGCACATTAAAATGCGAGTGTAGGTATAGTTGTAGGTGCGTAATTAGCGCGTGGATGCTTTTATATTTTAACTAAATGATTTTTTTTGCACTAAAAGCTGCATTTAGTGCTCAAAACGGGAGGATTTCACCCCTTTAAACTTGTAATTAAATGCACAGCACGCGACAATATATCCTTGTAGTTGAACAGACTCGTCATCTACATTAATTAGTCAATGCTTATTCGTAAAAGCGTTGTCGAGCCATTCTCATTTAATTTAATAAAAATACACGTGATACATTGTAGGTGTCACCACTGTAGTAAGGATTTATAATGCCAGTTATTACTCTTCCAGACGGAAGTCAACGTAGTTTTGAAAACCCTGTAAGTACGCTTGATGTTGCAAACGATATTGGTCCAGGTTTAGCTAAAGCGACCATTGCAGGTCGTGTTAATGGCGACCGTGTTGATGCATGTGATTTAATTAGTGAAGACTCTCGCCTTGAGATCATCACCGCAAAAGACGATGACGGCCTTGAAATCATTCGTCACTCTTGTGCTCACTTAATTGGTCATGCAGTTAAGCAACTTTTCCCAGACGCAAAAATGGCAATTGGTCCTACTATTGACAATGGTTTTTACTACGATATCGATATGGAACATTCATTATCACAAGATGATCTTGAAGCAATTGAAAAGCGTATGTTGCAACTTGCAAAAACAAACTACGACGTAGTGAAAAAAACAGTAAGCTGGCAAGAAGCACGCGATACATTTGAAGCGCGTGGCGAAACATACAAAATAGAAATTTTGGACGAAAACATCGCTAAAGATGACCGCCCAGGGTTATATCATCACGAAGAATATGTAGACATGTGTCGTGGACCTCACGTGCCTAACATGAAATTTTGCCAAAACTTCAAAATAATGAAAGTGGCGGGTGCATATTGGCGCGGTGATTCAGAAAACAAAATGCTACAACGCATTTACGGCACAGCGTGGGGCGATAAAAAGCAACTTAAAGCGTATTTAAAACGCCTTGAAGAAGCTGAAAAACGCGATCACCGTCGTATTGGTAAAGCGCTTGATTTATGGCACTGGCAAGAAGAAGCGCCAGGCATGGTATTTTGGCACAACGATGGTTGGAGCATTTACCGCGAGCTTGAAGAGTTTGTACGTGAAAAATTACGTGAATATGAGTACGAAGAAGTAAAAGGTCCAATGATGATGGACCGTTCACTTTGGGAAAAATCAGGTCACTGGGAAAAGTATTCAGAAGCAATGTTTACCACTGAGTCTGAAAAGCGTGAATACGCAATTAAACCAATGAACTGCCCAGGCCATGTGCAAATCTTTAACCAAGGTTTAAAATCGTACCGTGATTTACCACTTCGTATGGCTGAATTTGGTTGTTGTCATCGTAATGAACCATCAGGTGCACTACACGGTTTAATGCGTGTACGTGGCTTTACACAAGATGATGCTCACATTTTCTGTACTGAAGAGCAGATAATGGACGAAGTTTCAGCATGTATTAAGATGGTTTATGATACATATGAGACATTCGGATTTGAGAAGATTGTAGTTAAGCTATCTACTCGCCCAGAACAACGCATTGGTGAAGACCATATGTGGGATAAAGCAGAGGTTGCTTTAGCCGAAGCACTTAAGCTAAACGATATTGAATTTGATTATCTTCCGGGTGAAGGCGCGTTTTATGGCCCGAAGATTGAATTTACTTTATACGATTGTTTAGACAGAGCGTGGCAGTGTGGTACAGTGCAATTAGACTTTGCATTACCGGGTCGTTTAGGCGCTACTTATGTAGCAGAAAATAACGAACGTCGTACACCTGTAATGATACATCGTGCTATTTTAGGTTCTATCGAACGCTTTATTGGCATTTTAACTGAAGAGTACGCTGGTTTATTCCCAACGTGGCTTGCGCCAAAGCAAGTGGTAATTATGAATATTACTGATAAACAGGCTCCTTATGTTAAAGAAGTTGTACAAAAATTAAATAAACTTGGAATTAGAGCCGCTGCTGACTTGAGAAATGAGAAGATTGGCTTTAAAATCCGTGAGCATACACTGAAGCGTATTCCATACTTACTTGTTGTTGGCGATAAAGAAGTTGAACAACAAGAAGTAGCAGTGCGTACTCGGACAGGTGAAGACCTAGGCAAATTTAATGTTGATGATTTTGTAGCTAAAATTAGCGAAGAAATTAAAAATCGACAGTAAAAATCGAGCGTGTAAGGCATTAACAAACAGCCAATTACACGCTTATATTATTGATATTCTTGGAGGAACGTACTATTAGAGGCGGCAAGAAAGGGCAACAAACAGCTCAAAAAAATCGTATTAACGAAGAAATTACAGCGCAAGAAGTTCGTTTAATTGACATTGAAGGCGAACAAGCTGGAATTCAGTCATTACAAGACGCGCAAACTATGGCCGATGCAGCGGGTGTTGATCTTGTTGAGATCAGTCCAAACGCTGAGCCGCCTGTTTGTAGAATCATGGACTACGGTAAGTTCATCTTTGAAAAAAGCAAAGAACTAAAAGAGCAGAAAAAGAAGCAAAAGCAAATCCAGATTAAAGAAATCAAATTCCGTCCTGGTACGGATGAAGGTGACTATCAGGTTAAGCTTCGCAACTTACGTAAGTTCTTAGAAGCTGGCGATAAAGCTAAGATTACGATCCGCTTCCGTGGCCGTGAAATGGCTCACCAAGAAATTGGTATAGAATTATTAAACCGTATCAAAGCCGATTTAGAAGAACTTGCAGTAGTTGAGTCTTTCCCAAATCGTGTTGAAGGTCGCCAAATGGTTATGATGATGGCGCCTGTTGCTAAAAAATAATTTTTAAGCGATAATACGCACCGAAATTAGCTCAGGTCTGCAAGTAATATGCGAATATTCACCTGAGTTAACCGGTATTAAAGTAAGATTGCGGCATTTATGTTGGGTCTTCACCGGAACATGGCAGTAAGTTAGGCCTAAAAGTGGAGCTATAGAAATATATCTCACGCCTGCTTACTAATTTAAAAGCAATACAATTTGGAGTTATTGCAATGGCTTATAAGCTAAAAAGTCACAGTGGCGCTGCTAAGCGTTTCAAAAAGACTGCTTCTGGCGGTTTCAAGCGTAAACAAGCGCATCTTCGTCATATTCTGACTAAGAAAACTTCTAAGCGTAAGTTACACCTACGTCCTAAGATGATGGTTCATAAAAATGACCATGGTCTAGTTTCACGTATGTTACCGTTCGCTTAATAGGGGTTTTTAGAAATGGCAAGAGTTAAACGCGGCGTTGTCGCACGTGCACGTCACAAAAAAGTTTTAAAACAAGCAAAAGGTTACTACGGAGCACGTTCACGTGTTTACCGCGTAGCTTTCCAGGCTGTTACTAAAGCGGGTCAATACGCTTACCGTGACCGTCGTGCGAAGAAACGTACTTTCCGTCAATTATGGATTGCACGTATCAATGCTGCTTCACGTCAAAATGGTCTGTCTTACAGCCGTTTTATCAATGGTCTTAAAAAGACATCTGTAGAAATCGATCGTAAGATCCTTGCAGATATCGCTGTTTACGACCAAGTTGCATTCGCAGCGCTTGTAGAAAAAGCAAAAGAAGGCCTAGCCGCTTAAGCTTTTTTATATAAGTATTAAAAAGGAGCCTATGGCTCCTTTTTTTGTGCCTGTTATTTAGTAACATACATTTTTTTTGGAATTAAGTTTATAAATAGTAATGTACTGAACTGCCAAGGCGTGTTGAACCTTAGTGGTTGAATTTGCAGTAGTATGCTTGGCTTTTAAGCAAAGCGAATACCAAATATATGCTGCCCTTTGAGCTCGATCTTGAGACGATGAATCCTTTGTTGCTCGGTTTTTACTTATGCTTAAATGGATGTAACCCAATAGAATAAAGCAGGAGCAGTTATCGAGCCCACAGGTACAAACCTCGCACCGCGATTAAACCTCCCCTAGATTGAACAAATTTCAATCGACAAAGAACAACACGCCCTAGACTTAATAAGTTTATTAAGCCCCTAAATACAGCCGTAAATAGGGGATATGTAATTGGCTGCATTTTTTTGTTGAATCACCGCAGTTTCCTCATTATAAAAAAATTAGTTGATATAATTTATATAATTGAGGCGTTTGTTAGAGAATTTTATGTTTGCAAGTTTACTAGTTTTATCTGCAAGTGTTGCGTATGACGCACACTTACCTCCATTAATTGAGTGGCAGGGGAAAAGCGTAGAGCTTTTACAAAAACAAGGGCCGTTAACTACTGATTTTGAGTTGTCAGCAGGTGAAGCGTCACCCGATTATGCAAATACAATGGCATTTGTAGATAGGTTAGTTGCTGCAAACCCTACTCAGTTTCAATCTCAAACCATCGGCTATAGTAATAGCAAACGTGCAATTAAAATGCTGATTGCCAGTGAGCAAGGCTTTTTTGAAGCAAGGCAAATGGCTAATAGCACTAAGCCAACTATTTTTATTCAGGCAGGAATACACTCTGGTGAAATAGACGGTAAAGATGCCATGTTTATGCTGCTTAGAGATATAGCAACGGGTAAGCGCCGTGACATTTTAAAAAAGGTAAACATATTATTTATTCCTATTTTAAATGTAGATGGACACGAACGTAGCAGTGCATTCAATCGCATCAATCAACGGGGCCCTGCAAAAATGGGCTTTAGAACAAATGCTAATAACCTTAATTTAAATCGTGATTTTACCAAATTAGATACCCCAGAAGTTAGAAGTGTTTTAAAGGTTATTAACGACTACAACCCAAATTTATATATTGATGTACACGTAACCGATGGCGCAGATTATCAATACGATGTGACTTATGGCTACAACCCGGTTTTTTCAAGCGAGTCGCCTGCGGTATCAGATGCACTAAACCAGTTTTTTAAACCTCTGATTGACGATACGCTCGCTAAGCAAGGGCACATGCCAGGGCCACTTATTTTTGTTATGGATAAGCGTGACTTTAAAAAAGGATTAGCGGGGTGGGTTGCTACACCGCGCTTTTCAAATGGTTGGGGGGATTTAAAGTCATTACCGACTATTTTAGTTGAAAATCATTCATTAAAACCTTACAAGCAACGTGTATTAGGAACTTACGTATTTTTAGATGGTGCTATTACTGCGCTATCAAAGCATAGTCATGAGTTAGCTAATGCAGTAAAAAAAGAGCAAGAATTTGTTCCTAAACAGTTAATAGTAAAGCGTGGCTATGCCAAGCAAGCTGATACGATTGCGCAGTTTAAAGGTATTGAATATTCATCAAGCATGAATGCGCTCTCAGGCCAAAATGAAGTGAAGTATTTGGGTAAAGCACATACATATATCGACTTACCTATTTATTGGCAAAAAGATGTACAACATACAGTTGAAGTACCTAAAGCTTTTTTTATTCCGCCTGTATATCGCAATATTATTAAGAAACTAAAGTTACACGGTGTCTCTATTAATAAACTTGAAGGGGCAAACACACAGCCTTTAAAAGTAGCAAAGGTGGCAGACTACACGTTTGATAAAGCACCATTTGAAGGCCGTTTTAGAGTGTCAGCAAGTTTCGATTATGTCCCCGCTATAAATGTAGATTTAGATGGTTGGTATCAAGTCAATACTCAACAAAAAGCAGGTGAGCTTGCTGTGCATTTATTGCATCCTGAAGCACCGGATTCGTTTTTTGCATGGGGGGAATTTAATACTATTTTTCAGCGTACTGAGTACATGGAAAACTATGCACTAATTCCGTTTGCACGCCAAATGCTAAAAGACAATCCAAAGCTAGCGCTTAAGTTTGATGAAAAGCTTAAAGATAAATCGTTCGCAAGCGACGCTGATGCGAGATTAAACTGGTTATATGAGCAAAGTCCATTTTATGATCAAGCGTATTTAAAGTACCCAATACTGATGTCATTCGAAGAAGAAGTTGTTATCCCGGATCAAAAAAGTAAAGAAATCTAATATGCAAATAATAACTATACCCGTCACTGCATTTGCACAGAATAGCCGTATCATTGCGTGCAGCGAAACTAAACAAGCGGTAGTTGTGGATCCAGGTGGTGACCCTGATAAAATAGTAGCAGCCCTTAATGAGCATAAACTAGAGTTAAGTGCTATTTGGTTAACGCACGGGCATTTAGACCATGTGGGTGGGGCTGATATTTTACGTAATCAATTTAACGTACAAATTATTGGCCCACAAAAAGATGAGTACTTCTGGTTTGAAAACTTACCTATGCAAGCACAAATGTTCGGGTTTAAACCCATTGAGCCTTTTTATCCGGATATTTGGCTAAACCATAACGACACCGTGAGCGTAGGTAAACTTAGCTTTTTAGTGAAGCATTGCCCGGGGCATACACCTGGTCATATTGTGTTTTATCAACAAGACTATGAATGCGTTATTGTAGGTGATGTTATTTTTAAAGGCTCAGTAGGGCGAACTGATTTCCCTAAGGGGAACAGCGAACAACTTATAGAGTCGATTAAGACGCATATTCTAACCTTACCTGATAATACTAAAATATTGGCAGGGCATGGGAGCGACACTACGGTTGGATTTGAAAAACAAACAAATCCTTTTGTGAGTGGTAAGTTTGGTTAAGTTACCTATTTTAAGTTTGGCAAACTGCATAAAAATTAAAAATAAGCAGACTGAGTTTTAAAATGGTTGTATAATTTAACCAGTTTATTTGATAAATAAGAAATAAAATGTCTCTAAATCACGTAGATCGCCAAATATTGGCACTTTTACAACAAGATGCTAGTTTATCAACCGCAGAAATTGCTGATAAAGTAGGCTTGTCTCAATCTCCATGCTGGCGTCGAATTGCCAAGCTAGAGCAAGATGGTTATATAAAAAGCAAAGTGGCTCTCTTAGATGAGAAAAAACTTGGCTTTGATATGCTTGTATATGCACATGTACGTTTATCAAACCACGGTAAAAAGAATCTTGCTGAATTTGAAAAACTTATAATGAGTTATGATCAAGTAACAGAGTGTTACACCATGGCCGGAACAATGGACTTTATGCTACGCATAATTTCACAAGGCATAGAAGGTTATGAGCACTTTGTACGCGATAATTTACTAAGCTTAGAATACGTACAAGAAGTACATTCTAATGTAACAATGACATGTGTAAAACGTAGTACATCTCTTCCTTTATAAAAGCACTTCTTTGAAAGCTAAACCTCTTTTAGTTTAGCTTAACCACATAATGACAATTGTTAACTGAGCGCTAATTTGTTAGAATTTAGCGCTTTTTTTATACCCATAACACCATTTGAGGAACTCAATGTTTAACTTACTCAGTAGGGCGCCTAGCTCTGCTAAAAACGATATTCTATCTGGATTAACTGTGGCGCTTGCCCTAGTACCAGAAGCTGTTGCGTTTGCCTTTGTTGCAAATGTAGAACCTTTAGTTGGTCTATATGCCGCGTTTATCGTTGGTTTAATTACGGCTATATTTGGTGGCCGCCCTGGTATGATTTCAGGTGCAACCGGTGCACTAGCTGTTGTTATGGTAAGTTTAGTGCTTGATCATGGTGTTGAGTATTTATTTGCGACCGTATTGCTCATGGGCATACTGCAGATACTCGCGGGTGTATTTAAACTCGGTAAGTTTATCCGCATGGTTCCTCATCCGGTAATGCTTGGTTTTGTAAACGGCTTAGCTATTGTTATATTTTTAGCCCAATTAGGACAATTTAAAGTGCCTGATGGTATGGGCGGACAAGAATGGATGACGGGTAATCCGCTATACATTATGCTTGGTTTAGTGGCTTTAACTATGGCTATTATTCAGTTTTTACCAAAACTAACCACGGCTGTGCCCTCTACATTAGTCGCTATTATTACAGTCACCGCTTTAGTTATTGGTTTGGATTTAGAAGCGCATACTGTAGTTGATTTCTTAAAAGGAATGACAGGCGACGAAGCTGCAACAATTGCTGGCGGTTTACCTGAGTTTCATATTCCTATGGTACCGTTTACTTTCGAAACGCTACAAATTATTTTTCCTTATGCGCTTATTTTAGCGGCTATTGGTTTAATTGAATCTTTATTAACGCTTAGCTTAATTGACGAGATTACAGAAACCCGTGGTCATAGTAATAAAGAGTGTATAGGGCAAGGCGCTGCAAATATTACTTGTGGTATGTTTGGTGCAATGGGTGGCTGTGCAATGATAGGTCAATCAATGATCAATATTAACTCAGGTGGCCGTTCTCGCTTATCGGGTATTAGTGCCGCATTGATGTTGCTTGCATTCATCATATTCGCTTCAAGTTTAATTGAGATGATCCCACTAGCTGCACTTGTTGGTGTTATGTTTATGGTTGTACTAGGTACGTTTGAATGGGCTAGCTTTAAAATGATGAAGCGTGTGCCTCTATCAGATGCGTTCGTAATAGTACTTGTATCGGGTGTGACGGTTATTACCGATTTAGCTATTGCAGTATGTGTAGGTGTTATTGTATCTGCATTAGTATTTGCTTGGCAGCATGCTAAGCACATATACACAACTAACTATATAGATGAAGAAGGCGCTAAAGTATATGAGTTACATGGCCCACTTTTCTTTGGTTCAGTTAAAAACTTTGCAGAGTTATTTGATGTTAAAAATGACCCTAAAAATGTAATTGTTGAATTTAAGCATAGCCGCGTATCAGATCACAGTGCAATTGAAGCAATTGACACACTTGCTGATAAGTACACAAAAGCAGGTAAGCAACTTCACTTACGTCACTTAAGTAAAGACTGTACGCAGTTGCTGCATAAAGCACGCGATTTGGTTGAAGTGAATGTGATTGAAGATCCAACATACAAAGTAGCATCAGACAAACTAGCTTAATTTACACAAAGCTATTTATATTTAAAAAGCGAAAGGTGAATAACCTTTCGCTTTTTTAGTGTCTCGACTATTGGTTTGCGGTAAGACTCTTAAAAAGCAAGGTAGGCTGTAGTGCTATGCAAACTCATAAATCTATATAATAAGATTATCTAATTTTATGAAAATTAGCCCTACATAGGTAAAAATAATAATGAATAACAAGCGCCTATTCTATGGAATTAGTCTTTAACTATACGGAGTAAACATCTATTTTGAACTGGCAATCTTTAGTCGATAACAGACAACGTTTTTTTTGGCTTTTGCAAATTGCAGGCTGGATTGGTTATGCGTTAGTAAATTATATTGGCTCTAAAGTATTTGAAATGCGTGATATATACGTATTTGTTATTTTATTAAATGCTTACGCTGGTTGCTTAATGACAGTACCGCTTAGGTATATTTACCGTAAAATTTGGAATGCCTCGCCTTGGGTATTAATGATTGTAGTATTTGGTGCCTCTTATGTAACGGGTACTTTATGGGCTGTCGTTCAAAAGTTTAATTTGTGGGAAATATACCGCCATGGTTATAGACCCGAAGAGTGGTTTTATTACCTGCAGCAAGGTTTAGATTCTGTTTATATTATTTTATGTTGGAGTGGTCTGTACTTTGGCGTTAAATATTACCAACTATTACAAAGCGAGCGACAAAAAGCGCTCAAAGCCACAACTATGGCACACGAAGCGCAATTAAAAATGCTTAGGTATCAGCTCAATCCCCATTTTTTATTCAATACACTCAACGCTATTTCTACTTTAATTTTGGTTAAAGAAAACAAAGATGCTAACTTAATGGTAGCAAGGTTAAGTGACTTTTTACGTTATACATTAAATACCGATCCAATTAAAAAAGTACCACTAGAGCAAGAGCTACATGCGCTCATGCTTTATTTAGAAATAGAGCGTGTTCGTTTTGATGAGCGATTAAAGGTAAATGTAGATATAAGTGAGCAAGCTAAAGAGGCTTTAGTACCGAGCTTAATTTTGCAACCTATTATAGAAAACGCGATTAAATATGCGATTGCTCATCTAACAGAAGGTGGGGTAATTGATATAAAAGCACAAGTATTTGCGAATGAATTATTACTAGAAGTGGGCGACAACGGCCCAGGTACTGACATACTTGATGGTCAATTAGTTAACGCTCAAGGTGTAGGTGTCGCTAATACTAAAGATAGATTAAAAACGTTGTATGAAAATAATTATTCGTTTGTATTATCACATAATACGCCAAGTGGATTAAAAGTTAATCTGCGAGTACCTTTTGAGAAGGCTGTGAAAAATGACTAAAATAAAAACACTCATTGTTGATGATGAACCGTTAGCAAGAAAGGGTTTAGCGGTAAGGCTTGAAGAATACTCTGATATTGAAGTAATTAAATTGTGTAGTTCAGGCGCTGATGCAATTGAAATGTGCCAAAGTGAGAAAATCGACTTAGTTTTTTTAGATATTCAAATGCCAGGCATGAATGGTTTTGAAGTAGCAAGAGCGCTCAGCGAAAGTACAAAAGCCTTACCTGCGATTGTGTTTGTAACTGCCTTTGATCAGTTTGCCGTAAAAGCGTTTGAAATTCATGCTCTCGATTACATTTTAAAACCCGTTGATGATAACAGACTAAAACAGGCGGTAGAAAAAGTGCATACCTACTTAAAAACGCAGCAAGACAACGCCCATAAGAAAAAACTAGCGAGTTTTGTAGCCGGTATTACTGGTAACAATTGCGAAGAAATACTTAAAAAATTAGCCACTGGCGACACGCTAACAGACAGGCGTTACCCAGAATCACTTGCAGTGAAAGAGCAGGGCGAAATTATTCGTGTGCCAGTAGCGACTATCCAATGGGTTGATGCTGCAGGTGACTACATGTGTTTACACTGTGAAGATGGACAAACGCATATTTTACGCAAAACAATGAAAGAGCTAGAGCAAGAGTTGGACCCTCAGTTGTTTGTACGCGTACACCGAAGTGCAATAGTAAATACAAAGCAAATTAGTAAGTTGGTTACGCAGGTAAGTGGCGAGTATTTATTAGTACTTGAAAACGGACAAGAATTAAAAGTGAGCCGTAGCTATCGAGATAAGGTTAAAGCAGCGTTAGCAAGTTAAAACCAAAACCAACGCTTTTATTACAGACACAAAAAATGCGAGCTTAGCTCGCATTTTTTTATTCAGTTATTAATTATGCAACGGTTACAATTTTCATTGTGTTAGTTGCACCCACAGTTTCCATTGAGTCACCGTGAGTAATAATTACTGTATCGCCAGACTGTAAAGACCCTTGAGAAACTAAAGTATCAAGCGCTGCTTTTACCATACCGTCTTTTTCAGTTTTTGTAGAATCAAAAAATACTGGGTAAACACCACGATAAAGTGCAGTTTGACCTAATGTACTCGCATGACGTGAAAGCGAGTAGATTGGTAAGCCTGAGCTGATACGCGACATTAATTTAGCCGTACTACCAGATTCAGTAAGTGTGATAATTGCTTTAACAGAATCTAAGTGATTAGCTGCATACATAGCAGAAAGCGCAATTGATTCAGCATTGTTAGAAAAGCGACTATCTAAACGGTGCTTAGAAACGTGCGTTTCTTTTTGCGATTCAGCACCTAAACAAACACGTGCCATAGTTGCAACTGTTTCTTCAGGATAATCACCGGCAGCTGTTTCAGCTGAAAGCATAACTGCATCTGTTCCATCAAGAACAGCATTTGCAACATCCATTACTTCTGCACGTGTAGGCATAGGGTTATCGATCATCGATTCCATCATTTGCGTTGCTGTTACTACAGTACGGTTTAATGAACGAGCACGACGAATAATTAGTTTTTGTTTGCCCATAAGAGCAGCATCACCAATTTCAACACCTAAATCACCACGAGCAACCATTACAGCGTCAGACGCTAAAATGATGTCATCAACAGCTTCTTGCGTTTCAACGGCTTCAGCACGTTCAATTTTAGCAAGTAACTGTGCTTTTGAACCAGCAGCTTCAGCAAGCGAGCGCACGTAGCGCATATCGTCGCCACTACGTGGGAATGATACGGCAATGTAATCTACGTCAATTTCAGCGGCAGTTATTAAATCTTCTTTGTCTTTTTCAGTAAATGCTGGAGCAGTTAAACCACCACCTAAACGGTTAATACCTTTATTGTTAGATAAAACACCGCCAACAGTGACTGTACAATGCACTAAATGCCCAGCTACTTCATCAACAGTTAATTGAATAAGGCCATCGTTTAGAAGTAGTAAATCGTTAGGGCTTACATCATTAGGTAATTCTTTGTAATCAATACCTACAGAGTTTATGTCGCCTTCGCCTTTTTCCATTTTTGCATCAAGGGTAAATTTTGCACCCACAGCAAGCGTTACTTTACCTTCTTTAAAAGTAGAAACGCGGATTTTAGGACCTTGAAGGTCAGCAAGGATAGCAATATGCTTGCCTAATCTTTTTGCAATATCGCGTACAGCTTGTGCACGGTCTTTATGATCTTGGGCAACACCATGTGAGAAGTTTAAACGTACTACATTAGCCCCAGCGATAATAATTTTTTCTAAGTTGTTATCTCTATCGGTAGCAGGTCCAAGGGTAGCGACTATTTTCGTGCGTCTTAGCATCAATTTCTCCTGTTTGCTTGGTGAAAGCATGTTGACGTTATTTTGTTGACTTAAAATATCTATATTAGAATAAAATATTTTAGTTATGTGCAAACTTCAAAGGTTTGCCACTATTTTATACAAAACTATTGTGTCATCATTATGACACCGGTGTCAGAATGCGTCAATGATCTTAATTTCAATTAGCTTTGCTTTTAGTCACCCCGAGACCATTGATGTTTGATATAATTACGTAGCTTATTTATCTGTAATAAAAAAGCATGTTGTATTAGCTCATGATTAGTATTTTATGACTGTATGAGTATAATGCACGCGGTATTATTTAATTTATACACTGAATTTTCTAACCAAATAGTTGTTACCGAGGAGGACACTAGATGCAAGTTGCATTAGTAGGGTTAGGCGTTATGGGAAAAAATCTTGCCCTAAACTTGATTGAAAAAGGGATAACGCTAGTCGCTTATGACAAAAACCCACATGCGGGTGAAGAGTTACTAAGTTGTGCTAAATCTCAAGGCATGGCTGATAGGCTTCACATTGTCTCTGATTTAAGAGACATGGTAAGGCGTTTAGAGGCACCTCGTTCTATTTTATTACTTGTTCCTGCCGGTGAGTTAGTTGATACAGTTTGTAATGAACTTGTAGAGGCCGGCGTTAACTGTGACGATATGATTGTCGATTGCGGTAATAGTAATTATAAAGACGGTATAACGCGTAAGCTTAAATACCAAAATAAATTTGAATTTGCCACTATGGGAATTTCTGGCGGTGCAGAAGGCGCTCGCCATGGTCCTGCAATGATGGCAAGTGGTTCTGAAGGTGGTTGGGAACGTATTGAGCCATGGTTTGAAAAAGTAGCTGCTAGCTATAATGGCGACTCGTGTTTTGCACGTGTTGGTCAATCAGCAAGTGGTCATTTTGTAAAAATGGTTCATAACGGTATTGAATACGCACTTATGCAACTTATTGCAGAAGTGTACCAATTACTTCGTTTAGGTACTAATCGTTCTCCAAAAGAAGTGGCTGAGATATTTAATGACTGGTCAGAAGGTCAATTAAATAGCTACTTACTGTCTATTTCTAGCCACATATTGTCACTTGAAAATCATAATAATGTACCGCTTGCGGACTTAATTGATAATAAAGTTGGCGCTAAAGGTACTGGTCTTTGGACTGCGCAAAATGCACTAGAGCTTGGTATTGCAGTTCCTTCACTTGTTGCTGCTGTACAAGCTCGTCATTTAACTAATGCATGTAATACAACGGCTGCACAAGAGATGACGTACGCATCTAAATCAACTAACAATGTTGAAATTGATTTAGAAGAGCTAAAAGAAGCGTTCTTACTTGCAAGCTTACTAGCGTATCGCCAAGGTTTAGCGTTAATTAAAGGTGCATCACGTACTCATCAGTGGAAAGTTGATTTATCTAAAACGCTTCAAACGTGGCGTGCTGGTTGTATTATTCGTGCTGACTACCTTGATAGCGTTGCACAAGGTGTTGAATTTATTGATACCCTTGAGAAAGAGTCTAACTCTTTGCGTAAAATTACCGGCCAAGCAATAATGACTGGTTTAGCATTCCCTGTATTGGGTGCTACACAAACGTATTTAGCAACATTAACTACACCGAGTAATGGGCATTTAGTTCAAGCCCAGCGTGATTACTTTGGTGAGCACGGCGTTAAAACCCATAGCGGTGAAATGTGTCATTTAACTGATTTAGTAGATATAGACGCTAAAGTTAGATAATAAACAGTTGTTTAAAGCGATAAAGGCACGCTATTTAGCGTGCCTTTTGTATTTTAGTCCTGCGAAATTTAACGGCTTAATTCACCGCGTAAATTGTCTTGCATTAAATGACGAATAGTTTCGACTTCTAATTTTTGGCTAAATAAATAATGTAATTTAGTTAAGCATGCTTCAAGGGTCATATCGTATCCACTAATAACACCAATATTTAACAGTGCATTACCCGTTGCATAGCCGCCCATATTTACATGGCCTTTTAAGCACTGCGTTAAATTAATAATAACGACGCCACGTTTACTTGCTTCTTCAAGTATTGATAAAAAGTTAGGATCTTGCGGTGCATTACCTACACCAAAACTAAGTAACACCAAGGCTTTAATATTGCCATTGACTAAGCTTTTAACCACTTCTTGACTAATACCAGGGTATAAATAAAGCACACCAATGGCTTGAGGTGTGATGGGGGTAACTTGAAGCTCATTTTCAACATAAGGACTAAGTTGGCCTTTAATCAATTGAATATTAATACCCGATAACGCTAAAGGATCAAGATTAGGGGAGGCAAATGCATTAAAACCATCAGCATGGGCTTTAGTTGCTCTGTTACCCCTAAACAGTTGGTTATTAAAAAATAGACTTACTTCAGCAATAGGGTAGTTGGCTGCTAAATACATGGCATTGAGTAAGTTGACTTGCCCGTCAGATCGCAATTGAGAAAGTGGTATTTGTGAGCCAGTTACAATCACAGGTTTAGTTAAATTTTCAAACATAAACGATAGCGCTGAGGCTGTATATGCCATGGTATCGGTGCCATGAAGCACAACAAAACCATCATAATCTTGGTATTTGTTTTTAATGTCATCAGCAATAAGTTGCCAATGCTCAGGAGACATATCTGAAGAATCTATAAGCGGGCAATATTCGTGAATATCAAATAAAGGCATTTCATCACGGTTAAATTCTGCGTTATTAACCACTGTTTCTGTTAAAAAACCTTCAGCCGGTATATAGCCTCGGCTCGATTTTTTCATCCCTATAGTACCGCCAGTATAAGCGATATAAATGCGTTTACGTTTCATAAAAAAAGCCCAGTAAAAAAACTGGGCTTAGTATAACGTTAAGTAACTTTAAATACAGCTGATTAGGTGAAGCTATGCACTTTTATTGTGCAACGTTACACACTAAACAGCGAGCATATACGCCTTGTGGATCGTTGTAATCTTTAAGGTTTTCTACTTCAGTACTTAATTGGTTTATAACGCTTTGCAAGTTAGCTTGCGTTGCCAGCACTGATGTTTTTTGTGTTTGTAAACCAAGCATAGATTTAATAGACGCGTTACCAAAAATGTCTTGAATCATTTTTTCTTGCGGGCTTAAATCTTGTTTAATGGTTTTAACTTCATAATGATTAAGTTTAGCAAGTGCAGCAGCTGCTTTTATAGCATCTTGTTTATCACCAAGTTTGTCTACTAAACCTAGTTCAAGTGCTTGAGATGCAATCCATACGCGGCCTTGGGCAATATTATCAACTTGCTCAGGCGTCATATTACGTGCATCAGCAACAACATTTAAAAAGCGACCGTATGCTTCTTCAACGCTCATCTGAATTACTTCACCCATTTTTTCGTTAAGAGGTCGGGTGATTGAAAAGCCAGCCATTTCGGTTGTTGCAACACCATCTGAATAAACACCAATCTTAGATAAGGTTTTTTCAAATGTCATAAACGTACCAAATACACCAATTGAACCTGTAATTGTACTTGGTGCTGCCCAGATTTCGTTTGCAGCAGAGGCAATCCAATAACCACCTGATGCAGCTACAGAGCTCATAGAGGCAATAACAGGCTTACCAGCAGCTTTAAGCGCTAATACTTCTGCACGAATAACTTCAGAGGCAAACATACTTCCGCCACCTGAATCAATGCGCAGTACAACCGCTTTAACTTTGTCATCAAGGCGTGCTTTACGAAGTAGGGCTGCTGTAGAGTCGCCACCAATTTCGCCCGCTTTACGCTCGCCATCAACAATCGTACCTTTAGCAACTACAACGGCGACTTTTTCGGTAATAGGGTTATCAAATTCAATCGGTGGTTTAACCAAGCTTAAGTATTCACGAAATGAAACTTGCTTAAATGTTTTGCCATCTTCTTGTGCGCCAACTAAATCAATTAATTGTTTGCGAACTTGTTGATTTGTTTTTAAAGAATCAACCCACTGGTGGTCAAGTGCATATTTACCTGCATCGCCATCTGCAGCTTTCATTTTTTCAAGATATACGTCCATTGTCTCGTCAAAATTTGACTCATCAAATGGGCGAGCCGCAGCAACATCTTGTTTGTATTCGCTCCAAAGAGCGCCTAACCAAACACGGTTAGCTTCTTTGGCTGCTTCAGACATGTCGTTACGAATGAAAGGTTCTACTGCTGACTTAAATGTACCAACACGGAAAATATGCTGCGTTACTTCAAGCTTTTCAAGTGCATCTTTAAAGTAAAGCGGATACATGCCGTAACCTTCAATACCTACGCTACCGTATGGGTGCATAGCTATTTCATCAGCATGTGATGCAATATAGTATTGTGCTTGGGTATAGTAATAACCCGATGCAATCACTTTTTTGCCAGCTTGTTTAAATGCATCAATAGCATTAGTAATTTGCTTAAGTTTGTTTAAATGCGCTTTAGGCATTTCTTGTAAATCAAGCAGTATCACCGTAATGCGATCGTCTTTAGTCGCTTCGTTTATTACTTCAACAATATCATCGAGTAATATTTCGCTTGGCGCTTCAGAACCAGAAGTCGCATCACTAATTGCAGCTTCGACCGGGTCTATGTATGTTTTTTCTTCAACAATAGGGCCATTTAGGTTAAGCCTAAGCACAGAGCCATTTTCAACTATTATTTTATCGTCGTCACTTGAGAGTGACACTAAGAAAACAATTACCAGTAATAAAAACAGAATGTTGAGTATTAAACGACGAGAAAAGTTAATTCCAGCCCAAATACCTTTAAATACCTTTGCTATCAAAATAGCTCCTTAATTTGGTACAGTTAATACATTAGTTCCATCTTAGCCTAGAATAAAAATAAATTTAACTGCTAAATCGTAACGAAGTGTTTATGAGGTGCTATTAATACATGGTTTTACGGCTTTTTTTAATTAAATGAAGGCACATATTGCTTATTGCTTGCCATTAAAGCAGAATTAGCTAAGGTATACAGGTTAGACCAGTTAACGGGGCACAGGATGTTAGAACAACAATTACAATTAAAACACACACAATTACGTAACCGCTTAGTGATGGGCTCAATGCATACAGGCCTTGAAGAGGGCTGGCATAACCGCAAACGCTTACGTGCATTTTATGAAGCACGTGCAAAAGGCGGCACCGCAATGTTAATTACGGGTGGATATAGCCCTAATTTACGTGGCAAATTAACACCTATTTCATCTTCATTTAATAGCTATTACGATGTATTCAAACATCGCGCTTACACAGATGCTGTGCACAAACACGACGGAAAAATTTGTTTGCAATTATTGCACGCTGGACGTTATGCGTATCATCCATTCAATCAAGCACCAAGTGCAATAAAAGCACCGATTAATCCTTACAAACCTAAAGCGATGTCGCTTGGCTCGATTAAAAAAACAATTAAAGACTTTGCGCATTCTGCCTATATGGCTGAAAAAGCCGGCTACGATGGCGTTGAAGTTATGGGTTCTGAAGGGTATTTGATTAATGAGTTTATGGCGCCGCACACCAATAAACGTGAAGATGAATTTGGTGGCAGCCTAGAAAATAGAATGCGACTTGCGCTTGAAATAGTGAAAGCTGTAAGAGCAAAAGTATCTGAACAATTCTTAATTATTTTTAGATTGTCGGTCATTGATTTAATTCCAAACGGCTCAACGCCAGAGGAAGTTGTCATTCAAGCTTCCGAGCTTGAAAAAGCGGGCGTTGATATTTTTAACACAGGCATTGGTTGGCACGAAGCGCGTGTACCGACTATTGCGAGTATGGTACCTCCGGGTGCATTTAAAGAAGCATCAAAACGTTTAAAAGACGTGGTGAGCGTGCCAGTTATTGCTGTTAACCGAATTAATACTCCAGAAATTGCTAACGATATTTTAAATGCAGGCGAAGCCGATTTAATTTCCATGGCAAGGCCGCTACTTGCCGATCCAGAGTTTTTTAATAAATATGCGAATAATCAATCCAAGCAAATTAATATTTGTATAGGGTGTAACCAAGGTTGTCTAGATCACGTATTTAAAAATAAACGTGCAACGTGTTTAGTTAATCCACAAGCTGCATTTGAGCTAGATTATCCGTTAGAACAAGCAACCAGAGCTAAAAATGTATTAGTAGTCGGTGCAGGCCCTGCTGGTTTATCGGCAAGTTGTTACTTGGCACAAAAAGGGCATAACGTCACGCTAATTGACCAAAAATCGCAAATGGGTGGCCAATTTAATTTAGCTATGCAAATACCGGGTAAAGAAGACTTTAACCATACACTTACTTACTTTACTAATGAACTCGAACGATTAAAAGTAACTGTAGAGCTTGGCAAAGCTTACGACGATTCAATGCTTAAAAACTATGACGATATTGTATTTGCAACTGGCGTTCGCCCACGTGAAGCATCAATTAAATGTAGTGATAACAAGCGTGTGTTTGCTTATGACGAAGTTATACGCGGCGAAGTAGAGCTTGGTAAATCAATTGCCATTTTAGGTGCCGGTGGTATAGGTTTTGATATGGTTGCGTTTTTAAGCGAACATAAATCGCAAACTATTAGCGAGTTTAAAACGCAATGGGGTATTGAGTGTGAAGCCCAACCACATAAAGACGAACGCCAATTGTATATGTTAAAACGCAGTGGGGGTCGTTTTGGTAGCGAGCTTGGTAAAACAACGGGTTGGATACATCGCCAAGTTGCTAAGCAGCATGGCGTGAAGCAAATTGCTGATTGCCAATACCAAAGCTTTGATAAAAGCGGACTTACTATTAATGTTGCTGGTGAAACTCAAGTACTGCCAGTAGACACGGTTATTGCCTGTATTGGTCAGGTTTCTAATAACGAAGTGCTAGAAAATTACACAGATAACGCAAAGGTACATGTGATAGGCGGCGCTAAACTAGCTGCTGCTATTGATGCCAAACGCGCTATTTTTGAAGCACTTCAGGTAGCTAGAAGTATTTAAGCTTTGTAAACAAGTTGAAATAGTTTATTAATTCGTGCGGTCTTTGCTGTTTATAGTCTATAACTTAATAAACATTGAACACACAGGATACGCATGAATAAACTAACCAGCCTTTACGATGCAATATTGAGTAAATTATCATTTTTAGATGGTTTACCTGCATTGCTATTTCGCTTAATTTTAGCCCCGGTTATGATCATTGCAGGTTATAACAAACTTGCTATAAGCGGTGAAGCAGAAGGTTTTTTCGATAACTTTTTAGCATCTCCAGATGTAGTTCAATGGTTTGGTAATAATGAATGGGGTTTAGGATTACCGTTTCCAGACTTACTAGCCTTTTTAGCGGGTTGGAGTGAGTTTTTAGGGGGTTGGTTTTTATTACTTGGCCTTTTAACTCGTTTGGTCAGTATTCCGCTCATGTTCACAATGGTCGTTGCTGCAACATCAGTGCATTGGCATAATGGTTGGTTTGCAATTGCGCCAACTAATCCAGAAACAAGCGCTGCACAAGTACTCAATTGGTTATCAATTCCGGGCGCTAAAGAAAGCCTCGAAAACTCATTAGAAGTACAAGAGCGAATAGAAAAAATTCGTGGCTTAGTTGAAGAACACGGTTTTCCTGATTATCTCTACGAAAAAGGCAAACCCTCTATTTTAAATAATGGTATAGAATTTTCGGCAATATACTTTGCAATGCTCCTTAGCTTATTTTTTATGGGAGGAGGGCGCTTTGTTAGTATTGATTACTGGTTAAAGCGAAATATTTTAAATCAATAGCGCTAAACCTATTTAAAAAAGGCCGCATAAACCCATTTTGTGCGGCTGTTTTACGTTTTAGACTCCCAGTATTTATTTATTAAGGTTTTAAATGTTACTCTAGCGTTTTGAATTTTGAGGAATCGTTATGAACGCTATCGAGCTTTTACTTACCCGCCAATCAGACTCTAAACTAACAGAGCCGGGTCCTACGCCTGAGCAGTTCGACATAATTAAGCAAGCAGCATTACGTGTTCCTGATCATGGTTGTATTGCGCCTTGGCAGTTTATTGTTGCTCAAGGTGATGCACGCGATAAACTAGGTGAAATTTACCATCAAAGTGCGGTAGCAGAGCAACAGGCAGAAAAAGTAATTAATCGTGCTAAAGAGCTTCCCCTTCGTGCGCCTATGATTGTAATAGCAATTGCTAAATATCAAGAACACCCAAAAGTTCCTCGAATAGAACAAGTACAAAGCGCAGGGTGCAGCGTACTTGCGATGCAACAAGCTGCATTCGCTCAAGGATTAGGTGGTGTTTGGCGTACAGGCTACTTTGCACAAAGTGCAGCAGTTAAAAAAGCGCTTAACTTACATGAGCAAGATGAAATAGTAGGGTATTTATATATAGGTACACCCGAAGTCGATTGTAAAAAGTCGCCTCGCCATAAGCCAGAACACTATTTTAGTAATTTGTGAAATAGTATGAACTTTGCGCAATTTACATAGTCATAATTCATTAAGGTTACAAAGAGTATTATTCAAAAGTTAATGGCTTGGCTGTAAGAAGCGCTTGGAAGCACTAAATTTACTAAATCTTCTTCAGTTTGTTTTTTAATCGGTTGTTTTTTGATACATTATGGAAAGTCTTAATAAAAATAACGATAAAGAAGACGAAAACTATGGGAAATTTATTTTTACGTGAAAAAGAGAATTGGCTAGCATGGTCAATTTGGGGAATCATTGGTGCTTTTGTAACACTGTATGTTGCAATGAGCACAAACGCATCACATTTCATAGCCGGTTCAGCAATGGGTATGCTTGTGTTGTTAACATGGTGGATGCACCAGTCCAAACGTTTCGACTTCGGGCGTGCATTTAAAGTATGCTGCTACGTTTTATCGCTTAGTGTGCTACCTGCTTTTATGTTTGTTGTAGTACCAAGTGATGATTTAAATCGATTTGATTTAATTTTTCAAGGCGTTACCTTTACTGCACTGAGTATATTGGCTTGTTTAATTTGTTCTTGGATTGCTCGCAGACCAAAACAATATTATTAATGCGTTTCATTTTAGTCCATTAACTAGACTTTCATTAAAGTGAATAGCTTAATAAAATAACAAAGTGGATGCATTTCATCCAATAAATTAATATTTTATATTAATTTATATTTAGCTCTTTACAAGTTACGTATTTAGCCATATTATTCGCGCCGTGCGGAGAGATGGCAGAGTGGTCGAATGCACCGGTCTTGAAAACCGGCATGGGTTTATAGCCCATCTAGGGTTCAAATCCCTATCTCTCCACCATTATTTAAAAAAACCGCCTTATGGGCGGTTTTTTGCTTTGTGGAGTTTAGTAAGTGACAAAAGCAACAAACCTTTCAACCTCGCAGCAATTAATAAAGCATGTTTTATTATGGACTGTGTTTGGTTACTGCTATCAAAGTGCCATTACTTTATTAGTCAAAATGGCGAGTGACGCACAGCCAGAAAATTCTCTTATTACCGCTTTAGTTTATTGTGTGGGCTTTAATATTTTAGCTGCTCATCTAATTACCAAATACGACAAACATTGGCCGGTAATCGGTTCTATTTTTATTGGTTGTGTAGGACTCCTTGGCGTACCTTATTTACTGTTTGGTGAGTCAGCATTGCTAGCAATTCCTTTACTTGCTGGAATTTTATTCAGTTTACCGCTTTGTAGCTACATTGTTGGCCTAATTAAGGTGAAACTCAGCAAAAACTAGCCCCAAACACGGTTTATTTTGTGATAGCATATATGCGTCTTTTAACTAACAAAACGTGAAAAACACATTATGTCAGATAATTTTACTACAGATGCTGAAAAAGCAAGTTACGGTATTGGCTTACAAATGGGTGAGCAACTTAAGTCTAATCCTTTTGAAGGCTTAAACCTAAATTCAGTATTTGAAGGCATGAAAGATGCGTACGCTGGTAGCGCTTTTCAAGTTGAGATCCCTGAGATCCAAGCTGCATTCGAAAAAATTAACGAAGAGATTCAAGCTCGTCGTGAAGAAGAGTCAAAAGTACTTTCTGCGGAAGGTATTGCATTCTTAGAAGAAAACGCAAAACGTCCTGAAATCACAGTAACTGAGTCTGGTCTTCAATATGAAGTATTAGCAACTGGCGAAGGCGAAAAGCCAACAGCTGAGTCTACAGTACGTGTTGATTACCACGGTACACTAGTAAACGGTACTGTTTTTGATAGCTCATACGAGCGCGGTCAACCTGCTGAATTTCCAGTTGGTGGCGTGATCAAAGGTTGGACTGAAGCATTACAAATGATGCCTGTAGGTACTAAATGGCGTATCTATGTTCCTCATGAGCTAGCTTATGGTGAACGTGGCGCAGGTGCTGCAATCGCACCTTTCTCAACGCTTGTATTTGATGTTGAGTTACACGAAATCCTTTCTTAATTTAAATATTAATTAAGAATTTAAAAAGCCGTGTTCAATTTGAACGCGGCTTTTTTGTGTCTGTAATTTAAGAACTTTATGTATGCTAAAAATAAAAAACCGCATTAATAAAATGCGGTTTTTAAATATATAAAGTAAAGAGGTATTTGTTAGCTATTAAAAATAACCGCGGATACCAAAGCGAAAGTTTCTGCCAGGTAACGGTGCTTTATCTTTAATAAATGAGCTATGTACAAAACCTAACTCGTCGGTAATGTTATCTACATTTATATAAAGTTGTGCATCTACCGCACCTAAATCAAGTTGGTAATTAGCTTGTGCGTCAAATAACGTATAACCATCGGTTTGTGTTTCAAACGCAGTTACATCGTTTTGATCAAAGTAATGAGTACCTGTAAGCGTTAGTTGTAAATCACCTAAATCATATTGCAGCTCCGAGCCTAATTTATTGGCTGGAATACGCGGTAGGTTACCTTCATCATCTTTAAGTTTTGCACGAGTTGAGTCACCAAATACTTTAACCATAGCGCTTGATGTAATTTGATAGTGAGCATCAAATTCAATACCATATAGCTCTGCATCTTTGCTGGTAAACTGATAAACCGCAACGGCATCATCATGTGCACCAATAGCCGATTCTAAACCATCTTCTTCATCGTAAACTAAACCTGTATTTTCTTGGAAGTAGAAGTTTTTAATATCGTTATAGAAAAAGTTAACTGTGTAACCAAAATCACCGCTAAAACGTCTAAAGCTTAAATCTAAGTTAGTTGAAGTTTCTTGCTTAATATTTTCAGGCTCAAAATGCGCTTCATTACCTTCAATGTTGTAACCAAGGCCAAGCTCATACGTACCTGTTGCAATGTGTAAACCATTTGACAAAAGCTCTGCAGAAAGTGGAGCTCGCTCTGAATGAGAAATACTTGTCGCAATACTATGTCCCGGTTTGTACTGCCATATTGCGCCCGCTGATACACTTAAATTAGTAAAGCTTTTACTGTAACCAAGTGTTTCTTCGTCGTGTTCTTCTTCAGCTTCGTCATCGTCGTGATCATGACCATGCTCAACTTCCGAAATTTGGCTTTCTATTTTGTAATCTTCGATACGCGCGCCAAGCTCAACGGTTACATCACCAAATTCACGTTCTTCCAATAAATAAAGTGCATTAGTTGTCGTTACACTTGCTGGTGTAAATGCTTCTTCACCAATTGCATCGTAATCAGAGTCGCTGTAGTGATAGCCAACCATGCCATGCCAATCAGCAAATTTATGTTCTACATTTAAGCGTGCTTCAGTGGTTTTATTGGTAAAAGTTGTACCAATAGCACCGTCTTCAATTTCGCTATGCGAGTAATCGGTATAGCCAACACGTAGGTTAATGGTTTCAATCCAATTGTTATGCAGTGCATAGCTTATTAAACCCTGCCAACGGTCTTGCTCTAAATGTGCATAAACGGCTTCTTCAGCCTCTTCATCTTCATGCTCTTCGTGTTCTTCTTCAGTTTCGCCTTCGTGATCATGCTCGTGGTGATGTTCATGTCCCGGAATCCCGTAATCGGTATCAATGCTACCGTAAGAAAAACCTACCGTTAGGTGCTCTCCAACATAGCTAGTACCAAAGTTAAGCGTTTCGCTATCAATAAAGGTGTTCTCTACTGAATCTTCTTTTTCGACATCGCCATCATCATCGGTGATAGTAAAGTTTGGTGTTTGGTAATCATCGCCGCTGCGTTTTGTACCATCAAAATGAAAGTTAAAACCCTCATTACCGGTTTCAAGTTTTGCAGCAACTGTATTTGCGTTAGATACAGTATCGTGGCTGTATTCAGCTGCACCTGTAAGCTCGTCGATATTGCTAGTAGGAATACGGTTATCAACCACGTTTACAACGCCACCAATTGCACCAGAGCCATAAAGTAGGGTGCTTGGACCGCGTAAGACTTCAATTTGTTCTGCCGCTAGGCTGTCGCTTGATGTCGCGTGGTCTGGACCAATACGCGATGCATCGCTGGCATCTAATCCATTTTGTGTGATTTTAACGCGAGGGCCATCTAAACCGCGAATAATCGGGCTTGATGATACTGGGCCAAAGTAACTTGCATTTACGCCGGGTAAACCTTTAAGAGTTTCGCCAAGTGTTGGTTTAGATTTATTTCTTAATTCATCACCTGAGAGCACGCTTACTGGCGATATCATTTCTAAGCTGTTTTTATGAAGTGCAGAGGCATAAACAACCACTGTTTCAACCGATGTTGGTTTAAGTGACACAGACAGACTGTTTGAAGATTCGGTAACAGCAATACGAGAGTCTATGTAGTTGTCTTTACTAATATGTAGTTGGCTGTTTGCATCGATTTCGATAGCAAACTCGCCTAAATCATTACTTTTTACGCTTTGGTTTTTGCCATGTACATGGATAGAGGCATTTTTAATTGGCTGATTTTTATCATCCATTACTTTACCAGTAACAGTTGCAGCCAAAGCTGATTGAGAACATAAAACAGAAAAAATAGCAGAGGAGATTAATGTTAACTTTGTCATGGATATATTGGTTCGTGGTTATTATGTTGTGATATAATATAACACCGCAAAATTAACGAATCAACAATGTTATAGTATAACTTTGTGTTTTGCGATGAATAATCTAAAAATGGCGATTAAGCCAATATTATAGAAATTCAAATAATAGGTTTGTGAATAGAAAACTTATCCATATGGCCGAATAACTCATAGCCCTAGCTGGTAAATCTATGTATTTAATAGCGGCTATCTATCATTATCACATCTAGTTTATGCTGCGCTCTTGTCTGGTTTGTTATATCTACAGATTCAATCATTTCGCATTCGTCGCGGATCATCTCCGAAATAAGGCTAGGGTAGTGGCGGCAGTCTTCTGGGCGGTCGAGGTAAATGCTGCAGGTATACATGTTTTTAGCGAGAGGATCTTTTTTGGGCGCAATTTCTAAAAATGGGCACACTTGAAGTCTTAAGCCTGTTTTTGGGTCAAACCAAATTTCGTAGTTTTTAACGTATTCATAAATTTCGGGGTTAAAAAGCTCCCATAAATCTATTTCTTCTTTCGTTGCGCTTAAATCGCCGCCGCCATATTTAATACAGCATTTACCACACTGGTTGCATTCTTTCATAATTGGCTAATTTAGTTGGCTGTTAACGAATTTAAGTTAGTTATTAGTGTAGCACCAAATTTATTATTAACGCTCTACTGAATTTACCTATCCTTTAATTTTTGGGTGTTTAAACAATAGTTAGATACAATAACTTGTTAAAACCTCTTGTTACATTTTATATAGTACAGGCTTTATTTAATGGTTTACTCTAAAGGTAGCGAAAAATGTTACTAACCCCGCTTGAGCAATTGTGTGATTGTTAAATGTTGCTGAGCGCAGATACCTGAGCAGGGCGTTATTATGAAAGAGTCTGTCACTAAGTTAAAAACAGAATTTAATGCAAAGTTATTGTACTGGAATAATCTTAAAAGTAGCAAAGCCAAAGCGGCAATCATCTTATTATTTATAGTTGTCATTGCACTCAAAGTGTTTACGACCATCTTTACGTTGGATTGGGTTGCAAGTTTATTCAGTGTGTAAGTTTACCAAGAGTAATTGCGATAAAGTTTAATCACAGAGTGTTTAACGCCTACGCGATGTTCATTATTAATGTATTATTACGCTATACACCAAATTAAATAAATCAGTTGTTTAAATACGTTTTATAATGACTGTAATGATACATTTTAGCTAAATTGAGTGAGTAAATGAGTTTAGCTGCATTAAAGGATAACCAGTGATGATGAACACAAAAGTATATAAAGCGGTACACGACCTTGCAGAAGATTTAATGGCGGCGGCTAACAAAAATAACCGTGAAAAGTTTGAGTCGTTATTTGCAGAGTTAAAAGCTATTTGTATTGAAAACGAAAATACCTCAAAAGATCACCCTGTACAATGGGAAACTTTAGCTGATTTTACCGAAGAGTTAGAAGAGGCAATTACTACTTACGAAAAAGCATTAGAAAAGTCGATTGCGATTAATAACAAGGATCACATGTCGTCGGTTTCTTTTTCAATGGCTACATTACAGCTTGAGCTTGGCCAAAAAGATGAAGCTATTAAAAACCTTCAAAATGCTAAAGTCAGCGCCAATAAAATTGAAGACAAAGAGCTTAAAGCTGAAATACACGACCTACTAGAGTCGCTTATTGAAGAAGAAGGTTAAATACATAAAAGCATAACTTATCCATATTAAATGTGATTTTTGTCGATTTAGCTTGAGCTTAATAAAGCGCTGATGGTTTATACCCTCAGCGCTTTTTTATGTTTGCTATAAATACTAAACCAAAAGAAAAGGCTTACTATTGAGCTAGCTTATTCATAAAATCGACAATGTACTTTGCAATTTCTACTGGTTTTTCTTCAACACTAAAGTGCCCTGAATCGAGTAAATGTAGTTCAGCGTTCGGTACATCTTTTAAGTATGCTTTAGCGCCTGCGGCTATAAACGCAGGGTCGTTTTTACCCCATACAATTAACGTTGGTGGTTGGTACTTGCGTAAATAAGCTTGCCACTCTGGATAGTCGAGAAGGTTGTTGTAGTAATCTTGTAGTAGCTGTACTTGAATTACTCTATCAGATTTGGTTTGTAAAAAGTGAAGATCGTGCGTCCAGCTATCTGGGCTCATCACTTCTGGGTTACTTTGTACGTCTCGTAAATACTGCTTATTAATAATGGCTTGTTCAGACGTGAACGAATAAATTTTATTACTCTGCGCTTTCGAACTATCTTCATTCGCGGCTTTAAAAAATGCTTGCCTCGCTACGGTTAGCCCATCTAAATACGCATTACCATTTTGTACAATAAGTGCATCAAGTTTATTAGGGTTATTTAACAACATTCTAAAGCCTACAGATGCCCCAAAGTCTTGTATATATAGGCTGTATCTCTTCACTTTAAGCGTTGTTAGTAACCCTTCAACGTATTGAGCTAGTAATTCAAACGTATATTTTTGAGTTTCTGGGTTTGGGCGTTCGCTGTATCCTGAACCTAAATAATCGGGTGCAATTACATGATAACGACCTGATAAAAGCGGGATCAATTCTCGGTAGCTGTGTGAAGACGACGGATAGCCATGTAAAAGCACAATGGTTTGCTTATGTTGCATGCCAGCTTCTCGGTAAAATATTTTTTTACCGTTTACATTTGCATATTTGTAGGTGGTTTTTGAAGGCCATACAGCATCAGCGGCGTACACTTTAGCGGTAAGTGTAGATATTGAAACTAATAAAAACACAATAAATGAGACGATGTGAGCAGGTTTTACTTTAAGATTTTTTTGTATATCTGTGGGCATAAGTAAACTCGTTATTTTTGGCAATGACGCTTTATTAATTTACCAGACCCGTTATTTACACAATTGCATTCAGTTAATAATTACAAGTTACTACTAATAAGGACACAGTAACAATACCTGTGTTTTTAAAGCACATTACCAAATATATAGTTGATTAGAGGGTAAGTGGTTTTTAGCAGCTTTTTGTAATTTAAAAAAGAGATTCGTTAATTTACTTTTGTTACAATTGAGTTGTTGGCTTACAACACATTATACAATGTTAAGTTAGTATTTTGGAGAAAGGACGTGCTCGAACAAATAGAACAATGGATTGATGCAACAAATATTAAATATAAAACCCAAAGAATTAGCTGTGAGAAATTTGCTAGTGAGTTTGCAGGGTTTTATCCTGTCGAATTTTTAAAACATGCCTTTTACGTTGTTGTTGATAAAATACCAAAACCTGACTTTCCAATCCTGCGAGAAATGGGTTTAGGCGATTTTGTAGATATGGATGTAGCAGGAATAACGTATAAAAATACATATTATATACTTCCTGATGCTGCCAAAGATTTGAGGGTTCATTTTCATGAGCTTGTGCATGTAGCGCAGTGGCTTCAGCTTGGCCCAGACGTGTTTATCCTACGTTACATTAGCGAAATTCAACGTGTTGGATATAACGACGCACCGCTTGAAAAAATGGCATACGCTCTGGATGAGCAATTCGTAAGTAAAGGCGATAAAATAGACGTGCCTAAGTACGTATCTCAAACGCTGTAATTCAATCTTAGGTTTAAAGGAATTTATATGAACAAGGTTATTGGGTGTTTACTTACTTTAGCGTGTATTAATGCTAATGCAGCTTCGTTTGAAGAAGACATTGTTTCAGCTCTACTTGAGCGGACAACTCATGATGTGGCTTACGACGGGGCTTATCGCTCTATTGGCTATCCTGGTGGTGATGTACCTGAGAATGTAGGTGTGTGCACCGATGTAATAATTAGAAGTTACAGAAAGTTAGGCATCGATTTACAGAAACTCGTGCATGAAGACATGCAAAATAACTTTACACTGTATCCATCTAAACGTATTTGGGGTTTAAATAAGCCTGACAAAAATATAGATCACCGACGTGTTCTAAATTTACAAGCTTACTTTGAGCGCCATGCAAACGTATTAAGTAAATCCAACAAAGTGAGTGATTATAAAACCGGCGATATAGTAACGTGGATGTTACCAGGTAATTTACCTCATATAGGCATGGTGATTAATGAATCATCTCAAGATACAGGTAATCCACTTATTGTGCATAATATTGGGCGTGGGCCGCAAAAAAGTGACATGCTTTTTGATTACAAAATTACAGGGCATTACTGGTTTGTTCCACAGTATTGATGCGCTCAATAAACGGTATATGTAAGTATTAATTTTATTTCAGATTAATACTTACGTTGCCATTGGGTTTACAGCAGCACAGGAGTATTTCGCCTTCGCGGACAAACGCAAGTGGCTCTTCGTTATACTCAACACTTCCTGAAACTAACGTTGCTCTACAAGCTCCGCAGTAGCCTTCACGGCATTGGAATGCAACGTCTATTTTCATGGATTCTAAGCAGTGTAAAAGAGAAGGGCAGCCAGCGGTAAATTCTATACACTGGCTGTTTTCTGCAAGCGTTATGCTTGCAGTAGACTTGTCACTCATTATAAATCAAAGTCACCAAATTCTGAGGCATCAACTTGAGAGTCTATTTGACCAACAAGGTATGAGCTTATTTCTGCTTCTTGTGGTGCTACTTGCACATTATCAGACACTAACCACGAGTTTATCCATGGGATAGGGTTACTGTTATTTTCAAACTGTGCAGGCAAGCCAATCGCAGTCATACGTGCATTGGTAATGTATTCAACGTACTGACATAAAATATGTTTATTTAAGCCAATCATCGAACCATCTTTAAATAAGTATTCGGCCCACTCTTTTTCTTGCTCTGCTGCGTCAACAAACATTTTAATAGCTTCATCGCGGCACTGGGCAGCAACAATCGCCATTTCTGGGTCGTCTTTACCGTCTTGCATAATGTTTAAAATATGCTGAGTACCCGAAAGGTGAAGTGCTTCATCGCGTGCAATTAGCTTGATGATTTTAGCGTTACCTTCCATTAGCTCGCGCTCAGCAAACGCAAACGAACATGCAAAGCTTACGTAAAAGCGAATCGCTTCAAGAATATTTACCGACATCATTGCAAGGTAAAGTTTCTTTTTAAGCTCAAATAAATTAATGATAACTGTTTTACCGTTAATCTCGTGTTTGCCTTCACCGTATAAGTTGTAAAGCGAAACAGAGTTAATTAAGTCATCGTAGTATTTAGTTACGGCATCAGCACGTTCGCTAATTTTATCGTTGCTAACTATGTCATCAAAAATAAGTTCAGGGGCTTGTGTTACGTTACGGATAATATGCGTGTATGAGCGGCTGTGAATTGTTTCACTGAACGCCCACGTTTCTATCCATGTTTCAAGCTCTGGTAGTGATACAATTGGAAGTAGAGCCACGTTTGGCGAACGACCTTGTACACTATCAAGTAGTGTTTGGTATTTTAAGTTGCTTAAAAATATATGCTTTTCGTGATCTGGTAATGCTTGAAAGTCTAAACGGTCTTTACTTACATCTACTTCCTCAGGACGCCAAAAGAAAGACAGTTGCTTTTCAATTAACTTTTCAAAAATTGGGTATTTTTGTTGGTCGTAACGAGATACGTTTACAGTTTGGCCAAAAAACATTGGCTCTTGCATTTGGTTATTATGGTTTCGGCTAAAAGTAGTATAAGACATGTTTATCACTCAAAAAACTATCAGAAAAAGCGGGCTAAATGCCCGCTTAAAATAAAAATCAGCAGTTATATTTTACACGCGCCGCCTTCACAATCATCATCTTCCACTTCTGGAGTATCTTCTTGTGAATCTGAGGCGCCATCACGAGTATTGTGGTAATACAAGGTTTTAACACCTAGTTTGTACGCGCTTAATAAGTCTTTTAATAAGACTTGCATAGGTACTTTACCGCCTTCGAACTTGTTTGGATCATAATTTGTATTTGCAGAAATTGTTTGGTCAACAAATTTTTGCATTATGCCAACAAGCTGCAAGTAACCATCGTTTGATGGAATGTCCCATAGTAACTCGTACTGATCTTTTAAACGCTCATACTCAGGAACAACTTGTTTTAAAATACCGTCTTTACTTGCTTTAACGCTAATATGTCCACGTGGTGGCTCAATACCGTTAGTTGCATTAGAGATTTGCGACGATGTTTCTGATGGCATTAATGCACTTAGTGTTGAGTTACGCATACCGTGCTCTTTAATATTTGCACGTAGTGTATCCCAGTCAAGATGAAGTGGCTCATCACAAATTTTATCTAAATCACGTTTGTACGTATCTGTTGGCATAATGCCTTGAGAGTACGTTGTTTCGTTAAACTTAGGACATGCGCCACGCTCTTTAGCAAGCTCGTTTGATGCTTTCATTAAGTAGTATTGAATAGCTTCAAAGGTTTTATGTGTTAATGCATTTGCGCTACCATCTGAATAACGCTTACCGTTTTTAGCTAGGTAGTAAGCGTAGTTAATCACGCCTATTCCTAGTGTACGACGACCCATAGTTGCATTTTTAGCCGCCGGTACAGGGTAGTCTTGGAAATCAAGTAAGTTATCAAGTGCGCGTACTGCAAGTTCAGCTAGCTCTTCAAGCTCATCAAGTGACTCTATTGCACCTAAGTTAAACGCAGAAAGTGTACAAAGCGCAATTTCGCCTTCTTCGTCATTTACGTTGTTAAGTGGCTTAGTTGGCAATGCAATTTCTAAACATAAGTTAGATTGGCGAATTGGCGCAACTTTAGAAATAAATGGGCTGTGTGTATTACAGTGATCCACATTTTGTAAATAAATACGACCTGTACTTGCACGTTCTTGCGCAAACATAGAGAAAAGCTCAATGGCTTTAATACGTTTTTTACGAATAGACTCGTCTTGTTCGTATTTTACGTAAAGTGCGTCAAACTCAGCTTGGTCTTCAAAAAATGCATCGTAAAGGCCAGGCACATCTGATGGGCTAAATAATGTAATGTAGTCATCTTTAATTAAACGAGAGTACATTAGTTTATTAAACTGTACGCCGTAATCAAGGTGACGAACGCGGTTGTCGTCTACACCACGGTTATTTTTAAGTACAAGTAGGTTCTCTACTTCTAGATGCCAAAGCGGGTAGAACAAAGTTGCAGCGCCGCCGCGTACACCACCTTGCGAACAACTTTTAACAGCTGTTTGAAAGTGCTTATAAAAAGGAATACAACCTGTGTGGTACGCTTCGCCGTTACGAATATGGCTACCTAAAGCACGAATTCGACCAGCGTTAATACCAATACCTGCGCGTTGTGATACGTATTTAACGATTGCAGACGATGTAGCGTTAATTGAATCAAGGCTGTCGCCACATTCAATTAATACACACGAGCTAAACTGGCGAGTAGGCGTACGTACACCTGACATAATTGGCGTTGGTAGAGATATTTTAAATAATGATACCGCGTCGTAAAAACGTTTGATGTAATCAGTACGTGTTTCACGTGGGTAGTCTGAAAATAAGCTTGCTGCTACTAAAATATATAAAAACTGTGCACTTTCGTATATTTCACCCGATACACGGTTTTGAACGAGATACTTGCCTTCAAGCTGTTTTACAGCTGCGTAGCTAAAGTTAAGATCGCGAGAATGATCAAGGTATGCATCAAGCTCGTCTAATTCTTGCTCTGTGTAATCTACTAATAAGTGAGCATCGTAGCGTTTATCGTCAACCATTTTTGTTACGTGGTCAAATAAACGTGGTGGTTCAAATTGACCATACGCTTTTTTACGTAAATGGAATACAGCTAAACGTGCAGCTAAGTATTGATAATCAGGCGATTCTTTTGAAATCTGATCCGCTGCTGCTTTAATGATGGTTTCGTGGATGTCTTTGGTACGAATACCGTCGTAAAACTGAATGTGCGATTTTAATTCAACTTGCGAAACCGAAACGTTGTTTAAACCTTCGGCGGCCCATTCAATAACGCGATGGATCTTATCCAGATCAAGTGGCTCTTTGCGCCCGTCACGTTTGCTTACAGATAACTGTTGGTTCATTTGCCTGTATTCCTTGGGAATTATGTATTTTGACCAATGCTTTATGCCTCGCCGAAGCAAGGTACATACTCATTTATTATAGGTTTCACCGTATTGGCGAATTTAATTGAATAACATTTGGCCACAATATCTGGTGTTGTTCAATTTAGAGATCACAAGATAGTGTGGTCTGAGTTGTTTTGCAAGGGACATAATTGCCCCTATTTGTGGATAACTTCGGGATAACGCATTTGTGTTAGTAGACACTCACCTTCGAACAATCATTTAAGTTGAAATATGCAAAAATCAACTAATGATCTGCTAAATTTACGCATTTTAAAAATAAATTTTGACTGCTTTTTTTATCGGCAAGCTTTGTGTGAAAACTAACACAATCACAATATATAGTGTTTAATAATTAACATGGCACTATATATGGTTAAAACCATCAATTGGGCTTAGCCAGTTAAAATTGGCTTTCCAAGCTATGGCTTCATCTTTACTTGGGATGTAACCCCAAAGTGCCGTTGCGGTATGCATACCTGCCGCTTTGCCTGCTTGTATGTCGCGCTGTGCATCTCCAATGTATAGACAACGGTCTGGTTTTACTTGCATAAGCTTTGCACAGTGTAGCAGTGGTAAAGGTGATGGCTTAGCTTCAGCTAATGTGTCGCCACTTATTACTACACTGGCATTTTTTAATGCGGGAATAGCTGCCACTAAAGGATCGGTTAAAAAGCCAGGCTTGTTAGTCATGATCCCCCATTTGATCTTTTTCTGATCAAGGCCGATAAGTAACGATTCAACTCCGCTGAAGCAATGCGTGTGTTTTGCTATGTTTGCAGCGTATTCGTCAACTAATTGCTTAATAAGCTCGCTTTGAGGTTGTGTGTCCCATAACTCTTTAAAACCAGCCTCTAATAATGCGCCTGCGCCGTTAGATGCCGCAGGACGGTATACATCACTACTAACAGGCTCTATTTTATTATTAATGAGAACTGTATTTAAAGCCGCACCTAAATCATCAGCGGTGTCGAGTAGAGTGCCGTCTAAATCAAATAAAAATGCATCGTACTCAATAAGGGGGAGGGGGGCTTGAGAGTTAGCCATTAAGCTAACTTCTCGAAGTACAGTATGTAATTTACGCTAACGTCACTATTGAGCGTATATTGCTTTGATAGTGGGTTATAAGAAAGGCCTGTACTTGCACGAACTTTTAAACCCGCTTGCTCTGCCCATGCAATAAGCTGTGCAGGTTTTATAAACTTTTTATGGTCGTGTGTACCTTCAGGTACCATTTTTAAAAGTTTTTCAGCGCCAACAATCGCGTATAAATATGCTTTAGGTGTTTTGTTAAGGGTTGAAAAAAACACATCCGCGCCTGGTTTGGCAAGTGCGGCTACAGCATGAATGATAGATGCTGGGTCGGGAACGTGCTCAAGCATTTCCATACAGGTTATTACATCAAAGCGCTCTGGGTGTTGCGATGCAAACTCTTCTGCTGGCACTTTTATGTAATCTACATTTACGCCAGTTTCTAAACTGTGCAACTTAGCAACAGTTAAAGGCTCTTGACCCATGTCGATACCGGTTACTTTTGCGCCCATGCGTGCCATGCTTTGGCTTAAAATACCGCCACCACAGCCAACGTCGAGTGTTTCTTTATCGAATAAGCCTTGCGTTTTGTTTGCTATAAAGTCTAGTCGTAACGGGTTAATTTCGTGAAGAGGTTTGAATTCTCCGTCTAGGTCCCACCAACGCTCAGCGATGGCTTCAAATTTTGCTATTTCTGCGTGATCTACATTTTGATGTTCGGTCATAAAATACTTCCTCGTCAATCTGAGGCCATTATATAGGGCTAAATTGATAAATCGCAAAGTTTTGCGCCTGTAAATTAAAATTAATTGTGATAGCATGGCTGTTAGAAATAATAACAATACTCTTAATACCCAATACCGGGTTGTTGAGAGCTGATACTGAAGGAATGTGATATCAAATGACTGATCTCGCCAATGAAATTCTGCCAGTCAATATTGAAGACGAGTTAAAAAACTCCTACTTAGATTACGCAATGAGCGTAATCGTAGGACGTGCATTACCAGACGTACGTGACGGCTTAAAACCTGTTCATCGCCGCGTTTTGTTTGCAATGAACGAGCTTAGTAATGACTGGAACAAGCCTTACAAAAAATCGGCCCGTGTGGTCGGTGACGTAATCGGTAAATACCACCCACACGGCGACAGTGCAGTTTATGACACGATAGTTCGTATGGCTCAGCCATTCTCACTGCGTTATATGCTTGTAGATGGCCAAGGTAACTTCGGTTCGGTTGATGGTGATTCAGCAGCGGCAATGCGTTATACAGAAGTACGTATGGCAAAAATGTCGCATGAGTTATTAGCCGATCTTGAAAAAGAAACGGTTGATTTCGTTCCTAACTACGATGGCACAGAGTTCATCCCTGATGTTTTACCTACGAAAGTTCCTAATTTATTAGTGAATGGTTCGTCGGGTATTGCGGTAGGTATGGCTACAAATATACCGCCACATAACTTAACTGAAGTTGTAAATGGGTGTTTGGCACTTATTCAAAATCCTGATTTAACTATTTTAGAGTTAATGGATTATATCCCTGGTCCTGATTTCCCAACGGCTGCAATTATCAACGGTAAGAAGGGTATTGAACAAGCCTACTTAACTGGCCGTGGTAAAGTGTACATGCGTGCACGCGCCGACATCGAAACCGACGAAAAAACAGGTCGTGAAACAATTATCGTTCACGAAATTCCTTATCAAGTTAACAAAGCTCGCTTAATTGAAAAAATTGCTGAGCTAGTTAAAGATAAAAAAATTGAAGGTATTAGCGCGCTACGAGATGAATCTGATAAAGATGGTATGCGTATCGTTATTGAGATTAAACGTGGTGACGTAGGCGAAGTTATTTTAAATAACTTGTATTCACAAACTCAGTTACAAACTGTGTTTGGTATGAATATGGTTGCTTTAATTAATAACCAACCTAAGTGTTTTAATTTAAAAGAAATGCTTGAAGAGTTTATTATTCACCGCCGTGAAGTAGTAACTCGTCGTACCGTGTTTGATTTACGCAAAGCGCGTGACCGTGCTCACACGCTTGAAGGTTTAGCGATTGCGCTTGCAAACATTGACCCAATTATCGAACTTATTCGTAAATCCCCTACACCAGCTGAAGCTAAAATTGCCTTAACAGCACGTCCGTGGGAATTAGGTCATGTACAAGGTATGCTTGAGAAAGCAGGCGAAGATAATGTAGCCCGTCCAGATTGGCTTGCTGCTGATTTAGGTATTCGCGACGGTCAATACTATATTTCTGAGCAACAAGCTCAAGCAATTCTAGATTTGCGTTTACACAAGCTTACTGGTCTTGAACACGAAAAAATCTTAACTGAATATCAATCGTTATTAGAGCTAATTGCTGAACTACTTTATATTTTGGCGACTCCTGAGCGTTTAATGGAAGTTATTCGTGATGAGCTAGTTGAAATTAAAGCGCAGTATGGCGATGAACGTCGTACTGAGATTAATGCAGCGGCTCACGATATCAGCCTTGAAGACTTAATTACTGAAGAAAACGTTGTAGTAACGCTTTCTCACGAAGGGTATGTGAAGTATCAGGCATTGTCTGACTATGAAGCACAGCGTCGTGGTGGTAAAGGTAAGTCAGCAACCAAGATGAAAGATGAAGATTTCATCGAACGTCTTTTAGTTGCAAATACACACGATACGATTTTATGTTTCTCTACAGCGGGTCGTTTATATTGGCTTAAAGTGTATCAGTTACCACTAGCAAGTCGTGCTGCGCGCGGTAAGCCAATTGTTAACTTGTTACCACTTGAAGCAGATGAACGTATTACTGCTATATTGCCAGTACGCGAGTACGCTGAAGATAAATACATCTTTATGGCAACTGCATTCGGTACAGTTAAGAAAACACCATTAACGGCTTACAGTCGTCAACGAGCTAGCGGTATCATTGCTGTTAACTTAAATGATGGCGATAGCTTAATAGGTGTTGATATTACCGATGGTAGCAACGAGATTATGTTGTTCACTGATGCTGGTAAAGTAGTACGCTTTAAAGAAGCTGAAGAAACAACCGTTGTTGATGAAAACGGTAACCCAGTACTTGATGAAGAAGGCAACCCTGAGATTCGTTTCAAAGGTGTTCGCCCAATGGGTCGTACGGCTACAGGTGTTCGTGGTATTAAAATGCCAGACGAGCAACGCGTAGTATCGTTAATTGTACCAAAAACTGACGGTGCTATTTTAACGGTAACTGAAAATGGTTACGGTAAGCGTACACAACTTGAAGATTACCCATCTAAGAGCCGTGCAACACAAGGTGTTGTATCTATCAAGGTGAGTGAGCGTAACGGTGCTGTTGTTGGCGCTGTACAAGTTGATGATAACGACGAAATCATGATTATTTCAAATCGTGGTACCTTAGTACGTACTCGCGTTAATGAAGTTTCTACGGTTGGACGTAACACCCAAGGTGTTATTTTGATCAGAACTATTGACGAAGAGCAAGTAGTTGGTTTACAACGTATAGAAGAGATTGAAGTTACAGAAAGTGACTTGATTGATATTGAAGACGTTGAAACTGTAGATACGGTTATTGATGAAGTAGCGGATGATAATCCTCCTTCAGAATAATTGATATTGAAAAAGCGGCCTTGGCCGCTTTTTTTAATGTTGTTGAAAAAAATTAATAGGGTGTGAAGTTATATTCATTCACTAAAACTCAAAGGTTTAGTGGGTGGGTATTGAGCATTCATGCTTAGTAGTTAAATTACTGGAATGAGGCAAAGGTAATGAGTAAATATAATTTTTGTGCGGGGCCAGCTATGCTTCCGCAAGCGGTTATGAAAAAAGCACAAAAAGAGTTTCTAGATTGGCAAGATTTAGGTGTGTCTGTGATGGAAATAAGCCATCGTAGCAAAGAGTTTTTAGCCCTTACAGCTAAATGTGAAGCCAGCCTTCGTCGCCTAATGAATATCAGTGATGAATTTGAAGTGCTGTTTATGCATGGTGGTGGTCGTGGTCAGTTTAGTGCTGTGCCATTAAATTTACACCAAGAAGGCAAAGCTGCGGTTTATTGCGAAAACGGCGTGTGGTCAAAAAGTGCAACAGACGAGGCCAACAAGTTTACTCAAGCAACCTCTATTGATGTGCGTAATGATGCCAATGGCGAGTTTTCTATTAAACAGGTTGCTGATTGGGTGTTACCAGAAGATGCATCTTACATTCACTATTGCCCTAACGAAACGGTTGACGGCTTAGAAATTTTTGATGTACCAAGCCACCCAACTGCACCGATCGTTGCTGATATGTCGTCAACTATTTTATCACGCGAAATAGACGTTAATAAATTTGATTTAATTTACGCTGGTGCGCAAAAAAATATCGGCCCGTCGGGCATATCAATCGTTATTGTTCGTAAAACATTACTTGAGCGTGAAGGCTTACCTAAGCCAGGCATTTTAGATTACGCATTAGAAGCAAAACAAGGCAGCATGTTTAACACGCCTCCCACATTTGCTTGGTATTTAGCTGCTGAAGTATTTCAATGGCTTGAAAGTAATGGTGGCGTAAAAGCGATGGAAGTTCAAAATATTGCTAAAGCGCAGCTACTTTATGACTTTATTGATGAATCGAGCTTTTATACCAATAAAGTAGCTAAACATTGCCGTTCACGTATGAATGTTCCGTTTTGGCTTAACGATGAAAGCTTAAATGATAAGTTTGTTGCTCAGTCTAAAGATGCAGGGTTACTCGCTCTTGAAGGCCACAGAATTGTGGGCGGTATGCGCGCAAGTATTTATAACGCAATGCCTATTGAAGGTGTTCAAGCACTTGTAGACTTTATGGCTGCTTTTGCAAAGGAGCACAGCTAATGGAGCAGCTTCGTTTAGAACCTATTTCTAGAGTAAATGGCACAGTAACCCTACCAGGTTCAAAGAGTCTATCGAACAGAATTTTATTATTAGCAGCACTTGCAAGCGGTACTACCGTTGTAGAAAACTTACTTGATAGTGACGATATACGCCATATGCTGGGCGCCTTAAAGTTATTAGGTGTAAATGTAACTTTAAATGATGACCGCACTGTAGCCACCGTAGAGGGTGTTAGTGGTGTGTTTAATACACCGACTGAGCCATTGTTTCTAGGTAATGCGGGTACTGCTTATAGACCTTTAACGGCAGTACTTGCTGGCGTTGCTGGTGAATACGAGCTAATAGGCGAGCCACGTATGGAAGAGCGCCCGATAGGGCACTTGGTTGACGCGCTGCAAGCATTGGGTGGTGATGTTACTTATACAAAGCACAAAGACTACCCACCACTTAAAATTGTCGGTGGCCAAATAAAAGGCGGTGATGTTGAAATTGACGGCAGTATTTCAAGTCAATTTTTAACCGCTCTATTAATGGCAGCGCCATTATTTAACGGTGATACAACAATAACTATTAAAGGTACTTTAGTCTCTAAACCTTATATTGATATTACACTTGATGTAATGGCACGTTTTGGAGTTAATGTTGAGCACATTGATTATGCAACTTTTAAAGTTAAAGGTGGTCAACAGTATCAATCATTAGATCGCATAATGGTTGAAGGCGATGCATCTTCTGCCTCTTACTTTGTTGCTGCGGCTGCAATTGCAGGCGGTGAGATTGAAATTAAGGGCGTGGGTGCCAAATCGGTGCAAGGTGATATAGGCTTTGCCAAAGTAATGGAGCAAGTAGGCGCAAAAATTGATTGGTATGATGAGCGTTTAGTTGTTCGCAAAGGCGAGCTTAATGGCGTAGATATAGATGCGAATGCAATTCCTGATGCTGCTATGACCCTTGCAACAGTTGCTTTATTTGCTAAAGGTAAAACTGCTATTCGTAATATTTATAACTGGCGCGTTAAAGAAACAGACCGTTTGTATGCAATGGCAACTGAGCTTAGAAAAGTAGGCGCTGAAGTTGTAGAGGGTGAGGATTTTATAGAAATTACTCCACCTGAACATTTTAATGATGTTGCTATAGATACTTACGACGATCACCGTATAGCTATGTGTTTTGCTATGGTTGCCGTAGGCGGAAAGCCAATAACGATTAATGATCCAAAGTGTACTTATAAAACATTCCCTACATTTTTCAATGTTTTAGCATCAGTCAGTGAATAAGCTATTTAGAAGTAATTACAAAAGTTACACACTAATAGCAGATATATTTTAATAACTGACGTATAATGTCGCGGTTTATTTAGGTGTGCATTGCAGGAGGTTTTAAATGCAGGCGTTATTAATGCCCGTGATCACCGTTGATGGCCCAAGTGGTTCAGGTAAAGGAACTGTTTGTCGCTTGTTAGCCGACAAGTTAGGGTGGGATGTATTAGATAGCGGTGCGATTTATCGCGTTTTATCTTTAGCTGCACTTCATCACCAAATTGCATTAGACAATGAAGAAGGGCTTGTCCCTCTTGCTGCAAATTTAGATGTGCAGTTTTTGGTAGATAGCCAGACTAATGCAGGAAAAGTTATTTTAGAAGGCGAAGATGTAACCACTACTATTCGTAACGAAGAAGTAGGCGCTGCAGCGTCAAAGGTTGCAGCATTACCTCGCGTTCGTGAAGCATTATTACGTCGCCAGCGTGCATTTCGTACTGAAAATGGCTTAATCGCCGATGGTCGTGATATGGGCACTGTCGTTTTTCAAGATGCTCCGTTAAAAATATATTTAACAGCAAGTGCAGAAGAGCGTGCTCGTAGACGCTTTGTTGAGTTGAATACGCGCGGTCTTGATGTTACACTAAGTGGTCTATTACAGGACATTCAAGCTCGTGATGAGCGCGATATGAATCGTGCCGTTGCTCCGCTTGTACCTGCAGAAGATGCTATTGAGATCGATACTAGCGAACTTAATGCACAGCAAGTGTTTGATAAGGTAATAACTTTATTAGATATTGCAATCTCTGAAGGTAAGCTTCCTAAACGAAGCTAAAACACATTTTATGCGCCAGCAGGATGCCAGTGCTATTTTAACAACCCCATGCAGCATGGTTGCTTATTGGTATAATATATAGAGACGTATATTCGTATGTCAGAAAATTTTGCGCAGTTATTTGAAGAAAGCTTAAAGGGTTTTGAAGCAGAGCAAGGCTCTATCGTTAAAGGTACAGTAATCTCAATCGAGAACAACATTGTACTTGTAGATGCTGGTCTTAAATCAGAAAGTGCTATCCCTGCTGAGCAGTTCAAAAATGCTGCTGGTGAACTTGAAGTTGCTGTTGGCGACGAAGTAGATGTTGCACTAGATGCAATTGAAGACGGTTTCGGTGAAACTATTCTTTCTCGTGAGAAAGCTAAGCGTCACGAAGCATGGATCCGTCTTGAGAAAGCATGTGAAGAGCAAGAGACTGTTACTGGTGTTATCAACGGTAAAGTTAAAGGCGGTTTCACAGTTGAAGTTGATTCAATCCGTGCTTTCCTACCTGGTTCACTTGTTGATGTTCGTCCAGTACGTGACACAACTCACCTTGAAGGCAAAGAGCTTGAATTTAAAGTAATCAAGCTTGACCAAAAACGTAACAACGTTGTTGTTTCACGTCGTGCAGTTATCGAATCTGAAAACTCACAAGAACGTGAAGAGCTTCTTGCTAACCTTGTTGAAGGCCAAGAAGTTAAAGGTATCGTTAAGAACCTTACTGACTACGGTGCATTCGTTGACCTTGGTGGTGTTGATGGTCTACTACACATTACTGATATGGCTTGGAAGCGTGTTAAGCACCCTTCAGAAATCGTTAATGTTGGCGACGAAATCGCAGTTAAAGTTCTTAAATTCGACAAAGATAAAACTCGTGTATCTCTAGGCCTTAAACAGCTTGGTGAAGATCCATGGGCAGCTATCGCTGGTCGTTACCCAGAAGGTTCTAAACTTTCTGGTCGTGTTACTAATCTTACAGATTACGGCTGTTTCGTGGAAATCGAAGAAGGCGTTGAAGGTTTAGTACACGTTTCTGAAATGGATTGGACTAACAAAAATATCCATCCTTCAAAAGTTGTTAGCTTAGGCGACACTGTTGAAGTTATGGTTTTAGAAATTGACGAAGAACGTCGTCGTATTTCTCTTGGTCTTAAGCAATGTATTGCTAATCCTTGGCAGGAATTTGCTCGTCTACAAAACAAAGGCGATCAAGTTACTGGTAAGATCAAATCAATCACTGACTTCGGTATCTTTATCGGTCTTGACGGTGGTATTGACGGTCTTGTACACCTTTCAGACATTTCTTGGAATACACCTGGCGAAGAAGCTGTACGTGAATTCAAGAAAGGCGACGAAATCACTGCTATCGTATTGCAAGTTGACCCAGAGCGTGAACGTATCTCTCTAGGTGTTAAGCAAATCGAAGCTGACCCATTCAATAACTACCTTGATGCAAACAAAAAAGGTGCTATTGTTAAAGGTAAAGTGACTGAAGTTGATGCGAAAGGCGCAACTGTTGAACTTATCGAAGGCGTTGAAGGTTACATCCGTGTAGCTGATATCGCTCAAGAGCGCGTTGAAGATGCAACTACTGTTGTTTCTGTAGGCGACGAGATTGAAGTTAAATACGTTGGTGTTGATCGTAAGAACCGCACTTTAAGCTTATCTGTAAAAGCTCTTTTCGAAGCAGAAGAGAAAGAAGTACTAGAGAAGCTTAAGAAAGAAGAGCCAGTGTTTGAAAACGCAATGGCAGCTGCTTTCGCAAATGCACAAAAAGACTAATATATAATTAGTTTTTAGTTGGAAGGGCATTTTTTGCCCTTCCTATATCTCTTTTTAAGGAAACGCTATGACTAAGTCAGAACTGATAGAAACACTTGCGGAACAACACGCACACGTTCCAGTGAAAGATGTTGAGAATGCTGTAAAAGAAATTCTTGAACAAATGGCCGGCTCATTATCTACTTCAGATCGTATTGAGATCAGAGGTTTTGGTAGTTTCTCTTTGCATTTCCGCGCTCCTCGCACAGGTCGTAATCCTAAGACTGGCGACACAGTTGAGCTTGAAGGAAAGCATGTACCTCATTTTAAACCAGGCAAAGAATTACGCGACCGCGTAAATGAAAGCATTGCCTAGTTAACTTAGTGGAGTAGTTACTTGTTTAAGGTATTAAAAATTATTCTGGTTGCACTATGCCTTATCAGTGCATTTGTATTAGGGTCACAAAACCCACAGTTAGTACAAATAAATTATATTATAGCCAGTAATACATTACCTTTAGCTGTAATAATAAGTATCTGCTTTTTATTAGGTGTTTTGATTGGTTGTTTTATTAGCTTTAAATTGTTTTCGCAATTAAAGTGGCAAAACTACCGCTTAAAAAAGCAATTAGCGCCTGAAAAAGATAAAAAAAAGCTTGCCGCGAATAAAGACACCTAACTATGATTGAGCTTTTGTTTTTACTATTGCCTGTTGCCGCTGGTTACGGTTGGATTATGGGTAAAAATAGTGCCAAAAACCAAGCTCATCAACTTAATCGTCAGATCACTTCTGAATACAGCAAAGGCTTAAAGTTTCTACTCGACAGAGAAGAAGACCAAGGCTTAGAGCACTTAATTAATTTGCTTGAAGTTTCAGCTGACTCTGTTGAACACTATTCTACACTTGCTACTATGTTTCGCCGTAGAGGTGAACTAGATCGCGCAATAAAAATCCATGAACTTCTTTTAAAACACCCAAGCTTAAATGAACAACAAGCTGCAACTAGCCGTTTAGAACTTGCCGAAGATTACATAATGGCTGGTCTACTAGATAGTGCAGAAGAGCACTTAGTTTGGTTAGTTAAAGCAGGGCATGTAGAAGCGCTAGATCCTATTATTACTTTATACTCGCAAACCCGTGAATGGGAAAAAGGCATCAACATGTTTGAAGCCCACAGCGAGCTATTTGCAAAAGAACAACAATTTAAAGCGATCGCTAATTTTTATTGTGAGTCGGCTTTAAGTGAAAATACACCTCAACTAATGAGAAAAGCGATTAGCTTAAATTATAAAGCCGTACGTCCGCTTTACGAGTTAGGGTTAGTTGCTTACGCGAAAGAAGATTACGTTAAAGCTATTTATTACTGGCGTGAGCTAGTATCACAATTCACTTTGTTTGCGCCGTTGTTTATTGATGAGCTAGCTCACAGCTATAAACAATTAAATCTAACGCATCAATTTCATGAGTTAGTCAGTGACTTGTTAGAGAAGGGTGGTGTATTAATTAAAATAAAACATTGCCAAGCATTACTTGAGCAAGGGCACACTAAACAAGCCTTTGAATTTCTAACTGATAGCTTAAAACGTCAACCTACTATTCGTGGTTTCAGTTTTTTACTGCAATTAATGGGTGACCAAAACAAAAATACTAAAGAAGTACTTAACGAAATTGATAAGCTTGTAACGTCTTATATTGCTACAAAACCTGATTTTCAATGTCAGCACTGTGGTTTTACGAGCTACACCATATATTGGAATTGCCCTTCTTGTAAGCATTGGGAAACCATTGTTCCAAGTCGAGGCTTAGACGGATTTTAATAACCCCTTAAATAATATCGGATTTAACTATGATAATTTTAGCAAATTAAACTGAGAGTTTACTGGGTTGGAATTTTTTGATGTTGTGTCTATATAAATTTCTCTACACCTTCTCTCAAATTACCAGCTAGCACTATTGCATTAAATCTATTTAAACAATTACTTTATATCAATTCGCTTATTAAGTGGTCTGTTTTGAGGTAAGAAAATTGTGTCGATAACAAGGCAAGAATTTCGTTATTTTATTGTTGTATATCAGAAATTTTTAAGCAGTTAGCGTCAAATTTAGTCCTTCAAATTGATTAAGTATTATTGCGGATTGGTATTATAGCCATACATTAGGATAGTCATGTCTTTCGAACACTCAAAAAAAATTCTTATAGCATTAGATTACGATGACCAAGAGGTTGCTTTAAACTTTGTTAAACAACTTTCTCCTGATACATGTCGTCTTAAAGTAGGCAAAGAGATGTTTACTTATTTTGGACCTACATTCGTTAAAGAGTTAATTGATTTAGGTTTTGATGTTTTTCTAGATTTAAAGTTCCATGACATCCCTAATACAGTAGCTAAAGCTGTTACTGCTGCGGCTAAAATGGGTGTGTGGATGGTAAATGTTCATGCTTCTGGTGGTTTTGAAATGATGAGCAAAGCTAAATCGGCTCTAGAACAGTTTGGCGATAAAGCGCCATTACTTATCGCTGTTACTGTATTAACAAGCATGGATGAAACAGAATTAAAGCGCTTAGGCGTTGATAAATCAGCTCAAGAGCAAGTTATATATTTAGCTAAGCTTGCAAAGGAAGCTGGGCTTGATGGCGTTGTGTGTTCTGCACAAGAAGCAAAAGCCTTAAAAACAGAGTTAGGAGAGAGTTTTAAGCTTGTTACGCCAGGTATACGTCCTGAAGGGAGTGATGCGGGTGATCAAAAGCGTATCATGACTCCTAAGCAAGCAATTGATGCAGGAAGTGATTATTTAGTTATAGGTCGACCTATTACTCAGGCGGATAATCCAGTAAAAGTGCTTAGTGATGTTAATAAATCCATAGCGTAATTTAACAAAAAGCAGCAATATAGTGCTAAAACCCTTACTGCATGTGTATTTTATGTTACATTATTAGTATTAATGATGTAGTAGGGGGTTTGCTTTGAAGTTATTATTAGGTTTCATAATTATTATTGTTGCGGGTTTTTCGGTAAATAAGTACGTCTTTTCTAATAAAGCATATGATGATGTTACATCAGTAACAGATATAATTTCGAACTATCCTATTAATATGTTCGATTTTAAACAAACAATGCGAGATTATGCACACCACCTGTGTTACAAAAATGAGGATACACTGATATCTCAGCATATAACGGTAACTGATTGCATATCTAAGCTTGATGATAAAAAAACAGAATGCGAAAAGAAGGTTTTTCGTTTGGCACCGCTTAACCTAGAGTCAAAGGGTGAAGTGCTTGATTATTCAAGGCAATATACGCAATGTACATTGCCTTATAAGTACATTCTAGGTTAATTACAAACAGATAATATTAGTAATTAAAGCCTATTATTTATGATTAAGATCTTAAGCGAATGGATTTCGCTTCAATATCTATTAACTCTTGTTTGAATAATCCACCAATTGCTTTTTTATAGTTAGCTTTACTAGTAGAAAACATCTTTTTAATCGCTTCAGGTTCGGACTTATCGCCTAATGGAATAACTCCACCTTCGTTTTTAAGTTTTTGCATAATAGTTTCACCAAGGTCACTTACTTTACCCATCCCCGGCTTTTCTAGTACAACATCAATTTTTCCGTCTTCACGTACTTTTTGAATGAACCCTTTAAGCTTTTGACCCACAAATAAGCTTTTAAATACCATATTGTAGAAAACAACACCAAAGTGCGATTCTTCAATTAATACCTTGTAGCCAATATCTGTTTTGCCAGCAACAATTAAATCCACTTCTTGTAAGTGCGTATACTGCGGCTCATCTTTAGATAGAAAGCGATTAAAGTTGTTTGATGCACAAATACGTTGGCTTGCATTATCAAGGTACAAACGAACTAAATATGAGTGACCTTCTTGCATACGTGGTTTTTGTTCGTTAAATGGGGTTAGTACATCTTTTTCAAGACCCCAATCTAAAAACGCACCAATACTATTAATTTCTTTAACGCGAAGCAGGGCATATTCACCTACTTGTGCGTGTGGCTTTTTAGTTGTGGCAGTTGCTAAGTTAGCGTTGTCTAAGAAGATAAATACACTAATGCTATCGCCCGCTTCAAGCTCATGTTTAATTTCTTGTTTTGGTAAAAACACTTCACCTAAATCATGACCGTCTAAGTAAGCACCTTCGTTACTCACTTCTTTTACAAATAATGTTTGTGTGGTTCCTAGGTAACTCATAATTATTCCTGCTCAGTCTTTTTTTTACGGCGCATTGGTGTATCGCCATCAATGTTCATTGGTGCTTTAATTGGTGCTGTTGGCTTTTTAGGTTTGGCTTTGCGTTTAAATACAGGCTTTTTAACAGCGGCGGTTTTTTCTTTAGATTTATCCCACGTTGCTTCAGGCTTTTTCTCTTTAATACCTTTAAACTTAGCTTTTAAACCTTCGACACTTGCAAATACAAGCTCATCGTTCAAAAACGATTTAATAGCTAAATAGCTTGCCCAGTCTTTAGGTCCAACAAGCGATAAGGCATTACCTTTAAAACCAGCACGGCCTGTACGGCCAATGCGGTGTACATATTCTTCAGCGTGTTTTGGCAAATCAAAGTTAATAACATGCGTTACACTTAGTAAATCTAAACCACGAGATGCAACATCGGTTGTGATTAATATTTTAAAGTTTTCGCGACTAAATGAATCCATTATATCTAAACGTTTATTTTGCGTTAAGTCACCTGCAAGCGCTACAGACTTAAAGCCTTTGGCATTGAGCGCCTCACTCAAACGACTCGTGTCAGAACGCGTTGCCGTGAAAATAATGCACTGCCCAACATCATCTTGATTCAAAAAGTGCTCTAATAGCGCTTCTTTATGATCAAGATGATCGGCAAGGTATAACGTTTGTTTAATATCGCTATGTTGCTCGTTCGCTGCACTTAGCGTAATTTGCTTTGGCTTTTTTAATAGGTTACGTGATAGTGCGTCTACTTGCGCATGGTCAAGTGTTGCAGAAAACAATAACGTTTGGCGTAAACGGTGATTAGCTTGCTCGTTAATCATTTTTAACTGCTCAGTAAAGCCTAAATCTAATATACGATCGGCTTCATCAAAAATAAGCAGTTCTAGCCCACTCAATTGTAAAGATCGTTTTGTAATGTGATCGGCTAAACGCCCAGGTGTAGCAACTACAAATTGTGGATCATTTCTAAGTGCTTTTATTTGGTCATTAAAGTTCTCGCCACCAAGTATTTTTACGGCCTTAATGGCTGTGCCTGCAATTAATAAACGCAGCTGAGTAAATACTTGCGTAGCAAGCTCACGCGTAGGAGCAACAATAAGTACACGAGGATCGCGTTTACTGAGTGCTTTTTGTTTCATAACCCTTTGTACAGCAGGTAATAAAAACGCCAAGGTTTTGCCCGACCCAGTTTTCGACTGAGCGAAAATGTCATGCCCTGCAAGTGCGGTAGGCACTGCATGCGCTTGAATATCGGTGGGCTGGGTGATCCCTTGATGTGCTAACTGTGTTTCAAGGCGTGTATCAATCCCAAGATCAGTAAACTGCAATGTGTGTTTCTCCAAAATAAGCAAATTAAGTCTATAAATTTATCAGCGCATTATAGCTTACACAGATAGGTCGCTAACAGTAAAAACCAATCTATAGCGCTATTTTTTGCAATTAAACTAAAAAAGCGTAAAATACGCGCCCCATATGCGCCGGATTTACGATTCGGTAAATGCCAATTGTGGCAACTAAAAGCAAAATAGGAAATAAGATGACGGCAGTTCATAAAAATGATGTGACAAAGGACCACTTTGTAGTGTGTGCAATGTATAAGTTTGTGGCTTTACCTGAGTATGAAGCCCTTAGAAAGCCATTACTTGAGGTAATGGAAGCAAACGAGGTTCGTGGTACTTTACTTATTGCAGCTGAAGGTATTAACGGTACGGTTTCTGCAAAACGTGAAGGCATAGATAATTTATTAGCCTGGCTTGATGAGCAACCTAATTTAAAAAATATCGTAACAAAAGAATCTTACGATGATGAATGCCCGTTTTACCGTACTAAAGTAAAATTAAAAAAAGAAATTGTAACTATGGGGGTTGAAGGTGTAGACCCTCTAAAAGTTGTAGGTAGTTATGTTAAGCCTAATGAATGGAATGCGTTAATATCAGATCCTGACGTTATACTTATTGATACTCGTAATGATTACGAAATAGAAATAGGTACTTTTCAAAACGCAGTCGATCCAAACACTAAAACATTTCGTGAGTTTCCTCAGTGGGCAAAAGAAAACTTAGACCCTGAAAAACATAAAAAAGTGGCTATGTTTTGTACTGGCGGTATTCGCTGTGAAAAATCAACTGCGTATATGAAAGAGCAAGGCTTTGATGAGGTATATCATCTTGAAGGTGGTATTTTAAAATACCTAGAAGAAGTGCCAAAAGAAGAAACAATGTGGGAAGGCGAGTGTTTTGTATTTGATAATCGTGTAGCGGTTGATCACGACTTACAAAAAGGTTCTTATGATCAATGTCACGCCTGTCGTATGCCAATTACAGAAGAAGAAAAATTAAAGCCTGAATACATGGAAGGTGTATCTTGCCATCATTGTATTGAAGAAGTAACGGATGAACAGCGGACACGCTTTGCTGAACGCCAAAAACAGATTGAGCTCGCGCAAGCGCGTGGTGAAGGCCACATTGGTAGCGAAGCACAGGCAGTTTTACAGCAACGTAAAGAGGCTAAAAAAGCGCAAAAGGATGCTCAGCGCGGTAAATAACATTTATTAATGAATACTTTTATTAGCCCAGCTTATGCTGGGCTTTTTAGTTTTAACTGTCACTTGTATTTTTTGTTAGTTTTACCTAAATTGGTATCACCTACGTAAACTCATCCTATTGTTTTGCTAATTTATCGTTCTAACCTATTTATTGATCAAACAGCTGTTAGACTTCGTACGGTAATGAAAATAATAATTAGTTAGGGTGTAACTTTGAAATCTCGAATTTTATTAATCAGTACATTAAGTGCTTTACTATTTGTAACTTTACCAGCATTAAGCGCTAATGTTGTGGTACAAAAAATAACATTAGAGCGTGCTAAGCAACAAGTACAAGCAGTTGGTAATACAGAGGCAATTCATTCAGTTATGTTATACCCAGCTGTGGGTGATAAGGTGACCGCTGTATACTTTAAACCTGGCGATAAAGTAAAAAAAGGCGATATGTTACTCGAGCTCGACTCTCGCAGGCAAAAAGCCGCGCTTGATGAGGCTAAAATTAAACTTGCCGATACGCAAAGAATATTAGAGCGATTACAGCAAAGCCAGGCTAAAGGAGCTGTGCCTAAAAGTGACGTAGACGACGCTAAAACAGTTGTTGAACTTGCAAAAGTTACTTTAACTCAAGCACAAACAGAGCTTGAAGATAGAAAAGTTATTGCACCTTTAAATGGTATTATGGGGCTAACAGATGTTGAGGTTGGCGATAGAATTTCTGAGCTTACTGAAATAGCGAGTATTGATGACACGAGTGACTTGTATATAAATTTTAATGCGCCAGAATCAGCCATATTTATGCTACGCAATAAAAGTAATATAACAGTATTTCCTTGGCAGTCAGAAAGCCCAATTAACGCCCAAATTGCTTATTTAGATTCTCGAATAAATCCTCAAACTCGTACTCTTCGTGTTAAAGCAAAACTTAACAATGCGAATGAGCAGTTTTTGCCGGGTATGAGCTTTAGAGTTCATATTGAAGTATTAGGTGATAATTACGCTGCAATACCAGAAGCTGCGTTACTGTGGGGAGCAACGGGTCCTTACGTATGGACAAGTGTTGATAATAAAGCCACACGCGTTGATGTAAAAATAGAGCAACGCCTTGCAGGTCGATTACTAGTATCGGGCCCATTAAAAGAGGGTGATATTTTAGTTATTGAGGGCGTCCAACGCCTACGAGCTAAGCAAGAACTAAGCTTTAACGCAATTGATTCAGATTCGCAGGAGTAGGTATGAAACAACAACCTATGATGCAAGATTTACCATCAATGGCTATTCGTCGCCCTGTGCTTATAGTTGTACTCAACTTACTAATTATTATTGCCGGGATTGCAGCTATTGCAGGGATTGAGGTCAGGGAACTCCCCGATGTAGATAGGCCGCGTATTACTGTTTCTGCACCATTTCCGGGTGGCTCACCAGAAACTGTAGACACTGAAGTAACCAGTAAACTAGAAGGCGCAGTAGCACGCGTAAGCGGTGTTAAATCAATACGAGCGCAAAGTGAAGAAGGAAATTCACGAATTGTCGTAGAGTTTAGGCCCGGAATTAATTTAGACGATGCAGCAAACGAAACGCGCGAATCGGTGGCACGTGTTCAACGAGATCTCCCCGAAGAAGTCGAGCGAGTATCCATTATTAAAGCCGATAACGATGCAGAAGCCGTTGTATCGTTAACCGTCTCTAGTGATAGTCTATCGCTTGAAGCACTTACTGAACGTGTTGATGTTGATTTAGCCCCGCAGTTTTTAACCATTCCAGGTGTTGCGGATGTACGCTTAAATGGTGATAGGGAACGAGTATTAAGAGTACGAATTGATCCTCTTAAACTAAGCAGCTTCAATTTAACGATTCCAGATGTTGCACAAGTACTTAGCCAAGCTCCGTTTGACGTGCCAGCAGGAAGTTTAAAATCAAACGATCAACAAATTATCGTACGGGCTGATGCTACATCAATAACACCAGAGCAAGTGGGCGACATCATAATTCAAGGTGATACCCGCATTAGCGATATTGCAGCTGTTTACTTTGGTCCCGCTGATCCACGTTCTATGGTAAGACTCAACGGTAAACCTGTTATAGGCATGGAGATAATTCGTCAAGCCCAATCAAATACGATAGAAATATCTGATGAAGTGTTAAAGCTCATCAACAGCATGCAAACGCGTTTTCCTGAAATGGAATTTACCCTTACGTCTGATGATGCACAGTTTATTAGAAGCTCAGTTGATGAAGTTATTTACTCTTTATTACTTACCGTGTTGTTAGTAGTTGTAACGCTTTGGGTTTTTATCGGCTCTTGGCGTGCCACACTTGTACCTGCTTTTGCAATCCCCGTAGCGTTAATTGGCTCATTAGCACTGATTTGGGCACTTGGTTTTTCAATTAACATTTTAACTTTACTAGCCCTTGTACTTGCCACCGGTTTAATTGTAGATGATGCCATTGTAGTTAGTGAAAATATTCAGCGACAACGAGGATTAGGTTTAGGCAGACGTGCAGCTGCGGTAATAGGAACACGAGAAGTGTTTTTTGCGGTAATAGCAACAACTGCAGTACTTGCAGCTGTATTTATACCTATTGCATTTTTACCTTCAACCGCTGGGCGGCTGTTTAGAGAGTTTGGAGGTGTACTTGCAGGCGCCGTTATTATTTCAAGCTTTGTAGCTTTATCATTAGTACCAGCGCTAACTTCAAAGCTAAAACTAAAACAGGGTGGCTTTCATCCATTTGCTAAAGTAGGTCATTGGCTTGGTGGTATTTATACAAAATCAATTCACAAAGTGCTAGACCATGCGTGGGTTACATTTATAGCCTGTGTATTGGTAGCGGCTGGCTCAGGCGCTTTATATACAAGTTTAGATAGCGAATTACTACCAACAGAAGATCGTGGAAAAATACGTATATTTGCACGAGGTCCTGACGGTGTAGGGTTAAACTTTATGGATAGACAAGCTATAAAAATGGAAGATATTTTATTACCTTTTATTGATAGCGGCGAAATAGAATCAATTTATACGGTAGTTGGCCAATGGGATCCAAATATAGTATTTATAACTGTGCCATTAAAGCATTGGGATGAAAGAAATTTTACTCAACAAGAAATAATCAATAAAATTCGTCAGCCCTTGGGTGATATTCCCGGTGCACCAGCATTTCCAGGCGGTGCAAATAGTTTAAATTTACGTGGTCAAGGTGGCGGTGTTGAAATAGCCTTACTAGGTCAAGATTATCTACAAATATTTAAAGCTGCGCAGCAGTTTTCAGCGGCACTTGAAAAAGCAGTACCTGAAGTTGCCCCTGTTCGTATTTCCTATCAGCCATCGCAACCACAGCTTAGAGTTAATATAGACAGACGGCGTGCACAAGAGCTTGGTGTAGCGCTGAGCGACATAGCAATTACACTGAGAGCGGCTATTAACGGAGATGATGTTGAAGATTTAAACATAGGCGATCAATCCGTTCCTATAATGTTGCAAGCTCAAAATCAAACCATAAACGATCCGAGTGATTTAGCTAATTTATATATTAGAGCTGGCAATAACAGCTTAGTGCCATTAAGTAGTGTTGCTTATATCTCTGAAGAAGGTGTAGCAGCTGAACTTGAGCGACATGCACAGCGCCGCTCTATTGAACTCAGTATGGAACTGCCCGAAGGATTAACTATCGCCTCTTTAGTAGATCAAATTAAGCAGGTGTCTGAGCAATCATTAGCGCCTGGTATTGCACTTGCGTTTAAAGGTGAAGCACTGACCTATGAGGAAACATCTAACGAAGTGCTTGTAACCTACGTATTGGCTTTTTTAATTGTATTTTTAGTTCTTGCTGCCCAGTTCGAAAATGTAAATAGTGCTGTCGTGGTTATGATAACCGTACCATTTGGTATTACATCTGCAATTTTAGCGCTTTATTTAACGGGGACATCGTTAAATATATACTCTCAAATCGGCTTAGTTATGCTGATTGGCTTAATCGCTAAAAACGCTATATTACTGGTTGAATTTGCCGACCAATTACGCGACCAAGGTTTATCTGTTAGAAAAGCTGTTGAGCAAGCTGCACTAGTACGTTTAAGACCCATTACAATGACTCTTATATCGACCTTGTTAGGTGCGTTACCATTAATTATGTCTACCGGTGCGGGCGCTGAAGCACGAAATGCAATTGGTTGGGTGGTGTTTGGTGGCCTAGCGCTCGCCGTATTATTTACCCTTTACCTTACACCTGTTATTTACTTAGGTTTAGCTCGCTTTACGACCCCTCGAGGCGATGAATCTAAAGAGCTCGAACAAGAGCTAGAAAAGCTAAATTAAAGTGTAATTAAAGCTAGACTCACTACTCTTTTAGCTTAAAACAGTAGTGGGTCTTAGTTATATCTTGATTGGCTATATTTGTTTGTTAAGATAGCCACCTAAGCATATACATGCCTTACTGTGTGGTCACAAGGAATCCCCTATGCAAGCCGAACAAGTTGAAATCGCACAATTTTTAGCACAACATCCTCCTTTTGATGACTTACCTCAAAAAGCGCTTAATGAGCTAGCTCAACAAGTTGAAGTTGCTTACTTTAGAGCAAAAACAGATATTTTGAGTTTTGGACAAGATATATCTGACTTGTATGTAATTAGAAGTGGTTCTGTAGAAATGTATCGCCGTAATGGCGAGCTTTATAACCGTTTGGCTACAGCAGGTATATTTGGTCAAATGGGTTTATTGATGAACCGTAAGGTACGTTTTCCTGCAACAGCTCTTGAAGATACATTAGTATACTGCATAAATGTTGAGCTATTTAATCGTTACTGTGATGAGTTTGATGCGTTTGCTGATTACTTTGAAACAGATGGTAACGTGCGTTTACATCAAGCTATTGTTGAACAAGCTGATGGCAATGACCTTACAACTGCGAAAGTGAAATCATTAATCCACCGAGATGTAGTAACCGTAGATGCAACCTCTACAATACAAGATATCGCTAAATTAATGACCGAAGAGGCGGTTTCATCAGTTTTGGTAACAGACGTAAATAAGCCTATAAACGATGATCCTGAGGAAGATGATGGACAAGTCGTTGGCATAATAACCGATAGGGATTTACGCTCAAAAGTAGTGGCTAAAGGCCTTGCCTTTAACACACAAGCAAAAGATATTATGTCAACTAACTTAGTGCTCTTAGACGCTAATGACTATATTTTTGAAGCTGTACTTGCCATGCTTAGAGATAATTTACATCACTTGCCTGTAGTACAAAAAAAGCGCCCTATAGGGGTTATCTCTCTTTCTGACATTTTACGTTATGAATCGCAAAGTAGCTTATTGCTTGTGCGCGGTATACTTGCTCAACAAACAATTGAGGATTTGGCACATTATGCGCGCCAGTTGCCCAACGTATTTGTTCGTATGGTCAACGAAGATGCAAACTCTCACATGGTTGGCACCGCCATGGCCGTTATCGGTCGTACATTTAAACAAAGATTGCTTGTATTAGCTGAAGAAAAGTTTGGTCCACCTCCCGTTCCTTATTGTTTTATTGCCTTGGGCTCAATGGCTCGAGATGAGCAACTTATTGTAACGGATCAAGATAACGCGCTAATTTTAGATGATAGTTATGACGACGAAAAACATAACGAATATTTTCAAAATATCTCAGACTTTGTTTGTGATGGTTTAGCACAATGTGGCTATACGTATTGTGATGGAGAAATAATGGCGTCGTTTAAAAAGTGGCGTAAAACTCGCTCAGAATGGTTTGATCAATTTGCAGATTGGATAGCTCAGCCAAAACCACAAGCTTTACTTAATAGCTCTATATTTTTTGATTTAGACGGAGTATGGGGTAAAACCAAGTGGGCTAATGAACTTAAAATATTTATAGCAAAACAAAGTAAAGCGAATCGTATATTTTTGGCTAACATGGCAGCAAATGCGAGAAATAGAACACCGCCACTTGGTTTTTTTAAAGGCTTTGTTATGGAACATAATGGGCAACATAAGCGCTCAATGAACTTAAAACGACGAGGTACTGCACCACTTTCGGATGTTATACGCGTGCATGCGTTAGCCATTGGTTCGCGTAAACAAAATTCGTTTGAGCGTTTAGAAGATATTATTGAAGCAAAACTTTTACCGCAGGGTAAAGCGCAAGATTTACGTGATGCACTAGAGTATATAGCCATGATGCGAATTCGTCATCAAGCGTGGCAAATAGAGAAGGGCGAAGAGCCAGATAATAACTTAGATCCACATTTACTGTCTCCCTTTGAACAGCGAAACTTAAAGGAAGCATTTGCTATTTTAGAAAAAGCGCAAAGCTATTTAAAATTTAGCTACACAGCAAACTCTGGTGTGAAGTAGCCTATGAATCCGCGTAATTATAAAGCAGTTGATTGGCAAGCTAGATATAACGAGCTTGCCAACAGCACCGAAAATAAACTCTTAAAACATTTTTATGCTGGTGCTTATAATCAAGACAAAGCCGCAGTAAAAGATGTGCCCTTTGTAGCAATGGACTTTGAAACCACTGGTTTAAATAGCCAAAACGACGATATAGTGAGTGTCGGATTAGTGCCGTTTAGTTTAAAGCGTATCTATTGTAAACACAGCAGGCATTGGGTTGTACAACCTAGACGTAACCTGCATGAAGAGTCTATTTTAATCCATGGGATAACCCATTCTGAGGTAGATGACGCCCCTGACTTTAATCAAATCATTGAACCTTTACTTGAAGCGCTAAGTGGTAAAGTTGTCGTGGTGCATTACGCTGCTATAGAACGCCATTTTTTAAATAATGCGTTACTACTACGGCTTAAAGAAGGTATTGAGTTTGCACTTGTTGATACAATGGAAATAGAAAAAAGAGCACTAAAAGCAAGGCAAGGTTTATTAGGTCGAGTATTTAATACAAAACTTGGCTCGCTCAGATTAACAGATTGTCGTGCGCGTTATTCTCTACCTGCGTATCAAAACCATAATGCGTTAACAGATGCACTTGCTACAGCTGAGCTTTTACAAGCGCAACTGAGTCATCATTACCGTGTAGATACTCCAATCTCAGAATTATGGGGGTAATACTAATACGTAATAATGCTTTAATCATATTGAAGGTTAAACCTGACGTTAGCTACGTTAAAATTTATCATTTAGAGCAACTAAATAACGAATTTTTGCCTTACTATTGAGACGTTTTTTCTACCACAAAACAGATCACTTTATTAAGCGAATTGATATAACCTTAAATAGTTAAACAAAAAAGCGCCGCAATTATTGCGGCGCTTTCGTTACTAATTAAAGTATTACTACTTAAGGTATTACTTAACTGGGCGAGGCTCAGTTCGTAAACCTAAAACTAAGCTTAAACACATAAACAACAATACAATAGTGAATGGCAAGCCTGTAGAAACGGCACCTGCCTGTAGTGCTTCAATTGCTTGCGTGCCACCAATCCAAAGTAGAGCTGCTGCAATAGCGCCTTCTACCGATGCCCAAAATATACGTTGTGGAACTGGTGCATCAATTTTACCGCCAGCAGTAATTGAATCAATTACTAGTGAACCAGAGTCAGATGATGTAATAAAAAACACGAGCACTAATACAATCGCAATAAACGATAAAATATTAGATAGAGGTAATTCATCAAGCATCTGGAACATAGCTAAAGGTACTTCAGTTAAGCCGTTAGTACCTAGTGCACCAACACCGTTAACTACTTGATCAATCGCAATACCGCCGTAAATCGACATCCATAAAACAGTAACTAGCGTAGGGATAAGTAATACCGCAATTAAGAATTCACGAATTGTGCGACCACGTGATACACGCGCGATAAACATACCTACAAACGGTGACCAGGAAATCCACCAAGCCCAGTAAAACACAGTCCAACCATGCATCCATGTTTCATCTTCGCGGCCATGTGGGTTACTCAATGGAATTATATTTTCAACATAACCCATAATAGTTGTTGGTACGTTACCCATTGCTACAGCAAAGCCAACTAGGCAAACAAACAATAGCAATGAGAAAGCAATTAGCATGTTTACATTACTGAGTAGTTTTACACCACCGTCAATACCACGAACTACAGAAACAATCGCTAAAAGTGTTACACCCACAATAACCAAAATTTGAGAGCCAATTCCGCCCTCAAGACCAAATACATGGTTAATACCTGCAGAAGCTTGCTGCGCACCTAAACCTAAAGACGTTGCAAGGCCAAATAATGTAGCAAGTACAGCTAAGATATCAATGATATGACCAGGCCAACCCCACGCTTTGTCGCCTAATATAGGATAAAAAATAGAACGAATTGAAAGAGGTAAACCTTTGTTGTACGTAAAAAATGCAAGAGATAAACCAACAACAGCGTAAATAGCCCAAGGATGAAGACCCCAATGGAACATAGTCGCGCCCATTGCTAATTTTGCAGCCTCTGGTGTATTAGCGGCTACGTTAAGTGGTGTTTCGTACCAACCAGTAAAGTAAGCAACCGGTTCAGCAACGCCCCAAAACATAAGGCCGATACCCATACCTGCAGCAAATAACATAGCAAGCCATGAAATTCGAGAGTGAGAAGGTTTAGCATCATCACCACCAAGGCGAATATTCCCGTAAGGAGAAACAATAAGTGCTAAACAAAAGAGTACAAAGAAGTTGGCAGCCCACATAAATAGGGCATCAAAATTATTAATAATATCGGTCTTGATACTATCAAGCGCTGTTTTTGCAGTTTGTGGGTCGGTAACAAGTATGGCGATTAAAAAAATGACAATCAGGCCCGCACTAGTTCCAAAAACAGGGTTGTGTATATCAAACCCCCACTTTTGTACGTTGTCCTGACCTACGGTGTAGTCCGTATTGTCAATACTATATTTGTCATGATTTTCCTTCATGCAATACCTCTTTAGTTGTCCTAACAAGCCAAAATAAATTCGGCGTCATATCGAATTACATTAGCCTTTAAATATTAAGTAAAAAGTAATACCGTAATTATTTGAAGACTAACTAATTTGAAGAGTGATCATACAGCTAGTAGTGTATGAGTTAAATATTAAATGTAAATGAATTTGTATTTAAAACGCTGTTTATATAGCCAAATTAATGATTCTTCTATTTAAAAGCTAAAAAATTCTAAATTCAGTGAACGTTAAAAATTAGTTTGCTATTAAAAGTATTAATTTACTTAGTTAAGTAAAAAAAGATCACTTTTAAGTAACTTATTTAATGCTTAAATACTAGGGATTATTGACCTTTTAGGATTGAAATTCGTTCAATTTGGGAACGATTTAATCGCTTTTAGGTTTCTAACCTAGTGGGTTCGGTAACTGCTTCTGCGTTATTGTGCATGCTTAGATGCACCTAAGAAAAATTAAAAAACAAGCAGCAAAGAGCAAATTCCCCTTTAGGGTTATTATAAATTTATAAGCCGATAAGCATCTTTAATCAAGTTGTAATATGAATATGATTTAACACAACATTAGGGCATGTTGAATTTTGGCGATTGAATTTACAGTAGTATGTTTGGTTTTTAGGCAAGGCAGAGCCTATGTAGTGTGGTCTCATTCCCCATAAATAGGCGATAACGCAGCATAAATACCAAACATACACTGCCCTTTGGGTTCTTTCTAGGGACGATTAACTCTTTGTTACTCGGTTTTTACTTAGCCCACTAGGTTACAAACCTCGTGCCGCGATTTAATCGCCCCTAGATTGAACAAATTTCAATCCAAAAAGCTCAGCATGCCCTAAGCTATATTTTATAAATAGATAGGCAAAGGATTAATACTATTATGCGTGAATGCGTTACAAAAAATACCAACCAAAACGAACTTGTTAAACGCTTTTGCAGCGTTAGAGGCGAAAGCCTAGCTATTATAGAACCTCTCACTGTAGAGGATTGCCAATTACAAGCTATGGCAGATGCCAGTCCAAGCAAATGGCATTTAGCACACACAACATGGTTTTTTGAAACGTTTTTACTTAGTGTTTATTGTAAGCAGTACATTGTGTTTAACTCTCACTATAGAATGCTTTTTAATTCCTACTACAATGGGATTGGAGAGCAATTTAAACGAGCCAACCGAGGTAGTTTATCTAGGCCTAGTTTAGATGGAGTTCTAGCTTACAGAAAGCATGTTGATAGCTGTGTAATTGAATTGCTTAATACTGAAGTTAATCCACAAATTAAAGATATTATTGATCTTGGTTTAAACCACGAGCAACAGCACCAAGAGCTAATGCTAATGGACATCAAATATAACTTTTCAGTAAACCCATTATTTCCACAATATCAAACATCATTTTTAAATAGCCAAAACAAATCAGCAGATATTAAGCCCCTTAACTTTATCAATTTTGAACAAGCCATTATTAATATTGGCACAAATGCCGACGATGAATTTGCATACGATAACGAGTGTCCCAAACACCAAGTATTAATTCATCCATTCAGCTTTGCTAGCAGGTTGGTCACTAATGGTGAATATTTAGACTTTATAAATGCCGGTGGGTATAGCAATCCACAGTACTGGTTAAGCGACGGCTGGGCAAATATACAAAATAATAGTTTAACGCAACCTTTGTATTGGCATTGCATAAATAACGAGTGGTTTGAGTTTACACACTATGGATTGCAGCCTCTTAATTTAAGTGCACCAATCTGCCATGTTAGTTATTTTGAGGCCAGCGCCTATGCTAATTTTGTAAAGGCTCGCTTGCCTACAGAGTTTGAGTGGGAATATGCAGCTAAAAATACAGCTTCAACAGAGATTAATAATAACGACCTAACACCTCAGCAAGCAAAGACTGATACTGAAATAAACCAGTTAACTGATGCGTGTTGGCAATGGACGAACAGTGCATATTTACCATACCCTGGTTTTAAGCCTATTGAAGGAGTAGCAGGGGAGTACAATGGTAAGTTTATGAATAACCAAATGGTGCTACGTGGCGGGTGTGTGTTTACCCCTCAAAACCATTTACGACAAACATATCGTAATTTTTATTACCCGCATCAAGCGTGGATGTGCAGCGGGATAAGACTAGCTAAGGATATAGTATGAGCCAAGTAACAGCGATTAAGCAAAGTAACATAACCGACACTGAATTTCTAAACGACGTGATAAGCGGATTAACTCAACAACAAAAAACGCTTCCGTGTAAATATTTTTATGATGATAAAGGTGCTGCATTATTTGAGCAAATAACAACATTACAAGAGTATTACGTAACACGAACTGAGCTTTCTATATTAGAGCAACATTCGCAGTCGATTGCTCAAATGCTACCTGAAAACCTCTCTATTATAGAGCCTGGCTGTGGCTCGGGTAAAAAGGTTGCCTATTTATTAGCGCATATGGCAAACGTAAAAACCTTTGTACCGTTTGAAATCTCTGAAGAGATGCTCAGTTATTCACTTGCTCATTTGTCACCGTTATTTCCAGATTTGGCAATTTCGCCATTATTAGGAGACTTTACACATAGTCAAATGGTTAAACAGCTAACCAAAGATACCGCTTTAGATAGTCAAACAAATCTGGTGTACTTTCCGGGGTCTACTCTTGGTAATTTTGCACCTGTAAAAGCAATTGAAATTATGAATAATTTTCATCGCTTATGTGGTGTAAATGGCTATGTGCTAATTGGCATTGATTTAGTAAAAGAGCGCCAAGTGTTACTTGATGCATATAACGATAAATTAGGAATAACCGCCGCGTTTAATAAAAACTTACTAGAACGTATTAATAACGAGTTAAATGGCACATTTAACTTAGACAATTTTAGCCACGAGTCACGCTTTAACGAGCAACATAGCCGTATCGAAATGCATTTAGTAAGTAATTGTACTCAAAGCGTGATTATAAATGATCAGCAAATAGACTTTATAGAAGGTGAAAGCATTCATACGGAAAACTCTCACAAGTACACGCTTGAGTCGTTTAAGCAGCTTGCAGCGCAGGCTAATTTAAAGTTAGAGCAAACATGGCAAGACGATAGTAACTATTTTGCCTTGTGCTTATTAAGACCGCTTTAAACGTTACTTAAGTTTAGGGCGTGTTGATCTTTGATAGTTGAATTTGCAGCAATATGTTTGGTTTTTAGGCAAGGCAGAGCCTATGAAGTGTGGTTATTCCACATAAATAGGCGATAACGCAGCATAAATGCCAAACATGTGCTGCCCTTCGGGTTCTGCCTAGGGGCGATAAACTCTTTGTTGCTCGATTTTTACTTAGCCCACTAGGTTACAAACCTCGCGCCGCGATTTAATCGCCCCTAGATTGAACAAATTTCAATTCGCAAAGATCAACACGCCCTAGTAAATGACAACTTGGGCATTGTTAAACTCATAGTTTAGCAATGCGCCATTATTTGATTGCTGTATAAGCGCGGCTTTATTTAAACCATGCAGTCTAAATAGAAGAGGGGCAATAACAGATACCGCAGAGCCCGTTGCACTGTCCTCATTTACGCCAAACTGGGGGGCAAAATATCTAAAACGCGCTATGGCATTTTTCTTGTCTTTATTTTTTATACTAAGGGTAATTACTGCATTTTTGTGGAGTTTACTCAAAGCTTTAAAATCAACGTGTAAGCTTTTTAAATCGTCTCTTTCAACTTCTTTATTAAATTCTTCATTAAATAGCACGACGGTATAACCGTTTTTATCACCGGTACTGTAGGCTGTTTTTATTGCTGAGGAAAACACACTTTTTAACTCACCCGCAGCTAATTCGCTTTTTTTAGGCTCTATACTTTTTAGTAACAACTGGGCGCGTTGTTTTTTTACTCTTATAGCAAAACGCTCATTACTCATTGAAGTAAATACTTTAGGGCAATAACCTAAATAACCTATTAAAAAATTAGCGGCCGCTAAAGTGCCATGTCCGCAGCGTTTAATTTCACTTGTTTGGTTAAACCAGCGAATATTGCAATGGCGTTTAGTTATCTCATTTTGATTTAAAAATACGGTAGCAGGGTGAATTGATTGTGATGCAATATATTGCATTGTTTTTGATGTTAACCCATTTTTATAAATAACAATTAAAGCGCTTGAGCCTTTTAAGTTATTTGCAGGGCTATAAAAAACAGATTCGGTGGAAGTGAATTCTATAAAGCGAAGCGCAAGCCATTTAGGCTTACGCTTCGCCGAACAAAGAGTATTAACCTTTGCTTGCATATGCGTCGTTATGAACGCCCGCAGCACGACCTGATGGATCGGCATTGTTTTGAAACGATGCGTCCCATGCCAGTGCTTCAGGAGTCGAACACGCTACCGACTTACCATGTGGTACACATTTAGCGGATGCATCACCAGGGAAATGTTCTTCAAAAATTGCACGATAGTAATATGCTTCTTTTGAGTCTGGTGTATTAATAGGGTATTTAAATTTCGCATTTGCAAGCTCTTGATCGCTTACTTGCTCATTTACAAACTCTTTTAACGTATCAATCCAGCTGTAGCCTACACCGTCTGAAAACTGCTCTTTTTGACGCCATAAAACTTCATCAGGTAAGTAACCTTCAAAGCCTTCACGTAAAATATGTTTTTCAATTTTGCCATCTTTACACATTTTAGCTTCAGGGTTGATACGCATAGCTACATCAACAAATTCTTTATCAAGGAACGGTACACGTGCTTCTACGCCCCATGCCGCCATTGATTTATTAGCACGTAAGCAGTCAAACATATGCAGTTTTGATACTTTACGGTTTAGCTCTTCATGAAACTCTTGTGCGTTAGGGGCTTTATGGAAGTATAAGTAGCCACCAAATAGCTCATCAGCACCTTCGCCAGATAACACCATTTTAATGCCCATCGCTTTAATTTGGCGAGCCATTAAGTACATAGGTGTAGAAGCACGAATAGTTGTTACATCGTACGTTTCAATGTGGTAAATCACTTCACGCAGTGCATCAATACCTTCTTGAATGGTAAAAATAATAGGGTGGTGAATAGTCCCAATCATGTCAGCTACTTTTTGTGCAGCCGCTAAATCAGGTGAGCCTTCAAGGCCAACTGAAAAAGAATGAAGTTTAGGCCACCATGCATCGCTTTCGTCGTTATCTTCAATACGTTTGGCAGCAAAGCGCTGGGTAATAGCAGAGATAACTGATGAGTCTAAACCACCAGAAAGTAATACGCCGTAAGGCACGTCACACATTAGCTGGCGTTTAACGGCCGCTTCTAATGCATCTTTAACGTCTTGGGCTTCTGCGCTATTATCTTTAACTGCATCAAATGTTTCCCAATCACGTTTGTAATAAGGCGTCATTTTACCATCTTTGCTGTACAGGTAATGCCCTGGAGGAAATTCTTCAATGTGCTTACAAATTGGAGAAAGTGCTTTTAGCTCAGAAGCAACGTAAAAGTTACCGTGCTCGTCGTGACCAGTGTAAAGCGGGATAATACCAATATGATCACGGCCAATTAAGTAAGCGTCATTTTCTTCGTCGTATAAACAAAATGCAAAAATGCCATTTAGGTCATCTAAAAAGTCAGGCCCTTTTTGTTTATAAAGCGCTAAAATAACTTCACAATCTGATTGAGTTTGAAAAGTAAAATCAACGTCTAGCTCTGCTGCAAGTTCTTTATGATTATAAATCTCGCCATTAACCGCTAAAATATTTGTTTTTTCAGGATTGTATAAAGGCTGTGCACCGCTTGATACACCAACAATAGCTAAACGCTCATGCACTAAAATAGCTTTTTCAGATGCGTATACACCAGACCAATCTGGGCCACGGTGTCTAAGCAGTTTTGACATTTCAATTGCTTGGGTACGCAATTGAGTGGGATCAGATTTAATATCTAATACCCCAAAAATTGAACACATAGTAACTCCTCATTCCTATTATGTGTGCAGCAAAGCCAATTTGCTGTGCTGCGAAACCTTGTTTTATCAGAAAAAATTACTCAAGTCACATAGCTTTTACAATTAATTAAGAATAATTTATGCACCAAGTTATATGTAACCGCACCAAATTGGTTAATGAGTGGTACCTGCTGCCATATTTACGTCGTTATTATTGTTCAAAGCTTGCGCAACCATAACTTTTAGCGCGTTAATAACAGTGTCTTCACTCATGCTTGGTGCGCCATTGTGGTGCACAGCTTGGCTTGGTAAATAAGGAATATGCACAAAGCCACCTTTCATTACAGCGCAGTGATCATTTATGTAATGCATAAGGCCATACATAACGTGATTACACACATACGTACCTGCCGTATTCGAAATGGCAGCAGGTATATTGCTGTTGTGCAATGCTTGTAACATGCGCTTTATTGGTAGGTTTGTGAAATAGGCATCAGGGCCATTTTTTTCTATTGGTGTATCGATAGGCTGCTTGCCTGCATTGTCTTTAATGCGTGCATCGTCAACGTTTATTGCAATACGCTCAATTGAAATTTCACTGCGTCCACCGGCTTGACCTATACACAAAACAACCGCTGGATTGTGCGACTCAATGGCGTTTATAAGCTGATTGATAGACGTATTAAATTCACAGGCAAGTTCTAGTGTGCATATTTTGTGTTTCATGATGATAGTTTCATCAAGTTTTTGCACTGCTTGCCAAGAAGGATTTATAGCTTCACCACCAAAAGGAGCAAAACCGGTTATTAATACACACGGCATAGTAGAAGTTGATTTAGTCATTAAACACCAAGCTATACATTAAAATAATAATAACGGCGAGTAAGTTAGCTGCCGTCGGAATTTGAACCTTTATTACATGTTACCTATTTTTTAAATCTAGGGCGTGTTGATTCTAGAATGTTTTTATAGGTTATTTTTAAGTGCAAGGCTCAATTGATGTAGATGCCCGTCAAGTTTCTGCTTCGCTTTTGCAGCTTCTTCAAACGTTACATATTTAAACTCAATATTATCTAAAGGTCTAAATTGCGCAAATTGATGTAAGTCGGCTTCAATAACAGTCCCTAAAAGCGGATAGCCTCCTGTGGTTTGGCCATCATTAAGTAGCACAATAGGCTCACCATTTGGTGGTAGTTGAATACTCCCAGGACTCACTCCTAGTGATGGCAAAGAGTGCGAATGCATCAAGCTATTCTTACTATGCTCAAGCCTTACGCCCATTCGGTTGCTGTTACTACTAATTTTAAATGCGGTAGATACAAAGTTGCTTAGTAAAGGTTCGCCTAACAAGTTGGCATGGGGGCTTGGGTGTAATCGTATAAGTTTACGCTTAGGAGGTGCAATTGCACCTACTTTTATAAACTTTCCATAATAAGGAGTAATAGGTATTTCATCACCAGTGGTGAGAGTTCTACCTTCAATACCACCAAAACACGCATTTAAATCTGTAGATTTAGAGCCCATAATTTCAGTACTTCGTATACCGTGTTTCACCGCCAAATAAGCTCTCAAGCCTGCTCTGCCAGTAGCAAAGCTCAGTACTTGTTTGTTTTTTACTGCGTATGTCCAACCAGGGTGAATTGCTTGTCCGTCAAGGGTTGCTTGCAAATCGGCACCATGAAGCGCAATTACTGTGTCGCAGCTAAATTCCAGCTCGCACAAACCAACGGTTATTTCTAAAACGGCATCATTGTCGTTATTGTTAAGTAATCTGTTAGCAATTATTTGCGCATACCGGTCTAAGCTGCCCGCTTTGCTTACACCCAAATGGCGGTAGCCTTCACGGCCAAAATCTTGAATTGTAAGTAATACACCACTTTTAAGTACTTTAATCATGAGTTGCCCCTTTATTAACTAGCGGAACAAATTCAAGCGTATCACCTGGTTGAATTAAGCAAGGTTGTTCAGAGGTCGAATCAAACAAAGCTGTATCTGTATGGCCTATTATGTGCCAACCACCTGGGGTATCAGCGGGGTAAATTCCGGTTTGAGAAGCACCTATCGCAACAGAACCTTTAGGGACTCTAGTACGTGGTTCATCACGCCTTGGTGTATGTAATTGCCCCTCTAAGCCGTGTAGGTAAGCAAAGCCGGGCTGAAAGCCTAAAAATAATACGTGGTACTTGGCTTTACTATGAATATTAATAACATCATCAGTGCTTAAATTATGATAGTGAGCTACGTAATTAATATCCTCACCCTTGTAGGTGGTTTTTATTAAGTGATGCTTCCCTTTAAAAGTACTACTTTTAATATCACTCCAAAGTGTAGGTAGCACTTGTAACCATTTATTTAAGTGTTTATCTGATTTTAAATAAAGAGTGAGCGAGTTCATGGCCGGCACCAAATCGGTAAATTCATCAGTGCTTTTACAGTGGCTGGTTAAAGCCCAAATTTTCTTTTGAATAGAGAGTCTATCTGTAGCGTCTAAATGCGATGCATCAAGCAGTAAACTACTGTTTGTTAATGCATAAATATGGGGAGCTGGCTTCATTAAATAAACCTATTTGTACAATATAATTTAAACGTAACACAGTTTCATTAATTTATTTACACGATTGCGACTAAGTAGTTATGTTTAGTGTTTATTTTCCCAGCTTACTTTAAGAGTATTTTTATATTCAATTAATCGTATTTAACTTATTGAGGACCAAAACTTATTACACTTCGTACTAAATAAGTAATTAGGTTGAAATGAAAATTAAGATAAGGAGGTCTTAATTAGCACGCACTTGTTTAAGAGGTACTTTATGAAACACCAGCATTTATTATATTTATCTGGCGCTGCTATTATATTTAGCGCAGGCAGCTTTGCTTTATCTATGGAAAAGGTAGAGCATAGTAATGTAGAAGCCACCATGCATGTAGAAACCATCGTACTTGGTTCTGGTTGTTTTTGGGGAGCCGAAAAACGCTACGAAGCGCTTAATGGCGTTATTGATGCTGAGTCGGGTTATGCAGACGGCCATGGGTTTAAAGCAACGTACAGAAATATCACCGATCAGTCTCGTCGTTTTGACGAGAATAATTATGCTGAGGTTGTACAGGTTATGTATAACAGCAATATAATTTCAGCAGAAGAGCTATTAAAAAGTTATTTTGAAAGCCACGATCCAACTCAAAAAGATCGCCAAGGCAACGACATAGGTACGCAATATCGCTCAATTGTATTAACGACTACTGATGCACAAGCTAAAGTAGCTGAGCAAGTTAAATCGCAATATCAGCAGCTTTTAACTGATGCGAGCTACGGAAAAATCGAAACGGTTATTAAACCGCTTGAAGGTTTTGTATCGGCAGAAGAATATCATCAAAATTATCTAGAAAAGAACCCTAATGGCTATTGCCCCGATCACTCTACAGGCGTAGTTTTTAATAAAACACCCGTAGAAAAAGCTGACAACAGTGATCTACTCGCAGGTAAGCAAATAGTAGTCTTAGATTCACGAGAATACTGTCCGTACTGTGAAAAATTTAAAAAAGCAGTCGCAAATGATTATAAAGGCACCATACCTATGACATTTCGACATGCTGACCAACTTGATGATTTAACCATTAAGTCAGCCACATGGGCAACGCCGACTATTTTGTTCTTAGAAAACGGAGTAGAGGTATATGGCCGTCAAGGGTACGCAACGCCTGAAGAGTTTTATAAAGCATTAGGTGCATTCAAATTAGGTAACAGTGATGCTTATAAAGTTGCGTTCGATGCACGAACAGATAGGCCCTATTGCAAAGAATACAAAGAGTTTAAAAATACACCCGATGGCACATTTGTTGATAAATTAAGTGGAGAGCCTCTATTTGATACAAGCGATAGGTTTAACTCAGGTACTGGTTGGTTGTCATTTACTCATCCAGTAAAAAACAACGTAACACAGCATGACGATAGCAGCTGGGGCATGACACGTATTGAGCTTCGCTCTAAAAGTACAGGTATACACTTAGGGCATTTATTTCCAGGTGAAGGCCCAAGAGGGCGTGATCGCTACTGTATTAATGCAACCGTTCTTGATTTTGTACCAAGAGATAAAAGCTAAATAGCTAAATAAAAAGCCTGGTTTAAAGCCAGGCTTTTTGCATAAAACAAAATAGTTTTATCATAATCCCCGTAAATTTGTTAAAGTTTGATTGGCTTAAATCCGGCAGCAATATATTCTTTAGGTTATTAATGAATCTATTATCAAAAATAGCTAAGCAGTCAATTTATCTACCTTTTATTTTTCTGTTCTTAATGACCAACGCTAAATCAGCCACTCATTATGTAGTGGGTGTTGAAAATATAGAATACCTTCCGTACTTTGACGGTAGTGGGGCTGATAACAGTGACTATTATGGCTTTAGTCAAAAATTACTTACCTTGTTTGCTCAACAGCACGATTTCAAATTTGAGTTCTACACATTACCAATTAATCGCCTCTATAAAGAATTTATTGACCACCATCATGTTGATTTTAAATACCCAGATAATCCTCAATGGAAACCAAGTTATAAAGCTTCCTTTGGTGATTTAAATGAAATTATTTATTCGCAGCCAACCGTTGTGACTAAAACGGGTATTGCGAGTTTAAATAAAAATATCACTATTGATGAATGCGTTAGTTTTGCAACGGTGAGAGGGTTTACGCCTCAAAGCTTTAAACCATTAATGAACAACGAAAACGTTGAGTTAATTGAAACCGCTAATGTAAGGGAATTGATAGAGTTGCTTTTAAAAGAGCGAGTAGAGTGCGTTTACATATCTAACGATGTATTAAATTATAATATCGTTAAATACTTTAAATTAACCCGACCCGTTTATTTTCAAAACGAACTACCGGTAGATTTACAAGCCTTTTTATTATCGTCGATTGACTACCCTGACGTGATTAAGAAATTTGATACATTCTTGCTTTCACATAAAGTGCAAATACAGGAACTGAAAAAAGAATATCAAATAAAAAATTAACTAAAAAAGCCCCGTAAGTTATAACTTACGGGGCTTTTTAAAAGGTATTAACCTGTATATAACTATATTATGTATGTGCTTAATAATAAAAACAGTTCAAGCTAAGTCACCACCTAACTTGAACTGCTTTTCACACTGACAACATCTTCACACACAATATAAAGATTCTGTTTGCTACACTTTGGTAGCTTTGTATTACATATCGTGTGGTTTGAGCCAAGAATAAAAACAGTTCAAGCTAAGTCACCACCTAACTTGAACCATTTTTCACACTGACAACATCTTCACACACAATATAAAGATTCTGTTTGCTACACTTTGGTAGCTTTGTATTACATATCATGTGGTTTGAGCCAAGAATAAAAACAGTTCAAGCTAAGTCACCACCTAACTTGAACCGCTTTTCACACTGACAACATCTTCACACACAATATAAAGATTTTTTACTGCTACTTATGAGTTACTAAAACTCAAAAGGTTGCATTTGTTACTCTTAAAAACAATTTAATATAAGTTGTTTTGAGTTGATGGAGTAACTTTAATATTTAACTTTATTTTCGACAAACGATAAAAACGAAACCAATGAGTGAAAAAAATTAAACTATAGACTTTAGTCTAATGCGTGGTGTTAAGTTTATGTATTTAAATAAAAATATTATTCAAAAATTTAAATTAGATTTAAGCGAACCATTAATACAACCCGTAATTAGGTGTATTAATAAACCCGCTTAACAAAGGATTATTCTTGGATTTTTCTAAATGTGCTTACAACCCACTTTGCAAATAAATCAAGCGGGTGATTAGGGGTACTTGATTCGTGCTGCACTAAATAGTATTTATCTTTAGTGGTTAAAGGCTGTTCAAATAATTTATAAAGCCATTGCTCATCTAACCAACTTTGGCTAATTGGCAGTGGAATAAGTGCAATCCCCATACCTTGCTGCGCTGCACGGGCTACACCAAACATGCTATCTATTTGAATAATCTGCGAGGGAGAAAAGTCATCAATACCCGCTTTTTCAGCCCATTGGTGCCATGCCCAAGGACGAGCTTTGTGGAGGATCAGCGGAACTTGGTTAAGCGCTTGACGATGATCGTCCCTCCACTGATCAAGTAATTTCTTATTACATGCAGGAATATATTCAAGGTTAAACAACTCTGTCGCTAATCCTTCAGTAGGTTTACCAGAGGACAATACAATAGATAAATCGCTATGACGCGTTAACTCTTTGCGTGTTTTAAGCGTGTCCATTTGCAGGTTTATATTAGGGTGCTCTGACGTCCACTCACTTAATTTAGGCATGAGTAGTTCGCTGGCAAAAAATTCAGGTAGCGTAATCGTCAAATTTGTATTTTGCTGCATCTGACTAAACTCATTAATAGTGCTCTCTAACATTGTGATGATAGGAGACACCGCATCAAAAAAGTTTTTACCCGCTGTGGTTAAGCTAATTGAACGCGTTTTACGTTGAAAAAGCTCAATACCAAGTTGTTCTTCAAGTTGTTTTATTTGATGGCTTACCGCAGACGGCGTTAAGTACAGCTCATTAGCTGCATGCTTAAAACTTAGGCTTCTTGCGGCAAAGCAAAAAGAGCGAAGGCCACGAATAGGAGTTTGCATGTTTTCCAGAATTATTTAATTTATTGAGACGCCTTACTTAGGCAAAATTTGAACCAACTATTTAATGTATAAATATCAGTAGGTTAAAAATAAATTCAACGCTAGTTCACAAAAAAGGTGCAGACTATCCACAAAATAGTGCAAAGAATCTAAGCG
>NZ_MTQD01000030.1 GCF_001974875.1 Pseudoalteromonas sp. EB27
CATAAAACGCGTTTGGCGTTGTATGGTTAAGCCTCACGGGTAATTAGTACAAGTTAGCTTAATGGCTCACACCACTTCCACATCTTGCCTATCAACGTTGTAGTCTTCAACGGCCCTTCAGAGACTTTAAAAGTCTAGTGAGAACTCATCTCGAGGCCTGCTTCGCGCTTAGATGCTTTCAGCGCTTATCAGTTCCGAACGTAGCTACCGGGCAATGCCATTGGCATGACAACCCGAACACCAGCGGTTCGTTCACTCCGGTCCTCTCGTACTAGGAGCAACCCCTCTCAATTCTCAAACGCCCACGGCAGATAGGGACCGAACTGTCTCACGACGTTCTAAACCCAGCTCGCGTACCACTTTAAATGGCGAACAGCCATACCCTTGGGACCGACTTCAGCCCCAGGATGTGATGAGCCGACATCGAGGTGCCAAACACCGCCGTCGATATGAACTCTTGGGCGGTATCAGCCTGTTATCCCCGGAGTACCTTTTATCCGTTGAGCGATGGCCCTTCCATTCAGAACCACCGGATCACTATGACCTACTTTCGTACCTGCTCGACGTGTCTGTCTCGCAGTTAAGCTGGCTTCTACCATTACACTAACCGTACGATGTCCGACCGTACTTAGCCAACCTTCGTGCTCCTCCGTTACTCTTTAGGAGGAGACCGCCCCAGTCAAACTACCCACCAGGCACTGTCCGTAACCCCGATTCAGGGGCCAACGTTAGAACATCAAAACTACAAGGGTGGTATTTCAAGGTTGACTCCACAACAACTAGCGTCGCTGCTTCAAAGTCTCCCACCTATCCTACACATGTAGGTTCAATGTTCAGTGCCAAGCTGTAGTAAAGGTTCACGGGGTCTTTCCGTCTAGCCGCGGGTACACAGCATCTTCACTGCGATTTCAATTTCACTGAGTCTCGGGTGGAGACAGCGTGGCCATGGTTACACCATTCGTGCAGGTCGGAACTTACCCGACAAGGAATTTCGCTACCTTAGGACCGTTATAGTTACGGCCGCCGTTTACCGGGGCTTCGATCAAGAGCTTCTCCCTAAGGATAACCCCATCAATTAACCTTCCGGCACCGGGCAGGTGTCACACCGTATACGTCATCTTGCGATTTTGCACAGTGCTGTGTTTTTAATAAACAGTCCCAGCCACCTGGTCACTGCGGCTCCCGTCCGCTTAGAGAGCAAGTCTCATCACAGATAGGAGCGTACCTTCTCCCGAAGTTACGGTACGATTTTGCCTAGTTCCTTCACCCGAGTTCTCTCAAGCGCCTTAGTATTCTCTACCTGACCACCTGTGTCGGTTTGGGGTACGATTCCATATAATCTGAAGCTTAGAGGCTTTTCCTGGAAGTATGGCATCAACAACTTCATCACCGTAGTGACTCGTCTCGTGTCTCAGTCTTAATAGCAACCCGGATTTACCTAAGTCGCCAACCTACTCACTTTCACATAGACTACCAACGCTATGCTTGTTTAGCCTGCTCCGTCCCCCCATCGCAATTATATCGAGTACAGAAATATTAATCTGTTTCCCATCGACTACGCCTTTCGGCCTCGCCTTAGGGGTCGACTTACCCTACCCTGATTAACATGGGATAGGAACCCTTGGTCTTCCGGCGTGGGAGTTTTTCACTCCCATTATCGTTACTCATGTCAGCATTCGCACTTCTGATACCTCCAGCATACCTCCCGGTACACCTTCAACGGCTTACAGAACGCTCCCCTACCACTCAGAATAAATTCTGAATCCGCAGCTTCGGTGCATAGTTTAGCCCCGTTACATCTTCCGCGCAGACCGACTCGACCAGTGAGCTATTACGCTTTCTTTAAAGGATGGCTGCTTCTAAGCCAACCTCCTGGCTGTCTGGGCCTTTCCACATCGTTTCCCACTTAACTATGACTTTGGGACCTTAGCTGGCGGTCTGGGTTGTTTCCCTCTTCACGACGGACGTTAGCACCCGCCGTGTGTCTCCCGGATATTACTTTACGGTATTCGGAGTTTGCAAAGGGTTGGTAAGTCGGGATGACCCCCTAGCCTTAACAGTGCTCTACCCCCGTAAGTATTCGTCCGAGGCTCTACCTAAATAGATTTCGGGGAGAACCAGCTATCTCCCGGTTTGATTAGCCTTTCACTCCTAGCCACAGGTCATCCCCTAACTTTTCAACGTTAGTGGGTTCGGTCCTCCAGTTGATGTTACTCAACCTTCAACCTGCCCATGGCTAGATCACCGGGTTTCGGGTCTATACCTTGCAACTATTCGCCCAGTTAAGACTCGGTTTCCCTACGGCTACCCTATTCGGTTAACCTCGCTACAAAATATAAGTCGCTGACCCATTATACAAAAGGTACGCAGTCACCCAACAAGTGGGCTCCTACTGCTTGTACGTACACGGTTTCAGGTTCTATTTCACTCCCCTCACAGGGGTTCTTTTCGCCTTTCCCTCACGGTACTGGTTCACTATCGGTCAGTTGGGAGTATTTAGCCTTAGATGATGGTCCACCTATATTCAGTCAAAGTTTCACGTGCTCCGACCTACTCGATTTCACTTAAAATGTCTTTTCATGTACGGGACTATCACCCTGTATCGTGGCGCTTTCCAGCAGCCTTCCATTAACACATAATAAGCTTAAGGGCTGTTCCGATTTCGCTCGCCGCTACTTTCGGAATCTCGGTTGATTTCTTTTCCTACGGGTACTTAGATGTTTCAGTTCTCCGCGTTCGCCTCGTTAACCTATGTATTCAGTTAACGATACCTGCAAGCAGGTGGGTTTCCCCATTCGGAAATCCTAGTCTCAAGTGCTTTTTACTAGCTTGACTAGGCTTATCGCAAGTTAATACGTCCTTCATCGCCTCCAACTGCCAAGGCATCCACCGTGTACGCTTAGTCACTTAACCATACAACCCAAACGGGTCTTTGTT
>NZ_MTQD01000031.1 GCF_001974875.1 Pseudoalteromonas sp. EB27
GATTTAAATATCCGCTCCGCTTCAATAAGGTTTTTTTTTAATTTAATAAGACAAGTCCCCTAACGGGCGCGGATAAGGATGTCGGCTAACGCCTCCGTGTTTACCCCTGCTGCAAGCAGCAGTGTTTCCCTGAACTAAATCAGCGATCATTGTCTGCTTGCAGCAATGTGCAGTGCAGGGAGCTAACTATTCGATTTTATCAACCGTCACGCGCCCATAGCTCCACCAAGAAACCCCCATTAACTTGCCTACAGCGCCCCGCTTTTTTTTTATTGTGGAGCTGGTTGGTTTGCCCGTGTAACCACTGTATTTACTTGCTGTAGGTGTCGATTGTTTCTGGCCGTCGTAGGCTGCCCCGTATGCGCGATCCCTTTTTTCAGGCACCTTCTGGGGGCTAGATTGCAGCGCACACGAAAACTCGACTCCAAATGTGCGAAGGTGGGTTGAATAGTTGATTTTTTTCTTAGAATTTTAGGTAGGTATATTGCTCTTGCTGAGCGTCTTTATTATACTTAGTCTGAATTCGTAGAGGTAGCGTCAACTAGCTTTACCACGGTGCAGGGTTGTTTCAGCAACGCCTGACCACATAAAAACCGCGCAAGCGGTTTTTTTGTATCTGCGTCAATGCTATATCAGCATTTTAAAAAGATCATCAAAAATGTGATTATTTATCAAAATAACCTTTTCACACCTAATTTAACTCAAACATAAAAAAGCAGCTGATAGCCCACACTGAATTTTATGTTAAATACCTTTTCTCGGCTAAAATAGCCTTAAAACCTGCACTTAACAGAGCTTTTCAAGCCGTTAACCCGTTAATTTAAGGGTAAGTTACTTTTCGTAATGCGTGCACTCTTCAACACTTTGCCTTTGGCCATGATCTATCAAACAAGAAAAGTCCCAATACACCTGCTGATTATTTGAATTTCTTTGCTTACTGTATTTACCATGCTTACAATCTAGGCATGTTTTCCCGCTCTCTAGTTCTCTCAGTGGCTCTGTAATGCGTTTTTGTTGCTTCAGTTTTGTATCGTTCGCTAAGCTGCTCAAAGACTCGTGTAGTTCGCTGAACTGCGTCTCGTAGTCTGTTTGTAGCTGCTTGAGTGATTGCAGCAATTGTTGTTCTAGCTCTGTCATTTTTTTCTAGCTCCCTTTTTATTTCTCTTCCCAGGTATTTTCGATATTGATCACGTCCAGGACTGGCAAGTCCAAGTCCAAGTTCGCTTGAAGCACCATTCCGCCCAGCAGAGCGATCAGCAAGGACGCGATCAATAGCGCTAGCTTGATTCCCTTGTACTGGTTCAAGTGTTGCTGATTCAGCTCTCGAATAGCGTTTCTCGTTTCGCTCGCGCTTTTTACTACTTCCGTATTGATAAATTTGTTTAAACTCTTGAATTCTTTGCTCACGGCCTGCTTTGTAAGCTCGGTTTGCTGCTTCGAGTTCGTCTCCAAGCTCTGTGCTAGCTCTGAAAGATGAGTCATAAATAGCCCCTTTAAGTCGTATATTTTGCCCGCCTTGCGGGCTTTTAATTGAAATTGATTTAGGTGTTTGTCTGGCTATCTCAAAGCCTGCATTTTCCAATGCTGCTGTAATTTCATCTCTATTTTTAACGAGCCCATTCTTAGCCATGTTTGTTAAAGTACCCGTAATACTTTCAACAGCTTGTTTTTTATCCCTCGGTAAATCTCGCGCTTGCGTCAAAATAGATTTGTTTTTGGGGTCGTGAGGATCTTTGAACCCTCCTGCATCATTGAAGAGTTGCTGCCATGCATTCATCATTTTATTTTCGCCTTTGTGAAAATAAGGCTGGTAACGTTTACCGCTTTGAAGCTCGACATTAGGAATTAAAAAATTTAATTCCAACCGGCCTTTGTCCATGTGCTGAATCCACGTTATGTCATATTGGTCGCGTTCTAACCCAGCAAAAACAGTGCTTTCAAATGAATCCATGATCACGTTTTTAGTTTTATCTGATATGTCTTTTTCTGCGAATGAAAGGCAACCAGATGTGTAGTTCCTCGCGAAATTTAAACCATTTATATTTTCAACTGTTTGCTCAAGGTCGCCACGTATAACACTTGCAAATTCTCTATCACGATTTTTACCCATGAGATAATCAGCTGGGCCACTTCCCCCACCTCGGCCGCGCCGAAAGAAACGAACAATCACTTTTGAGTACTCCAGCTC
>NZ_MTQD01000032.1 GCF_001974875.1 Pseudoalteromonas sp. EB27
CTAACAACACGCCCTGAGGTGGACGACTAGTAAAATTTAGCTATTAACTGCAAATTTTAAAAGTGGTGAGCCTCTGCGTTTTAAGGCCGCTAAATACGTCGATTCATCGTAGGGTGTATTCGTTTTCCAACACCTAAATACAATCCTTATCCATTTAAATGCCAGTGATCTAATTATGCTGTTATGCGGCTTACCCTTGGCTTTTTGTTGCTCATAATACGCTTTAGCCCAAAACGAATAACGAATAGAAAAGCCTGCCCATTCTACAAATGTTTGCCTTAAAAAAGTGGGGCAACTATAACGCCAATGAGTCCACATTTTTTGGCCACTGCGCTCAATAACAGGCGCTATACCCGCGTACTTTTGAAGTTCTGCAGCATCATTATAACGCGCACGATTACTCCCAAAAGCAACAAGTAAACGTGGGGCGAGTTGTGGACCTGCACCGGGTAAGCTATCAAATATCTTTTTATCTTGCTGGGCTTTATAAGCCGATTTTATTGCTTTATCGAGCTTTTCAATACCTTTTAATAACACTTTAAATTGCGTAATAAGCACTTCAACGAGCATTTGATTAGGCACAATGACGCCTTCATCCAGAGTTAATGGCATTGAATTTTTAATACTGTCTAATCGTGCATTATTGACCGTGGAATAGTGTGAGTTATGACTCTCAAAAAAGTCGAGTAAAGTCTGTTTTCTTGCTTTTTTAACCGCAGTGAGTGACGGCCACTTCTGAATGAAGTCGCAGAATATATACGTGTCCTTTTCTTTAAACCATTCAAGTGCCTGCGGGTAATAATTTTTTAATGTCGCTGTTATTTTATTGGATAAATCGACACTGTCTTGCACTAAACTTCGGCGATATTCAACAAGCTGAGACAGCGTTCGCATAGCTGCTGACTCAGGCTCAATGACAGACAGCTTATCCATGTGTAACGTGAGAATTTCAACTTGTACAAAGGCATCTGATGGGTCATCTTTTGCGCCACTGGGCGTAAAAGCCTGGCGGTATTTAGCAACAGCACAAGGATTCACGGTAAATAAAGTAAGGTGGTCGTATTTGGCTAATGCATAAATAAGCGGGCCTTTTTTAAGCTCACAAACAATTGCTATTTTCTGCTCTGGATAACGCTGTTTAATATCCATAGCCCATTCATGCAACGCTTCAGGTGTGTGTTTAATAACGGTGTAATGATATTTATTAGTGCCTGTTGGGTGTTCACAAATATCATGTTTTTTATCGGCCCAATCCATGCCAATGAGTACAGCAAAATTATCAACGTTATATGCTTTCATTTTATAGCGCCTACGGTTAAAGTTAAGGACGGAATGTGCTTAAATCTCGTTTCTCGCAGGTCTTATAGATAGTCTTGGTCGGCAATCCCTGAGTATGCGTTTTGAAATCGAGGTGCTCTGTTGGCTCGAACGTCTTGTTAAAAACATTAGATGTTTGGCATTCAATATTCGTAACCAACAGAAGCATATTCCACTTAATATAATAGTCAGTTACTTTTAAATTAAGTGGCTTGGTCGAACTATAAGT
>NZ_MTQD01000033.1 GCF_001974875.1 Pseudoalteromonas sp. EB27
GTAGATACCATCTCTTCTAATCAGCCTCAAGCTTTCTTTAAATAGCTTGGGGCTGATATTCAGTTTGATTCTTCACAACACCAAAACAGATATGTGTCAGCTTTCTCATTGCAGCACCAATTGCCTGCATTTTTGTTTTACCTTGCTCCACTAATCGCTTATTTTGGGCTTTTATATCTGGATTATGTTGTACAGCTACTACAGCAGCCATATACAATTTAGCCCTTATATACCCAGGCCCTTCTTTGCTTAAGGTTGTTTTTCCAGCCCGTTTGCCTGACTCATTAAGCTTAGGTATTAAGCCTAAGTAACAAGCTAATTGCTTGGCATTTTTAAACTGTTTACATGCCATCAAGGACACCATCATACGTGATATTACCTCTCCAACACCTTTGATACTTTGAAGCAATTGGCGGTTCTTTTTTAATTGTGGGTGTCTATCAATATGCTCATCAATGTCATTTTTTAGCTTACCCATCTCAGTTTTTAGTACAGCTATCATATCTTCAATTGACTGAGTAACTCGAGTAGATGCACCTGAGAAACCAACAGCTTCATAACGATTTTCTTCGCGACGTAAGTCTTGCTCAAGTGCTTCAAGTCTACGCGTCATTACTTTTAACTCTCTCGCTTCAACAGGCTCAGGCTGCCAACTTAAAAGTGAGTGCTGTTGGTCATGACCATAACGAGCAAGCATTGTGGCGTCTGACTTGTCTGTCTTATGGACAAGCCCTAATGAACTTGCGTACTGTTTTGCTTTACCAGGATTTACATGTAATAAAATAAATCCTTGCTCATATAGGAAATACATCAGCGGCTCGCTATAAACACCTGTGGGCTCTGTTGTAATAACAATATCTTGTGCTTCTAAATTTGTATTCTTTATCAACCAGGCAACTAACTCTTGATAGCCCTTCGGGTTATTTTTAAAAATCTTCGTTTTCTTTTTACTTTTGACTAAATCGCGTAGCCAGGAAATATCTAACTTTTCTTTACCCACATCAATGCCAATAAAAGCTTTCATCTCTATCTACTCCCCTTGTACATGCAGCGTCACCCTTAGTTGGGGCGCTAGGATACCATTCAGTTTAATGGAGGTTAGGAAGTCAGGGCTCAATCTACGTCACAGCATTTTCACACTCTGGTTGGGTACGAGCTCACTGTCTTCCCGATGTGACAAGTGCTAGCTAAACACTCATCAAGAAGAGATACAAGGTTGGGTTGAG
>NZ_MTQD01000034.1 GCF_001974875.1 Pseudoalteromonas sp. EB27
ATGGCAAAAGAAAAGTTTGAACGCGTAAAACCGCACGTAAACGTTGGTACAATCGGCCACGTTGACCACGGTAAAACTACACTAACTGCAGCAATCACTAACGTACTTGCAAAAGTATACGGCGGTGTTGCTAAAGATTTCGCATCAATCGATAACGCTCCAGAAGAGCGCGAACGTGGTATCACTATTTCAACGTCTCACGTTGAATACGATACACCTACACGTCACTACGCACACGTAGATTGTCCTGGTCACGCCGATTATGTTAAAAACATGATCACTGGTGCTGCTCAAATGGACGGCGCGATCTTAGTAGTTGCTGCGACAGATGGCCCTATGCCACAAACGCGTGAGCACATCCTTCTTTCTCGTCAAGTTGGCGTTCCTTACATCATCGTGTTCATGAACAAATGTGACATGGTAGATGACGAAGAGCTACTTGAACTAGTAGAAATGGAAGTTCGTGAACTTCTTTCAGAATACGATTTCCCAGGTGATGACTTACCTCTAATCGCTGGTTCTGCGCTTAAAGCGTTAGAAGGCGAGAAAGAGTGGGAAGATAAGATTGTTGAGCTTGCAAATGCACTTGATTCTTACATCCCAGAGCCAGAGCGTGACATCGATAAGCCATTCATCATGCCTATCGAAGACGTTTTCTCAATCCAGGGTCGTGGTACAGTTGTAACTGGTCGTGTTGAAGCTGGTATCATCCGCATCAATGACGAAGTAGAAATTGTTGGTATCAATGATACAACTCGTTCTACTTGTACTGGTGTTGAAATGTTCCGTAAGCTTCTAGACGAAGGTCGTGCTGGCGAAAACATCGGCGCACTTCTACGTGGTACTAAACGTGAAGACGTTGAACGTGGTCAAGTACTAGCTAAGCCTGGTTCAATCAACCCACATACTACATTCACTTCAGAAGTATACGTACTTTCGAAAGATGAAGGTGGTCGTCATACTCCATTCTTCAAAGGTTACCGTCCACAGTTCTACTTCCGTACAACTGACGTAACGGGTGACGTACAGTTACCAGAAGGCGTAGAAATGGTAATGCCTGGTGATAACATCAAGATGACAGT
>NZ_MTQD01000035.1 GCF_001974875.1 Pseudoalteromonas sp. EB27
TCTGCTAATTTCAACCACCCCTTCCAGAGTGCTTTTACGCCAACTCGACCATTTCTTTTACTGTCATACCACCCTCCCAATTTCGCTAAACTATAGTACAGCCAATGAAGAGACGGTACTTTATCCGGCAACACATCCTTTTCAACCTTTGCCCATAGTAATTTCCACGTCATCTCTTTAACACAAGTTGTACATCTCACTTCTTTGGCTAATTCACTCCTTTGCGCCATATTTTGCAGCTGTAATAACCTGACAGCAATAAACGCTTTAATGATCGCAATTCGTAAAATATTATCACTGTGCTGTAAACGTAAATCTTCTACTTCGGTTCCATCTGTTTTCCATGTTTTATGAAACTCCTCTACACGCCAGCGGAGTTCATAGTATCTTACTAATTTCTGGGCATCTTCTGCTGTGTTTACGGGCTCTGTCGTATATAAAATCCAACATAATGGATTTTTTTGCGTACTTTCTTTTTCCTGACAGACAATGACATTGACGCTCAATGTCGGTGATTCTTGCCCTAGTACTCGCTTAGGCTTGGCGAGTGTTATAGGTTGATAGCTCAATGTAATTCGGGCCTGACGCGCTTTTCTTCCCGCACGTTGCGCTATATTAATAGTGTAACAACACTGACCCTGCGCTGTTTCTATTAACTGATTGAGATTGCATTGAGGCTCTATTAATTTTCTATTTTCTTTTGCTCTGACTAAAAATCGATGTCCTTCATCTTTTTGGTAAGTCATGTACTCATAAATGTCAGCTTCTCTGTCGCAGATGTTAAGTATATTTGATAATTCACCTGTACGTATTTTTATATCCATTAATGTTTGTTGCCAGCGATAGCTTTCTTTCTCTTTGTAAGGGCGTTGCTGTTGTTGATCTTTAGTCCCTTTAACCTTTGATTTCCTAAACCAATAGTACTGGTCGAGCAAACCAATAACATGCTCCGTATCTGCATCAATTGCTAAAGTTGAATGCGCATATAGCGTTCTTGTTTTTGATGGTTTTCCTAATGTATTTGCACAGTTCACATCGCCTAATTCTTTGCAAACACTGTGTTTAAATGTCAA
>NZ_MTQD01000037.1 GCF_001974875.1 Pseudoalteromonas sp. EB27
TACCACGGAGTGATTCATGACTGGGGTGAAGTCGTAACAAGGTAGCCCTAGGGGAACCTGGGGCTGGATCACCTCCTTATACGATTTAGAACTTATTTGTTCGTAGTGTCCACACAGATGATTGTTATTGTAAAGAGAACAACACTTATTGTTTTGGGTCTGTAGCTCAGCTGGTTAGAGCGCACCCCTGATAAGGGTGAGGTCGGTAGTTCAAATCTACTCAGACCCACCACTTCTTATCTAATTAAGAAGATGGTTAAAACAGTAAGTACCAGCATATGTGGGGCTATAGCTCAGCTGGGAGAGCGCCTGCCTTGCACGCAGGAGGTCAGCAGTTCGATCCTGCTTAGCTCCACCACTTTTACTTCTTAAAAATAAATATTCTTTATCGGGCCATAAACAGCCTGAGAATAGAGTGTGTTTAATTTTGAGAGGTTTTCGTATCTCTTGCTCTTTAAAAATTTGGAAAAGCTGATAATAAAATTCGTATGAATAACATTGTTATTTGTACAGAGTTTTCAAAAGTAAAAAAAGAATGGTAGCAGTACCATTCAGTGCCATTTAGTTAACTCTTTGAGTTGATTGATTGGTATCTACTTTAGTATTCAATATTGACTTCTGGCGAAGTTAAACTGTCACAAAACAAAGACCCGTTTGGGTTGTATGGTTAAGTGACTAAGCGTACACGGTGGATGCCTTGGCAGTTGGAGGCGATGAAGGACGTATTAACTTGCGATAAGCCTAGTCAAGCTAGTAAAAAGCACTTGA
>NZ_MTQD01000003.1 GCF_001974875.1 Pseudoalteromonas sp. EB27
GTTCACCTTTTATAAGTTCAGGCTCCCGCAACCACTGAAATAAATAAGAATGAAACGACACGCTTAAAGCGTGTTTTTTTATGTCTAAAATTTGGTGTGTATATTGTGGCTCATAACCCGAAGGTCGTCGGTTCGCTTTTTACAAACTCAGGCTCCCGCAACCACTGAAATAAATAAGAATGAAACGACACGCTTAAAGCGTGTTTTTTTATGTCTAAAATTTGGTGTGTATATTGTGGCTCATAACCCGAAGGTCGTCGGTTCACTTTTTACAAACTCAGGCTCCCGCAACCACTGAAATAAATAAGAATGAAACGACACGCTTAAAGCGTGTTTTTTTATGTCTAAAATTTGGTGTGTATATTGTGGCTCATAACCCGAAGGTCGCCGGTTCACCTTTTATAAGTTCAGGCTCCCGCAACCATTGAAATAAATAAGAATGGAACAACATACTTAAAGCGTGTTTTTTATACCTGAAATTTGATGAGTGTGGTGATTTAGCTTATAGGTTAAAGATCGTCTTCACAGCATGAGGCATTCACTACTCATAAGCACAAGCTCCCGCCTCCCTGAGATACACTTAACAAAAGTTATAAACGACTTAAAATAAATCGTTATTACTTAAAACTTTGTTTAGTTTGTGTTAAAACGGCACAAATATTTTTGGGTTGTTACAAATATGACTGAACTTTACCACTGGTTTGATTTAATAGGTATTGCGGTGTTTGCTGTATCGGGCACTTTACTAGCGTACGAAAAAAAAATGGATGGCTTTGGGGTCGTAGTTTTAGCGACGGTAACTGCTATTGGTGGTGGTACAGTGCGAGATCTAATTTTAGATGTTCCTGTCTTTTGGTTACAAGATCAAAGTTACTTTTTTGCCATACTAGCTTCAGTATTTGTTACAACGCGCCTTATAAATAAGCAAAAGCCGATACCTCATTATATTTTACAAACAGCGGATGCGTTTGGTTTAGCTTTTTTTGCAGTAATGGGGGCACAAAAAGCGCAGCTTGTTGGTATGCCCGATATGACTGCGGTAATTATGGCTGTAATTACAGGCTGCTTTGGTGGATTAATTCGAGATGTGCTTGCACGCGAAATCCCTATGCTATTAAAAGGTGAGCTTTACGCTATTACCTGTATAGCGGGTGGCACTGTTTATACGCTTGGCATTAGTTTTTCGTTAGCAACCGAAATGGCGATGGTATTAGGTATGTTAATGACCTTATTACTTCGTTTGGCTGCTATAAAATGGCAAATCACATTACACGTTTTTAAATATCCTGACTAAACTGGTGTAATCACACCATTTACTAGGATAAGGAATGTCGTTAGCTCGTATATTTTCTCGTGCTCAAGTGGGTATAAATGCCCCTGAAGTTATTGTAGAAGTTCACCTAGGCAATGGGTTACCCGCTTTTCATATTGTAGGCCTGCCCGAAGCGTCCGTTAAAGAATCAAAAGACAGAGTGCGTAGCGCACTCGAAAACTCTCAATTTGGTTTTCCCGACCAACGAATAACCGTAAATTTAGCCCCAGCTGACTTGCCAAAAGATGGTGGCCGGTTTGATCTTGCTATTGCGGTGGGTATTTTAGTCGCCTCTGGGCAAATAGTGTGCCCTGATATTCATAAGTACGAGTTTTATGGTGAGCTTGCTCTTAATGGTGAGGTGCGTGGTGTAAACGCTATTTTACCTTCGGTACTTGCTGCAAAAGAGCAAGATCGTTGCTGCTTTTTACCTCTTGCAAACGACAGCCTAGCAAGCCTAGTTAATGGCGTTAAACGCAAAGCCGTAAGCTCTATTCAAGAAGTGTGGGGGGATTTACTTAATCAACAACCCTTACCATTAAATATAGAGTATCCCGACTGCACACAAGCCCCTGACTTTTTACTCGATTTAAGCGATGTGAAAGGTCAGCCCGGTGCAAAGCGAGTACTCGAAATTGCTGCAGCTGGCGGGCATAATTTACTTAATTAAATGTCTAATAGACCCATAAAGTATTTAAAGTAAATATTAGAGAATTACTTTAATATAAGTAGCAAAGGATTAGCAGAAAGAAGACAGGACTATTATGATTTGGGCTATATACGTGTCAGACAAACCACATTCACGAATTAACTTCCCGATTGGGATGAGCAATGGTGTATGGGGTGTCCATGATACGAAAAAAGATTCAATCTCTAAGGTTAAAGTAGGGGATATAGTATCCTTTGTTTATTCAATTTCATGGTTAAAAGCAGAGGGTAAACCACCTAGAGGCTTCTCTCGGGTCAGTAAAGAAAATGTACATAACTTTAGAGGTGTTGTGCAGCAGCTCATTACAGGAAAGGTTACAAGGTCTTACTACTCTTCGGAGGCTGAGGTGTGGCCTGATGATAAATACCCCCATAGATTTGATTTTGAAATTATCGAACGGCATGAAGGTGGGGTCTACTTCGGTGATGAATTTTTCCACAATGATTTCGTTGAAGCTGTGCGTTATTCAGCGTGTACGCAAGGCTCTATTACTCCCGTATCTAATATCGAACAACTTACTGAAATTAAGGTGGTTGAAGATAATGAAGAGGTCTCTGAAGAGCATTCAGGACATGAGGGAAAGCCTATATGGCGGCTGCATAAATCACGAGAAAGAGACTCAAAATTAGTACGAAAAAAGAAAGAAGAAGCCCTAAAAAATGCGGGTAAACTTGAGTGTGAAGTTTGCCAAATGGACTTTGAGAAAACGTATGGAGCAATCGGTTATGGATTTGCGGAGTGCCATCATGTTAACCCTCTAGCCTTCAGAAATGAGAATGAAGAAACTAAGCTTAAAGAGTTGGCAATCTTATGTGCTAATTGCCACCGAATGATTCATCGCCAAAAGCCGTGGATGTCCATCTCAGAGTTACGGAAAGTTTATAATGAGCAAAACAATTAAAGACATACAAAATAACTTGAAAGACTTTGCTATCGAAAGGGACTGGGAGCAGTTCCACTCCCCCAAAAACCTCAGTATGGCTTTAGCTGTAGAGGTTAGTGAGCTACAGGAGCACTTTCAATGGTTAACAGAAGAGCAGTCTTACTTAGAAGGTAATGAGGTTACAAAGGAGGCGGTGCAAGAAGAGCTTGCGGATGTTTTTCTGTATTTGGTTAGGCTTTGTGACCAATTAGATGTAGATATTATTGAATCGGCTAATAAGAAAATCAAAGTAAACGCTGCTAAGTACCCTACTGAGCTTTGTATGGGGAAGTCTTTAAAATATAACCAGCTTTAAATTGTGTAGGGGTTATTAGTCATAACTCTTTCGATAGAAGGGTAATTTTATAATGAAAACGCTGATGGAATTTTAAAAGTGAGGTGCTTACTTCTTCTATTACTAACTTTATTGTCGGTTAACTCAACATGCGCACATTTCATCCCCAGCTCTTGGACTAAAGCTAAGCAGTTGGCTAGGGATGTAGTTTACTCCGATAATGCTATTACACAGTATTGTGGATGTTCGTATGAGCCTAAAGGAGTTAGTGGTGGCGTCGTAGATACGGTTTCATGTGGTTATGACGGCTCTAATATAAAGCATCGTAATGCTATAAATGTTCTTGATTGGGAGCATGTTGTGCCTGCCTCTTTGACACCAGCTAAAGAAATGAATTGTTGGGTTAATGGCAGTCGTAATATATGCGAAAGAACTTCTAAAGAGGCTAAAGCTATCATTTTTGACCTTCATAACCTCGTACCATCAATAGGGCAAACTAATCGAATCAGGTCTAACTCAAGGTATGGGATTATCGAAGGGGAAGAGCAAAAGCTGGGTTTATGTGATTTTGAATGGTCTAAAGGTATTACTGAACCGTCGGAACGAATTCGAGGTGAATTGGCTAGAGTGTGGTTGTATATGAGTTATAGACACAATGTCGTTATGCCTGAAGGTGAGCGCCTAATGTTTCTTAGGTGGTCTCTTAGTGACCCTCCTGATGAGTGGGAATATACTAGGAATGCTAGGATTAAGGAGCTTCAAGGTAACTCTAATATATTCATCGATATGTTTAAATATTAGTTTAATTGAGCAGTAAATCGTGACGAGTGACGTTAATAGCCTAGCGAGCATTCATTAGATAAGTGATTACTTAGTGTTTGTTCGTGTTAGCTGTTAACACCTGAAGAGGCATCTTATACAACACTATACGAGTTTATACTGTAAGCTTATCGAGCATAAGTTTGAATATAATCAGGTTTACTGCATGGTTCGGAAACCCCTGTAGGCCTTATATATAAAGACCTGCAGAGGAATTCTTATGTATAACTATAGGATAGGGCTGAACTAGAACGCAGCGACTTCCTTCTCTAGTTGCTTTCTAGCTTCTTTCGCCATTTTGACTCGCTCATGAGGTAATGTGAAGTCATACTCAATCATTGAGTTGTCACATTGAGTGCCATGTTGAGCCAGTTCTTTAAGAGCTAACGTACCACCAACCTTAAAAAACGTGTCATAGACTCCATTGGCTAGGCGCTCTATGGTTTGTGGCGGGTGATTTGTAATTGTTTGAGTTACAGGGTACCCAAGCCTCTTTAGCTCTTTAGAAAGTGTCGTTGATATATTTACCCCACTAGATGTGAACTCTGTTAAAGCCTCTCCTTTTTTTTGAGGTATTAAGCAAAACTCAGCAGCTAGTAAAGGTAAGTTGTAACGCTCACGACATATGTCTTTAAAGTTGCTGTCAGTTATGTTTTCACCTTTAAGTACGGATTGTTTAGAGGTAAATGGGAAGGGAAGGTTTGAATGCTCTCTGTTGAGTTTTGCAGGTGCAATCATTAGATTAGCGTATGTGAGTTTACCTACAAGTTCTCCTTCCCCTTTGATTGGGTCGATATGGCATAGGTGGTAATCGTAGGTTTTAGTAACCTCTTGACCATCACTTTTAAATCCGCATGCTTGACGGTAGAATTTCCATAGGTGGAGTAGTGCTCTTAGCTCATTGGTATCACTAGGTATTGAGTTAGTGCATTGGCGCTGGAAAGCTCTTCGTAGCCACTGACCAAAAGAGCTACTAAAGAATTTATAGTCTATAGTCTTGGAATGGCAGTCTTGGCATATCTTAATGGTAGAGCGGCGTTGCTTACCTGTAATTGGATTGGTTGTGAGGGCTTTTACCCTGCGTTTACCGCACTCTTTACAGGTAACAACCTGTTGTTTTGACATTAATATGATTCCTTAATTGTCTTTATGTTTGATGCACAAATGAATTAGCGAACGATTCAAACTTACGTATCGCTGTGCTGATATGGTGATTTTTGAGGGAATGAGCTATTTGCTATTCTTAGACTCTTTTATAATGCGACTTACTGAGCTTACTGCAATATTGTGCTTTGAGGCTGTTTTACGTACTGAAAGGCCGTTGTTGATGTCTCTCATTATCTCTTGTCTATCTATGCTCGCACTACGACCTTTATAAAGACCTTTCTGCTTTGCGGCCTCAATACCTTCACGCTGTCGCTCTAATATAAGTTCACGTTCAAATTGAGCTACTGCACCCAACATGGTAAGCATTAAGTTATTCATTGAGTTTTCACCACCAGCGGAAAAGGTTAAGTTTTCCTTTATAAACCTGATGCTTACACCTTTTGATTTAAGGCTTTCGACAATCTCTAAGAGGTCTTTCGTATTACGTGCCAGCCTATCCATAGAGTGAACAACAACCTCGTCACCCTCACGAACATGATTAAGCATAGCGTTAAGTTGGGGGCGCTCAGTGCTCTTTGCTGAGGCTTTCTCAATAAATTCCTTGTCATAGCTTACATTCACAAGTTGTCTGTCAGTGGATTGCTGAGAGGACGAGACACGAATATATGCGACTGTTTGATGCTTACTCATTATGAGTGTGTTCCTTTATAAGTCTAAGACCCATAAATGATATCGTGCCGATAATAATAAATCAACTTTAATGGGAACGGTTTTGTGTTCTTTTGAGTGTACTCATTTAGTATACCTTTATAGGCACATTATATAAGTAAGCTGGGGGGGGTAAACAGAGGTGGATTGAGCGAACAAGCTGAGATATATAAAGTTAGTCTAACTTTGTTATCAAACTCACTACTGCAACATTCATTTACAAATCAATAGGTTATGTGTATATTGTTGTGAATTGTATTGAAGGGGTTATAGTTATGACTAAATCAGAAAAAGCGCAAAAGATTAAATCTTACCTTTGTAGTGGTGACGATAAGTGGCTCTCATATGATTCAACCTTAAAGGGTTGTATCGGTTTTAAAGTTGATGGATTAGCAAGGGTAATTAAAATCTCCTCATATTCTTCTGTCACTAGCGGGTACGAAGAGGTAGCTAGAGAGGTTAAGAATGCAGGCTTAGACCATGGGCGATGCTTGGAAGTCGTTGATAATTACCTTAGGGTGGCTCGAGAGCGTCGGGAGTCGTTTGAGCAGCTCAGAAGAGAGTTGAATGAGGTGTTTGAAGAGAAGGTTCAGCAGCGTGTGGATAAGGCGTTACAAGGGCAGCGAGAGAGCAGCTGTTGAATATCAATATAATAATACTTAGCGATTTAGCCTAAAAATCAAACTTTTCAAAACAACGTTTTGTTCAAAAAGCATGGTACGACGCAATCGCTAACTTTATCTATTACCTCCGACCCTCCCCCGCAGCGTGGTGTGGTGCCAAAGCTTTATTTTATGTGACTTCAATATGGTAGGTGGTGAAATAATACACTTTTTGAACATCGTTATATTCAATTGTAGCTTGTTGCCATATGTCTTTCTTTACATCATTCCCAAGCCAATCTTTCTCTGTAGTATACTTAACCCTATCCTCTAAGTTGTTGTAAACAATCTGTGAAATACCAATGTCATTATGATGCTTATCACCAATCTTTACTGATTTATTAATGGCATTTCCAATCCATACAAGGTCACGGTTATTTTCACCTGCTATACCCACTTTAGAGCACAGGATATCTCCATAGTGAATACCTATACCAAAATCAACGGCAGTATATTTTTCCATTTTCCTTTTTACTTTTGAATCTGGAGATGTGAGCATCCATTTCATTTGCATCGCTGCTGAGACAGCATCGCTTAACCTAGTTACGGTCTTCCCTTGAAACAATACAAGCATACCATCACCATTAAAGCTTCTAACTTCACCATTAAGGCTTTTGGCGATCGTCACAATAGTATGAAAATATGCTTTGTGGATTTTAGCTACCGAAGTTCTATTATGCTTATTTAGGATAGCAGTCGAACCACGCATATCAATATATAGGACTGTAGCGGTTAGTCTTAAGCCCTTATTTCCAAAGGTTAATTTTTTATCATTAATGTCTGGAATATATGTAACCTCAGTTACTTCAAATGTATCATCGATTATTTCGGTTACTTTATTATCAATGCCTGATTTCATTATTTCTTTTCCCTAAGAAGGTAGATGAGTATTGTGATGGCTGGAGATATTACAGAAGCCAGAGTAAACCAAATTGCTGCATTAAAGTAATTGTACTTACGATTAGCAATAGTCGCGTTGGTTATAATCTGAAATGCCAAATCTTTTTGGTAGCCAGTAAAATCAGGCGTTTTTTCGCCAATCTTATCTGCTAGTTTGGTTAAATACGATGACGTGGAATATTTCGCAATGTGCCCAAAAAATAAAATATTATCATTATCGTATTTTCCTTTAGGTTTTGACTCCCAAGGCATGTTCAGTGCAGGCATAACTGATAATAAACATATTGATAGGGATATAAGGCTCAATAAGCTACAAAATATCAAATAGTAACTCGCATAGCAGTTGATATTTTCACTTAAGCTGAGTCTACTAAACCCAAAAATTAGAGCTCCATTTCCTGCGATTAATGTTGCAGATTTAGTTTCTGCATATTTGAGCCAGTCATTTATATTTGAAAAGATGGCACTTAATTTTTCATCCATGCTACGATTTTTTCCTCCAGTAATTTAGCCGTCTTGTTGGGACTGCTATTCTATTTTTACATCATGCTCTTATGTGGTGAACCTTTATTAGTAACAAATCGAATTAACCATTACCAACAATAAATATGATGTCGAGATTAGGTTATCTCACAAAAGAAAAGAGTTCCTCACAGTATTGTGAGTCTAAACACAAAAGTGTTGATTAAAACAATGCCCACATCACCCTTTTACTAACTGTCAGGTGAAGGCTAAACTTATTGGTTAAGACTAAAAAGAGCAATAGCAAAGTTGAAGTTGGTGGTTAGGCTTCTACCTTAAAACTCATTCCGTCACCTGAAGTCCATATCTCAGTATTCTCATCATAACTCAAATGTATATCGTCACCCTCATTCACTAAGATATCAATAGACTTCTTGCTAGGGTAAAGCACGATGGTTTTTAGCTGTCGCTTAAGGTGCTGGTGGAGCTTTAGTCGTTCAGATTGCTCGTTTATGTTCCCTGTGAGTTCAGTAAGGTCTAAAGGCTCATCATTAATAGCCTTAGCTGCTTGTATGTCGGCTAGCTCTCGACTTACCTCACTAATGCGGCTTTCTTTGTTACGGATAGCTTTACTAATGTATGTGCTAAAACCATTCTCATCGATGTCTTGAAGTAGTTCATCTATTTGCTTTTGCAGTGTTATTAATTCACCTTCTAGACTCATGGTTCTAGCTGTGTCCTCAGGCTTTTTGGCATAAGGTGTAAGCAGGTTTTGTAGTGCTATTAGAATAACCCATTGGGTATAGTAATAACGGTGACTAGTGTACTTACAGCCCCCGCCATATCTCGCGAGGCTACATACTAAGTAGTAACCACCTTTGGGTGAACTCCCTTTATTTACAAATTGAACAGATGAACCACACTCGCAGGATATAAAACCCGAGAAGATGTTCCTTGTTAAACCCTTTTTAATTGAACCTGTGCTACCTGTTCTTCTGCTTTTAATGCCTGCTTGGGATTTATACCATAAGCTCTCATCTATTATGGCAGGGTAATAGTCTTTGATGACCTCTCCTGTAGGTTCACGTTTACCTAAAGAGTTGTTTATGTGGGGATGGTATTCGCCAAGAGCAATGCGACCATTAAGTATTTTAGTTATATAAGATGGGTGCCATTTGCTTGCTCTAGAGCTAATAGGAAGAATGCCCTCATCATTTAACTTTCTAACAATAGCAGCTTTTCCGTAACCCTCAGCTGACAGTAGGAATATGTACTTAACTACAACAGCTTTTTCCATTGATATTAGTATATCTTTTTTATCATCGCTGTAGTGTAACCAAGCGGGTAGAGGTGACCCCATTAACTCTGTGGCAGCTCTTTTCTGTTTCTTGTGCCACGCATCGCCTACACGTTTACTCTTTGTAGCAGACTCCTCATGAGCGCGACTCATGGATACAAGCGATATCATAAGGGCTTGCATATTCATCTCACCCTTTTTATACACTTGCCTATCCATTAGCGTGACGACTGTTATACCGAGGTCAACAATAGTCATAAGGAGCATAAGTGAGGTTTCAACAGGTTGGCGGCTCATGCGGTCAAAGCTCTCAATGAGTAAATAGCTACCTTGTTCTATCGCTCCTTCTTTTACTGCCTCTATAAACTTACCTAACTCGCCATCTGAGGAGTTCTTACCTTTATAGCCACTAACACCTAAGTCTCTAAATGAGAGACTCTGAAGAGCTAATCCATTACTATTAGCGTATTCTTGTGCGCTTTCTAGTTGGCGTTTAAGACTTCTTCCTTCGATTTGTCCTTTGGTGCTGAAGCGAATGTAACTATATGCTTTATTCATAAATCTTAATTTTCTGCAGTTGAATACTGATGGGTCTATTAGGGTATTATAACCTATTTTTAGGTCCTCCAGGTACTGGTAAATCGATGCTGGCCCAGCGAATGGCAACTATAATGCCTACTATGTCGGACGATGAAGCTATTTCGACAGCTGCGCTTTACTCTATTATTGGGCAATCCATAGATTTAACTAATTGGCGACAGCGGCCATTTCGTAATCCACATCATACTTGTTCAGCTGTTGCCTTGGTGGGGGGCTCTTCGAATCCTAAACCTGGTGAAATTTCTCTGGCACATAACGGTGTGCTCTTCTTAGATGAGTTACCGGAATTCGAGCGTAAGGTACTTGATTCACTGCGTGAGCCAATGGAAACCGGTACGGTTACTATTTCACGTGCAGCTAGGCAAATGGAGTTTCCGGCGCAGTTTCAGCTTATTACAGCATTAAATCCAAGTCCAACAGGAAGTCATACAGATAAGCGGGCAACTCCCGATCAAGTTATGCGTTATTTATCGCGCGTGTCGGGGCCTTTTATTGACCGTATTGATTTGCAAATAGAACTGCCTCGTCTAACGAGCGTTGAACTACAAAGTACTCAGCCAGAGGAAAGTAGTGCTGAGGTTAGAGCAAGAGTTGAAGCGGCTTATTACCTACAGTTAAAACGCCAAGGTAAGGTTAATGCGAGGCTTAATAATAAAGAAATGAGTGTGCACTGTGTACTGGCGCCAGCAGAGTTGCAGTTTTTAGCCAGAGCAAGCGAAAAGTTGTCTTTATCGCCACGCTCTTACCATAGAGTGATTAAAGTGGCGCGGACTATTAGTGATTTAAACGGGGCTGAAAATATTAGTTTAAATGAGCTTAAGGAAGCACTTAATTACCGTGCATTTGAGCGCCTTATTGCGCAATTAACTAAATATTAAATAGAGAGCATATAGCCTTTACCGCGAACGGTAACAATACGTTTTTGATCTTTTTCGTCATTTAATTTTTTACGTAAACGACCAATAAGCACATCAACAGTACGATCGTTTGGACTCCAATCGGGCTGGCCTATTTCTTCTGATATTTTTTCACGGGATGTAGCTTTACCTGCATTACTAATTAAGCAAATAAGCACTTTATGTTCGGCTTCAGTTAAGCGTGATTCAACGCCTGCAGCAGTAATTAATGTGCGGTTATCGGGGTGAAGCTTAAAGTCAGCATATTCTATAAACTCTTCGCTTTCGTCGTCTTCTAGGTTAACGGCAACACGCTTATAGAGCGCGCGCATGCGAAGTTCTAACTCAAGTAAATCGACAGGCTTACAAATATAGTCATCGGCACCTTGTGCAAGGCCTGCAATACGATCGGCTTGGGAGTCACGACTCGATAATACAATAACGCCAATATCGGTAAGTGTGTTTAATTCTTTTGCGAGTTGAAGCCCATCGCGCTTTGGCAAAACAATGTCAATTATGGCTAATGATATAGCACCGCGCAGGTTTACCCGCTGCCTTACAATGCTAAGTGCATCAGCGCCAGTTGGGTCTACCTCTATTGTAAATTCGGTATCTGAAAAGTGATTTTGGATGCGTTTAACGAGTAGTTCATCGTCTTCAACCAATAAAACATTAATAGCCATAGTACTTTATTTTGAATGCTTATAGCTCTGTATGGTAGCACCATTAGGTAAATGCTGAGAAGGGGGTTTATTAGTTTTAAGTAACTTAATATTTCAAAGGTGTAGAAGGTGTTATTAGAGGATGAGATTAGCACCTTTAAACTAATTAAAAGGTGCTAAGTAATTAATACTACAATTAATAAATCTGTATTAAGTCGTTATTTAGAAGAAGCAGACTCAGTCATTTTTATACATTGAGTCCCACCATTGAGGTTCATCTTTTAGCTTTTTATCAAAGTATGCGAGCATGGTGTTCCACCAATCAAATCGTTTATCGCGTGCAAATATTTGATGATCGGCGCCTTTGTATTCGATTAACTCTACGTCCTTATTAAGCAGTTTAAGCGCAGTGTACATTGTTAAGCTTTCGCCAACAGGTACATTGGTATCACTATCACCATGAAGAAGTAGCATAGGTGTTGTTACTTTGTCGGCATGAAACACAGGGCTGTGCTGGCTGTAAAGCTCAGGGTTATTCCACGGAAAGCTATTTTTTGATGCTTCGCCAGAATATAGGTAGCCCCACCAACCTTCACCCCAATATGAGGTAATGTTAGAAATACCTGCATGGGCAATGGAGGCACTAAATATATCGGTTTTAGTTGCTAGTAGCATGGTCATAAATCCACCGTATGATGCCCCTAAATTTCCTACCTTTTCACTATCAACATAGTTGTATTTCTTTAAAAAGGCTTGCGTGCCTTCGATAATATCGTCTGCGGTGTAGTCGCCCCAGGCATTAACATGTTGCGCTGAAAACTTTTGTCCAAACCCTGTTGCGCCAGTAGGTTGTACTACATAAACAACGTAGCCATTTTCTGCCCATAAGTTAAACGGGTAACGACCTGTAAAACCACGCGTAACGGGTGAAGTACCGCCGTAGTAATACACGAGCGCAGGGTGCTTTTTAGTTTTATCTAAGTTGCTAGGAATGTACACACGACCCGTTATTTCGACACCATGTTTATTTTTAAAATTAAACTCTTCTAATGTAGGGAGTCGTGTATTTGCATAGCTACTTGGTTTTGAATCCCATATTAAATCTGTTTTATTTTTACTTACGTTAAGGCGCTTTAGTTGTTGTGGAGCTAAAGCGTTGGTACCACTTAGTAAAATTTCGGTATTACGGTCGTATGAGTAACTAAATTGTTCAACAATATCCAATCCTGTATTTAACTTTTTAAAGCGCTGTTTACTTAAATCAAATAGGTAAAGTGGTTGAGTGTCTTGCTCTGTTACTTTAATGAGCGCATCGCCGTTTTCTAAAACTTGCAGTTGGCCAATAGCGGGGTCGAACTGTTTACTAAGTGCTTTTACGTTTTTACCGCCTTCAGTAAGTAGATAAAGTTGCCCGTCGTAGTTATTGGCAAGCATTGCTTTTGGTAGAGCTCTGCCTGCGCCATTTTTAAAGTCAGGGCCTGCAACTACATAAATGTCTTTATTTGCATATTTAGCTAAATTAAACGTTTTAAATTTACCAAGCGATGAAAGCTTATTTGATTTTAAATCGAGTTCAACTAACTCTGTTTCTGGGTGTGTTGATGCCTGCATTGCCATTACTGGGCGGCTCATTAATATTTTGCCACGGTTACTATTTGAATCTTCAAGGCTGTAAGAAAGAGGACCTTGGCTAAGTGCTTTTGTTAAACCACTTTTAGTATCAAGCATATAAATTTGGCTGGTGGAGCGTGCATACGACCAGCGATCTTGTAGACCTTTATAGTGCTTAGTTAAGCTGTTAGTGTTCTCAGGTGATTTAGACCAGCTAAACAAAAGACTGGTGTCGTTATAAAAGGTAAAGCCATTGGCTCCTTCTAAATCGTTTGCTAATGTTTTTATTGAGAAGTTTTTACGGCTAAGTTGTTTAAGCTCACCATTTAACAAATACACTAAATATTGGTTATCTGGACTCCAAATAATGTTACTTGGTTGGCCTGCTTCGAAGCGATAAAGCGTTTGATTATCTGAATCTTTAAGGACAGTAACTGTATTTGCTTGGTTTTGTGTTTTATCGCTATAAGTGCGAGTAGTAGTAACGTACTGCTTGGCGTTAGGTGCGAGTGATAATTGGCTAATTGTAGGAGCATCAAACAATTGTTTTGCAGATAAGCGCTTTGTTTGTGAGGCGCTAAGCGTAATTTTATCAACCTCGCTTTTAGCTGCAAAATCAAGCATTACGTCGTGCCAATTAGCTACTTGTTGGGCTACTATTAAAATAGAGTGAGTACTGTTATTTAAAGCTAACTTATAGCTATTTTTATCACCTGTTTGTAGTTCGCCATTAATAAATAACTGACCTTGCTCAATCCCTTTTAAGGTAAGCGTACCTTGTGTAAAGCGGGTTGTTTCAATATTAAATTTTAGTGCCTGTAACCCACCTAAAGTGAGCGCATTGATTTTATTAAATGGCTGCCAATTTTGTTTTTTCCCAAATACAGAAAAACTATCTGAGTCTGCTTGTAATTGAGGTAATAGGTTATTAATAATGGCATTACCATGAGGTGTTTGAAAAGGCTTTAACTGCATGTCTTCGGCAAGTGGGCCGATAAACTGAATTTTTGATTTATCCAATGGTGCAGCTATTGCAGCAAAGCTTAAGCTGCTAAGCGTTAAAAGAGTCGCTGCATGCTTAAATAGCTTATTTTGATGACACCATGGTGCGCTAAATTTCATTATTATGCCTATTATTATTGGAAGTTTGGCCAAATATAGCATGTATTGATACCATGCTCACATATCCAATATAGAGGAGAGAAAGTGACTTTACTGATAGTTTATATGGTAGTGGCGATTGTTATTTCGTTTTTATGTTCTGTGATGGAGGCTGTGTTATTAAGTATTTCGCCCAGCTATGTTGCATCACTTAGGAAAGATCATCCTGAGCTTGCTAAACAGCTCGAAAAACTTAAAAACAACATAGATCAGCCTTTAGCTGCTATTTTGACTTTAAATACGGTTGCCCATACTGCGGGTGCTGCTGGGGTCGGCGCACAGGCAGCTGTCGTGTTTTCCGATGCGGCTGTAGGTATTGCATCAGCCATTATGACATTCCTCGTATTAATCCTTTCTGAAATTATTCCTAAAACTTTGGGGGCTAATTACTGGCGAGCTCTAACGCCAAGTGTTACTTACGCTTTGCGGTTTTTAGTTATATCGCTAAAGCCTTTTGTATGGTTTGCACAAAAGCTAACAAATTTAATGGGTCCAAAGCACGATGAGGCTTACTATATTCGTCAAGAGATAGAGGCAATGGCTGATATAGGTACGGAGTCGGGCGCATTACATCAAGATGAGTCTGAAATAATTCGTAATCTATTGCATTTTAGACATGCAAAATTATGCGACTTAATGACGCCTCGAACTGTTATTTTTAAAATCCACAAAGACTTAACCGTTAATCAGTATTTAAACGATCACGGCTCGTCATCATTTTCTCGTATATTGGTATTTGATAAAGACAGCGACGATATTGTAGGGTTTGTGCATAAAAACGATATTATGCTGGCATTTCACCGTTTAGGTACCGATTACAAAATTAGCAAATTGATTAAGCCTATTTATACGGTGCCGAGTTCTCAAAATGTATCGTCGTTACTGCAAACTCTTTTAACAAAGCGCACGCATATATGCCTAGTTGTAGATGAGTACGGTGACGTGCAAGGTATTGTAACGCTAGAGGACATGATTGAAGCTTTAATGGGGCTAGAGATTGTAGATGAGCGTGACCAATCTACTAATATGCGCGCAGTAGCAAGGCAGCGTTGGCACAAACGTTTAGCAAGTAGTGCGCATATAGTCAGTGAAGAAGATAAACACACTCGGGGTGATAATTAGTTAACCAGCCCCGATTAAATATTAATACCGCTTTAAGCGGGGCTACCATCAGTTTTCAGCCAATCTTTAGCCCAAGATATAAATTCGTCTTGTGGTTTAGGACGACTAAATAAAAAACCTTGTATGGCTAGTTTTCTTTTATAGTGCCTTAAATAAACGAGCTCTTCTGGGCGCTCAACACCTTCTGCCACTAAATCTAAATTATCTTTACTCGTAATGTTAAATAACGAACTTACAACCACTTGAGAAAATAAATCTGTTTCTATATGGCTAATGAGTGAGCGGTCTATCTTAATTTCAGTAAAAGGAAGGTTTCGAAGTTGATTCATATTAGTAAAACCAACACCAAAGTCATCTAGCGATATACCAAAGCCGTGCATTCTTAACCTGTTTAGTGTTTCTAATTGCATGAGGCTTGAGAGTGCATGTTGTTCTGTTATTTCTATAATTATATTACTAGGCGTGAGTTGATTTAGTTCTAATATGAGTAGTAATTTATTAGGACAGTTTAGGTCGTCGAGCTGAGTTGGCGATAAGTTAAATGCCATCTTAAAATCATGACCTAGTTGCGCTTTCATATTTTTGAATTCGCTGGTGGCCTTTTCAAAAAGAGAAAATGTAATTTGATTAATTAAGTTATGTTGCTCGGCAATACCTATAAACCGGTTAGGTAAAATAATATTGCCGTCTTTACTTGATAGAATACGCGCTAATACTTCAACGCTCTCAATTCTATTATTATCAGCGTTTATTTTTGGTTGATAAAAAGGCGTTATTTCATCATTTTTTAATGCTTCAATAAGCTCATCTTTTGAAATGGCTGACTCTTTTAATAAAGTATGGCTATTTAATTGCGCTACTTTAATAAGTAACCTACTTACCTGAGATAGTTGCACTGGTTTTGTAATATTACCAATGAGGTGAGCGTTATGTTGCTTGGCAAGGCTGGCAGCTAAACTAATAACTTTATGATCCATTTCAGATACAATAATGATACCGCCTTGATAATGTAGCCCTCCTAAGTGGCGGATTAATTCCATACCATCCATTTCGGGCATATTAAGGTCAGTAAAAATAGCATCAAAGTAGTTTATATCAGAAGCAACTTTTTCGAGGGCTTCAGCAGCACTCAAGCAGGTGACTACATTATCAGACATATTTAATTCATTTAATATGGCTTCCATAACAATCAAAATCGCTTTTGAGTCGTCAACAACTAAAATGTTAGGCACTATTTTGTTCACTGTTATCCCTTTCAATGTATAGCTTATGGTTACTATAAAAGTAGTAGTGTTTTTTTATTTTGTCAGTATCAAATGCTTTTATTTTGAAAATAGTTATAGAACACCTTCACTCGTGTTTTTAAGTTGATTAGGTATACTAGCGCCATTATTTTAAATGGTCTTAATTATGATAAGAATAGATCTTACTTTAGCCGAGCAGCCATTTTCGCTTATGGTGTCTGGGCAAAAAATTGTGCAGGTGTTTCATGCTCAACAAGCTATTACCTTTGATAATCCTCGTGAAAACTATTATCAGTTTACTTACGACAACAAAGTAATAGGTATTGATACAGCGGCGGTGAAAGAGCAAAGTATTTCGCTTTTTGTGGATGAGCAATTTGCAACACAACTTGCGTTACCAGCACCTACAAATGGATCACCTAAAAAAGGCTTTTTAGGGTTGGCAGCATTAGGTTTTAAGCTTTTTAAAAGTGCTAAGGTAATTAAAGTAGTGCTTGCTGGGGCTTCTGTTGCAGGCTATGCGTGGTTATTTAGTATTGAATTTGCATTAATGCTAATTGGGTGTTTAGTTGTACACGAATACGGCCATGTGCGAGCAATGAAATACTTTGGCATAAAAACTAAAGGTATTTATTTAATCCCATTTGTAGGTGGGCTTGCTGTAAGTGACGATAAAATAACGACTCGTTGGCAAGATGTAGTTATATCATTAATGGGGCCTGCATTTGGTTTAATAACTTCTGTGCTGGGTGTGGTTTTATATTACGTCACTGAAATGGAAATATTTGCAGGTGTTGCGGTGCTTAGTGCGTTATTAAATTTATTTAATTTATTACCAATTTTGCCGCTTGATGGCGGGCATGTATTAAAAAGTATCAGCTTTTCAATGCGTTCATGGATTGGCTTAAGCGTATGCTTATTAGGCGTACTATTTGGCTTATGGCTAAGCTACACCTTTGGATTAATGTTACTGGTATTCTTTTTGTTTGTTGGTGCGCTGGAAATTGTATTTGAATGGCGAGGCCGTCACTATTCACATTTAATGCCACTAGATAAATATGGCCAAGGCTTTTCAGCGGTTATGTATGCAGTTGTAGTAGCTGGGCATGTAGCTGTAATGATGCACTTTGCCGATTCAGAAAATCCAATATTGAGTTTGCCGATGACTATTTTATCGAGCTAGCAATAATAACAGCATGGTAGTTCAAAGCTCGCTCACTATGCTGTTTTTTGTACGTTGCTTTTTAAGGTTTTTGTGCATTTGTTGTTTAGAAAGGAGGCTGTCGCTCAGCAAAGTGGGCGTTTAACAGGGGCAATTACGCTTGCCCAACCGCTCGGAATAAAATTAACAGTGTTTATTTTAGCTTGTGTAGCGATAGCAAGATATTAGTTTTGGTTCGTTTCTTAATGGGGTAATTGATATGGTACTATCCCCCAGAATGAAAAATAACAAGAAGCCGTGAGCTGATAGAATTATGAATGATGCGATAAAACAACAAGTAAATCAAAGCACAGGGGAATATTTATTGTACACGCTCTATTGGTTGGCCTTTTTTTTACTGGTGCTCCCAATACCCTCAAACTTGATTATTTTTTTATTGGATGGTGGATCATTAGTATTCAATTCCAATCCTATTTACCTTCTTATATCTACCTTCCTCACTGCTGTACTTACGCTGCCATTTTTAAAGTTTACTCTTGATGCGCAAAATAAAAGCGAAGTTATTGGGCGCTTAGCAATAAAAAAAGTGGCTCTTTTTCCTTTAATCATTACAGTGCTATTAACAGCGGCTTTCGTTTTACTGGAACAATGGCTTTTTGGTTTTATGGAAGTCGCCTTGCCAGATTTTATGTTAGAAGTTGAAGCACAAACAAATTCGCTTTTAGCCAAAATTATGCTGCTTTTAGCAGTAGTATTTATTGGGCCCATATATGAGGAGGTGATTTTTCGAGGAGTGGCATTCTATAGGCTGAAAAAAACCGCCTTGGGAGCCAGTGGCGCAATTATTATCCCAAGTATTGTATTTACATTGATACACTGGCAGTATGATCAAGTTGAAATTTATATTTCAGTGTTTGTATTTTCGTGCTTGATGGGACTACTTCGTCATCTATCGGGTAACTTGTGGTATTGCATTATCGCTCACATGATCTGTAATTTATTAGCACTAGGTGAAATTATTTTGTGATATTAGGTGACTCATCAGTTAATTTTACTTTCTTGCTTAGTTCTTTTGGTTTGCAGCTGGCAAGCGCGATATAAAATCGCGCCTATTTATTACCAAAATACTTACGGATAAAAACTTAGTATCAACGCAATAAAAACCCCTGTTACCAACAACTGCACAACACAAAACCCCATAATATCTTTTGCTTTTAAGCCTGCGATAGCAAGGACTGGTAATGCCCAAAACGGTTGAATTAAATTAGTCCACGCATCACCCCATGCAACGGCCATTGCAACGCGCGATATATCAGCACCTAGCTCTTGCGCTGCAGGTATTACAATGGGTGCTTGTACAGCCCATTGGCCACCGCCAGAGGGAACAAACATATTAACGAGCCCTGCACTTATAAAACTAAAGAATGGCAAGCTATCAGCATCTGCAACGGCAATAAAGCCACGTGATATTTGTTGTGCTAATCCGCTATCAACCATTACCGCCATGATGCCGGCATAAAAAGGAAATTGAATAACAATGCCAGCCCCGCTTGGAATTGCTTGTTGCAGACTGTTAAGTAAATTATGGGGTGTTTGATGCAGCGTAATAGCCATAAACAAAAACAGGGCAATTATACTATTGAGGTTTAAGCCGCCACCAGAGATAAAAAAGTAATAGCTTAAGTAGGCAAGCCCCATTAAGCCAATGCCCATACCTAGCAGTTTGCTTTGTTCCAAATGTTGGGCGGGTCTGGTTATTGTTGTCAACTTAGGTGCTATCTCTTGTAAAAGAGCTGGGTCGATATATACGCTTTCTTGCTCACTTGGCAGCATATAGCGATTAACGAGCGGCATAATAATAAATAAGCCAACTAATATTGCTATATTAAAGCCCGCAAATAAGGTGTGCTCTGTACTAATAATACCAATGCTGGCTTCTGAAAAGTGGCCATCGGTTGCGATAGTTAAAGGAATCGAACCGGCTAATCCGCCATGCCATACAACAAAACCTGAGTAAGCGCTGGCTACTAATAATCGATAATCAACACGAGTATGTTTTGCAATTGCCTTGGCAAAAAGGGCACCAATAACTAAGCCAAATCCCCAATTTATCCAGCTTGCTAAAAGCGAAATAAGCGTTACTAATATAATTGCTTTAGGTGCGGTGCTTGCAAATGTTGCTAGTTTTTCTAATAACTTACTTATAGGTGGCGTACTTGCCAGCATGTAGCCTGTGATTAACACTAGTAGCATTTGCATAGCAAAACTTAATAAGTTCCAAAAACCACCTCCCCACGCTTGTAATACTTCAATGTTGGTTGCGGTTGTAAATAAGCTCGCACTGACAAGAGTAATTGTTGTAAGTAAAATTACAAATATAAAAGGGTCGGGAAGATAGCGCTCTACAATTTTAGCAAAAGGGCGGGCTATTTTATTAAGCATAAGCACAACTGTTTTGGTTATTATTTTAACGCTAATTAATCATGAAAAATCACCATTGGCAAACAGCATTTAGTCTTATATTTGCGGTTAAAAGCTTAAACATTGCTTAAAAGCATCGCTTACAGTAACGTACTGTTTATAGATAATTTACTAACGAAGACTTTGTATTATGCCGGTGATATTTAAAAGGCTAGCGTTACTTGTTCGCGCTCATATAGATCAGTTGAGTTGGCAAGCAGTGGCATTAGCTATTTTGACTCATATGCTATTAACATGGAGCTTGCTATTTATAGCGAATGAGAAAGCGTTAACTTCGCTTACTACCTTTTTTTACTATTACACAGTAACAACATCAACAGTGGGATATGGTGACTTTAGTCCAACTACTGATCTTGGTCGTTGGGTGGTTGCATTAATACAAATTCCATTTGGTTTAGCTTTATTTGGTGTCTTGCTAGGAAAAGCAGGACAGACAGTTACTTACTTAATTAGGCGCGCTATGACTGGTGATAAAAACTTTGCCCACAGTAACCACCATATTATTATTTTTGGTTGGCACGACACTCGTACAAAAAAGATGATTGATTACATTTTGGCAGATACGAAGCGAACCGATCGTCGTATTTTACTCGCGGTAACCGAGCAAATGGATCATCCTTTTTTAGCTAACGAAAGCGTCGATTTTGCACGTTTAACGAGTTTTACTAATTTAGCTGAACTAGAGCGTGTAGCTATTCGCCGTGCCGATAAAGTGATTATTGATGGGCAAGATGACGACCAAACATTTACGACAGCGCTGCGTATTAGTCGCTTAGTAAAAGACGATTGCCATATAAGCGCTCACTTTTTAGATGAAACCAAAGTTGAGATGATGTTAGAGCATTGCCAAAATGTAGAGTGTAGTAGTGCAAAATCAGCTGAGATATTAGTACGCTCAATGCAAGACCCAGGTTCGAGCCGTGTGCAAGAGGAGCTGCTATCTACTTTACACGGCGATACACAATTTAGCTTGAAAGTACCAAGTGGCTGCAAAGATATGGAGTTTGGTACTTTGTTTCATCACTTTAAACTTGAGCATGATGCAATACTGTTAGGCGTAGCTCATAATTTAAGTGCGCAAAATATGGATTTAAACCCGCCATTAGATTACAAAGTAAATGAGGGTGATATTTTGCATTATATATCGGTAGAACGAGTATTAAGTAGTGAAGTAGATTGGTCGAGTTTAGAAAAATAATGAATGAAGTTGTATTTTTAATTGTTGTTTTAAGTGCTTACATTTTACCTGTCGTTATTGTACTTAATAGTAAGCGTTCAAAAGGCCATGAAAAGAACGGCTGGCTGATGGGAATCATTATATTTTCGTGGTTAGGATTAATGATGTACTTTGCTATTGTGCCCAAGCATGGGCACAAAAAGAAAAAGGCAAAATAGAGTCATTAGTTTTTATAGCCGCTTTTGCTGGAATATTACTCTTCTAGCTGTTTGAGTTTATGCTCAATTAGAGGGTCGTCAGGTAAAAGTTGCTGGGCGACTTCTAATAGCTGGATAGCATCATTAGGGTGTTCATCTTGGTGCTTAAGCGCCACATCAATCAAGGGCTGAATATCAATTTTTGCCTGATGCTCTTGTACATGCACTTCTTTTTCATCAGCTAAAATTTTATGCGCTGTACTCAATAATGCTAAACGATGCGGTGAGCTTGCATTAGCCGAATTGAGGCTTTGATAATAATCCTCTTTTAAGCGTAAGGTTTTGGTTTGCATGCGAAACTGTGCAATATCGATTTGCTGATGTTGAATGAAATCAACGGCTACTTGCTTATAAAACCCAAACTTATTCAAATATGTGGCGTGTGTGCCATGTCCCATACCAAATACTCGTAAGTGAGTTAGCTGCTTATAGCGCTTAGCGTGCATTCGGTCTACACGATTAGTAGGATCGTAAATGATATAGCCTTGGGCATCTCCTAAATCTAGATCGTGATAATCCTGTTGCCAGTCAAACTGCTGAGCTATATCGGTACTAGAGCGGTCATCCCACGGTACTAATTCTTTATTTTTAGTACTTACCGGGTGAAAGAACAGTACGTGGTTTAGTTTCAATAGTTTAGCAAAAGCGCCAACAGCAAATCCGCCGCGGCTTAAGCCATAGCCTAGTCGACAATCAAATGGAGTGATTAATGTTGATAATTGCTCGAGAAAAAAGATTAAATTACGATTACGAAACCAATTACTTTTACCTAAATGTTGAAAAGCGATTATGTTTACGTTTTGTTTTTGAGCTAAGTGATAACCCCATGGTGCAAAATCAGGGTGAAGATCTTGCTCTTGTACATTTGTGCCTGCAGGGGAGAAAGTAAAAAGCAGGGGTTTATTAATGTCAATAAACTCATATTTTACAAATACATCGCCTAGTAAATCACTACCCGTCATGGGTAATTGAGTTTGTTGCTCATTGCGCGGGAGAGTTAACCATTCATCTAACCAATACAGTAATTTCATTAATCCTCCAGCTATAAGTCAGCGTAGATCATATCAAACTCAATGAAATCAGGTCAAACCGAGAGGGCGTTACTGCGCCATTTTGATTATTTCATCCCAGTCATTTTTAGTAACAGGCATTATTGATAATCGTCCGCCTTTTTTAAGTGCTATTTCGGTAATATTATTATTCGCTTTAATATCTTTAAGGCTAACCAACTTGTTTAAATGGCTTTGGTAAGTAACTTCAACAACAACCCAACGTGGTTTATCGCTGGTGGCTTTGGCATCGTAATAGTCGCTGCTTAAATCAAACTGAGTAGGATCTGGGTAGGCATCGTGTGTCACTTCGGCAATACCCGCTACGCCTACGTGTTTACAGCTTGAATGATAAATCAAGACTGAGTCACCAACTTTAACGCCATCACGCATAAAGTTTCGCGCTTGGTAATTACGCACTCCTTCCCAAAGTGTAGTTTGTTTTGGTGCATTTTTTAAATCATCAATCGAAAAGGCATCGGGTTCGGTTTTAAAAAGCCAGTAAGCCATAACAGTATTCCTAACAAATATTTACTTCCCACTATTGTATAGTATCATTTGGATACTAGGGTAATGAGGAAGAAATAATGAGCCAAGTATTAGATGATTTATTGTCGTTGTTAACACTTGAAGAAATTGAGCAAGGTTTATATCGAGGACAAAGCCAAGATTTAGGCTTTGGTGCTGTGTTTGGCGGTCAAGTTATGGGGCAGGCGCTTTCTGCAGCTAAAGAAACTCTACCTGAGGGGCGTATAGTCCATTCATTACATTCTTACTTTTTACGCCCAGGTGATCCGGCTAAACCGATTGTTTACGACGTAGAAACTATTCGTGACGGAAAGAGCTTTAGTACTCGGCGAGTAAAAGCGATTCAGTACGGTAAGCCTATTTTTTATATGACCGCGTCATTCCAAGGTGAAGAAAATGGTTTGTCGCATCAAGCAACAATGCCTGATGTACCTGCACCTGAAGAGTTACGTTCATCGCTTGAGTTTTATCAAGATAACGCTTCGCATATCCCTGAAGTCATCCGTAATAAGTTTACGCGTGAAATGCCAATTGAAATGCGACCGGTTACTTTTCATAACCCATTTAAGCCAGAAGTTATGGAGCCGGTAAAACATATTTGGTTTAAAGCTAATGGTGAAATGCCGGACGATCAGCGCATCCATAACTATTTATTAGCGTATGCGTCTGACTTTGAATTTTTGCCAACTGCATTACAGCCACACGGTGTGTCGTTTATGCAGCCAAATATGCAGGTAGCTACTATTGATCATGCAATGTGGTTTCATCGCCCATTTAGAATGGATGATTGGATTTTGTATTCAATTGATAGTCCAAGTGCGAGTAATGGATGTGGTTTGGTACGTGGACAGTTTTTTGATCGCCAAGGCAACTTAGTTGCCTCAACAATGCAAGAAGGAGTTATGCGCCAGCGCTAACCGCCTTCTATAGATATAGTACTAGTTACACTGATCTTGTACTATATCGCTGATTGACTGCCAGACGCGTGCTGGCAGTAATGTTTTAAGGTATGCGTAGGTTTCGCATAGTTGTGTACTACCTACCAAGCCCTTATCACCTTCTGTTATTAATGACTCGCCACGTAAGTTTTCAATAAAACTAACAAGTACTTTTTTATCAAAAAACTCAGGTGTTTTAATACCATGCAGTGTACCTAAACGCTGTGCAAGTACTTGGCTCTCTCGTTCTAATTCTGCTTTTTCAATACCATCACTTGTTTGAATAAAACCAATTACAATAGCGTATCGTTGCAGAGTAAAGCTAAGCGCTCGTCCAAGCATTTCTAGCTTAGCTAAGCAGTCATTACTGTTCGTTATATGAATGTTATCGCCATCAAACTCAATTAAATTTTGATCAGCAAAATTAGCTAAAATACGCGTTATATAGTTTTCATCAAGAGGCTGTAAGTACCATTCTTTAGCAAATAACGGATAAAACGTTTTTACAAGTTGCTGGCATTGCTCAATAGTTGTGCTGTGTTGTTTAAATAGATGCAGTGCAATTAAGCTTGGAACTGCAAACAAGTGCAATATGTTGTTTCGGTAGTAGTTAAACAATACCTTTTCTTTATCGCTAATAGTAATAATTTCGCCAAATTCATCACTTATAACTTCAAACTTATTAAGCTTTAATGCATGCGTTAGTAATTGCTCTGGTGTTTCGTCTGGGGCTGTTACTTTATCGCTGTAGCTGGCGTCGCGTTGTAAGCGTAGATAAAAATCAAGTTGTGCTAATAGCTTTGGTTTACTCAATGCTTGTTTATCGTTAACCAGCAATATCATCGCTAGTAAGTTAACCGCATTAAGCGCCGCTGCATTATTAATTTTAACCATTACTTGGTCAGCAAGTTTAGTCACTTGTGGTGCTAACCATTGTGGCTTCTGTACATCAGTAGGATGTATTGAGTCACGCCAATCAGGTTGGTTATCATTTAAATATTGGTTAATGGAGATTGGATCACCAAAGTTTAAATTACCACGACCGTAGTTTTTAAGGTTTTTGATTGCCTTAAAAATTCCAAAAATAGATTCGCCTTTTTTATCTTTTCCATCCAGCTCTTTAAGATAGGTGTTAATTTCCATTACGTGCTCGTAGCCAATGTATACAGGAACGATAGATATTGGTCTGTCTATTCCACGTAGCATTGCTTGTAATGTCATTGATAGCATACCCGTTTTAGGTGGAAGCAGACGCCCAGTTCTACTTCGACCGCCTTCTGTATAAAACTTAACAGAGTAACCTTTAATAAATAACTGGCTTAAATACTCTTTGAATATGGCAGAGTAAAGTTTATTGCCTGCAAACGAGCGACGAATGAAAAATGCGCCTGAGCGTCTAAATATGCCTCCGGCAGGGAAAAAATTAAGATTTACGCCTGCAGCAATATGTGGCGGCACCAAACCTAAATGGTAAATAGAGTAGGTAAGTAGTAAATAATCCATATGGCTGCGATGGCACGGCATATAGATAATTTCATGGCCTTTATCTGTTAGTTCATGAATTTGCTCTGCGTGCTTAATATCTATACCGTTATAAAGCTTATTCCATAACCAAGTTAAAAATCGCTCGGCCACACGTATCATTGCCTCAGAGTAATTAGCTGCTATTTCATCAAGTAGTTTAAGTGCATTTTGACGGGCTTCGGTTTGGCTAATATTTTTAGCTTTAGCTTCATCTTGAATTGCTTTTTTTATTGTTGGTGACGCTAATAATGAATTAAATAATTGCTCGCGAGAGGGCATTTTAGGACCAGTTGCTGCAAGTTTTTGACGTTTAAAGTGTACGCGTGCAACACGTAACAACTTATGGGGTAATTCACTTACGTCAGCTTTTTCATTTACTAAAAGCGATAAGTCGAGAGGCTGACTGAAGCGAATAAAGTTATCGCGACCTGAAAACAACACCACAAAAATCTTTCTAAACCAGCTCGGAGTTAGAGAGTGTGTAATTAAAGTACGTAATCCTGGCTTTTCTTTACCTGGGTCGCGTCCCCATAAAATAGTAACCGGAACAACTTGTACGTTTTGCTGTCCGCTCTCTATTAGGTACTCAATGATTTGTTTACCTTGAGCTAAAGCATTGGTTGGTTTAGCTTCATCACCAAATAGTGGTGGCGGGTTTTTAATACCAATAAAACGATCTAAATTTTGGTTGCCTAATACTTGCTCTTCGGTTGGGCTAGGTAGACCATTTTTTTTACACGCATGTGCGAGAGCCGCTAAATCAAATCGTGAATTTAAACGCACTATATAAAATGTAGGGTACTCAGGGTTTAGCTCATACTGTTTAATAGGATTTTCTGGCAGCACTTTGCTTTTTACAAATAAGCGGCTAAATCCAGCAGACATAACATTTAAACAATAATTAAAAATACGCATCGACTCACCATATTGAGAGTATTAAGGCCAAAATTAGCGCAGTAGGATATCATAATATCTAAAAATCCCTTAGTTTGCGTAATTAAGGTGTTAACTTGCTTTATTGACTAACAGTAGAGGTATTAGTTCAAGTATAGCTAGTAAGTATGTATGGGTGCTTATTTAATCAAATTTACTGACATAGTATTGTTTCTAAATAGTTGTTGCATTTATCACCAATACCTCTATAATACGCAGGCTTTCAAAATTCCTCTGGGAACTAGAAAGGATAAATTAAGCTTGGATTTCAAGCTAATAAACAGGAGTTCCGATTTGGAACTCAACGTAGATATAATCAAACAGCCGGCATCTTAAGTTTTAAGATTGTTTCGGTCGTTTTTTTATGCTCTTTTATATGCTCTTTATATTGAGGTTAAGAATGTCAAATCAACGCATTCGTATTCGCCTAAAAGCTTTTGACCACCGTTTGATTGACCAATCAACGGCAGAAATCGTGGAAACTGCGAAACGCACTGGCGCACAAGTACGTGGTCCAATCCCACTACCTACACGCTTTGAACGTTTTACTGTACTAACTTCACCGCACGTTAATAAAGATGCGCGTGATCAGTACGAGATCCGCACCCATAAACGTCTGATAGACATCGTAGAACCAACTGACAAGACTGTAGACGCGCTTATGCGTTTAGATCTTGCTGCTGGTGTTGATGTTCAAATCAGCCTGGGTTAATCGAAAGATTAGAGAGGTTTTAGGAAAATGGCATTAGGTCTAGTCGGTCGTAAAGTGGGTATGACACGAATCTTCACTGAAGATGGTGTATCTATCCCTGTGACAGTTATTGAAGCGACACCTAACCGCATTGCTCAGATCAAATCTGACGCAACAGACGGTTATAACGCGCTTCAAGTAACCGCAGGCACTAAAAAAGCAAGTCGTGTAAACAAAGCTAAAGCGGGTCATTTCGCTAAAGCTGGTGTTGAAGCGGGTCGCGGTCTGTGGGAATTCCGCCTTAACGGTGGTGAAGGCGATTTTGAAGTAGGCGCTGAGCTTACTGTTGAATTATTCAACGAAATCAACAAGGTTGACGTAACCGGTACTTCTAAAGGTAAAGGTTTCCAAGGTGGTGTTAAGCGCTGGAATTTCAGCATGCAAGACGCTACACATGGTAACTCTCTATCTCACCGTGCTCCTGGTTCAATCGGTCAAAACCAATCACCTGGTAAGGTGTTTAAAGGTAAGAAAATGGCCGGTCATATGGGTGCTGAGCGTGTAACGACTCAAAACTTAGAACTAGTTCGCGTTGACGCTGAGCGTAATTTGCTTTTAGTTAAGGGTGCAGTACCTGGAGCTATTGGCGGTGACGTTATCGTTAAACCAGCTGTTAAAGCATAAGTCCTGGAGATTTAGTGATGGAATTAGCAATTAAAGACGCTTCTGGCGGTCTTGAAGTTTCTGAAGCTACTTTTGGACGTGAGTTTAACGAAGCATTAGTACACCAAGTAGTTGTTGCATACGCAGCAGGTGCTCGTCAAGGTACTCGTGCTCAGAAGACACGTTCTGAAGTAAGCGGTGGTGGTAAAAAACCATGGGCTCAAAAAGGTACTGGCCGTGCACGTGCCGGTACAATCCGTAGCCCAATTTGGCGTTCAGGTGGCGTTAGCTTTGCAGCTAAACCACAAGACCACAGCCAAAAAGTAAACCGTAAAATGTACCGTGGTGCGATTAAAAGCATCTTATCTGAATTAGTTCGTCAAGAGCGTTTAATCGTTGTTGAAAGTTTTGCTCTAGCAGCACCAAAAACTAAAGAACTAGTTGCTAAGCTTAAAGAACTTGAGCTTAAAGATGTTCTTATCGTGACTGAAGAAGTAGATGAAAATCTTTTCTTATCGGCACGTAACCTTTATAAGGTTGACACACGTGATGTAGCTGGTATCGATCCTGTAAGCTTAATTGCTTTCGATAAGGTACTTATTACAGCCGCTGCTGTTAAGCAACTTGAGGAGGCGCTAGCATGATTCGCGAAGAACGTCTTTTAAAAGTGATCCTTGCTCCACATATCTCTGAAAAAAGCACAATTGCTGCTGAAGAAAACAATACTATTGTTTTTAAAGTAGTAAATGACGCAACTAAAGCTGAAATTAAAGTAGCAGTTGAGAAGCTTTTTGAAGTAGAAGTAACTGGTGTTCGCACACTTAACGTTAAGGGTAAAACAAAACGTACTGGCGCACGTTTCGGTCGTCGTAGCGACTGGAAGAAAGCTTACGTTACTCTTAAAGAAGGCAGCGAGCTAGACTTTGTCGGCGGCGCCGAGTAATAAGGGGATAGAATTATGGCACTTCAAAAGTGTAAGCCTACTTCTGCGGGCCGTCGTCACCTAGTTAAAGTGGTTAACTCTGATCTACATAAGGGTAAGCCATACGCACCACTTTTAGAGAAAAACTCTAAATCAGGTGGTCGTAATAACAATGGTCGTATTACGGTTCGTCATATCGGTGGTGGTCATAAACAACACTACCGTTTAATCGATTTTAAACGTACTAAAGATGGCATTCCAGCTACTGTTGAACGTTTAGAATACGATCCAAATCGTAGCGCAAACATCGCTCTTGTATTATATGCAGACGGTGAGCGTCGTTACATTATCGCACCTAAAGGCTTAAAAGCTGGCGATGCAATCCAGTCTGGTGTTGATGCACCAATCAAGCCTGGTAATGCATTACCAATGCGTAATATGCCTGTAGGTTCGACTGTTCACAACGTAGAATTAAAACCAGGTAAAGGTGCTCAAATAGCACGTTCTGCTGGTGCATACGTTCAAATCCTTGCTCGTGATGGTCAATATGTAACATTACGTCTTCGTTCAGGCGAAGTTCGTAAAGTTGAATCTGATTGTCGTGCGACTCTAGGTGAAGTAGGCAATGCTGAGCATATGCTTCGTTCACTTGGTAAAGCAGGTGCAAATCGCTGGCGTGGTATTCGTCCGACAGTTCGTGGTGTTGCCATGAACCCGGTAGATCACCCACACGGTGGTGGTGAAGGTCGTACATCTGGTGGTCGTCATCCTGTGTCTCCATGGGGTAAACCGACTAAAGGTGCGAAGACGCGTAAGAACAAGCGTACGGATAAATTTATAGTACGTCGTCGTACTAAGTAATATTGAGGAATAGCCATGCCACGCTCTCTCAAGAAGGGTCCTTTTATAGACCTACACTTGCTGAAGAAGGTAGAGAAAGCTTTGGAAAGCGGTGAGAAAAAGCCAATTAAAACTTGGAGCCGTCGTTCAATGATCATACCTAACATGATCGGATTGACCATTGCTGTCCATAATGGTCGCCAGCACGTACCAGTTTTCGTTTCTGACGAAATGATCGGTCACAAACTAGGTGAATTTGCACCAACTCGCACTTACCGTGGCCATGCTGCGGATAAGAAAGCGAAGAAACGATAAGAGGGGAAGATAAATGCAAGCATTAGCTAAACATAAATTCGCCTCTGGTTCGGCGCAAAAAGCACGTCTAGTTGCAGATCAGATCCGCGGGTTACCTGTAGATCGCGCACTAGAAATCCTGGCGTACAGCCCTAAGAAAGCCGCTGTATTAGTTAAGAAAGTACTTGAGTCTGCTATTGCTAACGCAGAGCATAACGAAGGTGCTGACATTGATGAGCTTCGTATAACAACGATCTTTGTGGACGATGGTCCTACAATGAAACGTATTATGCCTCGTGCTAAAGGACGCGCAGACCGCATCCTTAAGCGTACAAGCCATATCACTGTTATGGTTTCAGATAGCTAGGAGTATAAGTAATGGGACAAAAAGTTCATCCTACTGGTATTCGCCTAGGTATATCTAAACCTTGGGTTTCTACCTGGTACGCGAGTTCAAAAGATTTCTCTGCACAGCTTTTTGGCGATCACAAAGTTCGTACATTCCTTACAAAGGAATTGAAAACGGCTTCTGTGTCTAAAATCGTTATTGAGCGTCCAGCAAAATCAATCCGAGTAACAATCCACACGGCTCGTCCGGGTGTTGTTATCGGTAAAAAAGGCGAAGACGTAGAAAAATTACGTCAAGCGGTAACTAAAATCGCTGGTGTACCTGCTCAGATTAATATCTCTGAAGTACGTAAACCAGAACTAGATGCACAACTAGTAGCAGACGGCATTGCCTCTCAACTAGAGCGTCGTGTTATGTTCCGTCGCGCTATGAAGCGTTCGGTACAAAATGCAATGCGCATCGGTTCTAAAGGGATTAAAGTTGAAGTTAGCGGTCGTCTTGGCGGCGCTGAAATCGCACGTTCAGAATGGTATCGTGAAGGTCGTGTACCTCTACATACTCTTCGTGCTGATATCGATTACGCAACTTCTGAAGCCTTAACCACTTATGGTATCATTGGTGTTAAAGTTTGGATCTTCAAAGGCGAAGTTATTGGTGGTTTACCACTAGTACAAGAGCAAGAGAAGCCAGCTAAACGCGCACCAAAGAAAGCCAAGAAAAGTGCTAAGTAGAGGTAGCGAGTAATGTTACAGCCAAAACGTACAAAATTCCGTAAAATGCACAAAGGCCGCAACCGCGGTTTAGCGCAAAACGGTAACAAAGTAAGCTTCGGTACTTTCGGATTGAAAGCAACTGGCCGTGGCCGTATGACTGCTCGTCAAATCGAAGCAGCTCGTCGTGCTATGACGCGTCACGTGAAACGTCAAGGTAAAATCTGGATTCGTGTCTTCCCTGACAAACCGATTACAGAAAAACCTCTTGAAGTTCGTATGGGTAAAGGTAAAGGTTCTGTTGAATATTGGGTTGCTGAAATTCAGCCTGGTAAAGTACTTTACGAAATGGAAGGTGTTTCAGAAGAGCTTGCTCGTGAAGCGTTTGACCTTGCTGCTCGTAAATTGCCATTCAAAACAACTTTCGTAACTCGGACGGTAATGTGATGAAAGCTAGCGAACTAAAAGATAAAAGCGTAGAAGAGCTTAATGCTGAACTTCTAGGACTACTTCGTGAGCAATTTAATATGCGCATGCAAGCTAGCACTGGTCAGTTAGCTCAGACACACACGCTAAGAACAGTACGCCGCGATATCGCGCGTGTAAAAACAGTTATTAACCAGAAGGCAGGTCAATAATGAGCGATAAAATTCGTACTCTTCAAGGCCGTGTAATCAGCGACAAGATGGAAAAATCTTTCACTATCGCTATCGCACGTTACGTGAAGCACCCAATCTATGGGAAATTCATTAAACGTACGACTAAGTTACACGTACATGACGAAAATAACACAGCAAAAGCGGGTGACGTAGTTACTATCCGTGAATGCGCACCAATTTCTAAGAATAAATCTTGGACTTTAGTAGACGTTATTTCTAGTCCAAAACAAGCTTAATTTTTTAATTAAGTTAGTTTTGTAAAAAGCCCTGGCATTAGCTGGGGCTTTTTGTATTTAAAGCACTCGCAAGCAACAAGCTAGGGTGAGCCGGACCACTTGGGTTTTGTCTTTATCTGAAAAAATAAAGTGGTGTAAAGTAGTGATTGAGAGTTTCATGTACCAGTTACCTTTTTTTGGTAGACGAATTATCTACTAGATCAAAAATGAGATAATGAAATTACACATCTCAGTTAATTTAATGACAACATAGAGTCATCTAATTCATTATGTTGCTTTTACCTTACTCTCTTTTAATTTAAAACTCACTTATCTTATTTTATTACAATAATACAGTTTCAAAGTATCGAAAGTAGTTATCCATATACAACTTTCATCATCATCGAATCTGGTTTTTTTATGTCTAAAACCTCAATTTATCGCCTTAAATTAATATTCTGGTATGATTAGCTAATATGCGCTTTTGAATGAATTTTTGAGGTAGTAATGACGCGTAGTTTTGAATTTCATTTAACTGATGAAATTGCCACGGTTGCAATGGGGAATTGCGTTGCTGATATTATCGAGCAAGGTGCGGTTATTTATTTACATGGTGATTTAGGTGCGGGTAAAACAACGTTTACACGTGGTGTAGTACAAGGTTTTGGCCATACAGGCAAGGTTAAAAGCCCAACGTATACACTCGTAGAGCCTTATGAACTTGAGCGCGCAAATGTTTATCATTTTGACTTATACCGTTTAGGTGATCCTGAAGAATTAGAATACATGGGTATACGCGATTATTTTTCAACAGATGCAATTTGTGTTGTTGAATGGCCTGAAAAGGGTGGTGAGTTTATTCCTGTGCCTGATTTAGATATTACTCTGAGCTATGTGGGTAAAGAACGTAAAATTGTTATTAATAGTGCTAGTGAGCGCGGTATAACAATTGTCGAAAAACTAAATAACAAATAATAATATAGTTAAGGCAGTAATATTCAAATGAGCCGAGGTGCAGTTAAACTTTTTATTTATCTTATGGTTATTACCATAAGCTTGCCGTTGTGGGCCAAAAATACAATTAATAGTGTACGCGTATGGCCGTCACCGGATAGTACTCGTGTGGTATTTGATTTAAATGATAAGCCCGACTTTAGCTATTTTATGCTTAAAAATCCTAGCCGTTTAGTGGTTGACTTAGAGAACACTAGCGAGTTAAAAATATTGCCAGGTGTGCCGCCAAAACATCAAATAGTAAGCAAATTACGTTACTCAAAGCCTAAAAATAAACAAAGCGTGCGTTTGGTATTTGAATTAAGTGCGCCAATAAAGCCTGTTGTATTTGCTTTAGCGCCTACCGGTCCTTATAAAAATAGACTCGTTGTTGATTTATATAATAAGAGCCAAGAAAAATCTGTTGTATCACCTGCACAAACAGCGGCTAAAAATCGCCAATTAAGCCAAGAACGAGACATCGTTATTGCAATTGATGCAGGGCATGGCGGCGAAGATCCTGGCTCCATAGGTCCATCAGGCACGTACGAAAAAACAGTAACACTGCAAATTGCAAAACGGCTTGAGCGCATGATTGATGGCGAGCGTGGGATGATTTCGCGCATGGTACGAAGCGGTGACTATTTTGTAAAACTTAATACGCGTACTAACCGTGCTCGTGAAAAAAAAGCTGACTTTTTTGTTTCTATTCATGCTGATGCATTTACAAGCCCTGGACCAAATGGTGCCTCTGTTTGGGTATTGTCGTTAAGGCGTGCTAATTCAGAAATAGGTAAATGGATAGAAGATAAAGAAAAACACTCTGAGCTTTTAGGTGGCGCTGCTGATGTAATGAAAGATGCCGCTAACGAAAAATACTTAGCGCAAGCATTGCTTGATATGTCGATGGATCACTCTATGAAAACCGGCTTAAACGTAGCTGACGAAGTTGTTAAAGAGCTCAGTAAAGTTGCTAAATTGCATAAAAAAGATCCTCAACATGCGAGTCTTGCTGTACTTAAATCACCAGATATTCCATCAATTTTAGTAGAAACAGGGTTTATATCTAATCCACGAGAAGAAAAGCTGCTTAAAAGCGCTAACCATCAAGAACGTTTGGCTAAAGCTATATTCACTTCAATTAAAAATTACTATTTAAAAAATCCACCGGATGATTCTTTGTTTGCTAAATTAAAATCGCAATATCCAACAAAGCACAAGGTACGCCCGGGTGAATCTTTAAGTATGTTGGCGAGTCGCTATGGCGTTACAATTACTGAATTAAAACAAGTTAATAAGCTTAGCTCTAATACTTTATTTATTGGGCAAGAGCTAGATATACCGCAAAGTTAGTCATTATTATTAGCGCAATGCTTGCTAGGAAATCTCATGAATATTGAAATACTACCCGCGCGTTTAGCTAACCAAATTGCCGCTGGCGAAGTGGTTGAACGCCCCGCGTCGGTAGTAAAAGAACTGGTCGAAAACAGTTTAGATGCTGGCGCTACACGTATTCAAATAGATATTGAGCGTGGTGGTCATAAGCTTATTCGCATTCGTGATAACGGCTCAGGGATAAGTAAAGATGAGCTAACGCTTGCACTTTCTCGTCACGCTACCAGTAAATTAAAGTCACTTGATGATCTCGAAAATATTTGTTCACTTGGTTTTAGGGGCGAAGCGCTTGCGTCAATTAGCTCTGTATCGCGTTTAACGCTGAGTTCAAAACCAAAAGATCAAGAAGCAGCATGGCAAGCATTTGCAGAAGGTCGCGATATGGCCGTGCAAGTAAAGCCAGTAGCGCACCCTGATGGCACAACCATTGAAGTAAAAGATTTATTTTTTAACACCCCAGCTCGTCGTAAATTTTTGCGTACCGAAAAGACTGAATTCAGTCATATTGATGAATTGATAAAGCGTATTGCGCTTAGTCGCTTTGATGTTTCTATTACACTAACTCACAACGGAAAAGTAGTAAGGCAATATCGTGCGAAGACAGATCCTTCTCAGGCTATTACACGTGTGGCACAAGTTGCAGGTAAGGCCTTTGCAGAGCAAGGTTTACATATTCAATCAGGCGAGGGCGGCCTACAGCTGCATGGCTGGGTGTTACCTGTCGGTTCAGCTAATACGACTCAATATACTTATGTAAACAATCGCATGATGCGCGATAAGCTTATTTTGCATGCTATACGCCAAGCATTTGAAGAGGTAAGTGGCACTCAAGAGCTTCCAGGGTTTGTTATTTATATTGATATTGACCCACGACAGGTTGATGTAAATGTTCACCCTGCCAAACATGAAGTGCGCTTTCATCAAGGGCGCTTAATTCATGACTTTATATTGCAAGCTATTAAGCAAGTGGTAGTGCCGCTGCAAGGTGAGTTTACGAATGAACCGTTTGGCTCTGAGGTGGAATCTGCGCCTGTGTTAATGGGGTCAACGCATATTAGCGCTAATAATATAGAAAGCGAAGGTGTGTTTGATTACCCTAAATCGCAATTACAGCCCTCTTACTCTGGAAGTGCTGGTAGCTCAAGTTCGTCCTCAGGTACTAGAAGTGTTGGCGGTAGTGGTGCATTCCGTGCTACACCAAGTACGAGCCATCATGACGTAAATGCGTTTTATCAAGGTGTAAGTGAGCAACACGCTGCGCATTTTGATAACGTAGCAAATATACCAGCAACACAGCAGCAGTTTGAGTCAGCGCATAATGTTTTAAAGGTTGTTTCCATCATCAGTATTAATGAAGGTGTGTGTGTATTTAGTGAAGAGCAGCAATTGTATTGCTCACATTTCAAATATGCATTGGTAGATGATTGGCATACACAAATCAAGGAGCTTGGTAGCTTAGAAGGGAAAGCCCTTTTGCTGCCCGTAAGAGTAAACCTATCGAAAGAAGATTGCTTGCTCATAAAAGCACAGCAATCATGGTTTACTTTACTTGGTTTTGAACTCGTAATAGAAAAACAGTTTGTAATGGTTAAAAAATTGCCAGCGTGCTTATATTTACTTGATGTAAGTACCGCGATAGGTGAGTTACTTAATGGATGTAAAGCGGAGCTTGAAAATATAGAGAGTTGGTTAGAGTGGCAGATGAAATGTGTACCAACTCGATTTTATTTGAGCAATGTATTTTTAGCGCAACAAATGCGCTTACAAAATAATCCGCAAACTATTGAACGCTTGCGCGAAAAAGCAGTTAAAATAGAGCTAAATCACTATTTAACGCAATTAGATTAAGGTATCAGTGTTGAGTAATTTACCAGTCATATTTTTAATGGGTCCAACTGCTGCTGGTAAAACAGCATTGGCAATCTCACTGTGCGAGCATTTAAATACAGAAATAATCAGCGTTGATTCAGCGTTAGTGTATAAAGATATGAACATTGGTACTGCAAAACCCGATGCAGAAGAACTTGCTAAAGCTCCGCATCATCTGATTGACTTGCTCGATCCGAGTGAAACATATTCAGTTGCTGATTTTAGGCGTGATGCAGTACATAAAATTGACGAATTTCATAGACAAGGTAAAGTGCCTGTATTGGTTGGAGGTACAATGTTGTACTTTAAATCTTTAATTGATGGTTTATCGCCTTTACCTGAAGCAGATGCTGTAATAAGAGCTGAGTTAGAAGTACAAGCTAAAGAATTTGGCTGGCCTCATTTATATAAAGAATTAGCTAAAGTTGATCCAAAAGCAGCCGAAAAAATAAGTGAAAATGATTCACAAAGAATTAATCGAGCTTTAGAGGTTTATAGATTAACTGGTAAGACCATGACTGAGTTGCAAAAGCAAAAGCAGCCTGCTTTACCTTATACTTTTCATCAATTTGCGATTGCACCGCAAGAACGCAGCGAATTACACCGCCGAATTGAAGAAAGGTTTAAAATAATGATTGATCAGGGGTTTGAAAATGAAGTTTCGACCCTATATCTACGTAAGGATTTACACCCCAATATGCCTTCTATTCGTTGTGTTGGTTATAGACAAATGTGGGATTACCTTGCGGGTGAAACAAACCATGATGAAATGGTTTTTCGTGGCATCGCAGCAACACGTCAATTGGCAAAACGTCAGTTAACGTGGCTTCGTAGCTGGCCTGATGTTACGTGGTTAACAACAGGTGACGAAGAAAACTTGCATCGTGTAGTAAGTTCGCTAAGCTAGTAGTAGTTGAATATTGTTTTTTATCAAATAAGTTCAGCCACTTAATTATAATAACACCTAGAACGAAGGAACAATAACATGGCAAAAGGCCAATCGTTACAAGACCCATTTTTGAATGCACTACGACGTGAGCGCATTCCAGTATCAATCTTTTTGGTAAATGGCATAAAATTACAAGGCAAAATTCAGTCATTTGACCAATTTGTTATTTTACTAGAGAACACCGTAAATCAAATGGTTTATAAGCATGCAATTTCAACAGTTGTCCCTGCTCGCGCAGTTAACTTCCAAGCAGTTCAAGGGAGTGAAGAAACTGAAGAGCCAGAAGCTGGTAACTTTTAATTAGGAGCATAATGTTTGTTTGACCGCTATGAATCCGGCGAACAGGCAATTTTAGTTCATATCGACCTACCTAAAGAAGGGGATCGTGAAGATCTTCATGAATTAGAGATGTTGGTATCTTCTGCTGGTGTTAGTAGTTTGGCGGTTGTGCAAGGCAGCCGTCAAGCACCACATCCGAAACTATTCGTCGGTACCGGTAAAGCAGAAGAAATAGCTGAGATTGTTAAAATCCACAATGCAGATGTCGTAATTTTCAATCATCAACTCAGGCCGTCACAAGAGCGTAATTTAGAGCGTGTTTGTCAGTGTCGTGTGCTTGATAGAACGACGCTAATTCTTGATATTTTTGCCCAACGTGCACGTACCCATGAAGGTAAGCTGCAGGTTGAATTGGCACAACTTCGCCATATGTCGACTCGATTAATTCGTGGCTGGACCCATCTTGAACGCCAAAAAGGCGGGATTGGTTTACGTGGACCTGGTGAAACCCAACTTGAAACCGATAGGCGATTACTTCGTGCCCGTATTCAAAATATTCGTGCGCGTTTAGCTAAAGTAGCAGTGCAACGCGAACAAGGTAGGCGAGCTCGTACTCGTAACGAAATACCTACGGTATCGTTAGTTGGCTATACTAATGCGGGTAAATCTACATTATTTAATCGAATTACGAATTCAGATGTATACGCGGCCGATCAGTTGTTTGCAACGCTTGACCCGACTCTACGTAAGCTTGAATTAGGTGATGTTGGTCCTGTTATCTTAGCTGATACAGTGGGCTTTATTCGTCATTTACCGCACGACTTAGTTGCTGCTTTTAAAGCAACGCTAACTGAAACTCGTGAAGCTGATTTACAATTACATGTAATTGACGCAGCAGACTCTCGTCTTCAAGAAAATATTGAACAAGTACAATCGGTGCTTAAAGAAATTGAAGCCGATGAAGTACCACAGCTATTAATTTATAATAAAATTGATGCGCTGGATAACGTAAGCCCACGTATTGATCGAGATGACGAAGGCCAACCTATAAGAGTGTGGCTTAGCGCTCAGACTGGTGAAGGGTGTGAATTACTTAGTGAGGCTATTAGTGAACTACTTGCTAAGAAGATGTTTAACGAAACATTATTTCTTACGCCATTGTATGGTCGCCTAAGAGCTGCATTGTTTAGTTTAAATGCAGTACATGAAGAACGCTTTGATGAGCAAGGTAATTGGCTGTTAGATTTTAGAATGCCAATGGTTGAGTGGAATCGTTTAATTAAAGAATTTGGTCCTGAAATTGCTGGTTTTATCTACCGTAATTAAAAATTGACGTTTTAATGTCGGTTTTTGTATGAGAAACGCGGTAGATTTGTTAGATTTAACACAATTTCCTAATTTATTTAGATAACAATGGAGTATAGCTATGGCCTGGAATGAACCGGGTAATAATGGCAATGACAAAGATCCGTGGAATAATAAAGGCGGACGTGATCAAGGCCCACCTGATTTAGACGAGGTGTTCCGCAAGTTTAGTAACAAGTTCGGCGGCTTATTTGGCGGGAAAAAATCCGGCAATGGTAGCGGCGGTGGACTTGGCGGAGCCGGTATTTCATTCATACTTATTATCGCCGTTATTGTATGGGCGTTAAGTGGTATTTATACGGTTAAAGAAGCCGAGCGTGGTGTAGTTCTACAATTTGGTAAATATGACCGAATTGCTGATCCCGGCCTGCGTTGGAAAATGACTTTCATCGAAACGGTAATCCCAGTAGATATTGAAGCAGTTCGTTCACTATCGGCTTCTGGTTTTATGCTTACTGAAGACGAAAACGTAGTGAGCGTAGAGTTTCAGGTGCAATACCGTGTTATTGACCCATATCTTTATGAGTTTAGCGTAACCAACGCTGATAGTAGCTTAGAAGAAGCGCTAGACAGTGCACTACGTTATGTTGTGGGCCATGCAAAAATGGACCAAGTATTAACTAATGGCCGTGAGGTTGTTCGTCAAAATACATGGGATGAGCTTAATAAGATTATCGAACCATATAACTTAGGTTTAATTGTTACTGACGTGAACTTTAAAGACTCTCGTCCGCCAACTGAAGTTAAAGATGCATTTGATGATGCGATTGCTGCACAAGAAGATGAAGAACGTTTCATCCGTGAAGCAGAAGCATATGCTCGTGAAATTGAGCCTCGTGCTCGTGGTCAAGTAACGCGTATGACTCAGGAAGCTGAAGGTTACCAAGAGCGTATAACATTAGAAGCACAAGGTGAGGTAGCTCGCTTTGAAAAGCTATTACCTGAATATCAAGCAGCTAAAGAAGTTACTCGTGAGCGCTTATACATTGATGCAATGGAAGAAGTGCTAGGCAGTAGCTCTAAAATATTGGTTGATGTTAAAGGCGGTAATAACATGCTTTATTTACCTCTTGATAAGATTATGGATAAGCAAGGGACAGCAACACGTGTTGCACTTCCAAGCTCTAGTGATATTCAAGATTTACGTAATAAAGTAAATACGTCGCGTAATAGCTCTGTTAACAGTGGCAATGACCGCTTTAACAACGACCGCTTTAATGATGGGAGATAATCATAATGAAAAACTTTAGTTTAGTAATACTATTAGCTGCCATTGTTATGTCTTTCTCATCGGTATTTGTTGTACCTGAAGGGCAAAAAGCAATTGTAATGTTATTCAGTAAAGTACAAAAAGATAGCGACGACAAAGCGATTGTATATGGCCCAGGCCTACAATTTAAGGTGCCATTTTTTAGTCAAGTACGTCGCATTGATGCACGTATTCAAACGCTAGATGGTGCGCCAGACCGTTTTGTTACTAGTGAGAAAAAAGACTTAATTGTTGATTCGTTTGTAAAATGGCGTGTGAACGACTTTAGCGCTTTTTACTTACGTGCACGTGGCGATAAGCAATACGCTGAAACGCTACTTAAACAAAAAGTAAATAATGGTCTTCGTACAAACTTTGGTACACGTACAATTCGTGAAATTGTATCGGGTGAGCGTAGCGAATTGATGGAAGAAGCGTTAGTACAAGCTTCTGAAAGTGCGCGTGAGCTTGGTATTGAAGTACTAGACGTACGTGTTAAGCAAATTAACCTACCACAAGAAGTAAGTAGCTCTATTTACCAACGTATGCGCGCTGAGCGTACTGCTGTTGCAAAAGAGCACCGTTCTGAAGGACAGGAAAAAGCTGAGACCATTCGTGCGGGTGTTGACCGTCGTGTAACAGTAATGCTTGCCGACGCGGAGCGTAATGCGCGTTCTGTACGTGGTCAAGGTGATGCTGACGCTGCTGGTATTTATGCTAATGCGTATAACAAAGACCCTGAGTTCTTTAGTTTTGTGCGCTCGCTTGAAGCTTATAAAAAGACTTTTAAAGATAAGCAAGACGTTATGGTGCTTTCACCAGATAGCGACTTCTTTCAATATATGAAAGGTGCTAAAGCTCAATAAGCTTTACCTTAATTATTTAAAAGTTAAAAAGCCTCGCATTTGCGGGGCTTTTTGTTAAATGCTATTTGTAATCATAAATCACTGTTATTTATGTGGTTATTAGCTGATATTTCGGTAGAACAGTTACGCGCAGAAAAAATAAGCTGAACAGGGGTGATCTTTACTTTAGTTTTCTGGTAAAATCTCGTCCTAATTTTCTCTAAGTGAATTTACGATGGGTAAAAACGTTGTTGTATTAGGCACCCAATGGGGTGACGAAGGAAAGGGTAAGGTAGTTGATCTCCTTACAGACAAAGCATCTTTAGTAGTTCGTTATCAAGGTGGCCACAATGCGGGTCATACTTTAGTTATCGAAGGTGAAAAGACGGTTCTACACCTTATTCCATCGGGTGTATTACGTGACAATGTTAAATGTGTGATTGGTAATGGTGTAGTTTTATCACCAGAAGCGCTAATGAGAGAAATTGGCATGCTTGAAGAACGTGGCGTACCAGTACGCGAGCGTCTTTTAATAAGTGAAGCATGTCCACTAATCTTGCCTTTCCATGTTGCATTAGATGTAGCCCGCGAAACTGCTCGTGGCGATAAGCCAATTGGTACAACTGGTCGTGGTATCGGTCCAGCGTACGAAGATAAAGTGGCGCGCCGTGGTTTACGCGTAGGTGATTTATTTAATCCTGAAGTTTTTGCAGCTAAATTAAAAGAAGTTCTTGAGTACCATAACTTCACTTTAGTTAACTACTACAAAGTAGATGCTGTAGATTTTCAAAAAACGTTTGATGATGCAATGGCTGTTGCAGATATCTTAAAAGCAATGGTTGTAGATGTAACTGAGCTTTTAGATCAAACGCGTTTAGCAGGCGAAAACATTTTATTTGAAGGTGCACAAGGTACATTACTTGATATCGATCACGGTACTTACCCTTATGTAACATCTTCAAACACAACTGCCGGTGGCGTTGCTACTGGTGCTGGTTTTGGTCCACTAAACCTTGATTACGTTTTAGGTATTATTAAAGCGTACACGACACGTGTTGGTTCAGGTCCTTTCCCTACAGAGCTTTACGATGGTCTTGAAAAACAAGATCCAGTAGGTAAGCACTTAGGTGATAAAGGTCATGAATTTGGCGCAACAACAGGTCGACTTCGTCGTACTGGTTGGTTAGATGCAGTGGCTATGCGCCGTGCAGTTCAAATCAACAGTATTTCAGGTTTTTGTTTAACTAAGCTTGATGTTTTAGATGGCTTAGAAACACTTAAAATCTGTACTGGTTATAAGCTTGAAGATGGCACTGTTACTAACATAACGCCATTAGCAGCAGAAGGTTACGATAAAGTAACGCCAGTATACGAAGAAATGCCAGGTTGGTCAGAAAACACTGTTGGTGTAACAAGCCTAGACGGTTTACCAAAAGCGGCGATTGACTACATCAAGCGTATTGAAGAAATTACGGGTGTTCCGATTGATATTATCTCTACAGGTCCAGACCGTGTAGAAACTATGGTACTTCGCAACCCGTTTGCGTAATTACTATTAGATTGAAAAAAGCTGCTTAGTGCAGCTTTTTTTATATCTAAAATTCACCTTGGAACGATCTTTGTATACTATTTAGTAGGTTTATTTTTAAAAGTGGTGAACATGCATTTATTTTCTCGTAATTGCGTATTAAAGCTTTCATTTATTTCATTAGCTTTATTTATATCAACCAATAGCTTAGCTACGGAAAGTCCAGCAGCCGTACCGCTGTATACAGAATCTGAGCTAATTGCGTTAATAAATAAAAACACGCATTTAGCGCGCGTAAAGGCAGATGATTGCCAGTTGGTACAAGATATAGAAGCACGAGCCAATAAAATGGCATTGCCGTCTTATCAGTTTTTGTATGGCGATATGCTGGCTTATAACGTATGTGTCGATCGAAATGTAGAGTTAGGTGTGTATTACATGCGAAAAGCGGCTGAGCAAGGCTTAGCGGCAGCGCTAGAGCAATTGGGGCGTTACTACGACACAGGGCGTTTAGTTCAGCAAGATAAAGCAATGGCAATTACGTATTTGCGTGAGGCATCGTCGCAAGGCAATTTAAAAGCACAATTACGTTTAGTTAAATTATTTAATGATGGCTATGGCAGCCCGCGTGATTTTGAAGATGCCTATCGTTGGCTATTTAATTCTATGGTGGCAGATAAATCGACTCATAAAAAAATTGAGCGAGCGTTGACTAAGTTAGCGCAAAAAATGCCAGATAGTGTGGTTGCGCGAGCTCGTCTTCCTATTTAATGGCCCTTAAAAAACAAAACCCTAACTTTTTAAGTTAGGGTTTTTTGAGTTTTTACAGGTAGTAAAAGTGTTTAACTTTCTTCTTTAGCCTTTGTTTGCGGGTCTTTTAAAACCGACATTTTAGGCGGCTGTAATGCAACAACACGCTCGCCTTCTTGCGGCGGTTTTTCCATGTTGATTGTAAATGGTCTTAGTTTAATTGGCGTATCGTCGTCGCTGTCTTTATCACCTTTAAGAATAAATAAAGGGATAGCCTCAGGGTTCATTTCTAGGTATTGCTCCCAGCTAAACTCATCCGAGATACGTGTTGAACTAACCTTACCGCCTTTAGCTATAATACTGCTCAAACGTGCATATGAACCTTCGTCGCCAAACAGTATTTGTCTGGATAAAAACGTTGCGCTGTCTTTATTTGCTTTAGCATGCGACGTTGATGAGCGAAGCGAGAATACATTTTTTTCATTAAGTAAATGCGAAAAGTATTGAACGCCTAGCGCATTATGATGACGATTTGGCGATAGCGCTAAGACACTGCGAATAGTTGTCAGAGGTAAATAACGTTCAGCATGCTCTGACTGTGGGTTACCGTAATAACAAGCTAAGCCATCCATACGTGCCATTCTGCAGTTTTCCCATGCAGGATCTGAAAGGTGAACCGGAATATTCTGCTCTTGTAAGCCACGCCCAATTGCACGTGATACATGGTTCGCACCAATAATTAATATTGTGTTTGGTGATGGTTGGCGAACACCTAATAGCTTAGCAACAGGAATGGCTGTTAAGCTTTGCAGCACAACCGTAATGATGATCACTGTAAATATGAGTGGCACCATTTTTTCAGCATCAGCAACGCCAGCTTCCATCATACTTAGTGCAAATACCGACCCAACGGCTGCGGCAACTATACCCCGAGGAGCAATCCAAGCAAGTACCAAGCGAGACTTCATTGGTAGGTCAGTGCCAAAAGTCGAAATAGCAATACACAGTGGGCGTGCAACAAAAAGCACAATAGCTAAAAATATAAATACGTCGCTGTCGAGCATCATCAAATCAGAAAGCTGTAAGCGTGCTGCAAGTAAAATAAACAGCGTTGATATTAATATCATCGACAAGTCTTCTTTAAACTCAAGTACAGAATCTATTTCTAAATCGTCTTGGTTCGCAAGCCATATACCAAATACAGTCACTGCCAATAAACCTGATTCATGGCTTAAATAGTTTGATACAGAAAAACTAATAAGTACTAGCGCTAAAATCCCAAACTTATGTAATTCAAATGGCAGCCACTCGCGACGCATTAATAGTGTTGTTAGCCAACCAGCGGCAACACCAATACTTAAACCAACACCTAGGGTTTTAACTAAAGCAATAATAGTATGACTAAATACTTCGCCTTGGCCTACAAGCATTACGGCTTCAAATACCAATACAGCAAATAATGCGCCAATAGGATCTATTACAATACCTTCCCAGCGAAGTATGCGGTCTATATCTTGTGTTGGGCGCATTGAGTTTAATAACGGTGCTATAACGGTAGGGCCTGTTACAACTAGCACTGCGCCCAATACTGCAGCTACACGCCAATTAAGCTCAAGCAACCAGTAGGCGCTAAGGCTAATAATAATACAGGTAGTAAGCATACCGATTGAGCAGAGGTTTCTTACGACTTTTCCTATCCCTTTTAATTCCCTGAAATGCAGAGTTAAGGAACCTTCAAATAAAATGATGGCAACGCTTAGAGATACTACTGGAAACAGTAAATCACCTAAAAGCGCATCAGGGTCTAAAACACCGCTAAATGGTCCAAGTAAAAGACCAGTAAGCAATAAAAAAAGAATAGCGGGTACTCTAAAAGCCCACGCGACCCATTGGGCAAGCACAGAGCAAAGTGCGATACCGGCTATGTAAATTGCTGACATAGATTAAGAATTCCTTATTTATGACGATATGTTTAGAAAGTATAACTTTTGTTAATTATTAATACAGGGGTATACACCGGAAACTCAAATATTACTAATCAATTTTAGCTGCTTATAAAAGATTAGTACGCTTAAATCATTTAACGAGAGCTTAGCTAGCTTATTTTAATGTGTATTAATTGTTTAATTTATTGAATTTTAATGACAATATAAAAAATGTGAGTGTTTTGTAATAATCTAGTTCGATTTTTAACCTTGATTTTAAAGGGGTATTTAGTGTATTATGCTTCGTGTTCTAATAATTAGTCATCTAACGAAGTTTATTGAAGATAAAACAGGCTTGTTAATCTTAACGTCATTTTTAATCTTTATAATCAGGAGTTAGTAATGTTTCTGGTGTTCGAACATTAAAAAAATATCATTTGCCGAATTCTTGGTATGGTTTTGCCAAACAAGTTTATTTAATTATTTAAGTAAATAAAGGTTTGAGTTGAACTATTACTTTCAATGTTTAACCCCCATCGTGGCGGTTAAATCTCGGTCCTTTGGTCTTCACCCTATCTGTTGGTGTATCAGACTTTAGAGGCTCTATGCATGTTGTTAATAAAAAAGCCACACACAGCTTTTTACAGCGATGCATAAACAACACTTTTAAATTTTTTGATTAGTGCTGCTCAATATTATTGGGTTGTTGCTACTTTACACTTGACCTCAAATCTAAGCTTCTTGTTTTAGATGTGGTTTTTGCGTGTGTGTAAAAAAGTGTTGCCTAAATGAAAAGCAAAATTCGAAGCTATGTTTTAAACCTAGCTACTTAGTTTTAGCTCGTCTAATTAAGATGAGCGCAGATAAAATGGAAAGTTGAGCATTTATGCAAAAGTTAAATTGGCGACGTATCGTACTTAAAGTAGGTAGTGCATTAATTGCACCAGATCAAGATGGCTGCCGTTCGCGTTACATATTAACCATCGCACAGTTCATTGTTCGTTGTCGTGCCCGTGGAATTGAGGTGATTTTAGTATCATCGGGTTCTGTAGCGGCTGGAGCGCATTTATTCCCTTCAGACAAACCTCGTTCTGTGGTGATGAAAAAAGCAATGGCAGCAGCAGGTCAAACAGAAATGATCGCCATGTGGGACCGCTTTTTTGACTTTCCATCTGCGCAGCTATTATTAACGCACGGTGATTTACGTGATCGCGAGCGTTACCAAAGTATTCGTGAAACAGTGTTTACTTTACTTGAGCATGGTGTTCTTCCTATCATTAATGAAAATGATGCTGTAACTACCGACGACTTAAGAGTGGGTGATAACGATAACTTATCAGCAATGGTTGCAGCAGCTGCCGACGCTGATGCTTTATTAATATTCTCAGATGTTGACGGGCTATATGATAAAAACCCTAACTTGCATGATGATGCGGTGCTACTGCCTGAAATAAAATCAATTGATGAATCTATTTATGCTATGGCAGGATGTGCTACAAGTGCCGTTGGTACTGGTGGTATGAAAACTAAAATAGAAGCGGCAGAAAAAGCAACGTCACATGGTATAGCAACTTATATTATAAACGGCTTTAAAGAAGAAACATTTACGAAATTGCTAGCTGGGGAAAATCCTGGTAGCGTATTTTTACCGTACGAAAAACCGATGCAGGATTCTGTGCATTGGATGACACACACAGCAAACGAGCAAGGTGAAGTTGTTGTTGATGGATCATTTGATGAATCCCTGGAAGGGGAAAGCGGCTGTATTCGCGGTGATGAAATCATGGAAGTCCATGGTGAATTTGCTGTTGGTGATACTATTTTAGTACGTAGTGAAGACGGTACGCGTTTAGCTAAAGCGACCGCAAATTATAGTAGCTGTTTGTTAAACTTTATTGCAGACAACGAACAGAGTGAATTCAGCGAAAAAATGCAGGATTCAATTGGACCAGTTATATCTGAAAAACATATCGCATTATTGGAGAAGTCATGAGCTTAATTACGGACATTTCACGCCAGACAGCTAAAGCTGCCCATACACTTGCTTTACTCGACACCGAGACTAAAAATCAAGTACTAGTTGAAATGGCAGCGGCACTAAGAGAGCAAAAAGCATTTATAATCAAAGAAAACGAGAGTGACCTAAGCGCAGCACGCGACAATAACTTAGCAGCCTCAATGATAGACCGCTTAACGCTAAACGATGAGCGCATTGAAGCAATGGCAGAAGGCATTGAAGTAATAGTAAGCCTAGATGATCCTGTTGGTCAGCTACGTGATATTACAGAGCGTCCAAATGGCATTAAAATTCGTAAAATGCGCGTACCTCTTGGCGTTGTGTGTATGATTTATGAAGCACGCCCAAATGTAACAGCAGACGCTGGCGCATTGTGTTTTAAATCAGGTAATGGCGTTATTTTACGTGGCGGTAAAGAAGCACTTAAAAGTTCGCAAGCTATCGCAAGTGTAATGCACAGTGTACTTGAAAAGCATAACTTACCAGTATCACTTATTTCAGTGATCCCAGATCCAGACCGTGCACTATTAATGGAATTGATGCAGCAACGTGAAAGCATTGATTTAATAATTCCACGTGGCGGTGAAGGCTTAATTAACTTTGTTACCGAAAACAGTACGATCCCAGTAATTCAGCATTACAAAGGCGTTTGTCATCTATATGTAGATAAAGATGCAGATCTTGAAATTGCGCTTAACTTACTACTTAACGGTAAAACGCAACGTACGGGTGTTTGTAATGCACTTGAGGGCTTAGTAGTTCATCAAGATGTTGCAGATGAGTTTTTAAATCTTTGCGCAGTTGTATTACGCCAAGAAGGTGTAAAAATAAATGCCGACAGCTTTGCAGCTAAATATTTTGATAATGCAACTGTGTTAGCCGATAAGGAATTTGGTGAAGAATACCTAGACCTTGAAATTGCTATTCGTGTGGTGCCAACTTTCAGCGCTGCTGTGGATCATATCGCTCAGTTTGGTTCCAACCATACTGAAGTGATTTGTACTAAGAACGCAGCTGCTGCAGAGTTATTCCAGTGTAGTGTTGACGCTTCTGTAGTAATGGTTAACACATCATCTCGTTTTTCTGATGGCTCACAACTGGGTTTAGGTGCAGAGATTGGTATAGCAACCTCTAAGCTTCATGCGTACGGTCCGATGGGTCTTGAATCACTGACCACAGAAAAGTATTTAGTTAATGGAGTGGGCCAAGTTCGCGAGTAACTGCAAACTTAGGTTCATAAAAAGCCGAGCATATTCATGCTCGGCTTTTTAGTTTGTAAATTACGCAACGGTTATTTTAATTTATCAAGCCAATCGCTTGCAGGTTCAGGTCTATGTAAATAGTAGCCTTGAAGAATAACTTCTGGATATTCCTGCAATAAATCAAAATGGGATTGGTTCTCTACGCCTTCAGCTACAATCTCTAACTCGAATAAACGGCCTAAGCTTACAATCATATCAATAATTAACTTATCGTTATTATCAGTCGGTGCTTCCAATACAAAAGAGCGGTCAATTTTTAGTTCTTGTATAGGTAATTGTTTTAGATAAGTTAAACTCGAATACCCAGTACCAAAGTCATCAATAGATACCCTAATACCTAGCTTCTTGAGACAATGAACAGCCTCAATAGCCGCTTCCATATGATTAAGCAATGTCCCTTCAATTATCTCAATAGTGAGTTGCTGAGGGTTAATGCTATGTTGCTTTATTTGTTGGCTAATAAAGCTTAAAAAACGCGCTTCATGAAAGTGCCTGCCACTTACATTAATTGATAGGTTTAACTCAGGGTGAGTTTTACTAAGTTGCGTTAATATTTCTAGCGCATTTGTAGTCACCCAGCAATCTAAGTCATAAATTATATCTGACTCTTCAGCTATAGATATAAACTCACCAGGGCTAATAAAGCCTTTTTGGGGATGCTCCCATCTTAATAAAACCTCAGCCCCTTTAAGATTTTGGCTTCGGTCAAATTGGGATTGTAAATATAGCGATAACTCATTATTTGAAATAGCTTTGCGTAAATCTTGCTCTATTTCAAAACGACGTTTTGCTTGCTCGCCAAACGAAGTATCAAAAAAGGTAACTCTATTACCGCCTTTCTCTTTTGCCTTGTAACAAGCTGCCTCACAGTTACGAATAGTTTCAATAGCGCTTTCCCACTGATCTTCTCGAGGAAAAATATACGTGCCAATACTTACCGTTAAGCTAACGTCTTGCTCACCTACCTTAAAAGGATGGTTTACACTTATAAGCAGCTCTTGAGCTTTATTTTCTGCCATAGCTTGGGCTCTAACTCTGCCAACGCCTTTTTCAACTGTACACAGTACTGCAAATTCATCACTGCCTAAGCGAGCAATAACATCTTTTTTACTCACCTTAGAATGAATTCGTTTAGTTAATTCTTTTAAAATGTTATCGCCAGCAAGTAGGCCTAATCCATCATTTATTGAGTGGAAGCTGTCTATGTCAATAATATAAATATAGGCATAACTATTTTCGGTACTACAAACCTGAAGTTGCTGCTCTAACTGTTTTAAAAAGCCATTTCGGTTTGGCAAACCCGTAAGCTCATCATGCCATGTGAGGTAGTGTATTCTTTCTTGTGTTACTTTAACGCTCGAAATATCACTAAACACACCAATATAATGCACATTAGTATCTTGATCGCCTTTAACCATACTTAGAGTTAGTAGCTCAGGGTAAAGCTCGCCATTTTTGCGTCTGGTTACAAGTTCTCCACTCCAATATCCAGCTTGATTCGCATGCTCCCATACTTGATCAAAGCTAATACTAGGGTGGTTATTTTGTTTAATGTCGTGCAACTGCATTTGCAGGGAGTCAGATTCAGAGTAACCAGTAATGCGGCAAAATGAAGGGTTTACGGCAATAATTTTTCCGTTACTGTCGGTAATAACAACGCCATCGGCGGTTCCCGTTAGGGCTTGATAAAATAACTTTTGTTTTGAAGAGAGCTCTTTTAATTCTTCTTCACGCTGGCTTAGTTCTTTCGCCAGTGACTCTATTTCAAGTAGTTTATCGTGTAGGTCAAAGTTTTTTTCTATAAGCCTATCAAGCATGCCCTGTGCGGTAATATGGGTACGGATACGTGCTCTAACGAGCGCTAGCTTGTAAGGTTTGTGTATGTAGTCAATTGCGCCCATAGCAAAGCCTTTTTCTTCAGACTCTTCTTCGGTAAGCGCAGTGACAAATATAACAGGGATCCCTTTAGTATTTTGTTTCGCTTTGAGTATATTGCATACTTCGTAGCCGTCCATGCCTGGCATCATTATGTCTAATAAAATTAAGTCAGGGCGAGTTGACTCAACAAATACTAATGCTTGTTCACCACTAGTCGAAATACGTACATCGTAATCAGTTAAAAGTCCTTCAACTAATACGTGTAAATTACTAGGTTCGTCATCAACAATAAGAATTAAAGGTTTATGCTTTTTCTCTGTGGTTAATCCATTACTGTTTGCGAGATAATTTGAATGCACTATCTATCCTTCTTTGCGTTCTTTGCAATATTAAATCTAGTTCAGGTTAGTGGTTATGCCTAATTTTTATTATCGTTTCTATACTTATCAATAAGCTCAATCACTAGCGCGTAGTTAAAATGATCAATTGCTTCTTTGAGTTTAAATAAAGAGTGCCCTCTATCATATTGATTCATTTCTAGCTGTCTAATCAAACTGCTAGGTACAGGGCGAGCTGTTAATGCTAATGAGTATATATTATCAATAACCGAGTCTTCGTTTTCTAACTGATTTAGTTGCTTATGCTCTTTTTTAAAGCCGTCAGCTATCAAAAACTGTTTTACAGCAAAAAGTGTAAGAGTTAATTGCTCGTTAAAGCTAGATAAGTTAATACTCTTCTCATCTATTAAGTTTTTCTCAATACTTTGCGTGCTTTGTTGCAGTAGCTCCAAGCCTAATGTTCCGGCCAATCCTTTAAGTGTATGTACTAGTCGAATTAAGCTTTCTAACTCTCCATTTTTGATTAATATATCAGCTTTAATTGAAAAGTCATTGTAATCGTTGACAAACTGAGTAAATAATTTAGCTAACAATTCATCATTGTTTTCTACGTTTTCTTTTGCCAGCTGCAGATTAATTGTATTTAATGGTTTGTTACTTTGTAGGTGTTTTTCTATACTTTCGAAAAGAGCATCAAAAATAATTGGTTTTACTAAAAAGTCATCCATACCCGCTCTAAACGCTGCTTTTTTATCATTAGGATCTGCGGCTGCTGTAATTGCAATTATGGGAGTTTTGTAGCCCCGCTCTCTTAATATACTTGTTGCCTCTAAGCCGTCCATAACTGGCATCTGAACATCCATAAAAATAATATCAATGTCATTTGTCTCTACTTTACCTAATGCATCATGTCCATCATTAGCAATGATCACGGCCATATCTAACCTTGCTAAAAGGGCAGAAGCTATTTCTTGGTTAATCTTATTATCGTCAACCACCAATGCATTAAAACCCGAGAATTTAGGATGAGGCCTTAATTGCTTTTCTTTAAAATTATCAGGTGAAAGCTTCCTTAAAATTTCTACTTCACTATTTTTATTACCAATAATTGTAATGTCTATACTTTCATTTTTTGTAATTGGCTCAGGAGACTCTTCATCAGTAATCAATAAAATAAGCGTCAATTTTTCATTAGTATTTTTATTTTGAGCATACAGTTGTTGTAATATAAAGTTATCTTTGAGCTCTTTTTGTTTTATCGACATTATTACAATACTAAATGGGCTATTAGGTTGAGCCATTTTAGCAATGGCTCTTAATGGTTCTTGTGTGGTTTCTGTTGTTATATTTATATCACTTAGCAAGTCCATTAATTTTTTAATTTGCTCATTATCGGGGCTAATTAATAGGGCATGTTTTTTAAGTTTTTGCTGCTCAGATAAGGTAAAGGGTAGAGTGAAGAAAAACTCGCTACCTTGATTAATCGTGCTCCTTACTTGTATATCTCCGCCAAGTAGTTTAGTTAATTGTTTGCTTATAGTGAGTCCTAAACCGGTTCCACCATACTTTCTTGTTGTGCTTGAATCACCTTGCGAGAAAGACTGAAATATAATTTTTGATTGCTCTTCAGTCATCCCAATACCGGTGTCTTTTATACTAAAGCGAAGGTTTATTGTTTTTTCGTGTTGAGATGTCGCTTCTATAATTAATGATATTTCACCATGCTCAGTAAACTTAATTGCGTTACCTACACAGTTATTTATTATTTGGCTTAAGTGCATGGGGTCGCCAATAAGTTCAAGCCCTGCATCAACATGCAAAGTAAAGTTTAATAACAAACCTTTTTGCTTTGCATTGGTTGAGAACAAGTTTTGTACGTTAGAAACAATAGTATGTAAGGTAAATGGAATTTTCTCTAACTGGACTTTTTCCGATTCTAGTTTAGAAAAATCCAGAATATTATTTAAAATCTGCAATAAATTTTGAGCGCTTGAAAAAGCTTTGTCTGCATAGTGTTTTTGCCTTAAAGGAAGCTCGCTGCTTTGTAACAGTTGCAACATGCCCAATATGCCATTCATTGGGGTGCGAAGCTCATGACTCATGTTGGCTACAAAATCTATCTTTGTTTTATTGGCTTTATCAGTTTGCTCCATAGCACTCGTTAGGTCGGCATTCATTGCTTCCATTTGGGTATTTAATACACGAGTTTCGTTGAGCAGTTCTTTGGTTTGCTTGTTTTTTAGATACAAAGCGTTAGCGGCTTTTATTACCGATGCTATTTCTGTTTGATTTTGGTTGTTATTTGAAATAGTTACTGGCTTTTCGTTATTCATATCTTTAAGTAGTAAAGTGAGCTGAGTAATCGGTTTTATAACTGATCTGAAAATAAAATAGCTTAAAAACAAAATGATTAACATAATTAAAACGGCAAATATATTTGCCTGCTCTGTATTTTTTGTTAAGTGGTTACCTAATAGCTCTTCTGTTTCGGTTAGTTTATTTTTTTCTATATTTTTAATTTCATTAGTTAAATATAGCAATTCGTTTTCTATGCCTGTAAGCACTACATTTACAGAAAAAGTGTAGCTACGGGTAAGTAATACAAGTTGGTTATAAGCTTGTTTTAAGCTTGTTGTTTTATTGGAGAGGGATTCATTTATTACAGAGGTGCTCGTTAGTTTTTTATGTAAGTGATTTAAGTTTTGTTTTACATTTTGTGCTTCATCAAAATTAGGTTTATAGAGGTAGCTTATAATTGCGTGTTGTAAATTACTTATTGTGAGTAAAACATCGTTGAAAATAACCTTGTTACTGTCGCTTGAAGACTCCTCTAAATTACTAATTGTTACTTGTAAGTCATCAATAGGCTGTTTGAACTGAGTAGTGTAAAGATGTTCGCGTTTTTGTCTGTTTACGACAACTTGGCCAAATGTATCTTGGTAGTTACTTAAATACTCGCCAAGGCGTATTAGTGAGTTTTTGTATTCAAGGGGATGGTGTAGAGTATTTGTTTTTAGTTGCTTAAGGTTTAGATTTGCCTTATTTAAATAAAAATTAAATTTGGTAATCGTATTTTCATTTGCATTGTCAATAAATGAGACTGCATACGCTTGCAAAGAGATAATATCGTTTTCTAAGTGATTCACAGCTTCGCTTTGAATAAGCGCGTTATGCTGCGACTTTTGCAAGTTTAGTAAGGTCGTTTGCGAATAGTTAAACAAGTAACTTTGCAAAAGAAGTAATCCAATCAGCGGACACAAAGCTAATATTATTTTTGATTTAATTGAATTTATTATCATTATCGGCTAATCAACTCATACCATTTTTGTAGACTGTAGTCATAGGTTGGCATAACGGTGTTCCATACTGCTACATTGCTAAAGCGTTTATGGTAACTACCGCCGTTGCGTTGCTCACCCGCTTTTACTGCTACGTCGCCATTTGTATTTAATAAATCTATGTTTGTTGCTTTTCCACCATACCAGTAATCCCATTCGGCCTGAGATAGAAGTAGTTTAGAGCGTTGTGGGTTACTAATGTAATAACCTTGGCGAGCAATAAATGCACCAGGCCAGCCTGAAAGCCACCAATTCATATAGTCGTAAGCTGCATCTTTTACGCTACTTTGTGTTTGTGACGATAAACACATAACACCATGCCATCCTCGGTAGCCTTCTTTTGGCGCGGCAAAACGAACATTAATATTTTTACTGTTTAACGCAGAGACGGCAGGCGAAAACATACTTTCTATATGGGCACGCTTACTTTTCATAAACTCAATCGATTCAGGGACCGAGTTCCAATAGCCACTAAAATGACCTTGGCGTTTAAAGTCGAGTAATATACTAAACAATCTATCAAGTTCTGGGCGGGTCATTGCACCTATATCGTTAAACTTTATAAGTCCTTTGCTTTGTGCTGCTAGGGCTAGGTCAAATAATCCAATGGTAGGCGCATTTACAATGGCTACTTTACCTCGGTTCTCGTCATCAAGCAGCCAACTCCAGCTTTCTGTTTCGTATGCTATACCGGGCTTAATAAAGTTGGTGTTGTAACCAAAAGAGTCAACATTATGCACATAAGGCAAAAAGCTAATATGATCGCTTTCTTGAGCGCTTAATGTGCCATCGGGTTGAACATTTAATAATTTATAGGGGGCATCACCTGCACCAATACTTGCAGTTTCGGTTAGTTTTCCCGTTTTAGTGAGTGGATTTATCTCGTTAAAGTAGGTGAGTCGCTTTTTTTCTATTGGCTGAATAGAACCTGCATCCCAAAGCACATTAATGCTGTTTGACCACTGTTCGTATAAATCAAAGGAGCTAGGGTCCATTGATGCCTTTTGCAAAACAGCAGCGCTGCCTGCTGGAGTAAATTCTATATTAATACCTAAGTCACTCATCGCTTGCTTGCGGATAGCCTCTTGGAGTGTTACATGAGTACCAAGTACTCTTAATGTGACTTTTTTTCGGGCAAAAACATAAGGCGCATGTGTTATCGCACCAGCTGTTAAACCTATAGCAGCTAGCTTTTTTAGCGTTGAACGCTTAGGGTTGTCCATGTTAAGCCTAAAGTATTAATGTGTGACATTATGTATAGCTAAGAACTTGTAAAGACACAAGTTGAATGGATAAATTTAAAATTATATAGAATGAAAATTAGAATAGTAGGGTATCAAAAAATAATAAAAACAATGGAAAAATAGAAGAGTAGAACGAATTTGAAAAGGAGTAGGAAAGTGGTGGAGCTAAGCAGGATCGAACTGCTGACCTCCTGCGTGCAAGGCAGGCGCTCTCCCAGCTGAGCTATAGCCCCACATTCCTAAATTACATATAATGTAACTGCTTGACTGCTGAGTTCCAAGCGGGACGAACTTTAAGTTTTTTTATAAATTTGGTCAAGTATTTTTTCGTAAATTTTCACCGTTTTCGTCAATTTTTGTTAGACTCGGCTTAATTCAAAACTAAAACGATAAAAAACAATGAAAAAATGTGTTCTGGCGCTTATGGTTTTACTCGCTGGTTGTGCCTCGAATGATGAGCCGCCTTTTGAAATAAATAATAAACAGTTTCACGAAAAGCAAGATGATCAAGGCAATAAACTTTTTGCTTATGTTGTTTCGGTAAAAGCTAAGCATCGTGAAAACTTTAACTTAGACCGTGGTCCAAACAAGAGACCAAGCCGTGGTGAGGTTAAGCAGTATATTGAACAAGAGCATTTTGAAGAATCGAGTGTTTTAAAATTGCAGTTAGAAGATCAAGCTGTTGAGTTATTAAACGAAGAGTTAAAAGAGCGTCAGTATTGCGATAATAAACACGAAGTAAGTGAAGTTTTATGGCGAGACCTAAGCGTGCAATTAAGAGGGCGTTGTTTGTAATATGTATGCGGATAAAACTAAGTTAGCAGAGCTTTTAGCGCACCTAGATATTGACTATGATGGAATAGAGCATCCGCCGCTACATACTAGCTTAGCAGCTGATGAATTTATGATTGAGCGCCCTGGTACTCGCCTAAAAAACTTATTTTTACGTGATAACCAGGGTAAACAACACTTTTTAGTTATTACAGCACACAATAAGCAACTCGATTTAAAAGCGCTCTCAAAACAACAAGGGCTTTCGCGTTTAGGGTTTGCATCGAGTGAACGATTAGCTAAGTATTTAAAAGTAGCACCAGGGTGTGTATCAATGTTGGCGCTTTTAAATGATAAGCAAAACGAAGTAAGCTTATGGGTTGACCAAGATATTTACAGCGGTGATTTATTTCATTGCCATCCGTTTGAAAACACCCAAACATGGTTGCTTAGTAAAGCTGACTTAAACACATTTTTTAATCACACAAACCATCAGCCACGCGTTGTATTTTTACCCTCAAAATAAGCCCACATAATTAATGACAAACCACATAAGCAAACGGCTAATAAAGTAAACATAAATGCCGTTTGACCATGATGTTGGTATACCACACCGGGTAATAACGAACCCAATGCACCACCACTGTAATAAAACGATACATATCCGCCGTTGGTTACACTTGGTGGGGCTTTACTGATTTTATTAACGAGCGGTGCGGCAGTTGAATGAATCACAAACATAGCACCGCAAAACAAAGTAAATGCGATTAAAAATAAGCTAAGCTGACGGCTCATTAATAAAATAATACTCACACTATAAAAACTAAATACCGCAGTTAATAAATGCCAAGGCGAAGGGACTTTTTTAAGTAACCAAGGTGCAGCAATAGAGGCGAGGGCACCAATTAAATAACCACTGTAAACCAAACCTATGTCACGAGTATTGGTAATTAAAAACGTGTTTTGTAATATAAACGGTAAGTAGTTAAGTAGTGCCGCAAAGCAAAAAAACATACAAAAAACGGCGCCGTAAACTTTAAGTACAGCGCCTTCTTTAAGTTGTTTAATGTAATCGAGTGGGGAGAGCTGCGACTGTTTAGCTGGGTTTGTAAAGCGAGAATGCTTAACTGTCAAAGCTAAGCAAATAAGCATAAAAGCAATTACGTAATAAAAGCTCTGCCAATTCCATAAGTCGCTAAACAAAGCTGCGAGCACACGACCAAAGTAACCACCAACTATGCTGCTACCAATATATAGGGTCATATTTTTTTGAAGTGTATCAGCGCTATAACTCATACCTATATAGCTAGTCATTGCGGTTAAAGCTGCAGGGAGCGTTAAACCTTGTAAAAATCGGACTAATAATAAAAGCTCAAAGCTAGGTACATAAATAAAAAGTAAGCAGCTAAGGCCTAAAAGCACCATTGCAATACGTAATATAAGTAGTGGATTTATTTTTGCTAAAAATAAACCGTAAACAAGCGGGGCAATGGCTAAGGGCAACATAGTTGCAGTCATTAAGCTGCCAGCTACCGCAGGGGCTACATTAAATTCGCTCGCAAAAAGACTAAGTAGAGGTTGCGGTGCATAAAGTACAAAAAATATAAATACCGAGCAAACGAGTAGATGAGGTAAACGCATTATATGGCTTATACATTTGCTGATTGGTTGTCTGGTATTGTATTAAAAATTGTTTTTAATTGATAATTAAAACCATGCCCTTTGCGCCATATCATGGTTTGTTTTAACTAGTTTGCTAGATTAATGTCGATAGCGCTGTTATTTGAACTCGTTGGTGATTAAAATAACCCTAATATTAGTTTTTAGTGGAACAAAGCCATGGGTTCATTACAAGACCAATTGCTTCAAGCAGGATTAACAACATCGCATAATGCTAAAGTTGCTAAATCAGAAAAGCGTAAGCAACAAAAAAAGCAAAAGAAAGGGGCTACTAGCAACCCAAGTGATCTGCAAAAGCATATTCAACAAACCAAGCTAGAGCAGCAAAAAAAAGCTGAAGAGCTTAACCAAACACGCCAAGTGAGCTTAAAGCAGCGCGAACAAGAAGCGCGTGTTAAACAAATTTTAGAGCACCACAACCAAGACGCTATTCGTGGTGAGCGCACATTTAATTTTACTTATCAAAACAAAGTAAAAAATATCGACGTGAACGAGAAAACGCAAAAAGCGTTATCGGGCGGTCGTTTAGCTATTTGTGTACTAGAAGGGCAATTTTACGTATTAGACGACGAACCAGCACGCAAAGTGGCTGAAGTTGACGAAAAGTATATTGTTTTTCATGTAGAGCCAGAAAACAAACCAAAAGATGAAGATGACCCGTACGCAGACTTTGAAGTACCAGATGATATAGTGTGGTAATAGTTTATTAAGGGTAAGCTCATTTTTATTTGCTAAAGTATATAAAAGTGAGACAGAAACGAGTTAGCGGTTTTTGGTTAAGTTGATCGTCTAGCGTCGTTTCGTACGTATGCTTTTTATTTGATTGTTTACTACAATCAATAGAACAGTTTTTCTAACCGTCAAAAAAGAAGAGTAAATACAATGAGCAAGATGAAAACACTACTATTAGGTGCGGGTATTACTTTAGCCGCAAGCTTCTCGTTTAATGCAGCAGCGGCCGATGGCGCCACACTTTATACCGCTAAAAATTGTCAAACTTGTCATGGCGCTGAAGGCAAAGCACCAATTATGGGTATGTATCCTAAGCTAAATGGTCAAAACAAAGACTACTTAGTAGCGCAAATGAAAGACATCAAATCAGGTGCACGTAATAACGGTATGACTATGGCTATGAAAGCAATGGTTGCAACGGTAACTGATGAAGAGTTTGAAGCAATTGCAGATTACCTAGCTAACGTAAAATAATCTACGCAGCTATACCATTTAAATACAATTGGTATTTTAGTTTTACAAACAGCCACACAATAGTGTGGCTGTTTTGTTTGGTGTTTGCTATAAAATAGAGACTGCTTTAGACTTCTAAACATCTGTTCGTACAGGTTAGTAATGTACGTTTTTAAAAGGCTTATTATGTTTGATTTACCCCAACTCAATTTAAAAAATAAAGTATCAGCACAAGAGTGGCAACTTCGTGTTGATTTAGCCGCATGTTATAGACTGGTAGAGCACTTTCGTTGGGGGGATTTAATCTATACGCATTTATCAGCACGTTTGCCTGGCACCGATCACTACCTAGTGAATGCCTTTGGTTTAACCTTTGATGAAGTAACTGCGTCTAATTTAGTAAAGGTCGACTTAGACGGTAACATTATTGATGATACGCCATTTAGTATTAATCCAGCTGGTTTTACTATTCACAGCGCTATTCATGAGGTACGCGAAGACGCTCATTGTGTTATTCACCTTCATACTAAAGAAACAATCGCTGTTGCTACACAAAAAAATGGTTTATTACCGCTTAGCCAGTATTCAATGTTTTCACTGCCATCGCTTTCTTATCATGGCTACGAAGGGCTTGCGGTAAACGACGACGAGCGAAAAGTGTTGCAAGACGATTTAGGCAGCACTAACCATATGTTATTGGTAAATCATGGTGGCTTAACGGTAGGCCCAACGGTAGGCGATGCGTTTATGCGCTTTTATGATTTACAGCGAGCGTGTGAAATTCAATTAGCGCTACAATCAAGCTCGCAAGAGGTTATTGAAGTACCGCAGCCTATAATCGACAATATTTATAATCAAGCAAACGTAGTACACAGTGGCAGCACTGGCGGGCAACTTGCGTGGCCTGCGATGTTACGTAAAGCGTATCGACTTGACCCTAGTTTTGCAAAATAACCCATAGCGGTTAATAAGGAATTTTAATGAAAGTAAATCGCGTTGAAGTATTTGATATTCACTGTCCTGATAGACCTTCTTGGACACCTGTGTTTGTACGTATTCATACTGACGAAGGTATTAGTGGTGTTGGCGAAGCGGGCCTTGCATACGATTTAGGTCACAGTGCTGCAGCGGCTATGATTAAGGAAATGGCAGATGCCTTTTTAATCGGCCACGACCCATTTCAAACAGAAAAGCTATGGTCTCGTATGTTACGTGAGAGCTTTTGGGGCTTAGGTGGCGGACCTGTTGTATATGCTGCAATGAGCGCAATTGATACCGCGCTTTGGGATATAAAAGGTAAAGCGCTTGGTTTACCTGTATACCAATTACTGGGTGGTAAAGTTAACGATAAACTACGTACGTACGCATCGCAATTACAGTTTGACTGGGATAGCGAATTTAAAGCGCTAGTACAGCCGCAAGAATATGCAGAAGCGGCTTTAAAGGCGATGGCCGAAGGTTACGATGCAGTAAAAGTAGATCCAATTCAGTACGATAAAGACGGTAATACTTATTACGACCGTACAAAAATAATATCACGTACTGAAATGAAGCTATATCGTGCGCGTATGCAAGCTATTCGCGAAGCAGTTGGCGACGAAGTGGATATTATTTTTGAATGCCACAGTTTACCAGGTGTGACAACAGCCATTCAGTTGGGTGAAATTGCAGAAGAATTTGACTGTATGTACTTTGAAGAGCCAGTTAACTATTTAAACCATTCATTACATGCAAAAGTAGCAGATAAAGTTAATGTGCCAATTGCTGGTGGTGAACGTTTGTATAATCGCTGGGGTGTGCGCCCGTACTTAGAAGATCAAAGTATTGATGTTCTGCAACCTGATATTGGCTTATGTGGTGGTTTTACCGAAACCAAAAAAGTGTGTGATTACGCTGATATTTTTGATGTGCGTATTCAAGCTCATGTATGTGGCGGGCCTGTTGCAACAGCAGCATCACTGCACTTAGAAACGGCTATCCCTAACTTTTTAATTCATGAGCACCATACTTATGCGATTAAAAAGTGGAACCGCGAGTTATGTTTACAAGATCCACAACCTAAAAACGGCTTCTTTGAAGTGTCAGAAGAGCCAGGGTTGGGTATTGAGTTAAACGATGAGATTGTCATGCGTTCTCAGCGTGTAGAAATTAAGTAACTTTTTAACCTGAGTTTAGGTTATATAAAAGCCGGTAAGTGATTAGTCACTTACCGGCTTTTACTTGCTTGGGGGGAGGTAAAGCTTGTTATAACTCGTTAATTTTACATTCGACATCTTTAAGCTCAATAGTTGCTTTACTATCAAGGTGGCGTATATAGCATCGCTTGCCTTTAATCATCAATTCAAACTGATCGGGTGTATTGCGACTTTGCGTGTCGATAATATTATTACCATCTACATTGCTAATGGTTACTGTGCTGCTGGTAGTAAATACATCATCAGCTAATTGAGTCTCTTGCATATGTACCAGTGTTCTAATTGCCTTGCTAACGGCTGTTTTATTCGGCTTTACCAGTAGAGCATGTTGCAGCTTAGGTGTAGGGTCTGGACTTTGCGATATGCAGCCATTGAGAAGAAACGCTGAAAATACAACGATTAGTAAAAAGTACATTTTCATAAATTGGCCGTATTATCATAAAAATAGAGTTTAATATAACTAGTTTTACTTACACTTGGTAGTAGTGCTTAGCGTTTACATAGCTAAGGTCATGCCATGTCTTATCGTTTGAGCATAGCGCCTTATGGCAGTGCCATAGATTGTTGTAGCTTGTATTTATTTGGCACACAGGGAAGTTGCTGGCAAACATAATACGCTGCTGGCCAAAGTGATTAAAAAGAAAATTAAAACACGCCGCTTGTTGTTCGCTGGTGAGTTGTAGTAATTCAAAACCAGAAAACTTAATTGCAATATTGTCATGCTGAGCAAGTAACTCAACACCTTGTTGCCAAGTATTTAAATTACTTGGCAGTCCTGCATGATTAATTATAATTTGAAGCTGCGGTAGCTGCTTAGCGTAGTAAGCTATTTGTTTGGTTATTTCGCCATTTTCAATATCAAACTGAGCTTCAAAATGCAGTCGGGTATCTGATAATGTTGTTAGGTTTTTAAAGCTATTAGCATCTAATAAACGCTTTGCGTCAGTACCTTCGGTTATATCTCTAATGCCACACAAACTCAGATGAGCTAAAGCTTCTAGCGAGTTTATAAACTCATCAGCCGATGAGTCAATTTGGTTGTAGCTAATGGCTTTAAATGGAATACCTTTTAAATGCAAGCTTAGCCAATTTAACTCGTTAATAGGGGAGATGTTATCAAACCCAGCTTCTATATGAACAAGCCCTACGAGTTCAAAGTCAGTACTTTGAACTAGTTGCTGTGCACTTACTGGCTGTTTTATTTTTTCTAAATTTGGCCACGCTGGTGGGTTAGCACCTTGTAGCCATGAGTATTGACCTTCTACTAAATTAAAAAAGTGTACGTGTGGGTCAATAATTTTTAGGCTCATTGCGCATTACTCATTGAACAGTCTTCATTGTGCAGTGTAGCCACCGTCTATGCTTTGTAGGCTGCCAGTAATAAAGCTGGCATCGTCGCTTGCTAAAAAGCTCACAAGAGCAGCAACTTCGTCGGCTTGACCTAATCGGTTAAGCGGTTGCAGACTTGCTTCCTCGGCAACTATTTCAGCTTTGTTTGCGCCACTTTTTGCACAGTACGCATCTATTGCGTTATGAAAAAGCGGAGTTTCTATTGTGCCTGGGCATACCGCATTTGCTCTAATATTAAAACTCGCGTAATCAAGCGCTGTTGTTTTAGCCATTGAAGCAAGGGCATGTTTTGTTAGGTTATACGCAAAAGAGTTTTGCTTACCTATAATTGCCTGATCGGAAGCGACTAATATAATAGCGCCGCTATTTTGCGCTTTCATGCTTGGCAATACGCTTTGTACAGCGGCATAGGCGCCTTTAACATTAAGCGCAAAAAGTGCATCGAGAGTTTGCTCGTCGGTGCTTTCTATATTTGCGCTTAAGTGTTTACCAGCATTAGAAACAAGTACATCAATACGTTGGCTTTGTTCACAGATAGCGTTGATACAGTTGCGTACCGCCGATACATCACTTACATCACACTGATGAAATATACCGATTTCGCTTAGCTCTATATCAAGGTTATGTACTTCATAGCCATTGTTTAGCAAACGCTTTACTACGGCTAGGCCAATACCTTTTGTGCCACCTGTAACTACTGCAACTTTAGACATACTTACTTCCTTTATTGCTAACTAGTGAGAGTGACCACAGCCGCCTTCAGCGTGCACGTGTCCGTGAGAAACTTCTTCACTTGTTGCTTCACGTACCGATATAACTTCAACGTCAAACGTTAGCGTTTTACCAGCAAATGGGTGGTTTAAATCACAATCTGCGTTAAAACGACCAACCTTAACTATAGTAACCTGATGACGACCTTGGTTAGAGCTAACCATTGCTGTCATACCTGGTTTCCATACTTTAACGTCGCCTTGTAGATGCTTAAGCGGAATGCGTTGAATTAAGTCATCAACACGCTCGCCGTATGATTCACTTGGCTCTAGAGTTACACTAAATTTTTCGCCTGCTTCTTTACCTTCAAGTGCTTTTTCTAAACCAGGAAGCATGCCTTCGCTGCCATGAATGTAAGTAAGTGGCGCTTCGTTTGTGCTACTTTCTATTTGCTCGCCCGCTTCGCTAAGGGTGTAATGAAATTCAACCGCTGAATTTTTGCTAATTTGCATGCTTGTCTCTTCAAATAATAACTATGTTAGGGCGCAATTTTACGCGAAATATACTTGTTTATAAACTTAACGTGGCTGATTTAGTGTTTTTTGTAAATTTAGCAGAAAATCTTTTTTTGTTGGGGCTGCTTTTTGCTTTTCAGCCTGTGGTATAAACAGTACTAATTGAGTGCCAGGCTTTAAAATACTTGATGCAGAGAGTTTGTTCCATTTTGCCAAGTCGCTATGGGGTACATCGTAAAGTTGACTTATACTCCAAAGGCTATCGCCCGACTTAACTTCGTAATCTATTTCAATGGTGGGAATCGCAATCTCTTGGTGTTCTAAATAAGGGCTAATTTTGTAATCAACAGTTAATGTGCTTGGCAGGGTTTTAGGTTGTCCAACTAATAACTTTTCTCCAACGCCTATTAAATTATTATTTTTGTTATTAAGTTGTTTTAAAGCTTTTACCGACATACTAAAACGTCTAGCGATACCGTAAAGCGTGTCGTTTTGTTTAACGATGTACTCTCCAGCAAAGTTTGATTTAAAAAACTGACTTTTTAATAAAGCCTCTTGCCCTATAGGAAGCAGTAAAGTATGCGGCCCGTTAGGTGAGCTTTGATTTTTTAAATATCCCTGATTAATCGCGTGTAACTGCTTTGAACCTATACCAGAGAGCTTAGCGATGACTGAAAAGTCGAACTGCTGGCCTATATTCATTTGTGTGGTAAATGGCTTATATGCAAGCTTTGGGCGTTTAATGCCCTTTTGTGGGTGCTTAACTAAATAGCTTAAAGCGAGTAACTTGGGTACGTAGTCGGCGGTTTCTTTTGGTAGACTAAGTGACCAGTAATCGGTGCTTTTACCGCGTTTTTTGTTTTTTTCGATTGCGCGTTTAACGCGGCCCTCACCACTGTTATAAGCAGCCAAAGCATGTAGCCAATTACTATCAAAGCGTTTGTGTAAGTAGCTTAAGTAATCAAGTGCAGCATCGGTTGAAGCAAGTACGTCTTGGCGACCGTCGTACCATTGGTCTGACTTAACTCCAAAGTGATGCGCTGTTGCGCCAACTAACTGCCAAACACCAACAGCTTGCTGTGATGAGGCTATCGTTGGTCTAAAATCGCTTTCTACAAATGGTAGTAATGCGAGCTCCATAGGTAATTGCTTTTGCTCAATTTTTTTTACGATGTGATACAGGTAAGGCGCTGCGCGTTTGCTCACAGTTTGTAAGTAGTTAGGTTGCTTTGCGTACCAGCTGATACGCTTTTTTAACGCGCGATTTTGATAAACCGTAAAGTGTAGATTGTTGGCTATATGCACCCACAGATCGGTGGTTTTTGGTGGGCGCTTTTTTACGATTGTTTTTTTGAATTGAAGTGGCGTAACGTGCTCACTAACTTGGGGCGTTTGAGCTACTTCATCATCAGTATCATAAGTATAGTCAGGCTCAAAATGAGTAAATATTTGTGGAGCTTCTAGTGGTTCTTGCTCCGTTGATTGACAACCAAATAACAAAATACCCAAACAACATAAAACCAAACTGCGCATAGTGATCACTTTTGTAAATTCCTTTTATTATTTTAACACAATCCGTTGTGTTGAGTTATTCTGCGCTTTTTGCGCGATTTAGGCCAGCTTGTAAAAAGAAGTTGCTCGATTTTATATTAAGCGCTTCTTGTTTATAAGGCTCAATAACTGATTCAGGAAACGACAGCATTAACTGCTCAATACTTTGATCTTTATTGTTTTTAACGTGCTCTGTTATGGCTGTTAAAAATGATAGAGGCTGTTTCAGTTGCTCTTTTGTTAATGTACCGCCGTGCCCAGGTAAAATAATAGTGAGCTTTTCGTCGTTAATATATTGCTTAAGCAACGCTTGCCAACTTTTAAGTTCACCGTGTCCAGGGTAAGGAAGCCAGTCAACGATATCGCCACCAATCAGCACACTGCCATTATTAGTAGTAATAGTTAAATCGCCGTTAGTATGGGCTTGCTGCGGCTTAAGCGTTACCTCAAAATCACCAAGGTCGATAACTTTACGACTATCAATTACTATTTTGGGTTTGCTAAGCTGATACTCCTGCCAGCGAAAAAGTCGTTTTTTTGCAAGTTCTAACTTATTTCGCCATTTAGCTTGCTCTTCTTTGGGCACATTCGCTAATCGTTGGTAGCTCAGCTCAATGCTCTTTTCATAGGTGTCTAGTTTGTCGGTATATGCTGTTTGATAAAGGTTAAAATTTTTATTTACCTGCTGATGGACAATGAGCTTAGCACCTGGATAAAAATTTTGCATAACCGCCATACCTAGCAAGTGATCGTCATGGTAGTGGGTAGCCACTAAATAGCATAAGGGTGTTTTAAGGCGCTTCTTTAAATCTTCAGCAAGTTGTTCAACTGCGGCAAAATTGGCGCTCGTATCAACAAGTAGGGCACATTTTTCGCCTTCAATTAATACTTGGTTAGAGTCGTAAAAGCGAAGCTTGTCTTGTTGCTTTAAAAACTGAATATGAGGGTTTATTGTATTCCAAGTGACGGCAGCATAGGTGCTAGGTACTATTGATAATAAAGTGCATGCTAATAGTAAGTGCTTACATGAAGAGGCTATGTTTGAAATTTTTAACTTCATTTATTATCTCTACGCTGATGTTTAATTACTTTAATAATAAACAAAAAGCGCAGTATGCGCTTTTTATTTTTGGTGTTTGGGGTCATTTGCCAAATGCTGACTGAGTTTATCAATCAATTGGTCTTGATGCTGTTGTTCAACTGTAGCCTGTGTTTTTGCTTCTAGCAATTCGTGGCTTAAGTTTAATGCTGCCATTAGTAGGGCTTTTTGATCGTTTCTAACGGTTGAGCGTTGCTTCATTTGCTCAACTAAGTCATTTAGATTTTTAGCTGCTGCTATTAATGCATCTTCCTGCCCTTCAGGGCAAGCAAATTGCTGCTCTTTACCTAGCAACTCAACAGTGACCCGCTGGTTTTGCAGCTCAGACATTAGCTAGCCTGTTGTGCGCTTTGTAACTTATCAAGAAGACCAGATAAAGTAGTGCTGGCATCTTTTTGCTTTTCTTCATTTTCTAAAGCTTCAAGTTGTAGCAATTCGTTGTCATCGCTTAGTTTAGTGTTCTGTTCTTTTAAAGTAACAACATCTGTTTGTAATTGGTTATTACGTTCGATTAAAGAATCGATCAGTTGTTCGAGTTGTTGAAGAGTAGTGTTATTCATAAAGGCGCTCATATAACTGTAATTAATGTCATGCAAATGTAAAGCAAAGTGTGTTGATTTGCCAGCATTTACGGTGGTTTTAGCTGATTTTTCTTCTTCATTAAGGGATAATTCAGCATATGAGCTTTTTCATTCAGAAATGGTTCACTTAAACACTCTCTTATCTTGGTGTAAGTTGCCAAAGCCTAGTGCTTATGGTTCACTTACGATATTAAATTGCGTATGGCGAAAATAAATAATGCTTAGTTACAGACACTCATTTCATGCGGGTAATCCTGCCGATGTGCTTAAACATTTAGTACTGGCACAAGTGCTAAATTATCAAACAATTAAAGATAAACCGCTTGATTATATAGACACACATTCAGGTGCTGGCTTCTTTGAACTTGCAGCTGCCGATGCGCAAAAAACGCAAGAGTATCAAGATGGTATTGAAAAACTTTGGCAACATAAAAGTGAGCATGCTGAGCTTAATAAATACATTGAATTAATTAAGTCATTTAACGACACTGACGAACTTGCGTTTTATCCGGGTTCACCAAAAATTGCAGAACATTTTTTGCGCCGCCAAGATAAGGGTTGGTTTTTTGAACTGCACCCGCGCGATTTATTATTACTTGAAGAAAACATGCAAGGTAAGCGATCTATTCGTGTACGTGGAGAGGATGGTTTTGCAGGTTTAGTTGGTTTATTACCACCAGCATCTCGCAGAGCGTGTGTGTTAATTGACCCTCCATACGAAATTAAAGATGACTACGAAACGGTTATAAAAACCTTAGTTAAAGCTCATCAGCGTTTTGCTACAGGTACTTACATGATTTGGTATCCGGTTGTAGACAGAGAACGCATTGATAATATGGAACAGGGCTTAATTGACTCAGGAATGCGCAACATTCAGTTATTTGAATTAGGCACTGAAGCGGATACTGACGTACATGGTATGACAGCATCGGGCATGATTGTAATTAATCCTCCGTGGAAGCTAAAGCAAACAATGGATGCAATAATGCCTGAACTTGTTAGTTTGTTAAGTGAGCCAAGTGGTTTTTACAGAAGTGAGCAACTCGTTGATGAGTAACTTTAAATAGCGCTTATAACGAATAATAAAATGCCCAGCTTTGCTGGGCATTTTATTTAAAATCAATACGAATATGTTAGGTAATATATATGAGGGAGCTAAATATTAATTAAAATAAACCGCACTAAAAGTAGCAAGCGTATTACCGCGACTGTTTTTAAGTTTTAGTGATTCACCTGTTATTTCCCACTTTGAAGTTTTGCTAAGTACGTCAGACATAGCCGCTTCTTGGCTCATATTATCCGAGCACATCTTTTTTGTACTTGCTAGCTGACTAAGTGTAATTGTTTGCTGCTCGGTACTATAGCTTCCGCTAAAATTATTACAGCCTAAAAAGCCATTAACGCGGTGGTCTTTATTGAACTGAATGAACGGTTCTTTAGTTGTAACATTCACAGTTTGAGCATTTATTGTTATTGCTTTCCAGTAAGTATTTGTGAGTGTTACATCGGGTTTATGAGTCGACACTTTTGAAAGCTCAATTTTATAGGGGGTAGTTAACTGTGATTCTGTAAACGGGTCGTGATTTGTTGTACTTGTGTAAAGCACTTTGTCTTTATTTATAATTCTGGCGCTTAGGCTATAGCGATGTTTACCGCTAATTTTGCTGGCATCATAAATTAGCTCAACGGTAAATGGCGGGGCTTGGGTAACATCAATCACTTCTTGTGTGATTATATCGGCTTTTACATCCATTTTAGATACATTGGAAAGCGTAACTATTAATTGCGAGCCAGGGCGAAGCATACTGCGATCTTTGTAGCTAACTTGAATAGTTAGGGTAGATATTGCTTTTGCTTGCTCTGTATTTTCAGTTGGCTTAGTTTGCTCACCGCAGCCAGTTACTGCAAAAGCGCTAAGCGCCAATAAGCCAATCCCTGCAACTGCCTTTTTACGCGAAGATACTGCTTGATGCTTTTCCATGTTGGTTATCCTTACTCAATATTATGTCCTTAGTGTATTACCTAGTTACTTAATCATTCCTTAACTTATTTTAAACATAAAAAAAGGCGCATTAGCGCCTTTAATAATTAAAAACAAACGATTATTTTTTAACAAACTTAGTTAAAATAACAATGCGCTGGCCGTCAACACGCCCTTCAATATGTTCAGGGTTGCTGGTTAGACCAATATTACGAACAGCTGTTCCACGTTTAGCGGTAAGGCTACTGCCTTTAACATCTAAGTCTTTAATTAGGGTAACAGTATCGCCTGCTTGAAGTACTACACCGTTGCTATCTACATGCCTTAAATCATCATCTTCGGCAAGTGCTTTTTTAGCCCACGTTAGCGTGTCTTCTTCAAGGTAAATCATGTCTAGCGCATCTTGTGCCCAGCCATTATCAGGCGCTAAACGCGAAAGCATTCTGTAAGCTACAACTTGTACTGCAGGAGTTTGGCTCCACATGCTATCGTTTAAACAGTGCCAATGTGTAGGCGTTATTTCGCTGTTATTCTCGATTTGATCTTTACATGTTTGACACGTATAAATGCATTTATCTGAGTGGGTTTCAGTTACCGGTGGTACTTCATAAACAGATAAGTTCTCGGTGGCTGCACACAATTCACATTGATTACTACTACGTTCGATTAAGGCTTTTTCAATACTCATGGGGCTCTTTCTGGTTCTGGTCGAGTTAACATTTGCTGCTATTATACTCCAAAACACGAGCTCTGCGCCATTAGTCCCTTAATTTTGTGTGGGTATATTGCTCATATACTTATCTTCAATACTTTTTATATAACCTTGAGTATGAAGGTTTTTAATTGCTAGGTTTATTTGTGGCAATAACTTTTTATGTTTGCTCAATAAACGAATTCTTAAAAAACCATGGGAATGCTGTGCGCCAAATGTAATGTTTATCCCTAACTTTTTTGCCCAATATAGCGCAGTTAACTTGCCTGCTAGTGCAGCTTCTACGCGGTTTCTTGATAGAGCGGTCATAAGTTCTTTTTCGGATGGAAAGTCAACACGCTCAAAGGTGTTGTCATTAAAGTAATAGTAACCTAGTACCGTTCCTATATTTTTACCCTTTAAGCTATCAGTGCTTTGCCAGTTCTGGGCATTTTGAGGAAGAGTAACAATCATTTCTGAAGCATAAATAAGCGGCTCTGAAAAAACATAACGAGGATCATTTCTCTTACTCTTTGGCAGCCATTCTAATGAAATAACATCAAAATCGATTATTTCATCTTGTAAATATTTGGTAATACGCTTTGTGGGTAGGTCGATATGAGAAGCTGCAATATTTGCATCATCGAGAATTTTTTCAATAATTTCGGGTAATACACCAGGCTTTTCTGGATCATTTGTATAATATGGATAATGACTACCTGACGCGCTAACATTATATTTGAGGGGAGTAGGATTAATGCTGGCATAGCTAGAAAATACAAATAGCAGAGGACTCAGTAGTAATAACCGAATAAAGTTAGCCAAATCTCCACCTTTTATATTAATATTTTTATATTAGTGTTGTGTAATTTTAACATTTTTGCAATGACGACTATGTTTATCTTATGCGAGTTGCATTAAAGTACACATATTATTGGCTGTTTTGCCATCTTTTATTTATAGGTTTAGAGCCAAGTGAAATTAAATAACATACCTGATGAGGTACAAAAAATAACTCAGTTTGTCGCGCGGCAACCTATTTTTGATATAGACCAGAATGTATTCTCTTACGAACTGCTCTATCGAGACTCTGCTAATAATGCGTTTCCTGTGGGCACTTCTGATGTGCATGCAACAAGCCGGCTGTTTTTTAATGCATTAATGTTGGTAGGTTTAGATAGGCTTACCGCGCATCATTTGGCTTTTATAAACTTGTCATCAGAAACTATTCTCGATAACTTTCCCAAACTTTTATTGCCAGAAAATAGTGTTATTGAAATAGTGGAGCGAACAGGTAATATTCCTGCGGTTGCTGAGCGTGTGCAAGAACTTAAAAAAGAAGGCTATGTTTTTGCACTTGATGATTACGATGGCGATCCAAAATGGGAGCCTCTGTTAGCGCATGTTGATTACATAAAAATTGAGATAGATGATCCGGTTATTAAAACCAATATACGCATTAAAAAAATAAAACGTGCAAATCCACATGCAAAAATAATTGTTGAACGAATAGAAACGCATGAACAATTTAATATATTAAAATTGGCAGGCTGCGATTTATTTCAGGGGTTCTTTTTCTCTCGCCCAGAAATGATTACATATAAAGGTGTAGAGCCTTCAAAGTTAACTGTATTTGATCTATTGCGTTTTACAGCAAAACAAACACTTTGCTTTAAAGAAGTTCATCAACGTGTGGCCAGAGATGTCGCCATAACAGCGCGAGTTTTAAAGTTAGCTAATGCGCGTTCAGGTAAAGCAAATTTAGTCATTACTTCTATTTCGCAGGCTGTTATTTATTTAGGTGAAGACACAATTAGGCAATTTGTACGTGTTTTAGCAATTAGTGAGTTGGGGGTCGAAAAGCCAACAGAATTAACTAAGCTTGCTTTAACGCGAGCGCAATTTATGTCGCTTATTTTGGAGCAAAACAACAGCGATTTGACAGAACAAGGTTACTTAGTCGGTCTATTTTCTGTGCTTGATGCTATTTTAGATGCTGATTTAAAAGATATAGTTAATGAATTTACCTTGGATGCAGCTATATCAGATGCTTTGTTACTTGAAAAAGGTATTTTAGGTGAATGTTTATCATTAGTAAAAGAGTTTGAAGTTGATAACCTTGATAAAGCGATGATTCAGTTGGCTAAAATAAATCCTGAGCTACATGTTGGGCATATGTTTAATTTTTTACTGGATGCTGTTTTATACAGTGATGACATTATTGAGGCAATAGCAGAATAAATATGCGTAATTGGTTGTCGGTTATAAGTGTAGTGGTTGCTCTTTGTTTATTGTTTCCTGGTATTACAAAACCAGTATTAACAATAGAGGGCAGCATAGATAAATCAAAACTAGCGCAAGCGGGTATTGAAATGCTGGCTGAAGAGGGCGATGGTCGCACTCGCAGCATGCTAATGATGTTCTCGAACATGCTAGGGCTCGATAAGTTAGAAGGTGAGATTAGCGCCTATAACAAAACACAAAGTATTTTAGGCACAGTTAAAGAGCTTGCTAGCAATAATAATTTATTTGTAGCCGCTTTAGTGGGGTTGTTTTCTATTGTTATTCCAAGCTTGAAGCTGCTATTACAATTGCTTTATTGCTGCCTACCTTTGAATGGGTTTAAGCAAAAGCTCGGTCTGGTTATTTGTGCATTAAGTAAGTGGAGCATGGTTGATGTATTTGTTATTGCATTAATAGTGACTTACCTAGCAGGTAACGCCCATGGTAAAAGTGGTGAGCTACTTGTTATGAATGCACAATTTGGTGAGGGTTTTTGGTATTTTAGCGCATATTGTATATTTGCAATTATTGCGAGTAACTTAATTAAAACACCTGCTAAACCGCAGTCTACATAATTAAAGTATTTGTGGTTGCCGTTAGGTTACCTTACAATCATTTTAAAGTTTATTAAAAGGCATAATGTTGCAACGTTTTTACGCTAGTTTACTCATGATAACTTTGCTGCTCACTTTTGTGGGTCAGGCAGTTGCGTCTGTAGCTATGGTATGCGAAATGCCACATATGCCAACTAAAACAGTAATGCATGCCCAAATGCCAATGACACAAAGTAGTGATGCAACTGCGGCTGCTAGTATGTCTGAAAATATGATGCAGATGGATTGTTGCGACGACGAAAGTACGCCGCAAAATGATTGTAAATGCCCTATCAGTGGCTGCGCTGCTAACTCAATGCTTAATGTTGATACTTTATTTAGCGTTACTTTACTTGAATCTGAAAAAGTAAATGTACGTGTATTTACTACACAAATTAATATACCTCGTTCACTCTACCGCCCTCCTATGTCTGCTTAATAGCAGGATAGGTGTAATATCAATTTTATTGAAAACATGCTCATCTAGGAACTAAATACCTCTCTAACTGCGTTAAAAATTACTTATATAAAGCAACTATACTGCGTAATTTTTTCCTTGTTATAGAGCTATTTCCCTACCGCAATAATAGATCATTAATTCAATGCAATTGATATAAAAGGTTTTTGTAAAACTCCTAAACACCTTTTTTGCTTCCTAATTTAAGATTTTCTTTTATTTTTAGATGGAGCAGGTGATGAACCACGCTGTAAGTATTAAAGTCGTATTATGTAGTGTTGTGTTATTTAGCACCGCTGTTAATGCGCAAAACAATCCAAACAACCTAAATACCGAAATACTAAAGCAAACTAGTCATGAGCAAACGCTTAGCTTAACGCAAGCGCTTAATTATGCGCTAACGCATGAGCCATGGCTAAAAGCGAGTGGCTACCAAGAAGATGCAGCAATAGCACAAAGCATTGCCGCAGGCACCTTACCCGATCCTGTTTTAACGGTTGGCTTACTTAACTTACCTACTAACGGTTATGCGTTTGATCAAGAAGGGATGACGCAGCTTAAAGTTGATTTGAGCCAAAAGTTTAGCCGAGGGAATAGCTTAGCGCTTAAACAAAAAGCATTAGCACAGTCTGCTCAACAATATCCTTGGCAGCGCGCCGATCGCTTAGCACAAGTAAAAGCAATTGTGATTGAGTCGTGGTTAAACGCGTATCGTGCTCAGCGAAGTATTGCTTTGATTGAGCAAGATAAAGGGCTATTTACTCAGCTTATTGACATTACCGAAGCAAGCTACGCAAGTACCTTAGGTAAAACACGTCAGCAAGATATTATTCGTGCGCAATTAGAGCTCACCCGCCTTGAAGATAAGCTAGTTATGCTTGAGCAGCAGTTTGAAAGTGCTAAAGGCCGTTTAGCACAGTGGTTACCTATTAATATGCTTGTGCAGCCTTTAAATGCCGAGTTTACTAAAACCACAGGGCTGGTTGATTTTTCGAGCCTTGAATTTGATGAACTAATACAGTTGCTTATGGCGCATCCCGCAATTATTGCGATAGAAAAAACCGTAACGGCAAAGCAAACCGAAGTTGCACTCGCTAAGCAAAGCTACAAACCTCAAATGGGCGTTAATGTGGGTTATGGTTACCGAGATGATACCCCGATGGGTGAGTCGCGAGCTGATTTACTCTCGGTAGGGTTTAGTATTGATTTGCCATTGTTTACTGATAACAGACAAGATCAACAGGTTAAATCGGCTATTGCTAGTGCAGAAGCGACTAAAACACAAAAGCTGGTGGCGCTTCAAAAACTCAAAGGCATGTACTTTAAGGGGTTTAGCCAACTCGCTCGTTTGCAAAAACGCGATGCGCTTTATCAAAATACGTTATTACCGCAAATGTCAGAGCAATCTCAGGCAACACTTAATGCTTATACGCGCGACGATGGGGATTTTTCTGACGTGATGCGCGCGCGCATTAGTGAGCTTAACGCCAAAATAGACGCACTTAATATTCAAGTAGATCAACATATTATTACCGCCCGCCTTAATTATTATGCAAGTAGCTTAGATACCCAAGTAATGGCAGGACAAACTGGAGAATTACACAATGAATACTAATTTAAAGTTACTTGTTGCCGCCTTAGTTGGCGCAGGCGCCTTTGGGTTAATAGGCGGCTTAGTAATGCAATTTTTACCTAGCAACTCGCCAATGAATGAACAGCAAAATGCTAACAAACAACCCTTATATTGGGTAGCCCCTATGGATAGTAATTACAGGCGTGATACGCCAGGGCTTTCTCCAATGGGAATGGATTTAGTACCTGTGTATGAAAACGCTAGCAACGCTCAGGACGGACTTGGTGCTGTAACTATTTCGCCTGCAGTCGTTAATAACTTTGGTGTAAGAACTGCCAAAGTGCAGCTTAAAACACTTCACAGCGATATAAATACTGTGGGTTATGTGCAATATAACCAAGACCAACTTATTCACATTCATCCGCGTGTAGAAGGCTGGATTGAAAGTTTATACGTTAAAGCACAAGGCGCAGAAGTTAAAGCTGGTGAGCCTTTATATACATTGTATTCACCACAATTGGTGAACGCACAGGAAGAGCTTTTATTGGCAGTTAATCGTAATAATACCGTGTTAATTCGCGCTGCAAAGGCGCGTTTAGAGTCGTTAAATGTGTCTGATGGATTTATTGAGCGCTTACAAAAAAATAAAAAGATAATGCAAAATATTACTTTTTACGCAAAGCAAAGTGGTGTGGTAGATGAGCTAACAGTACGAGAAGGCTTTTACGTTAAACCTGGCACATCAATGATGAGTATTGCTCAGCTTGATGAAATTTGGGTAGAGGCGGAAGTGTTCGAGCGCCAATCAGAACAAGTGAGCGTTGGTTTACCTGTAACAATGACGCTTGATTACTTAAAAGGTCAAAAGTGGGAAGGTAAGGTTGATTACATTTACCCCGCGCTTGATGCTAAAAATCGGACGCTGCGTGTAAGGCTTAGGTTTGAAAATGCAGATCATCGGTTAAAACCAAATATGTTTGCACAAGTGAGCATTCACGCTAAAGCGAGTAAGGCGCAATTTACAGTCCCTAAAGAAGCGGTAATTCGCACGCAGCATCAAAACCGTGTAGTTATTGCATTAGGTGAGGGTCGTTTTAAATCGGTAGAAGTCGACGTTGGGCAAATTAATAGTAATGAAGCGGTGATTTTGTCAGGTGTAATGACAGGTGACACGGTAGTGACTTCAGCGCAATTTTTAATAGACTCTGAATCGAGTAAAAGCTCTGACTTTAAACGAATGGAAATGCCTAGTTCTGGTATTAGCTCAGGTATGAGTTCGGATTCTGGTTCAGACTCAAATATGAACATCAACATGCAGCCACAAAGCGCCACGGTTAACGGCACTATTAACTCCATAGATACACAAAACCGCATTATTAATATTAGCCGAGAAGCCATTGAAAAATGGAATCGAGAAGCCGCCACAATGGACTTTGTATTAGCGCCAGACTTTGATATTAGTCAGTTTGAAAATGCCCAGTATATTAATTTTACTTTTAGCATTATTAACGATGAATTTGTAATTACTAAAGCGCAAAACGCAGAGCCGATTGATCATTCTACTATGCAACCTATGCAACCTATGCAATATAGTTCTCACTAGGAGCCATTATGATAACTGCCATTATTCGCTGGTCTGTTAGCAATCGCTTTTTTGTGTTGTTGCTTACATTAATTTTACTGGGTGGAGGATTGTTCGCGGTAAAAAATACTCCCGTGGATGCCTTGCCTGACTTATCTGATGTTCAGGTAATTATAAAAACTACTTATCCGGGGCAAGCTCCGCAAGTAGTGCAAGACCAAGTCACATTTCCGCTCACCACCGCAATGCTTTCTGTGCCGGGTGCGCAAACGGTAAGAGGTTTTTCGTTTTTTGGTGACTCGTACGTTTACGTTATTTTTGACGAAAAAACCGATTTGTATTGGGCGCGTAGCCGAGTACAAGAATACCTAAGCCAAGTAGCAAGTAGATTACCCGATAACGCTACGCCAGAGCTTGGTCCTGATGCGACAGGGGTCGGTTGGATTTATTTATACGCACTCGTTGATAAAACAAATAAACACGATATTAGTCAGCTACGAAGCTTACAAGATTGGTTTTTAAAGTTTGAGCTACAAACTGTGCCCGGTGTATCTGAAGTGGCTGCTGTTGGTGGCATGGTTAAGCAATACCAAGTCAATGTAGAGCCCGATAAATTACGGGCATATGGTATTCCGCTAAGCCTTATTCAAACGGCTATTCAACAAGGCAACCAAGAGATGGGCGCCTCGGTAGTTGAAATGGCTGAAGCTGAATACATGGTAACAAGCACCGGCTACATTAAGAGTGTTGCCGACTTGGAAGCTATTCCGCTTGGTGTAAACGCCAACGGTACTGCGCTGCAATTACGTGATGTAGCTGATATTCGGGTCGGACCGCAAATGCGCCGTGGTATTGCAGAGCTAAATGGCGAAGGCGAAGTAACCGGCGGCATTGTTATTATGCGCTATGGCGAAAATGCACAAAAAACCATTGAGCTCGTAAAAGAAAAACTAGAATCGCTTAAAAAGGGATTACCAGAGGGCGTTGAAATAGTCCCTGTGTACGATCGCTCTAACTTAATAAATAACGCGGTAGATAATCTAACAAGTAAGCTAATTGAAGAGCTTATTGTAGTTGCCTTAGTGTGTGTGGTGTTTTTGTTTCATGTGCGCTCATCGCTGGTGGCGATTATTACGTTACCGCTTGGGATTTTAACGGCATTTATAATTATGTATTGGCAGGGGATTAACGCCAACATTATGTCTTTAGGAGGAATTGCAATAGCGATAGGCGCAATGACCGACGGCGCTATCGTTATGATTGAAAATATGCATAAGCATATGGAAAAAACGCCCCTTACCAAGGAAAACCGTTGGGAAGTTGTGGCTAAATCGGCGAGTGAAGTAGGTCCTGCATTATTTTTTAGTTTATTAATTATTACCGTCAGCTTTATGCCGGTATTTATTTTAGAAGCGCAAGAAGGGCGTATGTTTGCGCCACTGGCTTACACTAAAACCTATGCTATGGCAGCGTCTGCTGGGCTTGCGATTACCTTAGTGCCGGTATTAATGGGTTACTTTATTAGAGGTAAAGTTATTTCGGAGCAAAAAAATCCAGTTAACCGATTACTTGTTGCAGCGTATCGGCCATTACTTAACTGGGTGCTTAAATTTCCAAAAATGACATTGGTACTCGCGGTGGTTGTTTCTGTTATTGGCTTTTACCCGGTAAACAAAATAGGCAGTGAATTTATTCCGCCACTCGATGAGGGCGACTTAATGTATATGCCCACAACGTATCCAGGTTTATCGGTAGGTAAAGCGCGCGAAATACTACAGCAAACCGACAAGTTAATTGCCACAGTACCTGAGGTTAAAACGGTATTTGGTAAAGTTGGGCGAGCAGAAACTGCAACAGATCCTGCGCCTCTTACAATGATAGAGACGTTTATTCAGCTAAAACCAAAAGACGAATGGCGCGAGGGTATGACCCTTGAAAAGCTGAAAAAAGAACTCGACGGCTTAGTTAAGTTTCCAGGGTTGACGAATGCGTGGGTAATGCCAATTAAAACACGTATTGATATGCTCGCAACGGGTATTAAAACTCCCGTGGGCATTAAAGTTGCGGGACCAAAGTTGAGCGAAATTCAAAAAATTGGTCAACAAATAGAAGTGCTTTTAAAAGATGTGCAAGGCACCGCATCGGTTTACTCAGAGCGAGTAGCCGGTGGACGTTATATAAAAGTAGATATAAATCGTGAAAAAGCCGCGCGTTATAGCTTAAACATTAGCGACGTACAGCAAGTTGTATCTACTGCAATAGGTGGTACAAACGTAACACAAACGGTAGAAGGGCAAGAGCGTTACCCTGTTAATTTACGTTATCCGCAAGCATACAGAGACTCGCCAGAAGAGTTAATGTTGTTACCTATTGTAACGCCTACAGGGCAGCGTATAGCACTTGGTGATGTAGCTGATGTATTTATTGAAGATGGACCGCCAGGTATAAAAAGCGAAAATGCGCGCTTAAACGGTTGGAGCTTTATTGATATAGACGGTGTTGATATTGGTACTTACGTTGAGCACGCTCAGCAAGTGCTCAATAAAGACCTAATACTACCTGCTGGCTACTCAATTACGTGGGCTGGGCAGTATGAATACATGCAGCGCGCTAAAGACAAATTGACTTATGTATTACCACTTACATTAGCGATTATTATTGTATTGCTTTACCTTAATTTTAGAAGCTTTGCTGAGGTCACTATTATTATGGCTACGTTGCCACTGGCAATGATTGGTGGCGTATGGCTAATGTATTTAGAGGGCTTTAACTTTTCAGTTGCAGTAGGTGTAGGCTTTATTGCCTTAGCTGGAGTAGCGGTAGAAATAGGAGTCATTATGTTGGTGTATTTAAACCAAGCCTATCAAGAAAAGTGCCTCGAAGCAGAGCAAGCCGGAAAACCGCTTAGTTTAGTGCAATTACAGCAAGCTATTATTGAAGGAGCAGGGCTTAGAGTGCGCCCAGTAATGATGACAGTTGCGACAATTATTATTGGCTTGCTACCTGTGCTTTATGGTACGGGTACCGGAAGCGAAGTAATGAGCCGGATAGCAGCGCCTATGGTTGGCGGTATGGGTATTGCAATTGTACTTACCTTACTCGTTATTCCTGCTGTTTACTTGCTGTGGCGCAAACAAGGACTTAAATAATAAATACACAGAGTAATACGCTAATTTGATGGCGTATTACTCTATAAAAGTTACTCATAATTTGTAAGTTGTTCTATTAAATAGCTCGTTATTACTCATATTTAAATTAACTAGCTGTTTTTAAAGGGCTTTTTAATTGGCACACTTTACGCAGTGTATTACCTATACAGTCAACAAGTAAGGAATGCACATGCAAGTTAAAACAATTAAAGAGGTATACGATTGGACCGTTTTGTTTCATACGCAAATGGCGGCTAATTTTTATAGCGTAAAGGATTTACTCGATGAACATAATGCAATGCTGGTGGACTACTACCTAAATTACGAAAAAAAACTCGCCGAAGATTTAGTCGGGTTTAAAGCGATAACTGAAATAAATACGCTCGATACATACAGCTATGAATACTTTGCTAAAAATCCTGAGTTAATTACCTTTGATGATATTAGTAAAGATCAGCAATTCGATGAGAAAGTTATCCAAGCTTATTTATCAGAGCAGCATCAAAAAGTGATTGAGCTATATGAATATTTACTTGAACGCGCCGAAACCCAAAGTGGGCAAGAAAAGCTTCAACAAATACTAGAGCTTGAAAAGCAAGGTATAAAGCAAATGATGCAAAGTACTAATCGACATATGGATATGTAGCTATAAAAGCAGGGTGTTAGTCACCCTGCTTTTGCTGGTCTAGGAGCAATTAAGTGCTATACCTACCTTTTTCAAATAACGTTGCTCTAGCTCTAAATCTGCTTGCAGTAGAGTATGCTCTTGCAGGTAGTTATCGCAAAACTTTATAAATAATCCGGTGCTATTTGCGCTAATTTCCATATTTGGTTTTTGGCTCACTTGGCGTTTCTGATTAAATAAAATCGCTAAACGTAAAATAGTGATGAGTTTAAGTACTTGTTGTTGCGAAATAGTTATAAATTCAGAGAGTTCATCGAGTTTAATTTTTTTACGATAAAAACGAATGAGTGAGCTGAGTATTAATTGCTCTTGCTGCGTAAAGCCTGGGAGCTGGCTATTAGCAACAATATAGGCGCTGTGTTTATTAATACCCGATGAGTTAATCGATAGACCAATTTCATGTAATTTTGCTGCCCAAATGAGCAAAGCAACATCGTCTTTATTATTAAGCTGCCAAGACGACTTTAAACGTTCATAGAGCCAAATAGCGGTATCTGAAACTCGCGTTGCGTGAGCTTTATCTACAGTGTACCTGTCGCTAACATTATTTATGGTATTACTGCGTATATCTTTATCAGCCAATTTTTGCTGCATTTCATGAAGCAAACCCTCACGTAGCGAAAAATCACTATAAGTTAGTTCGGTGATTGCAAACTCTCTAAAAATTGCAATTAAAATGGCAAGTCCGCCACACATACTCTGCTGGCGTTCTGGTGTTAGCCCTTCGATTTCTAAATTATCAATTCTTTTTGCTTTTATAAATTGTTGTTTAAGGCTTAATAAGTCGTCGTAAGTTATGCAAGGCTGATGTGGATTTTGAGCGCTCACCATAGCCAAAATGGATTTAATAGTACCAGATGTACCAATAACGTTTTTCCAACCCTCGGCTACATAATTGGCAAAAATAGCTTCTATTTCTTGTTCAGCTTTTATTTCAGCTTTATTAAAGCGTCTTGAATTTATTATACCGTCACTGAAAAATTGATTTGTGTAACTCACACAGCCCATATTTCGACTCGTAAGTAACTTATGTTTAAAGTGCTCACCAACTATAAGTTCTGTACTACCGCCGCCTATATCGATAACAAGGCGGTTATCTTCATTATGAACGTAATGGGCAACTCCTTGATAAATCAGTCGTGCTTCTTCTTGTCCTGCAATTACATCTATATGAAAAGGAAATGCTTTATTAGCCTGTGTTAAAAATGCATGAATATTTTTAGCTCTACGAAAAGTATAAGTAGCTGCTACTTTTACGTTGCAGGCGGGGAAATCTTGTAGTGTTTTTGCAAACTGTTTAAGTACAATTAAGGCACGGTCAATTGCTTGCTGGCTTAGCCTAAATTTATCGTCTAGGCCATCCGCTAAATATACGCGCTGCTTTTCTTTATGCAGGATTTGTAGTGTGCCATCAACTTCACGAGCGACCACTAAGTGAAAGCTATTTGAGCCTAAATCGACGGCTGCTATTGAGGGATGATCATTCATTATTATAATTGTGTTCCCATTTTTTTAGATGGTCATAAATTGCAATTTGCGAACGTATTTTTTTTCTGTTTCCGCGTCTAACATACGTATTTTTTTGTTCACTGTCGATTAGTCGCGCTTTAGTACGATCTTTAAATTGTAGCTCTAAAATATCAATAATGAGCTGTTTTAATTTAGCATCTAAAATTGGTACGCCCACTTCTACACGATGATCTAGGTTGCGTGTCATCCAATCGGCAGACGAAATATATACTTTATCATCGCCGTTATTACCAAACACCATCACTCTAGGGTGCTCTAAAAAGCGGTCAACAATACTTATTACTCTTATATTGTCGCTGAACTTAGTAATCCCAGGTATTAACGAGCACATTCCGCGTACAATTATACGTACTTTAACGCCTCTGCGGCCCGCGTAATAAAGCTTATCGACAAGCTGCTTATCTACTAAATTATTTATTTTGAGAGTGATTTTTCCTAGTTTTCCATTTTCTACATGTTGAATTTCTTTATCTATTAAATCTAAAAGCATATCGCGTGCATTAACAGGTGAGATCATTAAGTATTCAAAATTAAAGGGTTTATAGCTGCTTTCTATAAATTTAAATACACTATCGCACTCCTCAGAAATACCAGTATGTTTAGTGAAAAGGCTAAAATCTGTGTAAATTTTTGCCGTTTTTTCGTGAAAATTCCCCGTGCCTATATGTGCGTATTTTACTATTTTGTTTCTTTCTTTTCGGTGAATAATACACAATTTACTATGTACTTTTAATGCTGGAATACCAAAGATTACTTTTATACTGGCACTACTTAATACCTTTGCCCATTCAATATTATTTTGCTCATCAAAACGAGCTTTTAATTCGACCATTACCGTTACTTTTTTGCCATTTTTAGCTGCATTGATAAGTGAAGAAATAAGCCGAGACTTACTTGCAACACGATAAATATTAACTTTTATTTGTGTAACCATAGGATCAAATGCAGCTTGGCGTACAAATTCTAATAAATGGTTAAAGGTATGATATGGGTAGTAAAGTAATATGTCGTGACAGATTATGGCATCAAATACACTGGTATGTTTGTTAAATGCGGTACTTTGAAGTGCTGGCAGTGGCTTATTTTCGAGATACTGACGGCCTACATTTGGAAAAGTAATAAAGTCTCTAAAGTTTCGGTAGCGGCCTGCAGGTATTAATGCATCGTGGTGGGTCACGTTTAAACGCTTTTTCATTACCTTTAACATGCTCTCTGGCATTGCTTCATCGTATACAAGACGAACTGGTTCTGCGTAAATTCGCTGTTTTAGGCCTTTTGACATTTTATCAAGTAAGCCCTCTTCTAGCTCATCATCTAAATTATATTCTGCGTCGCGAGTTAGTTTTATCGCATGACCTTGAATGGTTTCAAAAGTAAAAAAGTTACTAAATACATCATTTAAAAAATATAAAATTACGTCATCTAGCATTACAATAGTTTTATGACGTCGAGTTTTTTCTGGTGGTAGTATTATGAATCTAGACACTCGGTCTGTAGGTACTTCTAGCATAGCAAAATGACTTTTTTCATCGCTCATTTCTACAAATAAGTAGGTCATTGTGTCGTTTATGTAGTCGGAGTAATCTTTATTTTCGTCTAATAAAATAGGAGATATATGCTGCAATACATTGTCATGGAAATAATTTTTCAACCAGTTTAAATGAAACTCAGTGAGTTCTTCTGGGCGGTCCACATGAATATTATGCGCTGTAAGGTCGTTTAAGATTTGCTGATGAATTAAATTAAACTTTTTGCCAAGTTGTAATACTTTTTTTTGTATTTGGCTTAATAATGCTTCATCTTCTTCAAAGTTAGCATTTGGCAGTTTATTCAATAAAATACGGCGTTTAACGTCTGCCACACGCACCCTGAAAAACTCATCAAGGTTATTAGAAAAAATACCTAAAAAACGTATCCTCTCAATAATTGGATTGTTTTTGTCTTTTGCTTCTTGCAGTACGCGCTCATTAAACGACAGCCAGCTAAGTTCCTTAGCAAAGTATTCAATGACTTGAGGTTGTTCTGTGTAAGCGTTCATATTTTATTCCGTAATTAGATACTGAATAAAATATAGTGTAGATTAATGACATTAAAATGACATGCGTGTCATATGTATGACACGCATAAATTGAGGTTAAACTTCTTCTGTATCTACAATTAAATCACTTGTGATTGACTCTAGTGCTTCAATAACTTCATCTTTATTCATGCCATTTGGCAACGTGACGGTAGCAACAGCGCTAAAAATAGGCACTCCCCAATTAGGTGCGCTTTGTTGTCTTGAATTTAAATGAGTAATATTAGCGCCTTTATGGCGTATTACACTTGCCAGCTCTTGAACAATACCTGGACGATCGTTGCCTGTTATAACTAGGTTAATTTGCTCTAGTGTTGATGGTTCAATCTCTGTGTTTCCGGTTTCAATACGAACGTCTAACTTAGGTAACTTATTTAAAGCACTTTGTAATGACTGAAAATGCTCCTCAGCAACTTCAAGTTGAATGATACCTGCAAAATGACCTAATAAATGGCTTAAGTTACTGCTTAGCCAGTTGCCATGATTCTGTAATACGACTGATGAGATGCTCTCGACTAAACCGGGGCGATCTTGCCCTAAAATAGTTATAACCAACTGCTTCATAAATAATTCTCTTTTTAAGCCCAAAGAAAGTAAATGCATAGGCATTAAGTGTATTGTTTAATATAAATTGTCTGTTATTGCACTTTGTATAAATCTTTGATTTTAAATTAATAAAAATGGATATAGTTGTGTTGACTCTACGCAGTATCAATAGTCATTATTATTTACTAAGTACTCTTTGAGTATTGACCTCGATAAATACTTTGTCCAATTATTTTATAATTTAGTTCACTTATAAATCATCGATTTGAAGTTAATTTAGGCATTTACCTCGCGAGTCTTATTTAAAAGTGTTTTAAAGTGCTTATTGTTACCGTTGTAACAATACTGTCATCTTGATGAAATATAATTTATGCAACGTTAAGATTTAAGGGTGTTTTGATGACTTCAAATCCGAATAAGCCGACTTTTAATACGGATCGAAGCCGTCTATTTAAAGATCGGTTTGCCAAATTTGGCATAACCGCAGGTGGGATAATGGTATTAGTAGCGCTGCTATTAATATTCTTTTACCTTCTTTATGTAGTACAGCCAATTTTTGAATCAGCAAAAGTAGAAAAGCGCGATAGCTTTCATGTTGCTAATTCACAGCAAATAGTAGGTTTAGGCGTAGAAGAGCAAACTGAAGTAGCTTATTTACTAAGTGAGCAGGGGCAGGTTGATTTTTACAGTGTTGAGTCAGGTAGTTTTGGTAAAAAACTCAAAACGCTTAATGCAGAGTTACCTAGTGATGCAACAAGCTTTGCTACTAGCGCGCCTTTTCAAGGGCATTATGCGTTTGGTTTAAAAGATGGCACCGTAATGGTTGTTGCACCTAAATTTTTAGTTACCTTTCCAAACAACGAACGTAAATTAACACCTCGCTTAGGTTTTCCTCTTGGGGAAATGGCTTTAGAAGTAGATGAGCAAGGTGCGGCTATTAAACGCTTTGCATTTAGTCACTATGAAGACAAAACAGCAGTTGTAGCACTTACCGAAGATAAACGTGTACTGTTTAGCAGTTTTGTTGCTGAAGAGAATATGTTTACTGGTGAAGTTGAGTGGGTTGTTGAGCGTACAGAACTTGATGTTGAAGGACGTGTAGACGAGTTATTAATGTCGCCAGATACAACACGTACTTTTGTGCGTTCTGCTAATCAAGTGTATGTATACGATACACGCGACCCAAGTGATGTAGAGCAAATTCAATTACTTTCGGCTAACGAAGAAAATGCAAATATTGTATCTGCACAGTTGTTGGCTGGTGCAAACTCATTAATGCTTGCGAATGATAACGGTGAGGTTTCACAGTGGTTTGAAGTAAACACTGACACAGGCCGCGAATATCAAAAAATTCGCTCATTTGAAACGACTAAGCAAAGTAAGCTAAATATATTTACTGAATTTTACCGTCGTACTTTTTTTACTACCGGCAATAATGGTGAGCTAGGTGTGTATTACACAACAAGTGAAGCAAAACTTTGGCAAGGTAAAGTAAGTGAAGGTGCAATAGAGAACTTTGCAATTGCACCACGTTCAAATGCTGCGTTAATTTTAGCGGATAACAAACTAACCGTATTAGATATTCACAACGAGCATCCAGAAGTTACTTGGTCAGCACTTTGGCAAGAAGTCTGGTACGAAGGTTACCCAGAGCCAGGTTATATATGGCAGTCAACATCAGCTAGTGATGACTTTGAGTCTAAGTTTTCATTAGTGCCAATTTCGTTTGGTACATTAAAAGCTGCACTTTACGCGATGTTGTTTGCTGTACCAATTGCGCTTTCGGCGGCTATTTACACGGCATACTTTATGTCGAGCAAATTACGTAAAGTGGTTAAGCCTACCGTAGAAATAATGGAAGCATTACCAACGGTTATTTTGGGTTTTTTAGCGGGTCTTTGGTTAGCACCGTTAATAGAAGAACACTTACCTGCGATTGTTGGGTTACTCGTACTATTACCGCTAGGTATGTTAGCGACGGGTTTAGCTTGGACTAAATTGCCAACAAAAATTCGCCATAGAATTCCTGAAGGTTCTCATTCAATTATCCTTATTCCGGTCGTCTTACTTATTGGTTGGTTTTCGTTTGCGATGAGTGGATTTGTTGAGCTTTGGATGTTTGACGGCAATGTACGTCAGTACTTAACAAATGAGCTGGGTATGACATTCGATCAACGTAACTCACTTGTTGTAGGTATTGCGATGGGTTTTGCGGTTATTCCTACCATATTCTCAATTGCAGAAGATGCTGTATTTAGTGTTCCAAAGCATTTATCAAACGGCTCATTAGCATTAGGTGCAACGCAGTGGCAAACACTAATACGCGTTGTATTACTAACAGCAAGCCCTGGTATTTTCTCAGCGGTAATGATGGGACTTGGCCGAGCAGTTGGCGAAACCATGATTGTACTTATGGCCACGGGTAATACACCTATTATGGATTGGAGTATTTTCCAAGGTATGCGAACGCTTGCGGCAAATATTGCAGTTGAAATGCCAGAGTCTGAAGTAGGCAGTTCACATTATAGAATACTGTTCTTAGCGGCCTTTGTACTATTCATATTCACATTCATTTTTAACACAGTAGCTGAGTTTGTTCGCCAGCAGCTGCGTGAAAAATATAGCTCGATGTAAGCGGAGAGACACGACATGGTAAAGCAGTGGTTTAAGTCTGGTTCTCCTTGGATTTGGATGACCGGTGGTGCAGTGAGCATCAGTTTGATTTCAGTTTTAGGCTTATTAGCAATGATAGCCTGGAAGGGATTAAGTTTTTTTTGGCCTTCGGAAGTTGTGCAATTTGAACTTGAAGGGTCGATTGCAAAGCAAACCGTGATTGGCGAAGTTTACGACCGTGAATTAGTACCAAAAACGCGTTTAGCCGCGACAGGTATTGATGTTAGCGAATTTGAAAAAGAAGAAATAGAGCGCTTGCTTATTAAAACAGGTAACCGCGAATATGTAGATTTAGATTTTCGTTGGATATTAGAAACCGACATAAAAAATAAAACAGCACCAGCGGCGCTTGCTGTATTTGAGCGTAGTAAAAACGGTAATTTTTATGGTTATGTTGAAAGTGTAATTAAAGATGGTAATCCAGTCGAAGGCGATAAGATTGAAGCGCTACATGAGCTTGTAGAGCGTGCAGTAGACTTAAACGACGAAGCACTTGATTTGCAAAATGGTGACATTGGGCATATTAACTACGCACTTGAACGCCTTCGTTTAAAAGAAAAGGGCTACTTACTCGATAATGCACTTACTGATGAGCGTGTTGCTGAGCTTGCTCAAGAGCGTGCTGAATTACGTGCACAGTATGGTGTACTTGAAAAAGATTTATTTGCACTACGCAAGCAAGCTAAGCGTGACCACGTAACTGTAAAAGATATGCGCGGTGAGGTTGTAACGATTCCAATGTACCAAGTACTTGATGTTTGGTTTCCAAACGACATGGGCTTTTTTGCAAAGCTAGGTCACTATTTTGTACAGCTAGGTAAGTTTGTATCTGATGATCCACGTGAAGCAAATACAGAGGGCGGTGTTTTCCCTGCTATATTTGGTACTGTGTTTATGGTTATGTTGATGGCTGTAATAGTGACACCGTTTGGCGTTGTTGCTGCGATTTACTTACACGAGTACGCCGCTAAAAATGCAATCACTAAAATGATTCGTATCGCGGTGATTAACTTGGCTGGTGTTCCTTCAATTGTATATGGTGTATTTGGCCTTGGCTTTTTTGTATACATGTTAGGTGGTAGCTTAGACCAACTATTTTATCCAGAATCGTCGCCAACGCCAGTATTTGGTACGCCAGGTGTAATGTGGTCGGCATTAACGCTCGCTATACTAACGCTGCCAGTTGTTATTGTATCGACTGAAGAAGGTTTATCTCGTATTCCAAGTACCGTACGTGATGGTTCACTAGCGCTTGGCGCAACAAAAGTAGAAACGTTATGGCGCATAATTATTCCAATGGCAAGCCCTGCAATTATGACCGGTTTAATACTGGCAGTTGCGCGTGCTGCAGGTGAAGTTGCACCGTTAATGCTAGTAGGCGTCGTAAAAATGGCCCCTACATTACCACTTGATGGCAACTTCCCGTATTTTCACTTAGATAGAAAGTTCATGCACTTAGGCTTTCATATATACGATGTTGGCTTCCAAAGCCCTAATGTTGAAGCGGCACGCCCGCTGGTATACGCAACGGCCTTTTTATTGGTGTCGGTGATTATTACCCTAAACATAACGGCCATTGGTATACGTAACCATTTACGTGAAAAATTCAGATCGCTTGAACACTAATTAGTAAAGATTTTATAGGTAACAAAAATGATTACAGTCGCTCCAAAAGTAAACCAAGCTAATATAGGCCAGAAGTTAGACCTAGAAAATTTAACTGATGACCAAAAAGCGCTAGAGATTAAAGATCTCGATCTTTACTACGGTGATAAGCAAGCGCTTAATAAAGTAAATATGAACATTCCAAAAGGCCAAGTAACTGCGTTTATTGGACCATCGGGCTGTGGTAAATCAACGTTATTACGTTGCATTAACCGCATGAATGATTTGGTTGATATTTGTCGTATTGAAGGTGAAATATTACTTCACGGTCAAAATATTTACGATAAGAGCGTAGATGTAGCAGCACTTCGTCGTAATGTAGGTATGGTGTTTCAGCGTCCTAACCCATTTCCTAAATCAATTTATGAAAATGTGGTTTATGGCCTACGCTTACAAGGCATTAAAGAGAAGCGTAAGTTAGACGAAGTGGTAGAGCAATCACTTCGTGGTGCTGCTTTATGGGATGAAGTAAAAGATAGATTACACGATAGTGCGTTTGGCTTATCGGGTGGTCAGCAACAGCGTTTAGTTATTGCTCGCTCAATTGCAATTGAGCCAGAAGTACTTTTATTAGATGAACCTACATCAGCACTTGACCCAATTTCTACTTTGGTAATCGAAGAGCTAATAAACGATTTAAAAAACCAATTTACCGTTGTTATTGTTACTCATAACATGCAACAAGCGGCACGCGTATCTGATCAAACAGCCTTTATGTATATGGGAGAATTGATTGAGTACTCAGACACAAATACCTTATTTACTACACCAACGAAGAAAAAGACCGAAGATTACATTACCGGTCGTTACGGTTAATTAGTCCGTTATAGCGTGTTGTGCAAGATAAAGAGAGAAGGTAACTATGGAACATAATATTAATAAACATATTTCTGGGCGTTTTAACCAAGAGCTAGAAAATGTACGTAATCATGTATTAAGCATGGGTGGATTAGTTGAGCAGCAGTTAAATAGTGCGCTTGATGCTGTGAGCCGTAACGATGCAGAGCTTGCTCAAAAGGTACGTCAGAACGATTATAAAGTGAATGCTATGGAAGTAAGCATTGATGAAGAATGTACGCGTATTATTGCGCGTCGCCAGCCTGCAGCAAGCGACTTACGTTTAGTGATTGCAATTGCAAAAACAATTGCTGATTTAGAGCGTATTGGCGATGAAGCTGAGCGAATTGCTAAAGTTGCACTAGACTCATTTACTAAAGATCAGCAAGATTTATTAGTAAATATTGAAAATATGGGCCGTCAAGTTTTAAAAATGCTACACGACGTACTAGATGCATTTGCGCGTATGGATGTGCAACGCGCATTTCAAGTACATAAAGAAGATGCAAAAGTTGACCGCGAATATGAAGCTATCACACGTCAAATAATGACTTACATGATGGAAGATCCACGCTCAATCCCTAAAATCATGGACTTAGTTTGGTCTGTTCGCTCATTAGAGCGTATTGGTGATCGCTGTCAGAACATTGCTGAATACATTATTTATTTTGTTAATGGCAAAGATATTCGCCATACATCTCAAGAAGATATAGAAAAATCACTATGATTTTTTATCCATCATGTATTTCTATTAAAGCGGCTTAGTGCCGCTTTGTGTATTGCAAGCTTTAGTGAAGTAATAAAAAGCGTTCACAATCTTGGTTAATACTGTAAAATTCATGCTGCAAAGCATATCAATTTGATTAAAGGGTCAGTTATGCCTACAAACGCGTTTTTAGGAGTATTTGCAAAATCTCCTATCAAACCAATGGAAGAACACATCAAGAAGGTTCATCAAGCAAGTAAAGCTTTGATACCTTTTTTTAATCACGTATTTAAAGAAGAGTGGGTACAGGCAGAAGAGCTTCGCATCACTATTCGCAATTTAGAACGTGAAGCTGATGATATGAAAAGAGATATACGTTTACAGTTACCGCGTGGTTTATTCATGCCGGTAGAGCGTACAGATCTTCTCGAATTAGTAACTCAACAAGATAAAATTGCCAATAAAGCGAAAGACATAGCTGGGCGAGTGATTGGTCGTGAAATGACCATTCCAAAAGTTATGCAAACTGACTTTTTAGCTTATTTAACACGTTGTGTAGATGCGACTAAACAAGCATCAAAGGCAATTAACGAGTTAGAAGAATTGCTAGAAACGGGTTTTAAAGGTCGAGAAGTCACCTTAGTAGAAAAAATGTTAGTTGAATTGGATGCGATAGAACAAGACACGGATGAAATGCAAATAAAAGTACGCCGCCAGCTACGTGATGTAGAAGGTGAGTTAAACCCAATTGATGTAATGTTTTTATATAAAATTATTGAATGGGTTGGCGAGCTTGCAGATATTGCAGAGCGCGTAGGATCACGTCTTGAGCTGATGTTAGCTCGTTAATTTAAAATCAGTTCAAACACGAAAGATTAAGGTTTTACAATGGATATCATTGCATCTTACGGCACGGTATTAATTTTAATTGCCGCAGCAGTCGGCTTTTTTATGGCTTATGGTATTGGCGCGAATGACGTAGCTAACGCCATGGGTACATCTGTAGGTTCAAAAGCACTTACAATCAAACAAGCAATTTTTATTGCGATGATTTTTGAATTTGCAGGCGCTTACTTGGCAGGTGGTGAGGTTACATCAACAATTCGTAAAGGAATTATTGATGCGGCACCATTTGCAGATATTCCGGAGCTTATGGTTCTGGGTATGATTTCGTCTTTATTTGCAGCGGGTGCTTGGTTATTAATGGCCTCGTTCTTAGGTTGGCCAGTATCAACGACTCACTCAATCATTGGTGCAATCATTGGTTTTGCGTTAGTTGCTGTCGGCACTGAGGCGATTCAATGGGATAAAGTAGGTGGTATTGTTGGTAGTTGGATTATAACGCCCGCCATATCAGGCTTTATTGCATACTTAATATTTATGAGTGCACAAAAACTTATTTTCAATACAGATGCACCACTAAAAAATGCTAAACGCTATGTACCACTTTATATGGGTTTAGCAGGTTTTATAATGGCCTTGGTTACAATTAAAAAAGGCTTAAAGCATGTTGGTGTTGATTTAGGTGCAGCCGAAGGGTATGCCCTTGCAATCGCAGTTGCAGTAGTTGTTGCTATTATTGGTAAAATTGCTATTTCTCGTTTAAATATCGATCCAAAAGCAGATAAACAAATGCAGTTCAACAATGTTGAAAAAGTGTTTGCTGTTCTTATGGTATTAACAGCATGTTGTATGGCCTTTGCACATGGTTCTAACGACGTTGCTAATGCAATTGGTCCATTAGCTGCTGTTGTAAATATTGTTGAAAACAATGGTGAAATTGCTAAGAAAGCCGCTATTGCTTGGTGGATTCTACCTTTAGGTGGTTTTGGTATTGTTGCGGGTCTTGCTATTTTGGGCAAAAAAGTAATTAAAACGATTGGCGAAGGTATTACACATTTAACGCCTAGCCGTGGTTTTGCTGCTGAATTAGCCGCTGCTTCTACCGTTGTTATTGCATCAGGTACTGGTATGCCAATCTCTACTACTCAAACCTTAGTAGGTGCGGTATTAGGTGTAGGTATGGCACGTGGAATTGGTGCACTTAACATGGGTGTTATCAGAAACATCGTAGTTTCTTGGGTAATTACATTGCCAGTTGGCGCTGCCCTTGCTATTGTTATTTTCTACGTACTAAGAACCGCATTTGGGGTTTAACAAAAAAGTACTCAAAGACTTTTAGCTTGAAAAGATCTCAATGCCCTAGGTGTTGGGGTCTTTTTATTTGTGGAAAGAAAAAATGACCAATCTTCCAAGTATCAAACAGCTACAGTATTTATTAGCTGTTCATCAACATCAGCACTTTGGCAGAGCTGCCAGTGCCTGTTTTATTGGGCAATCTACTTTAAGCAGTGCTATTCAAAATCTTGAAGAAACTTTGGGTTGCCAGCTTATTGAACGCGAAAATCGCAGCCTCATGTTTACCAGTATTGGTGAAGAAGTTGTTGAGCGCTCTCGTAAAATAATTAACGATACAATTAGTTTAAAAGAGCTCACTAAAAGCTTTTTAACACCACTGAGTGGTAAATTAACGGTGGGTGTTATACCTACAATTGCTAGCTTTATAGCGGCTCCTCTGTATCACTTTTGTAAAGAAACCTTTTGTGATTTAGAACTGGTATTAATAGAAGATACGAGTGATAAGCTACTGGATAAACTTGAGCATGGGCATATTGATTTAGCGCTACTTGCACTGCCATACGAAACCGATAAATTTCATACACAAGTATTGGCAAAAGATCAGTTTAGTTTAGTGCACCATAAGGATTACAGCGCTGCAAAGGGCGTAGTCGACTTTAATCTATTACCAGAGGCCAGCGTATTCTTACTTGAGCGTGAACACTGCATGACAGGCCATGCGCTTAGTGCATGCCATTTAAACCGTGCTAGTTGTATTAACCCATTTGAAGCAGCAAGCTTGCATACATTATTGAGTATGGTTGAGCATCAGCTCGGGGTGACTTTTTTACCACAAATGGCGATTAACGCCGGAATTTTAGATAATAAAAATATGGTGGCTACACCATCACAAAGTGATGCATATAGAGATATTGGCATATTGTGGCGCAAAACTACGGGGCGGATCCGCGACTTTAAGTTATTTAGTCAACAGCTTGAGGTATTTTTAAAGCGCCAATGTAGTTTAGATTTTTCTAAATTAGAATAGGAAATGAATGAAAGCAGCCTATAAAGGCTGCTTTTGATTTTGAAGATGGCTTTCAAAAGGCTCAAGTTCGGGTAAAAATAGTAAATAAATCCATACCACTAAGTTAAAGTAAGGCACGCAGCCTAATACAGTAAAAACCTTAACTGGGTAGCCTTTAATATTTGCGTAACGATAACACTGATACGCGATTGCAAAATGTATAATCAGTAATAACATAACTAGCTGTGTCATACCTTTCTCCTTAAAAGCCCAAATAGCTTTGAAACCCACTATAAATATCAGTACTACGTCGCCAAAAGGTAATGTCATGTTTTTAAAGTGAAATGCATTAAAAGGTACGACATTTTTCATTTGATACTGAAAGTATAGGCAAGAAAGGTAATATTGGTAGTAACAAATTGTTTAATTTTGTTTATTTTGGGCTAGCTTGTTGTTGGTAAAACGTTTTATTTTTTGAAATTTTTTCAAGTTCATCTTTTACTTTTTCAACAGGTATTGGGCGTGCAATAAAGTAGCCTTGTCCATAATCAACACCTATCTCTTTTAGTGCAAAAAATATCTCTTCGTTTTCAACGTACTCAGCTACAGAGCGCTTATCGAGAGACCGACTAATATCATTTATTGCTTTTACTAACGCTAAGTCTATAGGGTCATTAAGCATGTCGCTTACAAATGAGCCATCAATTTTTACATGCTGTGCCGGAAGCTGCTTTAAATAGTTGAATGTACTAAAGCCAGTTCCAAAATCATCAATAGAAAAATGACAGCCTAAGCTATTAAGCTTCTCGATCATTTTACGAGTCGCTTTTAAATTGTTAATACTTGCTGATTCAGTTATTTCAAAAATTATCCGCGAAGGGGGCACGTTATACTTTTCAAGATTTGATTCAATTAATGGCAGTAAGCGTTCATCTAAAAATGATTGTGCTGACAAATTGATAGCAACTTGATTTAACTCTGGGTGCTTAGACACACAAGCAACGGCATTACGTATAACGCATTGATCCATCAAAAATGTGTCGTTAAGCATCTCTAAAGAGGGAATAAATTGATTTGGGTATACAAGTTCACCTTTGAGCTTTAAGCGTAAGAGCGCTTCAAAATAAGCAACTTTACACTCTTTAAAATCCCAAATAGGTTGGTAATGCAGTTCAATATTATCTTGCTGCAGTGCTTGGCGAATTTCGTGACCCCATTCAAGCCCTGTTTGAAGCGTATTGTTTTGAGCATCCTCTTTTGAATAGCAATGTACTAAGTTACGCCCTAAATTTTTGGCAATATACAAAGCAATATCGGCTTGTTTTAAACACTCATTAGGATCATTATTTTGTGTCGTAATTTGAGTTAAACCGATAGAGCAGCTAATTGTATATATCTGATCTTCTGATTTAAAAGCATGTTTTTCTATCGCGCTGCACACACCCTCAGCAATAAGGTGTGCATCCAGTAAATTCATATCGGTAAGTATTACTGCAAACTCATCGCCGCCTATTCGGCACACTAAATGGTCTTCGCCAATATTTGCTTTAAATAATTGCGCCACTTCTTTTAATACTATGTCACCTTGGTGGTGACCTTTGCTGTCGTTTATTATTTTAAAGTGATCGAGGTCAATATAAATAACAGCATGCTCTATGCCATCATACGTGTATTTATCTTGGCATATTTTATTAAGCTGTTGGTCGAAGTAATAACGGTTGTGTAAACCAGTTAATGGGTCATGGTGTGCTAAATGACGTAGTTGGATTTCTGCTTGTTTACGTTCGTGTATGTTGTCGATAGTGGCGGTTATGGTCGCGTTATTACGACTATTTTTGATTAGCTGTAATCTGCATTCGACCCAAATTAAATTGCCATTTTTATGGGTGAGCTTTACTTCTATTTGTTGCTGCTGCTCGCCACCATGTAAAATGTCGTTAATAGTGTAATTTAGTCTTCCTTTATCTTCGTTATTACAATAAGCGCTTAATGGGTTTTGTAGTGATGATTTAACACCAAAACCGCTTAATGCTTCCCAGGCAGGGTTAATAAAACGAATATGACCTTGTTGATCAAGCTCTAAAACAACCGTATTCAAATGCAATAAAATACGCTGATGAGCCGAAAATAACTCCTTATAACGCACTTCACTCACGCTTAGTTGCTCTACTTTGTAAGCAAACTCAGCATAACTCACCATAAAATCTTCACGTCGTGCGGCGTGGTCACACACTTTATTTAAAAATGAAGGGTCGTATGGGGCTCTAATAAAGTCGGTAACACCAGAGAGCAAAAGCTGCTCAGCGTAATCAGCATCATCACTTTCTATAATAGTAACAATAGCTTGTTTGGAATTGTGCTGTAGGATTTCTTCAACGAGTACACTGGAGCTCTCTGTACTTGATGTCGTGGCATCGAGTAGCACAATTGAAAACTGCTGTTGGTTGTAAGCGTTTAGTGCTGCTTTGGCTGAGGTAACGTGAGTAATAGCAAAGTTTAACTTTAACTGTTCACTAATTTTGTCGGCCGTATTTTGAAGTGGCTCTAATAGCAATAAATTTAGTCGGCTACTTTTCTCTAGGTGAGTAGATAGAACATTCGCAAGCACTTGAGGAAGCATGTCTTTATGTTCAAATGGTAATACAGCATCTATCCCGTAGCTTCGGGCTGTTGTTTCGGCAATACGCTCACAGTAAATTGGCGGGATAAGTAAAATTGGGGTGTTTTTTGGTGTTTTTAATAATCCTGAGCGGATCATCCTCGAAAAGCGCCAGCCGTCAATTTTACCAACATTAATGCCCGTTATTATAATATCAACAGGGTGTTGTTTTAAAAGCTTTAAAGCTTGTTGGCTATCTTGCGCATCAATAAAGGTAAATACATTTAAGCTATCTAAAGTGGCCTTAATCGCGCGGCGTTCAGCACTACTTGCGTTTAATATTAGCAATTTAAGCTGGTTTGGCACGTGTTGATTACCTCTAATGTAACTTATAATAATTCAGCCGAACAAGAATAGTGACATTTAACCATAAGAACAAGAAAATTAAATGACAAACACGTAAACAAGGCATTATAAGTTTGGCTGATTTCTTGAGCTTAATATCCGATACATATACACTTGGCGCGATTTTAAATGATGTGGATTACTAATTATGCGCGTGGCTGACTTTAGCTTTGACTTACCTGATGAATTAATAGCTCGTTTTCCTAAAGCGGAAAGAACTAGCAGCCGTTTACTTACTTTAGATGGCCCAAGCGGAACTCTAGAACATAAAGTGTTTAGCGACATACTTGATTTAGTAAACGAAGGCGATTTGTTAGTCTTTAACAATACACGCGTTATTCCAGCACGTATGTTTGGTCAAAAAGCCTCTGGCGGCAAAGTTGAAGTTCTTGTAGAGCGAGTGCTAGATGAACATCGCGTACTTGCACATGTACGCGCGAGCAAGTCGCTTAAGGTTGGTAACGAAGTTATTCTTGAAGGCAAAGCTAAAGCAATAATGGTTGCACGCCACGATACATTATTTGAGCTTGAGTTTGATCATAGCCAAAATGTGCTAGATATACTTAATGATATTGGTCATATGCCACTGCCTCCTTATATTGACCGACCTGATACCGATGCTGACCGTGAGCGTTACCAAACTGTTTATGGAGAAAAGCCAGGTGCAGTTGCTGCGCCAACAGCGGGCTTACATTTTGACGATAAGTTAATGACGGCACTGAAGGATAAAGGTGTAAACATGGCCTTTGTTACTTTGCACGTTGGTGCAGGTACTTTTCAGCCAGTACGAGTAGATAGTGTTGATGAGCATATAATGCATTCCGAGTACATAGAAGTGCCCGATGATGTAGTTGCTGCCGTTGCACAAACCAAAGCAAGTGGCGGGCGCGTAATTGCGGTTGGCACAACTTCAGTTCGCTCATTAGAGTCGGCAGCTAAAGTTCACGGCGGCAAGTTAGATACGTATTTTGGTGATACCGATATATTCATTTTTCCGGGTTACCAATTTAATGTTGTTGATGCCATGGTCACTAATTTTCACTTACCTGAGTCAACACTCATTATGTTAGTAAGTGCTTTTAGCGGACAAGACAATATTATGGGCGCATACAATACCGCAATTGAACAACAGTACCGCTTTTTTAGTTATGGTGATGCGATGTTTTTAACACGCAAGTAACAGCTTGTTATTTAATGCTCAGTAAAAAACATTAAAAACCCCAGCTTCGTTGCTGGGGTTTTTGTTTAGCGTAATAAGCAAGATTGAATTTATCGCAGCTAATAGTATTAATGAGGCAAAAAGGGTAGAATCGAGCGGTTAAATTATAGCTTGTTGGACTGTTTTTCCGACATTGAGGATGATATGAAATTTGAATTAGATTGTACTGACGGAAAAGCGCGCCGCGGCCGCTTAATTTTTGACCGTGGTGTAATAGAAACACCTGCATTTATGCCTGTTGGTACTTACGGTACTGTAAAAGGTATGACACCAGATGAAGTAAAAGCCACTGGTGCGCAAATATGTTTAGGTAATACCTTTCATTTAATGCTTCGCCCAGGTACTGAAATCATTAAGCAACATGGTGATTTACACGACTTTATGAATTGGGATTTCCCAATTTTAACTGACTCAGGCGGTTTCCAAGTATTTAGCTTAGGCGCAATGCGTAAAATCACTGAAGAAGGCGTGTTATTTCAATCTCCAGTAAATGGTGATGAAATTATGATGTCGCCTGAAAAGTCGATGGAAGTACAGCGCGACTTAGGCTCAGACATCGTTATGATTTTTGACGAGTGTACGCCATACCCAGCAACTGAAAAAGAAGCTAAAGATTCTATGGAGTTATCTCTTCGTTGGGCTAAGCGTTCAAAAGAAGGGCATGGCGACAATCCATCTGCTTTGTTTGGTATTATTCAAGGTGGTATGTACCCAGAATTACGTGCACAATCGCAAGCAGGCTTAGAAGAAATTGGCTTTGATGGCTATGCATTAGGTGGTCTATCAGTAGGCGAGCCTAAAAACGAAATGATGAATATTCTTGATCATTGTGCGTTTAAAATGCCAGAAGACAAACCACGCTACCTTATGGGTGTAGGCAAGCCAGAAGATTTAGTTGAGTCTGTTCGCCGTGGTATTGATATGTTTGACTGTGTTATGCCTACACGTAATGCGCGTAACGGCCATTTATTCATTACCACGGGTGTTGTTAAAATTCGTAACGCAGTGCATAAAACAGACACAGGGCCACTTGACCCTGAGTGTGATTGCCATACGTGTAAAAACTATTCACGAGCTTATTTGCATCACCTTGATAAATGTAACGAAATTTTAGGTGCGCGACTAAACACAATTCATAACTTACGTTACTATCAACGTGTTATGGAAGGTTTACGTAATGCGATTAGCGAAGGTAAATTAGAAGAATTTGTACAAGATTTTTATGCTCGCCGAGGCCAAGACGTGCCAGAGCTAGTAGATATAAAAAATTAAACTTTAAAATTAAAGAGGAAGTATCATGAGTTTATTTATTTCAAATGCACACGCAGCAGCTGGTCAACCTGCGGCAGGCGGTGGTTGGGAAATGCTAATTATGTTAGCTATTTTCGGTTTGGTTTTTTACTTTTTAATCTACCGCCCGCAAGCTAAGCGCGTTAAAGAGCACAAAAGCTTAATGAGTATGATGGCTAAAGGCGATGAAGTACTTACCCAAGGTGGTTTAGTGGGTAAAATTGTGAAAATTTCTGAAGAGAAAGATTTCATCGTTATCTCTTTAAACGAGCAAGCAGAAGTAACAGTACAAAAATCTGCAGTATCTGCAGTATTGCCAAAAGGCACAATGAAGTCGCTATAAAAATAATAAGGACGACCCCGTGTTAAACAAGTTTCCAGTTTGGAAGTATTTACTTGTTTTAGCTGTGGTAGCCATTGGCCTTTTATATGCCTCTCCAAACTTGTATGGTCGCGATCCGGCTATACAAGTTTCAGGTGCTAAAGGCGCTGATGTAGATCTCAGTGTTGTAGACAAAGTAAACGCAATCCTTGAAAAAAATAATGTAACCGCTAAATCGACAATACTTGAAGATGGACAAATTTTAGTTCGTTTAAAAAATGTTGAAGAACAGCTTAAAGCGCATGACTTACTGCGCGATTCACTGAGCGACGATTACATTTCTGCCATTAATATGGCACCTGCTCAACCAGCTTGGTTAAAAGCGGTTGGTGGTAACCCTATGAAGCTAGGGCTTGATTTAAGTGGTGGCGTACATTTCACCATGGAAATCGACATGGCAACAGCGGTTGATAACCAGCTTGAGCAAATGGAACAAGATTTTCGTAGCGACCTGCGCGAAGAAAAACTACGTTACCGTAGTGTTCGCCGTGTAGCAGGCTCCGATCGTATGCGTGTAGAAATGCGTACCGAAGCAGATAAAGACGCAGCAGAGAGCTTCTTAGAAACTCGCTACCCGCTAAATGTCTACATTGATGACAGCAGTAACGATAAAGCATTCTTTGCTACAATGAGTGAGCAAAAACTCAAAGAGATTCGTGACTACGCTATCAAGCAAAATGAAACGATTATTCGTAACCGTATCAACCAAATTGGTGTTGCAGAGCCTAACGTACAACGCCAAGGCGCTGAGCGTATTATTGTTCAACTACCAGGTATTCAAGACACAGCACGCGCTAAAGAAATTTTAGGCGCAACAGCAACACTTGAATTTCGTGAAGTAGACGAAAACGCTGATATTAGCGCTGCTGCCCAAGGTCGTATCCCAGCGGGTACTGAAATGATCATGAGCCGCGACGGTTACCCTGTTGTACTTAAAAAGCGTATTATTCTAGAGGGCAGTCATATTACTGGCGCGCAATCTGGCGCTGATGAATACCAACGCCCACAAGTTAGTATTACGCTCGATAGCAAAGGTGGGGCAAAAATGAATGCCTTTACCAAACGTGCTATTGGTAAGCGTATGGCAACGGTATTTATTGAATATAAGCCATCAGGTAAAAAAGATGCAGACGGTAAAGCGCTTCCGCCTATTAAGGTAGAAGAAGTTATTAACGTAGCAACAATTCAAGCTCGTCTTGATCGCTCGTTCCGTATTACAGGTATCGATAACCCAGCTGAAGCACATAACTTAAGTTTGCTACTTCGTGCAGGTGCGCTTGTTGCACCAATTCAAATTGTTGAAGAGCGCACAGTAGGTCCAAGCTTAGGACAAGAGAATATTGAAGCGGGTATGACTGCGGTTGCACTTGGCTTTGCGTTTGTACTTGTGTTTATGCTTGTGTACTACAAAGGCTTTGGTATGGTTGCAAACCTTGCGCTTGCGGCTAACTTAGTACTGATTGTTGGTGTTATGTCTTTAATTCCAGGCGCTACACTTACTCTGCCTGGTATTGCCGGTATTGTATTAACGGTAGGTATGGCAGTTGATGCTAACGTACTTATTTTTGAACGTATTCGTGAAGAGCTGGCCGATGGCCGTAGCCCTCAACAAGCGATTCATTTTGGTTACGATAGCGCATTTAGCACTATATTCGATGCCAACATCACCACGCTAATTGCTGCCATTATACTGTTTGCAGTAGGTACCGGCCCAATAGCTGGCTTTGCAGTAACACTTGCGATTGGTATTTTAACTTCAATGTTTACAGCCATCGTTGGTACCCGTGCGGTAATCAACTTGTTTGTTGGTGGTAAACGTATTGATAAACTTTCGATTTAAGGAGCTGACATGCAAATTTTAAGTTTGGGTAGTAGAACCCTTCGTTTCATGTCTCTTCGTAAAGTGGCTATGGGTTTTTCGACGTTATTAATTTTAGCGTCGTTTGCATCAATTTTTGTTAAGGGCCTAAACTTTGGTTTAGATTTTACCGGCGGTACAGCGGTAGAAGTGGGTTTTTCACAACCGGCTGACCTTAAAAAAGTACGTGATGCACTAGCTGATAATGGTTTTGCTGATGCATCAGTGCAGCTATTTGGTTCAAGCCAAGAGATTTTAGTTCGCTTAGCACCACGCGGTAGCGATGTAAAAGCTGAAGTGATTGGTAACCAAGTAATCGACGCACTTAAAAAAGCAGACGACAGCGTAGTAATGCGCCGTATTGAGTTTGTAGGCCCAAGTGTAGGTGAAGACTTAAAAGAGCAGGGTGGCCTTGCCATGCTAACTGCGCTTATTTGTATCTTAATCTATGTTGCATTTCGTTTTGAATGGCGCTTTGCTGTGGGTGCGGTAGGTGCACTACTACACGATGTTATTATTACTGTGGGTTTATTTTCGGTATTAGGTTTAGAGTTTGATTTAACTATACTAGCGGCAATTCTTGCGGTAATAGGTTATTCACTTAACGATACGATTGTTGTATCTGACCGTATACGTGAAAACTTCCGCAAAGTGCGCATTGATGATACTGTAGAAATTATTGATATTTCACTTACACAAACACTTAACCGTACACTTGTAACTTCAATCACGACTATTTTAGTATTGATTGCTTTGTTTGCATGGGGCGGACAAACCATTCATGGCTTTGCAACTGCATTGCTGTTTGGTGTGTTTATTGGTACTTATTCTTCGATTTATGTTGCGAGCTCTGTTGCTATAGCAATGGGCGTAAGCAAAGAAGACTTAATACCAGAAGTAATTGAAAAAGAAGGTGCAGACCAAGACGCTATGCCGTAACTAGGTTTATACTTAATAAAAACCGCTCTTATGAGCGGTTTTTTTATGAGCGCATTTTTTTGCGCAATAAAAATGTCATACACACTTGGTACTTTATTGCTCCAATCAAAATAGTTATTAGGCAAATACGTGACGATTCAGCGCAAAGTATTAGAGTACATTTTAAAAAGCGGTGAAATAACTACGCTGTTTCAGCCTATCTTTGATATTAGTAATCAAGTTATTTTAGGTTACGAAGCACTTAGTCGAGGACCTAAAAATAGCCCGTTAGAAATGCCTAATACGTTATTTAAAGTTGCCCATGAGGAAGGTTTAATTTCGGAGCTTGAATTACTATGTCGCTCAAAAGCGATTGAAAACTTTGTAAGGCTTAACCTACAAGGTAAATTATTTTTAAATGTAAGCCCTAAAACACTATTAGATCCTTGCCACCCTAAAGGGGAAACACTGCACCTAATAGAGCAATTTGGCTTAGCTGCTAACCGTGTAGTTATAGAGGTTACTGAGCAAGAAAAAGTAGATGATGGCTTCTTGTTATTAAAAACGATTGCCCATTACCGAGAGCTCGGTTTTACTATAGCAATAGATGATTTAGGCGCTGGGTATTCAGGGTTAAAGCAATGGTCTGAACTATGCCCCGACTTTGTAAAGATTGACCGCTATTTTATTGATCATTGTGATGAAAGCGAAGTTAAAAAAGAGTTTTTGAAATCTATTACCGTTTTGGCTAGAGCTACTAATACTCAGGTTATTGCCGAAGGCATAGAGCGCGCAGAAGAGCTTACATTGGTAGAGAATTTAGGTATTAGTAATGTACAAGGGTTTTTACTCGAAAAGCCATGCATAAAGCCAAGTGAGGACTTCAGCTCAGAACAGCTGCAGGCACTTTCATTTGTGCAATCAAACGCATTATTAGATCAATCAATGGCCATAGGTCGCCTATCGATTACGCAACCTGCAATAAATAGTGATACTCGTTGTAAAGATGCACATAAGCTCTTTGAGCAAGATAAATTACTTATAAGTATTGCAGTGTTAAGTACTGAAAATCAGCCAATAGGGCTACTTCACAGAGATCAATTAACAGAAGTTTTTGCAGCGCCCTATGGACATGCCCTTTACGATAAACGCCCAGTTACTGCACTTATGGATAAGCAGCCCTTAGTCGTTGATGAAAACCAATTACTCGATACCGTAAGTAAGCAAATAACTGAGCAAGACTTTGATATACGCCGTCATATAGTGATAACTAGAGAAAAAGCTTATTTAGGATTAGCGCCGCTTCGCGATATTTTAAAACACATAACCGAAGAAAAAATACGTCATGCACAACATGCTAATCCGCTTACTATGCTACCTGGTAATGTAGCAATTAATGAGGCTATAGAGCAGCGATTAAGAGGTAGTAATTCGTTTTCACTCGCGTATATAGACCTTAATCATTTTAAGCAATTTAATGACTTATATGGCTATGCTAGCGGCGACAGTGTAATTAAACTATTAGCTGATGTAACAGTGCAAGCGTGTAAAAATAGTGCTAACTTTGTAGGGCATATAGGTGGCGATGACTTTATGGTGGTGTTTGATCAGCACAACGCTGTTGATATATGTAATACCATTATTGAGCAGTTTGAACACCAGTCTCGTATATTTTTTACACCTGAGCACATAAAGAGCAAAGGGTATTGGGCCACAAATCGTGAAGGAGAAAAGCAATTTGTGCCTTTACTAACGTTATCGATTGGCTTAGTTGTGCCTGATTTACAGCAATGTAAAAACAGCCATCAGGTTGCAGCACTTGCAACTGATGCTAAAAAAGAGGCCAAACGTTATCGCCATAGTTATTTGTTTATTTGCAAACGTAAAGGGCCAGCACCCGCTGTGGTGCGCTTAGCAAGCAATAAGCAGGTGATTTAAATAAAGTAGGTAATTATTATGTTGCCAATAAAAATTTCTATTAGTGTATTAACTCTGTTTGTAAGTTTTGCACTTGTGGCGCAAGAGCAAATAATTAATGTAGCTCAAAAGCAAGATGTTCAAAATGCTCGTGAAGAGTACCTTAATGAGCTGTTGGTACGTGCACTTGAGAGTGTTAACTATCCCAGTGTTATCCGAATGACCCCTATATCAGATCTGCAAAAGCGTAAGTTAATAAACCTAGATGATAACGAATTAGATATGTATTGGAGTATGAGTAGTCCAGAGCGAGAGACGCTCGCTTTGGCAATAAAAATTCCACTATTTAAAGGCTATATAGGTAAGCGAGCTTTATTAACTAATAAACAAAATGTAGCACGTTTTAAAAACGTAAAAACTCTTGAGCAGCTAGGAGAGTTTTCAGCAGTGCAAGGTCACAACTGGCCAGATACAAGAATTATGTCGTACAACGGGCTACATGTAAGGCCGCTTACTAACTACCAAGCCATGTTTACTCTAACAAGCCGTGGGCGAATAGATTACTTTCCTCGCTCGTTTATTGAGGTTAATTCCGAACTTATCGAAAACAAGCAAAGTAACCTTGTTGTGGTGCCAAACTTGTACATAAGCTACCCAACGGGTATTTATTATTTTGTGACTAAAAGTAAACCTGAATTGGCAAAGGCTATTGAAGAGGGGTTAATTGTGATGCAGAAAAACGGCGAGTTTGATGCATTATTTGATGAATACTTCGCAAAGGATTTAAATACTTTACCGTATACAAAAGGCAAAACGGTTGAGATTAAACTCGATAATCCTTATTTTTAGGCACAAAAAAAGGAGCCTGAGCTCCTTTTTAGCATGCTATTAATAGCATTAAATTAGCGAAGTAACGACTCAGTTAATACTGGACGAATTTCACGAATAATTGCTTGAGTCAGTTTTGGTGAACCACAGATGATATTGCCGCTGTGGCTATAGTTATTACCACCAGCGAAATCTACAACCATACCGCCGGCTTCTTTAACCATTAGTTCGCCTGCAGCAGAGTTCCAAGGTTTTAAACCAATTTCAAAAAAACCATCAACACGGCCAGCAGCAACGTATGCCATATCTAAAGCAGAACAACCTGCGCGGCGAATGTCTGCAGTGTGTACAAACAATGCTTTAAACGCTTCAGTGTATGCGTCCATGTGGTTTTTGTTTTTGAAAGGGAAGCCAGTAGCAAGTACAGTGCCTGCAAGAACCGTCGTTTTGCTAACACGTAGACGTTTGCTGTTTAACTGAGTGCCTTGTCCGCGAGACGCAGTGAAAAGCTCGCCACGAATTGGATCATAAATAACAGCTTGGTCTAAACGACCTTTAACTTTAAGTGCGATAGAAACCGCGTAATGAGGGATACCCTTGATGAAGTTAGTTGTTCCATCGATAGGATCTACAATCCATTGGTAATCATCATCCTTGCCTTTATGCTCACCTAATTCCTCACCAACAATAGAGTGAGTAGGGTAAGACTGTAAAATAGTGTCACGAATTACGGCTTCGGCTTCTTTATCAATGTTAGTTACTAAGTCGTTAGCGCCTTTTTGTTGCACTTCAACTTTTGATAAATCTTCACTTGCGCGAAGTAAAATTTTGCCTGCGTTGCGCGCAGCGCGAACCGCAATGTTTAACATTGGATGCATGGTATTACCTTTGGGTTGTAAAAGAACGTTTATATATTTCAGCCGGCGTATTTTAGCGACTTTTGACATAAAGTAAACAATAAACCCCAAATACTTATGTTTGTTTTTTATACAAGATTGAAATGTGTATATATTTTTAAAAAATAATAATGAGCAATTAATAAGTCATTATGTTCCTTTATGTGTTTATTAAATCGAATTAATTTTAAATAACGCTTTACCTAAAGTTAGCTTGAGGTTTTATCGTGCTCCTAACTTAATTGATAGGACAACATAATGTATTTAGAGCACGTAAACTTAGTCGCGAGTGATATAGATAGTATGCTTAAATTTTACCGAGCTGTATTTCCACATTGGTCGATTAGAAGTGAGGGCAGAGGCGATTGGCATGGAAAACCAAGACGCTGGGTACACTTTGGGGATGACACGCATTATATTGCGATAAGCGATCATGGTGAGGGTGAAAACAGAAACTTATCGGGCCATCAAGTTGGTTTTGCACACTTTGCTTATGTAACTAGTAACTTAAATGAAGTAGTAGCACGCTTAAATAAAACGGGTTTTGGGATAAGTAAGCAAGGTAGTGAGAACCCTTTTAGAAAGAATGTTTATTTTATTGACCCCGCAGGGTTTGAAGTAGAATTTGTAGAATATTTAAGTGATATCCCAAGTGAGCGAAATAACGATTTATAATAGGTTAAGCACCGCAAAGTGCGGTGCTTAACGAGGCTTTATGAACGATTATTTCCAGCGCCAAGTTGTGTTTTTAGCTCATTAGCAAAGCTCATAAATTTTTCTTTGATTGTGCGCTTTATTTTTACTTCGACTGAGCCCATTACTGCCTTTCCTTCAATGTGAATAGTAGGACCTTGGCGTTTGTTAAGCGACACAGATTTATTTTCAAGGCTACTTAAAATACAAAACATTTTAGACACTACATTTACATGCTCTGGTACGTAAATCTCATCACTACCAAAAATACAGTTAACGTGAATAGTTACATTTTGATGCGCAAAAATGGCATCGGTAAAATCTAGCACCACCGATCCCATAAAGTTACTCAAATATATATTCTTTGGCACGACCCACTGACCGCTTCGCTCGTTAGAGCCTAAAATGCTGCGTAATGTAAAATCATCATCACTGTTTTGTTGTGCACTATAATGTGGTGTAAATTGCGATTGTTTTTCTGCTTTATATTGCTGATCAGTATTAAGTGTTAAATCTTCTACTAAGGCTAAAAGAGCTTCGTTATTAGGTGCATCCATCGCGTTATCTAAGCGTCTCTCAAATGCATCAACAGAAATCACCCCATGACTGTAATTATAAATTAATTGATCAATTACTTGTTCGCGTACTTGCTCTATTGGGCGGTCTTCGACTTTTACAGACATGGGGCATTCCTTATTATGTTTGCTATTAATACTGCTTCTGATGTTTATATGCAAAGCACGCACCAAATATAATAATCTTAATTATCAATGGTTTAATTTTCAATGATGTTTTATGTTTTGTTATATTAACGATAGATTAACCAAAAATGCAATTATCTAGTTATTTTCACTATTTGAGAAAGTTTTACCGAGTAGCCTGTAAATAGTTACACAGCTATAGATAGTGCCTTATCCCAGAATTACATCAAGTCATTGAAATATATATATAAATAAAGTTGGCCTAAAGCTCGCATTAGTTAAAGTGTCTTTAATCAAAAGGAGAAAGATTATGAAAACATTTAACAAATCTATTATCGCAGCTCTAGTTCTTGGTACTACGGCTATGGGTGCCCAAGCAAACAGCTGGGAAAACGAAAGTAAAGATGCTTGGATTGATGGTAAGGCAGAAACAGTTCTACTTATGAACACTAATCTAAACAACTTTGACATTAACACTGATGTAAAAAATGGCAAGGTAGTACTTACAGGTAAAGTTAATAGCGAGCTTGATAAAGAGCTAGCAGAAGAACTTGTACTTAGCCTAGATGGCGTATCTGATGTTGAAAACAGCCTTACCGTTGTTAAAAGCATGGACACAAAAGATAGAAACAAAGACATGATGGACGATGATGATAACGACCTAACGGACGCTAAAATCACCACTGTAATCACAACTCGCTTCCTGTTTGATTCAGAAGTTGGTGGTACAGACATCGATGTTGATACCGACAACGGTATAGTAACTCTGAATGGCTCAGTAGAGTCTGAAGCTGAAAAACAACTAGCAGTTAAAATTGCTAAAAATGCTGAAGATGTTCGTGACGTAGTTGATAAACTATCTATTACTGCTGAATAACACAGTATAGTTAAGGCCCACTAACACTGGGCTTTACGCCTTTTTAATGCTTAATTTAAATGGAGTTTAATCATGGATATTATTCGTATAATACTTTCAGTTTTATTGCCGCCATTAGGTGTATTTTTGCAAGTTGGCTTAGGTATGCATTTTTGGTTAAATATTTTATTAACACTGTTAGGTTATTTCCCAGGGTTAATACATGCGATCTACATTATTGCGAAAAAATAATGACAGATTATATATTGTGTAAGCCGACTACTGAGGTTTAGCTAAATAAAAAACTTCAGTACTGATCGGCTCACAATATTAGTTTTTAAAGTAAATATTTTTTATCAAGATCTAATTTTTAATTTACTCAAACTAAGTGATTTATTTCTTGTAACTCACTCCCAACATTCCCTCAGCCACACCTATCGTTTACTTCAATTAAGCTTTCTAACTAACAGTAGTGTTCTGATTCTGTATTGATGCCATTTAGGACATCTTCAACATTAGTTTATTTATATATCTACAATACGCGATTAATTACTCTATTATTAAGTGGCAATATTACCATCACTTCTAGTGTTATCATTAAACCGAGTTTTTACGCATATTGAGGTAGCTAATTGAATATTCGACTTATACTGTCAGGCGTTGTGTCATTCGTTTTTTATTTTAGTTGGGCCTACTGGGCAAACAGTTCGGCAGATATTGCTAAATCGGTCACGCTTCAAGCTGCATTAGTGCAAGGTTTGTATAGTGGATTTGTAACACTGTTTTTTACCTTTATTTTAGAAAAGGTCGTCAACAAGTATAAGTCTAGTTATGTAACGCTTGCGTTTGTAACTCCAATTATTTGTATGTTTCATTCTAAAACACCACAAAACGTAGCAATACGACAAAGCTTCAATAATGCAATTAACTCTAGCGCCTCGTATTTAGGTAACAAAAAAATAGCAGGTGTACTTTTTGCGCCTATTATTCCGATTACTGTTCAATCGAGCTTAGTGATTATAGTGAATGTAATTAATGAGACACCTAATTTGGCACTTACAGTAGCTCCAAGCATATTTTTTACAGCCTTGTATGCCTACACATATATGTTAGCTTTACTTAAAAAAATAGAGCGTTAAATATAAAAGACTACATGTTGAAGGAAGGTTTTTATAATTTAGTGCAGAGAATATAGTGGAAAATATCTTACGTTTTATGTTTATACCCGCCTAAAAGATTACTATTTAAGCAGTTAGCTTACTGATTATTAAAATAAAGGTTTTTGGTAGTGACAAGCACCTAAAAAGTTTTTATACTGCAGTCCGCTTTAGTCGCTCTGTGACTAAACGCTTCAAAAATTAACTGTCTTGCAGTTATATAAAAGTTGGCCCCTTAGCTCAGTTGGTTAGAGCACACGACTCATAATCGTTAGGTCCCCAGTTCGAGTCTGGGAGGGGCCACCACTTTTCAAAGCTTTCCAAGTAAATACCTACTAACAGAAATCACCCTGTGCTACCTCTGTGCTACTTTTCACTATAAATCAATTATTAAAAATAGTCCTATCAAATTAATTGATATTGCAATTAATATCTTTAAAGTACGCATTTGGTCTCTTTTTAATAGAGCTAACTAAAAAGGATTCATTGCAGTCATTATTTTATTGGCTGTTAAAGCATATGAGGCAATATATGGATAATGGCTATACCCTACTGATTTCTATACTAAGTGGCTTATTTGGAGCCCTAATATCAGCTTTCTTGAGTTTTAAAGTTAGAGTTATAGCCCAAAATAAAATAAAAAAGGACTTAGAACATCGTATTGCTTATGTCTATGTATCTCAGTTAAGTTTTTTGGTTGCTGCAAATGCATGGTTACAATCTTTTTTTGAGAAAATAGAAGCCCAAGTAGACACTCCGATCCCTGAAAATGAGTTTACTTTTTCACACGCGATATCAATTATCTTTGAGGATATGATTAGAGAAAATAATAGTCATTCATACGAAAATATAGTTGGTTTTGAGGGATTAATAGAGCTTCATATTGACAACCTAACAAAGACTTATCTGACATTTGAACAACAAGCTGAACTACCGAAAGATGCTCTTATCTTTTACCAACGTTATGAGAAGAAACTAAAAAATGTTGTTGTAATTATTAAGCAATTTAGCTCGTACCTTTCAGATAAAGAGCAGTTCTTAAAGCTTGATGCCATTCAAATTTATCAAGCAATCGAAAATATTAAACTATTTCTTGATTCAGCAGGGTTGCTGCGTACAGCAATGATTAAGGTCGGGAAAATAAATCAAGCTGAAGCTAACTTAATGCTTGAGCAACAATTACAAACTATTGAAAAAGATATTTTAGTAGCAGGTAAAAATAAGGTGCAACTATCAAAAGCAAGACAATTTTTAATTAGAGAAGGGGCAATTAAAAAGTGAAAGATATCAAGCCCAAGTTAATGTTACCTTGAAATCAATGTTTTATGTTGTCCATAAAAACTCTATTGATTATAAAGATCGGCTGGTAAGTAGCGACTGAATATGCATACGATTGAACTTTTACAGTATTTTTGGAGATAACATGACATTATTTTGGGCTGCTATTAGTGCGGTTTTAGTTTTTTATTTTAGGGAGTCAATAAAAGTTGCACATCAACAGCGAAATATAACATCAAAACTTGATGCTTATTTGGTTCACTGGTCTTTGAAAATAATAGAGGGTGATGACACTGTCTTTAAGTTATCTAGTGTAGGTTTAAGCTGGGCTGAAAAGCATCAGAATTGTAATAGTATTGAAGAAGTATTAAAAATAAATGAAGAGTTCAAAGTAAAACTTCAGGAAATGAAAAGTGAGTTATTTTTAGGAGGTGTATTTGAAGAAGTGATCTCAAGTGCTAATCAGAAAGTGAAAAGCAGTGGGCTTAGCTTAGATCAAATCTCGAAAATGCTAACAGAGTATCGGCGTGATTTTATAGACGGAAAGTTGTATCCAAGCGATAATGACTTATCGGTACTCTCTCCATCAACGGCTAGGTTAGCTATATCCTTAAAGCTTAATATAATATCTATACTTGAGGGGTTGGTGATATTATTGGTTAAGATTGAAAAAGCTCCAAATCAAATGGAATCAAAAGATGAATTATTTGATTTATATATTTGCTGGCTTAAAGTTGTTCGAGATAAACACTTATTGATCAAGTCAAATCGAGAGCTACTGTCTGAAGGGGTATTTAGGATTGCCTGCAGTAACTTCATTTCTGGTTTATGAAGCTGGGCTCAAAAAACTGATCAATTAAGTGTTATTACGTATTACCTTAAATAAACCTCAGTAATTTCAGCTCTGAAGTGGCCTAGCTCTTGCGACACAGTTTCAAGAGCAATAGCTCTCGCTAACCCCAAGCTTTTTAGTTCTGCCATTCTCTCTTGTGCATAGCTGTGTCTAAGACCATGACCGCCATTAGAAAAAAAGAGTGTGCGACTAGATGCTTTAGAAAATGAGCACGACCATTTATGGCCACCACCAATATCATAACGTTGCAAATAGTTAATTTCCCTGTCACGAACGGTTATAGGCTGTGCTAAGCGCCTTTGTTCTAGCTGTGTAGCTAATGCGTTAGGTATTAATACATCACGGATTAGGCCGCCTTTGCCTTTCACTGTATAAATACAACCTTCTCGACCAAGCCATTTGCTGTCTAACGTTGGGCGGCTATCTGCTTTACGCTCTGATACTCTGGCTATTGTTAAAAGTTCATGGGCTCTTAATCCTGCTGCGTAGGCTATTTGTGTAGATAAATTATACTTTCTAGTTTGATGTTCACTGATTGCATGAGCTTGGACTGGAGTGTAGGCGCGAGATTTTTCGATAATCTCTTTTTCGGATTTTATTACAGTCAGCGTTTCTTTAGGGCCAAGTTTGCCGTTGAGTTTAAACATAGCTTGGATTGCTTGCCGTTCCATATCTAACGTTTTTTGGCCTGCAAACTCACTGCGATAATCAAGGTATTTATAAGCATCCTGAATGCTCATACCCTGTACACCATTAATTCCAATATCTTTTGACCACCGAGCTATTTTGATAAGTGCTGTTTTATAGCTTCGAGCGGTACCTAGAGATTTAATAATTTTGTGCTTGTATAAGTTTTTAGCCAGCTTCTCCGCTTGCGTTTCTGGTTTTGCGAACTTAGCCATTCTTTTGTACCCACCGTTTTACAGTTGTCCAATGTACTCTCACTCCTTTACGCAAGAGCCATCTTTGTAGGTTAGCTATATTCGTATCTTCTTCGTAAAGAGCCAGAAGTCGTTGTTTATGTTTATCGAGCTTGGATGGCTTAAATCGTTTTTTACTGATCAATTTTTTCTCATTTTTTAGGCGCAATGCTTCTGCTTTAGCATTAAAGGTCATAGTTATTCTCCGGTGTGATTGTAAGAAAAACTGGCTGATAAAGCTCAGCGGCTAACGCCTATTCGCCCCTGTTTTACGCATGCGTAAGGCTCGGACTGATCGCGCCTAAAAATCAAAAGACTTGGTTTTATGATGAAGCTGAAAGCTTCTGAAGTGGGGGTTACAGAGAATGTAACAACGTGTTGAAGGCAGCAGAAAAGCGCCTGTTTTTTTCATGCCCAAAGGGCTTGATTAATATGTAGATTAGCAGCTTTAATTTAAATTTCAATCTGCAAATTAAAATCTGCGTGTAAGATGCTCAAGAGTCCATCCCCCGCTATGTGCAAGCCTATTTTAGGCTTCTACATAGCGGGGGATGGGCGAAGCCCAGAAAAGAGGAGGGAATTGCTCATGATGCCTCATTATGTTACTGATGATTTAGAGTATTGTAAGGGCAATCTAATTTTCGTTTTGGTTGAGTCTTTTTAAAGTAAATGTATTTGGTTCGATTCGAAAATATTGCTCTTGATATTCATATTTAACTCTTAGGGCTATCAAAGAGTTTCTGAAAGTTTCGTAAAAAGGGCGAATTGTTTGAGTTTCAGCTATGTAGGGTTTTTCTAACATATATTTTGCAAGAGCGACGCCCCATTTGGGTCCTTTAAGCACGTTATTACTCACGTAGGGGAAGGATTTATATTTAGCTTCAAATGCTTTACCAGTTTTTACTTCACTCCAGTCTTCTTCTTTGATTCTTGAAACATCATTATCGTTTTCACTTTCTAATTGGCAAACTACCTCGATAAGCTCAGTAAGAGTAAAATTTCCAAACTCAAAATCTGGGCTATTTGCGTTAACATAACCAACAATTCCCTTATTAGATAGTTGCTGATTGATTGCTTTTACTACAGGGCGTACATCAGTATCAAAAGTAATAAAGCTTAAACGTCTCAGCTTTCTATCTTGTTTTAGGTTATCGGAGAGTCTAAGAGCCGCGTTAGCTCGTTCTTTACCTACAGCACCTTTGAGGTTTATAAGTTCAATACCTACATTAGATGCACCAGGTAACATATGATTAGCAGCGAAGTATTCAGTTTCTCCCTCTAGGTACCATCTAACAACACTTCCAGTATGTAGCCCAAACTCAAAAGCTAAATGTGGTTTGCTTTTTGCTGAATCTTTAATTGGAACAATAGAGCCATATGCTCGTTCTCGTGCTTCTTTAGGCCATTGCCCAAAAGCAATATCCTCTTCAGGCCACTCAACTCCATGGATACTTTGAAAGCCAAGCCTTATTACTTCTGCAATGTGTCTTATCCACAAAGCTGCCGCTATGTGACTTTTTAATTTTTTTCTTTTTTCCCATGGGGATAGGCGTAAAAGTACATATAAGTTCTCATTGCCATCAAGTTTTGCAGCAATACATCTCAACTCTGTGTGCGCTTTTGACCAAAACTCTACATCTAGTTTTTTTAGTAACTTATGCACATCCTTTTGATAGGAATTTACCAGGTTATCAAATTTAGTTTCATCATAAAAAGTACTGAATGATTTTTGTGATGTGATACAAGGCCAATATAAAGGTTCCAGTATTATTGCTAAACTAGATATTAAGTCGTATTCATTAACTTTTTCTTTGATAACTTCTAATTTCGGGTGCCTATTCATATACTGCTTCAGGAAATCAAAAAAGGTATCTCTATAAATTGTTGACGTAGGAGTGATGTGTAAAGAGCATTGCTCAATGGCTATATAAATAGGTAATAGGCGAAATGGGTGAAATAAAATTTTTTGTTGTTCTGCTAATTCATCAGAATTTATCCAATTTAACTGTTTAAATTTACTTGGATCACCAGTTACAGCCCCACTGACAATAATTGAACAATCACGAACAAATTTTATCATTTGCGATTCTGTTAGTAATTTATTTTGGGTAATTTCTGAGAGCCGTTCCTTGTTCTTTTTTATGAAGTTAATTATTTCACTTTGATTATTTTTCATATAAATCCCTAATATTTGAAGCTTCTTGTCATTCCATGAAATTCAAAATTTTGACAGCTAACTTATCCTCAATACAGTACAAGTAAGCAGTGGGCACTTCTAAAATATCAGCAAGTGCTTTCACAGTTTTAAAGTCAGGAGCATGTACGCCTTTTTCGTATTGGTTCATTCTTGCTGATGCTGCAAATTGATCCATTCCAGCCAAAATTCCCAACTGTTTTTGCGATAGCCCTTTGGCTTTTCTTGCCTCTTTTAAGCGTTTTGGAAATGGTGATTCGTCATTAGTTTTCATTATTTATTGTTCTTAGCTTGAAAACTAAGAGTTTCTTAGCTTTAATTGAATCTAGATACTAAGGAATCCTTAGCTTTTGCTTTTGTAACGAATTTAGTTTGGAGGAATGAATATGCTTGAAACGTTTGTGTGTGTATTGGTCGGGGCTATCTACTTGCTGGTAAGTATCTTTACAAGCGATGAGCAGTCGTCGAACGAAAACGAGCAACTAGATAAATTGAATGATGGTATGGGCAATATTATCGCTGATGGTGAATTTATGTCGCGTGAAGAAGCTGAAGATGCACAATCACGTGGTGAGCTTTACGACACCTATTACTAATCACTTAAAGAATAGGGGGAGCAAAATTAGGCATGCCTAATTTTAAGGAGCAATTTATGCTACTTTTAGATCTATACAAAAATGTTGAGCTAAGGCCATTCATCCCAGTAGTCATTGAGTTTCAGAGCCGCTTGGCTGGTATCGAAGCTGAATGTGAACCATTAGGGCTATCATTTGAGAAAGAAGTGCAGTCAGAGCAGGAAATCTTTTTTGCTCTGATTTCTCAAAAAGCGCTGGCTTTCGATGTAACAAATGAAATGGGTGAGGTTTGGGATATTAGATTAGAGCCTTTCAGTCATTTTAAGTCTCGAAGCAAAAAAATAACTTTTCCCTTCATAGGCTGTAATGAGCAGAAGCAACAAAATATAAGGGAGTGGATTATTGCTTTATGTAATTGGGAAGGATCTTTTCTATACTCAAGTGCAAAGCATTAGCAGAGATTGCAGTTATGACATTATACGAATGGTTTCAAATGTGGATTTTAATGGTGTTAACGATTCGCGCTACTCGACGCTATGACAAGCTGAAAAATGATCTTTTCACAGCAATAAAAGAAGGCCGAATTTAAACATGGCTCCTGTACTCGCTGGTTGCGCTTTGATTCTAAGTTTTGTGATCTTCTTCGCTACTTTTTTTTATCTTAAATGTAAGTGATATTACGTAGACCTCTCCAAAAGCCTACTTAAAAAGATTATCAAGAAAATTTTTTTGTAGGTATTTTCACTAGCCGATCCCCACTTTAAAAAATAATATAGATAAAAATCATAAAGTTATTCTTTTTCGTTTACTAAATCTTTTCACTTTATCCCTAAAAAATCAAAAACCCCCTGAAAGTTCCCCTAGCTTTTCAAGGACAACTATCTGATCACTTAATTACCATTATCGCTCAACTAATTAATAATGTGTTGAGCTAATAATTGAGCTCAACGCTTACGCTTTGAGGTCAATATAATGGAAAAGGTATTTTATCGTTCAGAAGAAGTAGCCGACTTACTTTTTATCAGCAAACAAGCTCTTTTTAATCAAATCTCTAAGAACAAACAAGGCTGTGGAAATTACCCATTACCGCCACATATTAAAATTGGCGCTCGATTACTCTTCCCTGTTGAAGACTTTCACAACTGGTTAGCTTCTCAACCAAGAAACAAGTAACGCTAGCTATGGCGTATTTCGAATGTAAAATGAAGTATATGACTTTAAGGTCAGATATTTTCTCTATGTTTTGGCCTATATATGCTTTAGATGGAAAGTCAAAAGGTTATGTTGACTTCGAGTATAGAGGTATTTCTTTAACTATAACCTCGAGTGAATTCGGGCGGGCAACAGTCAAAGATAAAGAGGTGATCATCTACTGCTTAAGCCATTTAATGGCCGCGCAAAATATGAAAATTGAGATTAATCGAAAAGTATTGTTCTGTCGCTACGACTTTTTAAAAACAACAAATAGAGGTACTTCGGGGAAAGACTATAAAATCCTTGATAACGCTTTAAAACGTTTAAAGGGTACAAAGTTTACTACTAATGCAACTATATCTGATATTAATATTCCTGAATATACATCCATGATTGAGGAATTTAGAAAAGTCCAAATAAACGAAAATGTCTATTGGGAGGTAACTTTACCAGAGTGGTTATTTGCAATGGTTGAGAATAGAAAAGTGCTCAAACTAGATGATGGCTACTTTAACCTAAACCCGTTTGAACGTCGGCTTTATGAAATATGCAAAAAGTGCTGTGGACGAAAGCCAAGTTATGAATTTCCTATAGATAATATGAAAAAAAGAATTGGAGTTAAGCTCACAAAATCTCAATTTAAAAGGCGCTTAAGTCATTGCAGAGAGTTGTTAGGGCTAAGAATTCTTTACGATGATAGCCCCCTGTGTCAGGATAGTTGTCGCCTCTAACTTTTAATAGAGGCAGATAAAATGAGACGTCGATTTACACAAGAATTTAAAGTTCAAGCTGTTGAAAAAGCATTATCTCAATGTGATGATGTTCGTCTAGAAGATATTGCGCTTGATTTAGGCATCGGTTATTCAACCTTGCAACGATGGATCACGCTTGCTAAAAACCATGAACTTGAAACTAAAAATAATGGTAGTCACATGACAACAGAAAAACGCCCTCATGACTGGAGCTTAGAAGAAAGGCTTAACGCCATTATTGAATGTGCGAGTTTAGATGAAGCAGCTCTTAATGAATATTGCCGTGCTAAGGGACTTTACCCGCATCATATTAAACAATGGAAGCAAGATTTTGCTAAAGGGCCTTCAACGAAGCCCGTAAAATCAGACAGTAAACAGCTCAAACAAGAAATTAAGCAGCTTCAAAAAGAGCTTAATCGTAAAGACAAAGCGTTAGCAGAAACAGCCGCCTTACTCGTACTCAAAAAAAAAGCAGATGCGCTTTGGGGTTTCAACGAGGACGATTAACCAGCTCAACTGAGCGTCATGAATTGATAAAGCTCATTACCGACGCGCAGAAATCAGGGGCAAGGCAAGAAAAAGCATGTGAGTTACTTGGTCTAACGGCAAGAACAATTCAACGCTGGATTGAAGCTGATGATATGACAGATAAGCGAACAAGTACGATAAAGCGACCACCTAACAGGCTAACTGAATTAGAGCAACAGCGTATAATTAAGACTGTTAATTCAATAGAATATGGACATTTACCACCCAGTAAGATAGTCCCTAAACTATTGGATAAAGGTGTGTGGATAGCATCAGAAAGCTCGTTTTATCGCGTTATGAAATCACATGAATTATTAACACACAGAGAAAAAGTTAAACCAAATAAAAAGATAAAAAAGCCAAAAGCACTCAGGGCAACACGTGTAAACGAAATTTATACATGGGATATCACGTATTTGCCAACAGCTGTTAAAGGTCAGTTTTTATACTTATATTTAGTGATGGATATTTATAGTCGAAAAATAGTTGGTTGGCAGGTTCATGACACACAACTAAGCACACTGGCGGCTGATTTAATGGTAGATATTTGCAGGCGAGAGCAAGTAAAGCCTGAGCAAGTCACACTGCACTCGGATAATGGCAGTCCAATGAAAGGGGCAACGTTATTAGCGACATTGCAGGAGTTAGGTATTGTTCCTTCATTTAGCCGACCGTCTGTGAGTAATGATAATCCTTATTCTGAATCGCTATTTAAGACGTTAAAGTATCGCCCGGAATACCCTGAGAAAGCCTTTGAAAGCATGGGTAGCGCAAGAAAGTGGGTTAGCGGATTTGTTGATTGGTACAACGATGAGCACTTGCACAGCGGTATTAAATTTGTCACGCCAAACCAGCGTCATTTAGGATTAGATGAAGCGATACTAGCGAAACGTCATCAGGTAAATGAGATGGCGAAATTACAGAATCCAAGTCGTTGGTCAGGAAAGTCTCGAGATTGGACGATGATCAATGAAGTAGATTTAAATCCAGAGAAAAAAGAAGAAGTACGGGCGGCATAAAATTTAACTTGATGCGACAACTAACTTGAAAAACTCCGAAAGGGCTAAAGAGATTGCGGGTGATGCGTATGAGGCAAAAGAAAAAGCTAATACCTACGAGCAAGCAATAAAAGCAATGCGAAACACCATTGAAGGCTATAAGGACGACTATATCATTCCTAATCACTCAGTTTTAGATGATTTAGCTGAGGATTTTGGTCACAAAGAAGCTGGAGCAGAGCTAAAGTCAATACGTCAAAATATTAGGCAAATGATAAAAGAAGGATTTGCTGGGGATTGTGACTATGTTGAACAACATAGAAAAACATATGCAATCCATTTTGTAGTTGATGCATTTAACGGTAAAGTAGATAGTGCATTATCTAAAGTAAAACACGATAATTTTGGGAAAATAAACCAAGAAATATTAGATGCGTTCGCATTAGTTAATCACAATGGCGTTCCTTTTAGAAAAGCTAGAATTAATGAAAAATACCTTAATGCACGTTTAATCGAACTAAAGTGGGCTGTAGCTACAAGTGAATTAAAAAGAATCGAACGTGAAGAGCAAGCAGAAATAAAGGCTCAAATTAGGGAAGAAGAAAAGGCTTTAAGAGATATTGAGAAAGCAAAGAAAGAAGCCGAAAAAGAAGAACGTTTACTTCAGAAAGCTTTGAAAAAAGCACGAGAAGAACTTTCTACTGCAAATGATGAGCAGCGAGCCGACTATGAAGCGAAATTACTTGATCTAGAGAAGCAATTAAAAGAAGCAGAAGAAAAAGGTCAAAGAGCTATGTCGATGGCACAACAAACCCGAAGAGGGCATGTATACGTAATAAGCAATGTAGGCAGTTTTGGTGAAGAGGTATTCAAAATTGGTATGACCCGAAGACTTGAGCCTATGGATCGTGTCAAAGAACTAGGCGATGCATCTGTTCCTTTTTCCTTTGATGTTCATGCGATGATATTTAGCGAAGATGCGCCATCTTTAGAAAAAGAACTTCATCGCCGTTTTGATATTTACTCAGTGAATAAAATAAATTCAAGGAAAGAATTTTTCAAAACTACAATATCAGAAGTTAAGAAAGCTGTAGAGGGCAATGGGATTAAAGATGTTCATTGGACTTTAAAAGCTGAAGCTTCTGAGTATCGTGAGAGTTTAGCAATAGAGAAAAACTTACTATGTAATGCGGTTGCTTAACTCTTTCTTATTTAGTTTCATGTATTAAGACAAAGTAGGTGAATTAGTTTTTCTCATCAATCTCTTTCCCGCAATTATAACAATCGTCTGTGGGAAGCTTATAACTAGAAATAGAGCGCATTACTTGGTTTTTCTTACAGGCAGGGCAGGCGTAATTAATTACAGAGATTATAAGCGCAATGGCAAAAACGAAACTACCGATATAAAACGGGTTTGAGTAAAATTGCATACTTGGCTCTGAAAAATTAAAACCGATAATACAGATGATTAAGGCAGTTAAATAAAGTTTAAATTTTAGGCTTTTATTCAAGGTTTAAATATCCAATTGGCAAGGTGCTAATAATAAGTGCTTTGGCAGTTTTAACAAATTATTTACTCAATTACTATTTAAGTTTTATATAGCGCAAATGTATAGGCATAAAAAAAGCGTTGCCCTTGAGCAACGCTTTTTTGTATTTGTCTAATAGCTGGTAGCTAACTTACTCTGCCGCAAGATTATTCCGCCGCTAAGTAATCCAAAACCACTTGATGGTGATCTTTGGTTTTAAACTTATCAAATAGGTGTTTTATTTTACCGTCTTGGCCTACTAAAAATGTTAGGCGGTGAATACCATCGTACTCTTTACCCATAAACTTTTTGTAACCCCATACCCCAAATGCTTCTGCAATGGCGTGGTCTTCATCGGCTAATAAATCGAAATTAAGCTCTTTTTTAGTTTCAAAGTTTTTAAGGCGCTTAATTGGATCTGGGCTAATACCTACAACGCGGGTATTAAATTTAGCAAGTTGTGCTTGCTCATCGCGTAGGTTTTCGGCTTGTACAGTACAACCCGGCGTTGACGCTTTAGGGTAAAAGTACACAAGCACTTGTTGCTCTTTTAACAGCTCGCTTAATGTTACTGTTTCGTCGTTTTGGTTTTGTAGGCTAAAAGCAGGTGCAGTATCGCCAGCTTGTAATGGACTAATTGTGTTCATGTTTAGCATCCTTAACGAATTCGTTTAAAAATATAATCTACGTTTAGTGTGTGAGAAAGGCTCTCAAAACTAATTTTAAATTGATCTATATCTACATCAACTGGAATATTAAATTCGATTTCACAACGCATTTTCATGTCGACTTTTTCATCGAATGTGTCTGACTTTAATGAACAAATGCTGATGTTGTTATCGGCAAAAAAGCGCGTTACTTTGCTCAATGTGCCAGGGGTGTCTATGCCAGTGTATTCTAGGGTGTAACCTGCACAAAACTCACTAGGAGTATGACTCGCTGTACGCTTCATCATGGTTAGCAGGCCAAGTTCCATGGCTTTAGTAGGCAGTACGTGCTCTATGCGGCTTATTGCCGACATGTCGCCGCTGAGTAGCATTATGAAGGTAAATTCGCAGCCTAAAATAGCAATACGGCTGTCAATAATGTTGCAGTGGCAGTCACTAACCAGTTGGGTTAGTTCACTTACAATACCGGGTCTGTCTTCGCCAATCGCTGTTAAAACAATTTGATGATTTGAAAATGCAGTCATGAGTTCAAATACCTTGTTACTTGGATTATATCAACCGAGTTGGCAACACCAAAAATACACACGAGAAGTTGCACGGCGGCGAAGTTTAACACAAAAAGGGCTCTAAACTACAGCACACGCTAATTAAGCGCTTTTAAAGTGCGGTGTTTCTTGTTTTTACTGGCACGGGAAAGTACCATAGCTAAAATTTGCTTATTTGCGCTTAGTTTTATTGCTAAGTAGAAGTGCTGAACTTTATTGCATTTAGGCAGCCAAATAATAAATGTAAAGTTAATATTGATTTTACACTGAACCAAATCGGCATTACCCACTCATATATTTGTTAAAACAATTAAAGGGTATGCTAAGGAGAAATATCTGTGCAGTATTGGATCCCAAAAGCACTTGCAGTAAGTGTATTGGTAAGTTTATCAGGGTGTAGTGTATTTATTAATAAGGCACATGACGAACGTAACTATCGTACGCATGAGCCTGTAAAAGCACCAACGTCGTTATCTCAACCAGCTCAAGACCCAGTTTATAAAATGGATGTAGGTCAATACGACAACAATCCTGAAGCTACAAATTACCGCCCACCGGCACAAGTATTAACAATTGCTAAAGGCAGTTGGGTAGAAGAGACAGATAAACAAGCGCGTATTTATTTTGATAAAAACGATGGCATTGCTGATTTAGATGAATTTCTTTGGGATACGATTCAATCGGTACTTGCTGATAATAACGCGGGCACAACTAAAGAAGATAAGCTACTTGGTATTATTGAAACTGATTGGTACTCAATCATCAAAACAGAAGAAAGCTTTTGGTGGTGGGGCGATGAAGTTAACGATGATTTAGAAAAATTTAGATTCACTATTGAAGAAAAGTCACATCAGCGTACTGCGTCTTTACGTGTAGAGCTGATAGATTTTAAAGGCGACCATACACTTACTGATTTGTTAAAGCAGCAGTTAGAAGTACGTGCGCTTAACCAAGTAGTGAGCGAGTTTGATTACCGTTACCGTCAACTTGAAGTTGATATGCGTAAACGCCAAGGTATTATTTCTCTTGAAATGGGCTTTGATAACAAAGGTAATGCAGCACTTGTAACTGAGCAATCTTACGAAGCTGTGTTTGATCGTTTCTCTGGCTTTTTAGAGCGCTTGTCGTTCACTATTGTTGAAATTAACCCAGATACGGGCTTAATTACTGCTGATTATACTAAACCGGAAACAAGCGTTTGGGATTCAATTTGGGGTGATGACGTAGCTCAACTACCTATTGATGAAGGCCAATACCAAATTTTAGTAAGTAAAACTAAAGAAGGCGGTACTAGCTTAACGTGGATGGATGACAAAGGCGAAACGCTTGAGCCAGGTACTATGAATGGTTTACAACAAGCATTAGAAGCAGCACTCATTCAGCGCGGCATTAAAATTTAAATAATAATAAGTTTTACCACAAAAAGAGCGCTATGCTCTTTTTGTGGTTTTTATAGGTTAATAAATATGTCTCAGCTACCTCATCGTTCACACTATACGTGGCGCACTTGGTTTACTTTTTTGGTTCCTTCGTTAATTGGTGTGTTTTTATTTATGACACCCATTAGTACCTCGCAAGGAATGACCATTCCTATTGCCGTTATGGCAAAAGCGGTCCAAGCAATGATGCTTGGCTCTGCTCAAGCAATTATTACTCTCATTATTTGTATTACAGGGGTTATTTCTGTAATTACTAAAGTGTTTAAACCCGCCGCTATATGTAACTCATCTTTATTAAAACATTTATTTGATGTGAGCTGGACATGGCTGGTGGTGCGCTTATTTGGTATGGCGTTTGGTTTAATGACGTACTTAAGCCTAGGTAGCGAGATGATTACCTCGGCCAATACTGGCGCGCTGGTATTAAATGACTTATTGCCAGTGTTGTTTTCGGTATTTATTTTAGCGGGCTTATTACTGCCGCTACTAATTAACTTTGGTCTACTAGAGCTTGCTGGTACGTTAATGACTAAAGTAATGCGCCCTGTATTTGGTGTACCTGGTAGAAGTGCGGTTGACTGTACTGCATCGTGGCTAGGCGATGGTAGTGTAGGTATTTTGATGACTGCAAGGCAGTACGATCAAAAGCACTATACACAACGCGAAGCGGCTATTATTGGTACTACGTTTTCAGCGGTTTCAATCACGTTTAGTTTAGTGGTGCTTGGGCAAGTTAAACTTGAATACCTATTTGCACCGTTTTACGCAACGGTATGTTTAGCCGGTATTGTTGCCGCTATTATTGTGCCGCGATTACCGCCACTGCGCTTTAAAAAAGACTTACTAATTGATGGTACTGAGCCAGATAGAGACGCTGAAACAATTCCGGGCCATAAAACTTTATTTGGTCATTCGTTAGATGTTGCACTCGCTAAAGCAGATAACTCAACGGGTGTTAAAGGTACTATAAAAGAGGGCGTACATAACGCGCTTGATATGGTATTTGGTGTGTTGCCAGTGGTTATGGCAGTAGGTACATTTGCACTGATCATTGCTGAGCATACGCCTATATTTCAGTATTTAGGTATGCCATTTGTGCCATTTTTAGAGTTATTACAAGTACCCGAAGCGGCAGCAGCATCGCAAACTATTATGGTTGGTTTTGCTGATATGTTTATTCCGTCAATATTAGCAGCAGGGACTATTGAAAGTGATGTAACGCGCTTTATTATTGCAGCCATGAGCGTAACGCAGCTTATTTATATGTCTGAGGTGGGCGCACTTTTACTTGGCAGTAAAATACCGGTAAACATTTTAGAGTTGTTTATTATATTTATTTTGCGAACGCTAATTACTTTACCTGTTATTGCGCTAATGGCGCATTGGCTAGTAGGCTAAATTAGCATGTATTAAAAAGCCCTGATTAATCAGGGCTTTTTTGTGTCTGTTGCATTTTTAATATTGGCGTTGGGCTTTTTAAACTCCGTTTTTGCAGAGAGTCTAATCAGCGCAATATTACCAATGATAATGGCAAAAACAACGGCGACAATAATTACAATATGCCAAGTTTGCATAACCACTTACCTACTTTAAACAGGGGATAAGTGTGACTGTTTTACGCTATAACAGCAATTAAATTACTTAAAACACAATCAATAACGTTAAAAGCGTCTAGCTACCGAAAGTGTTAAAAAGTTAAGCCCTGGGTTTGGCTCTTTAAAGCCTGCGTTTGAGTAGTGAATAACTCTAAGAGCAACGTTAGTGTGGCCAAAGTCGGCAACGAGGCCTATACGGTCTTCAAACTGGTAGTGAGTGCTTATGTTTTTACCGGCAAACTGCGTCTCATCAATCAGTGATACACCAATTCCTGCTTCTACATAAAATGGGGTGTTGTTAAAACTAAAGGCAGGAAATTGCAGCACAGGTGACATAGCAAGTACTAGGTTTGATTGTGTTTCATCGCCGTGGCGGTATTCCCACATGTTTACGCTGGTTTCAAAGTAAAAGCGAGCATCGCCAATAAGGTTTTGCATACTAGGTGCATGATACTGATACGCAAGCTTAACGCCGTTTACGTTACCTTCGCCTTTGAGAAAATCAACAGCATAACCATGGTTCGATTGAGCAAAAGCAAGTTTGCCAAAAAGTGAAACTACTAATGCAAAAGAGATAATAAGTGTTTTAAGTGACGTTTTCATAGGTGCCAAATGTTTGTTTGATTTAAGTTGATAACTAAATGATAAGGGCGACCTATTAACAATTACAATGAGGACAAAATGCCGGTTGTATATGAGCTGTTAATGGAGATTTCTAACTGCTTGAATTTATTTTAGTTATTTAATTGGTGCTGTTTGGGCATTAATAAGTTGCTTATTTGTGCCTTTTTTATTGCGTATAGTTCGCGTAAATTACAGCCATCTTAATCACACAGACATATACAATTATGAAACTCTTTAAACTATTCGTTTTAGCCACTGCTTTTTTTAGTAGTTCGTTATTTGCACAAACTCAGCAATCGCCAGATCAGTTACTTGAATCAGTAGCCGATAAGCTATTTGCAGACATTGGCCAAGTAAATTCAAAAGGCACAGCAAGTAAAGACGCGATGGCCGCCATTGTTGAAAAACGTTTAATGCCGCATATTGATGTTAAGTTTGTGTCGTTTAAATTATTAGGTAAGCACATTAAAGGCATTGAGCGCGAACAGGCTGTTAAATTCATAGATGCAGTAGAGCATTACTTAACGGGCACATACGCTGGTGCACTAATGAAGTACACAGGTCAAAAAGTAGTGTTTGAGCGTAATAACGCAAAAAGTGACTCTGAGTACGCAACAGTTAACACACAAATTATTGAGCCAAATGCGCCTACAATCGACTTAAGTTTTAAGCTTCGTTTAGGTAAAAATGATGAGTGGAAAGTATACGATATTGTTGCCGAAGGTATTTCACTATTGAGCGCTAAGCAAAAAGAGATTATTCAACGCATTTCTGAAGTGGGTTTAGATCAAGTTATTAGCGAGTTAAAAAGTAAATAAACTATTTGTCTGGCTCTGATTAAGCCCAACTCCAACCTCAAAAACGGCCAATTACTTATGTACTTGGCCGTTTTTATATTCTTGTCTACGGTAATCCTAAAGGATTGTTGCTATTGCGTAATTTTGCGCTAGCAGCAAAACAAAGGTGTGCTAGAATATCGACACTTTGATTAAGCGTGGTGTCAGCTAAAAACTGATATAACTTACCACCCCCAAGCCACACTGGAGTTGTGTTGTTTTAATGGAAAATGTACTGATTTGGCCAAAGGAATACCCATTACTTATTAAAGGACTGGTAGAACAAAACGGTGCCTTTATTTTAGATGCTTTGGAAGCTTGGCCTGCTTGTCGTTCTACAAATGAAGACGATGGTGTATGCACCACCGTGTTACCGCCTATTTATTATTTGGCATGGTTAACCCCGTTAGAGCCATTTGAAGAATGTTATTTTCAACATATCTCTGAATATGACGAAGACGCACAAGCGTATATTAGTGCGGTTAAAAGCCATTACTACGATAATGAATATACCCCTGAAAGCTTAGTGCTTATGCTGTGCCAGCGCCTTGAAAAATACGCAAGCGTGGCCGCGCAAAACACCATAGATACGCCACTGTCTTTAGTTGATTTATTTTTTAGTAAACGCTATTTCACGTTAATTGAGCATGCGTTAAATAATAAAAGTAAACTCTCGGCAAAAGATACATTAGCCCTTTGGAAAGAAGTTGATTTTAGAGAGCGCTTAAGTGCATTTATACCCGAGTCTGTTGCTGATTTAGATATGCTTTCTGAACTTGCTAGCGAAAAAGTAGCGGCGGGTAAAGACTACTTTACGTTGCTTACACAGGTTTCTCCTGATGTTGACTCTGTTGTACTGCTAGAAAAAGCATTATTAACGCACTTACGTAAAAAAACAGCCAAGCAAACAATGGCCATGCGTTTTATTGAACAAGGCGCCACAGGCGTTCTTGCTGACGAGAACAATAAAACAGCCTTCATGTGGGCCGCCGAAAAAGGCTATGTAAATGTGGTTGAAACGCTACTTGCAAAGCAAGATAAAAAAGCGGTTGATAATTTAGGTAATACAGCGCTTCATTACGCTGTATTTGCTAAAAATGAATCGTTAATGGTGCTGTTAATTAAAGCGGGTTATAACTTTAGAGCGCGCAATAAAGAAGGCTTAAGTTGTTACCGTTTGGCGGTTAGTATTAAAGCCAATAACTTGGTTAAATGCTTAGAGCGTGACTTTGGTATTAAAGAGCTTTCGCCTGAAGGGCAGTTTGATCGTATTAAAAAAGTACATGTGCTGCACGCTATTGTCACTATATTGCTGCCTTTGCAGTTGTTCTTCTTTTTTGATGAAACACTCTCAATTAAAAGTGAGCTGACGCTGGGTTTAACTATGGTTGCAGTGATTTGTTTTTTCTTTGCGACCACTTTAAAACGCTGTGCGTTATATCCACATATTAAACACCCTTGGGGTTTGTTTGTGCTTAGGGGCTTTTCGTTTATTAGCTTAATTGCTCAAATAGGGTTAGCGAGTATTGTGGTACTAGCAGCCTTGAGTGATTTGGTTTAGTCACTTTTAAAAAGTTAATAAAAAACGCGCTTAAAGCAATTTAAGCGCGTTTTTTGTATTTATAACCGTTTATGGATAAATATTATTTATTGTACTCATTTGCTGCTTTTTCTTCAGCTAATTCTTCTTTAAGCTTACGGATTTTTAAACCCTGTTCTTGTCCGCGATGCCTTGCATAATACGTACAGCCGATAAACATTGAAGAGGCAAACACAAGCTCTAACAATACCCATATAAGCTCATCAGGAGCTGCCCAAAGCATGGTTAAGCCGTGTATAAAATATAGCATTACAATAAAGTTAGCCCACGCATAAGTATAAGTATAGTCTTTTATTATGCCTCTTAGCGGCAGTAGTAATGGAATAATAGGCACAAATAAAGACACTAAACTCGCATTACCATTTAAAGGTGGTACAAAATACATCCACAGTGGAATAAGAACAAGTAAACCTACATAGCCAAATAGTGCGGCACGCTGAAATTTTACTGTAATTGGCTTTTTAGCTGGGTTGTCAGCTGTATTCATTTAAGTTTTCTCGCAATGTGAGTAAGGCGTTTACCAACGCTTTGGCATATTTTAATTTCGTCTTTACTAAGTTGTGCACTATTAGCGCTGCCAGCAACGTGTGTTGCACCGTATGGTGTTCCACCTGTTTGTGTTGCAAGTAGTTCGGGTACATCGTACGGCACGCCCAGTAGCATCATACCGTGGTGTAATAGTGGCAGAGATAAGTTAAGTAAGGTTGCTTCATTACCACCATGCATACTGCTTGATGACGAAAACACACACGCTGGCTTATCTATTAACTGGCCTTTTAGCCACAAGTCGCTGGTGGTTTCCCAAAAGCTTTTAGCTTGAGAGGCCATCATGCCAAATCGGGTTGGTGTACCAAATGCCAAACCATCGCAGTTTATTAAGTCATCTTTGGTGATCACAATGTCGTGCGCATTTTTAGCCACAAAGGTGCGAAGTAGTGCGCTAGCACCTTGTTGCTCTATCGACTCTGCTATTTCGTGAGCCATTGCTTCAACTGAGCCATGGCTTGAGTGATAAAGCACCACTATGGTTGCACTCATTATAAAACGCTTAGTACGTTTTCTGGTGGGCGACCAATCGCGGCTTTATTGTTATTAACCACAATAGGGCGCTCAATTAGTTTTGGATTTTGTACCATGGCATCTATTAATGCTGATTCATTGCTTTCATCTTTTAAATTAAGCGCTTTGTAGTCATCTTCTTTTGTGCGCATTAATTCACGTACGGATGAAAAACCAAGTTGGATTACAAGCGTTGCAATTTGCTCGTGTGTAAGAGGCGTTTTTAAATACTCTACAACACTTGGCTCTATCGCTTTACTGTGCAGTAGTGCTAGCGTTTCGCGTGATTTAGAACAACGTGGGTTGTGGTAAATAGTAACAGACATAAAATGATTCCAAAGTGTGAATTGCGTCTATTTTAGGGTAAGCGCTTGCAGACTTAAAGTCTTGCAAGCTCTTTTTGTAAAAGTCGATACTGGGTAAGTAGTGCTTTTAAACGTTGTTGCTTTACAAGTTGGGTAGGCTCTACAAAATTAAGTGCTTTTTGTACTTCGTCTGCGGCTTTTAAATAAGCACCATATTGCGCTAATACATCGGCGTTCGCTTCGTGATAAGAGGCTAATTTATCTTGTTTTTTATACGCATCAGCAAGGAGTTGTTTACCTAAGTTGTGGTCGGGCTTTTCGAGTAAAAAACTCTTTAAAATATTTTCAGCAAGCTCATATTGCTCAGCTTCGAGAGCTGCATTGGCATAGTTAAGCGTAATTACCTGATTATTAGGGCGATACTGATTTAAATCAGCTAAAAACTTAACGGCTTCATCTGCCTTTTCTTGTGCGATAAGTAAATCGGTATGGGTATCTATATAAAATAAGTTTTTAGGATCGCTTTTTAAAAGCTCGTCTAATATTGGCGCTGCTTCATCAAGCTTTTTTTGATCAAGCAAGCTTATAGCTAAGCCATACTTTAATGCAGTATTGTTGTAGCTGTTTTCGCGCAGTAGTTTTTTAAATAAGTCTTCTGCGTTTTCTGGTTTGTTGTCGTAGCGGGCAAGCACTCGACTTTTTGCTAAATTAAATTCAAGGCTCGCATTCATAAGACGCACAGGAAATTGCTCTGCACGCAAACGTACGTCTGACACTCGGCTCTCTGGCAATGGGTGAGTAAGCAAAAATGCAGGTGGCTTGTATTTATAACGAATTTGCGCTGCAAGTTTAGTTAAAAAATCACTCGATGCACGTGCATCAAAACCAGCATTGTTAAGTGTTTGCATGCCTATGCGGTCAGCTTCTTGCTCAGCTGAGCGGCTATGTGTTAATTGGCTAAAAGCAGATTGTGTTTGGCTTGCTGATATAATGGCAATACCCGCGTCGGGTGCAACAACAGTTGCTAATATACCTGCAATCATACCGGCAATGGTCAGTGCGCTGTTATCTTGTTGCTGCTGTATTCTACGTGCTAAGTGGCGCTGTGTTACGTGAGCAATTTCGTGACCAAGTACTGAAGCAAACTGGCTCTCGTTATCTGCTTGCGCTATTAATCCTGTGTGCACTCCAACATGGCCGCCGTAAAAGGCAAATGCGTTTATTTCTGAGTTATTTATCCAAAAAAATGAAAACGGAAAACGTACATCGTTAGCATTAGCAACGAGTTTACGGCCAATAGTGGTGAGGTATTCATCTAGCACAGGGTCGTTTATAACTGGCGATGAACCTCGTATTTGCATCATCATTACTTCGCCAATAGCTTGTTCTTTTTCAAGTGGCAGTGCTTGTAATGCAGATGTTCCTAAGTCAGGAAGAGTAAAGTTAGTTTGCGCTTTTAAAGGTTCGCTTACTAATAAGCTAAACGTAAGCGCTGCGGTGCATAAAGTGATAAATGCTGATTTTAGCTGCATTTTATTCCTTGTTAATTTGTTCGCCAATTGCAATTTTGGCTATGTCTATTTCGTCACTGCTTGCACGGCTGTCTTTTTCGCACAATTGGTATAGTTCTTTTATTGTGACTCCATCAAGCTTTACAACGTTCAATTCTCGCTGCAAAAAAGTAATAATTTTATGTACTACTTTATGTGCGTGTAAAATAATGGCTTTATCTGCTTTGTCGCCCCGTTCAAAATAAAAGCCAATAAACTTATGTAACTGACTTATTCTGATCAGGTTTTTCATTGAATGTGGGTCCCACACTCTAAACTCCATAAAGCGATTATTTTTTATGTATTGGTCAACAATAACATCTTTAGCATAAGGCTGTGCCCAAAGCTCAAAGCCTCTGTCGGTAAAAACCTGGTGCAGCGCAATGCGAGGCTTATATTTGGTATGTATTTCACCAAAGCTGTCTTCGTGGCCTTCTAATAAATCTAAGTTCCAATTGCGTTTATCTATAAGTTGTTTAACCGCATTATCGAATCCATGATCTAAAATACCTTCTGATTCGCTTATTGATGAGGCAACAAGGTGATAAAAAGGAGGGAGTTCGCCCCAATTAATTTGCTTTTTAAACCAATTAATCTCTTTGAGTGTTGGATTACTTGGTAGTTGCGCTTTATTATGCGTGCCAGGCATTAACTTATCCTTACTGCGAGTTATGTTATAAGGATAAACTATTGCAGGTATTGTTTTAACAAAAAGTTACAACGGTTTGCGTATATAAGTATATTGACCGTAAATATGCGACTTATTATTCATTTACTATACGGATAAAGTAGTTATGGTAGAGCGCGATTTAAAAGAGTTTAAATGCCCTCAGCAATTTGTGCAGTTTAAACTTGCGCTACGAAGTGCGCAGTCATCAAAACAACGTATCACTTTTAGTCTTAATAAAGGTGAGAGTGCGAACGATATTGAACGTTTTTTGCAAAAAAATGCTTATAGTTACAATTTTGATAAACAACGTGGGTTGTTATTAGTGGAGCCATTACATGTTTGAATACGTAAAAACATGGTACGAAAGGAAGTTCTCGGATCCTCATTCGTCTACCTTATTATTTTTATTATTGGCCTCAGTAGCCTTACTTTACTTTTTTGGCTCGTTAATAGTCCCTGTGCTTGTGGCATTGGTTATTGCCTATTTACTTGATTGGCCGGTTGTTCATTTAGAGCGCGTTGGTTTAAAGCGTTTTAGTGCAACGATTATTGTAATGTTGATATTTATTAGCATTATGCTCACCCTTATTTTGGTTATTGGCCCAGTGCTTTGGAAGCAAACCAGTAACCTAGTCCAAGAAACCCCGCATATGTTAGAGCAGGGGAAGTCTTATTTAATCGCTTTACCAGAACAATACCCAAGTTTGATTAGTATTGAACAAGTACAAGCTATTGTTGCAACAGTAGAAGCTAAAATTATTGAGTTTGGTCAGGCTGTGTTGTCGTTTTCACTTACCTCTTTAAAAGATGTTGTAGCTTGGCTTATATATTTAGTACTTGTGCCGTTACTGGTGTTTTTTATGCTTAAAGACAAGCTAGAGCTAACAGGAAGTATTGCTAAACTGATCCCTCAGCAACGACGCTTAATTTTGCAAGTGTGGCATGAAATGAATCAACAAATTATGAATTACATTCGCGGTAAAGTGTTTGAAATTTTAATTGTTGGTGGTGTGTCTTTCATTGCATTTACTGTTTTAGATTTACGTTACGCCGCATTACTTGGTGTGCTTGTTGGTTTGTCGGTCTTAATTCCATTTATTGGTGCTGCACTGGTTACTATTCCGGTAGCAGCAGTTGCGCTGTTTCAGTTTGGATTAGAAACACAGTTTTGGACTATTTTAATTATTTACGGAATTATTCAGGCACTTGATGGCAACGTACTTGTGCCACTGTTGTTTTCTGAGGCGGTTGATTTGAATCCGGTGTTTATAATTGTCGCGGTATTATTTTTTGGTGGCTTGTGGGGGTTTTGGGGCGTATTTTTTGCCATCCCGTTGGCTTCATTAGTAAAAGCGCTAATAACAGCTTGGTCGTCCACGCATGAAGAGATAAGTAAAGAGCTCACTGAATAATTAAGTAAACAAACTTTTAGTTTAAAAAAGAATAGTAAACGCACCTCTAGTGCTAATTGATTATTACTCATTACCTGTAAATTTATGTACTATTGGTAATAAGATATATTTTTTAGTAATAAGGTGCGTTTTTTAATGTCTGAGTTTTTATTGCACGATGAGCCAGTAAAACAAGTTTACCTTGATGCAAACGCAACGACCCCTGTGTTGCCTTGTATTGCTGATGTTGTTTCTCATACCATGCAAATATGTTTTGGTAATCCTTCTAGTCCTCATATAACAGGTATTCAAGCCAAGCATTTATTAGAACAAACGCGTCAAAAAGCCCACACGGTTATTGGCGCAAGTAATGGCGATATTTTATTTACCTCTGGCGCAACAGAAGGCATTCAAACTGCGGTAGTTTCTACGCTAATTGATGCTAAAAAACACCCGATTAAAAACCCTGTATTGTTATATGGCGCAACTGAGCATAAAGCAGTACCAAATACACTTAAGCACTGGAATAGCGTACTTGACGTTAATGCTGAAGTGCTTGCTATTCCGGTTGATAGTAACGGTATTTTAGATTTAGATTTTATCGCTAAACATATAGATAACGCATTAATGATTTGCACCATGGCCGTTAATAACGAAACCGGTGTGTATCAAGATTTACCCGCTATTGAGCAGGTAATTCGTAGCCGTAATAAAAATGTATCGTGGATGGTGGATTGCGTGCAAGCGCTCGGTAAACAAGCACTCGCGCTTAGTGATACAACAATAGATTACGCACCTTTTTCGGGGCATAAGCTTTATGCACCTAAAGGTATCGGCTTTTTATATATTCGTAGTGGCAGTGCGTATACTCCTTTTATTGCGGGTGGCGGTCAAGAAAGTGGAATGCGTTCAGGCACCGAAAATCTACCCGGTATTGCAGGGTTAAATAAGCTATTTAGTATGTTGCTTGATAAATCAGACGAAACATTTAAATCAGTTAGTGTACTTAACTCTTATCGAAGCCAGTTACAAAACGCGATAAAAGACACCTTTGGCGATATTACATTCAACCATGATTTTGCTTATAGCGTACCTACCACACTTAACTTTGCTGTTAACGATTTAACGAGCAAAGAGGTGATTGATTTATTTGATGCTGCGGGCATTCGCGTAAGTGGAGGCTCGGCTTGTAGTACAGGTGCATCAACAAGTTTTGTTTTAGATGCAATGGGGGCAAGTAAGTGGCAAAGCGAAAACGCGATTAGGCTATCGTTTGGACCGGCTGCAACACAACATGATATTGATGATGCTTGTGTGCGTATTCGCGCTCTAAAAGCAATATTACAGGCAAACTGTTTAATCGTGTCAGACAGTACCACACCACAACAAGAAGTATGCGCACTGGGCCTTACTCAATTTAGGCACCAAGGTGCATGTAGTTGGCTTTATGTGAGCGATGATAAACACGCAGTTATAATTGATCCGATTATTGAGCTTATTCCGCGTTTTGAAAAAATAGCCAATACACAAAACTTAACTATATCAGCGGTGCTTAATACACACCTGCATCAAGAGCGAGAGTCAGCGACTAATTTACTAACCAGCGTTCTTGACTCAAGAGTTGTCAAAGGTGAGGTTGATTCGCTAGGTTGGCCGCTAAATACAGCAAGTATTAATTTGGCAAATGAAGCACTTGAAAAAGTAGCTACACCTGGGCACAGCAAAGATAGCGTAAGTTATTTATTAAAAAACAGTAATGGCGAAACGCGTTATTGTTTTTGTGGTGATTTAATATTGCCTGCTGGGCTTGGCAATACGTCCCTTATGGGAGGGGATGCAAAAGCTATGGCTCAATCTGTTTTAGCAATGAGCAAGCAGCTTAAAAGCACCAGCATTATTTGCTCAGGGCACGACTACCAACAATGTTTTGCCATGAACTGGGCTGTACAGCAAAACCAAACGCCACTACTTGATGCGTTAGTGAGCGGCAGTATTTCAGTTGATGAATTTGCAATACAAAAACAGCAGTACGACGCTTCAAAGCAAATAAATAACACGCAATTGTGTGGTTATGTAAATGCATTACCTGAGGTTGATACACAGCAATTAAATTTTGATGACGCTAAAGTGATGTTAAACACCAGCGATGTATATTTAATAGATACCCGAGAACCGTATGAACATGGAGCAAATAATGTTGCTCAGTTATTTAATACGCTAGATGAAAAAACATTAAATATACCACTTAGCAGAATGGCAAATGCGGTATTTGAAGGCCAATTAAACAGAAATAACAAGTACATTTTATTATGCCGTAGTGGTAACCGCTCAAAAATTGCTGCAACTAATTTAATGCAACTAGGATACAAAACTGTTTATAACCTAAGTGGTGGGTTGGCGCTTAGCAATTAAACAAAGATTGTAATTTATACAAAATCGGCTTTAGAGCCGATTTTTTGTTTTTAAGGTTTATTGCACGCAATGTAAACATGCACAGTAATTAGTTAATGAGTATAAAAAGTAATTAGTAGTACTTATGAAAATTCATGAATATTTCATTTTGATTGATTAAGCTATGCCGTTGCCTTTAAAATTGAGGGTAAATTAATTTATAAAATTTTTATGATACCGGTGTCAAAAGCTAAAAATTGCGTTATCATCGGCATCTAAAATTATAAAAACAGCACTTTTTTTGCATTTTTAGTTATACTTTCGACGCTTTATTTTAGTATAAATAAGCAGTGTTAAGAGTTTTGCTTTTATAAAAAGCAATTTTAAATCAATTGATTGAAAAAATTAGAGGGTACTTACATGTCTAACCGAACGCAACTAGCAAGTTGGCAAGCACTAGAACAAAGTGCAGCTAAGATGAAACAAACACATCTAAAAACGTTATTTGCACAAGATGACACGCGCTTTTCTAAGTTTTCGACTCAAGTACCTGGCGTATTATTCGACTACTCTAAGCAACTTATTGATAACGATGTTTTTGCTAACTTAATGTCGCTTGCTAAAGAATGCGATATTGCATCGTGGCGTGATAAAATGTTTAGCGGTGAAAAAATAAATATCACCGAGGATCGCTCAGTACTGCATACGGCCCTTCGTAATCGCGCTCACACTCCATTAATTGTTGATGGCGAAAACGTAACACAAGCTGTAGACAACGAATTAGCTAAAATTAAAGTGTTTGTTGAAAAAGTGCGTAGTGGTAAATGGTTAGGTTATACCGGTAAAGCGGTAAAAGATGTTGTAAGTATTGGTGTAGGTGGTTCTAACCTTGGCCCGCAAATGGCAACCGAGGCATTAAAAGCACTTGCTGATGATACGTTAAATGTTCATTACGTATCTAATGCTGACGGTGTGCAGATTTCATCTATATTGAAAGCCATTGACCCTGAAACAACATTATTTGTTATTTCGTCAAAAACATTTACGACGTCAGAAACCATGACAAATGCTAAAACAGCGGTTGATTGGTTTTTACAAACAACAAAAGATGAAAGTACAATTGCAAAGCACTTTGTTGCAGTAAGTACAAATTTAGAAAAAACGGCAGCCTTTGGTATCAGCGACGAAAACGTATTCACTATGTGGGATTGGGTTGGCGGTCGCTTTTCACTTTGGAGTGCGATAGGCTTACCAATTGCTTTATATTTAGGATACGACGCCTTTGAAGCAATTTTAGAAGGCGCGTTTGAGGTAGATGAGCACTTTAAATCAGCTCCCTTTGAGCAAAATATACCATTAATTATGGCGTTGCTTAGTGTGTGGAATACGAGCTTTTTGGGCTACACAGCACAAGCTATATTACCGTACGACCAAGCACTGCATATGTTGCCTGCGTATTTACAGCAAGGCGAAATGGAAAGTAACGGTAAACACGTTAACTTTGCAGGCGAAACGGTACCTTATACTACAGTTCCAATTATTTGGGGTATGACGGGTATTAATGGTCAGCATGCATTTTATCAGTGTTTACACCAAGGTAATGTAATTGTACCTGCAGATTTTATTGCATCAGTTAAACCACAAGTGAATGTTGATAAGCATCACGATATTTTATTATCTAACTTCTTTGCACAAACAGAAGCGATGATGAGTGGTGTAGATGCAGCGCAAGTTACTGCTGATTTAACCGCTAAGGGTAAATCGCAAGCAGAGATTGATGAGTTATTAAATCATAAAATTCATCAAGGCAATCGTCCTACAACGTCTATGCTATTAGATACAGTAGATGCTAAAACAGTGGGTCGTTTAATTGCACTGTATGAGCATAAGATATTTTGCCAAGGCATTATTTTAGAAATATGTTCGTTTGATCAATGGGGTGTAGAGCTAGGTAAAGGTTTAGCATCTAAAATTGAGAGTGAACTCACTGATGAAAGCGTGAAACACGCTCATGATAGTTCTACAAACGGCTTAATGGCGTACTACAAACAAAACCGTACGCAGTAAAAAATTCGCTTACGCAAGTAAGTAAACCGAGTACCTTTGAACGGGTAGCGCTGGAGTGCTTAGGGTCTGTATTTTTGTGAGAGGAGATACAGGGCCCCTAAGGCTCATTTAATAAGCGCAATGATAAAAATAATAATAAATCATCGATATAGAACAATTCAGCAGGCTTTTATTTAAATACAGCTATAAAAGTCATCTAATCTAGCAATAAATAGGCATATCCGCGCATTTATAAAATGTACTGGGTATCACAACGTAGAGAGTAACTATGCTTAATCCTTTTGATATTATAATTTTTGGGGGCGGTGGTGATCTTGCGTTACGCAAATTGCTACCTGCAATGTACAGAGCATATCAAGAAGGTAACTTACCTGAAGGCTCACGTATCCTACCAACAGTGCGCGAAGAATCCAAACGTGCTGAATACGTAGAAACAGCGCATAAAGCATTACAAGAATTTTTAAGCAAAGGTGAGTTTAACGCTAAAGATTGGAAAGCGTTTTCTACTTTTTTAGTGCCAGTAGTAAGTAATGTTACAGAAGCAGACGACAACTGGGATGTGTTAAAAGGCATTTTAGATGAGCACGAAAGCACTAAGTCTCGCGTGTTTTATTTATCGCTTCCGCCTGCTGTTTATGGCACATGTTGTGAAATATTATCGACTAAAGGTTTAATTACACCTACATCGCGCGTTGTTGTTGAAAAGCCAATTGGTTATTGCGGTGATTCTGCTGAAGCAATTAACGGAAAAATTGCAGAATTTTTTAATGAAGAGCAAATTTTCCGTATTGACCATTACTTAGGTAAAGAAACAGTACAAAACTTAATGGCGCTGCGTTTTTCAAACTCACTGTTTGAAAATATGTGGGATGCTAAATCTATTGATAACATCCAAATTAGCTTATCAGAAACGGTTGGCCTTGAAAGCCGTGCTGGTTTTTACGATAAAGCAGGTGCACTTCGTGACATGGTTCAAAACCACTTATTACAACTACTTTGTTTAGTTGCAATGGAGTCGCCTAATAAGCTTAACGCTAACAGTATTCGTAACGAAAAATTAAAAGTATTAGAAGCACTTCGTCCACTTGTAGATGGCGATGTTGATGAAAATATTGTTCGTGGACAATACGTACCTGGTGACTTAAACGGTAAAATTGTACCGGGTTACTTAGAAGAGCTAAATGAAGGTTCTAGTAAAACAGAAACGTTTGTAGCTATTCGTGCGCACATTGATAACTGGCGTTGGGCAGGTGTCCCATTTTACCTTCGTACTGGTAAACGTATGGCTAAGCGCTGTGCAGAAATTGTGGTTGAATACAAAAAAGTATCTCACAATATTTACGAAGATAACGTAGGTAATATTGAGCCAAACCGCCTTGTTATTCGTTTGCAGCCAGAGGAAACAATTCAACTAACGCTTATGTCTAAGCGCCTTGATAATCTTCAAATGCAACTTGAGCCAGTAACAATGAATATTGAGCTTTCACAAGCTTACAGCAATGGTTTCCATTCAGATGCGTACAAGCGTTTAATGCTTGATGCCGCTGCAAATAACCCATCGTTATTTATTCACCGTGATGAAGTGCGCCAAGCGTGGAAGTGGATTGATCCAATTATTGATAGATGGCAAGGCAAAGGCAAACCTGCGCTTTACCGTTCTGGTAGTTGGGGTCCTGAAGATGCTGATGAATTATTAGCAGAAAACAACCACGTATGGTTTAACACAGGCGATAAGGTATAAGCATGGCAACATTAGTTGAAAAGTTTTTTGACGATAAAGACGCGTTAACAGCTGAGCTTTCTGCAACGCTTGAGCAATCACTACGTGATGGTATTAAAAATGATGGCCGTGCTGTATTGATGGTATCTGGCGGTTCGTCGCCAGCACCTGCGTACAAGCATTTATCAACGCTTGACTTAGATTGGCAAAATGTTGATGTTGCCATGGTTGATGAGCGCTGGGTAGACCCAAGCCACGAAAAAAGTAATGAAGCCTTTATTAAGAGTACGTTATTACAAAACTATGGTAGTGCTGCTAACTTTATCACTATGAAGAATACTGCTACAACGGCCCAACAGGGCGCACAAGAGTGTGAATCTGCCTATAGCGAACTAAAAAAACCATATGACGTGACTATTTTAGGTATGGGTCCAGATGGCCACACAGCGTCGTTATTCCCAAATGCAGACGGTTTAGAGCATGGTTTAACAACCACACAATCAGTGTGTGCTATTAATGCAATACAAAGCGACGTTACAGGTAGTATTACTGAGCGAATGACGCTTACGTTAAATGCCATTGCGCAATCTAAAGTAGTTAAGCTTTTAATTAGCGGTGAAGAGAAACTCGCTGTTTATAAGCAAGCAAAAGCGGGAGGCGATGTTAATGACATGCCACTACGCGCGGTACTTAACCACCCAAGTATAAATATTGAAGTATATTGGGCACCTTAATTTAGATGCTAATTTAACTTTTAAAGGCCGCTTATATAAGTGGCCTTTTTTATTTGCTCAAATTTAAGCCTAAACACGACAAAAAAACAGACCTGTACGGTTAACCAATGTTAACGAATAATCGGTGTTTGTATTAAAAACAACCATGAAGTGTGTTGTTTTTGCACAAAATTTATGAGTTTTAGCTGTATGTTTTTTAGCAACGTTCAGATTTAGTTAAATTTTATTTTTTCATGGTTGTTGTCATAAAAGTTTCCCTTCCTTTTTTAGCTCAAAAGCATTAGCCTAAAGGCATTAACAATGAAACATATAAATTAAAATAAACGGAGCAGTAACATGGCGGAGCAACAAGTACAGCCTTTACACAACGAAAAACATGCCAACACTAAAATTCAAAACGGCATCAATGTAGAATTCATGAAAACTCAACACTTAGTGCCAGTAGTTGCACATGAGTTTGCACGTGTAGCAAACGAGTTTCCAATGTCATTCGTTAAAAACAACGAAAGCGGCACTTTTCAAGCTGTTGCTATGTTTGGCTTAGAGCCAGGCGAAAACCTTTTTGTAGAAGATGGTAAATGGACTGCAGCATTTGCACCTATGGCATCTACTCGTTACCCACTGGGCTTAGTTAAACACCCAGATCAAGATCAATACGGTATCGTAATTGACGAAGCAAGTGCGCTTGTTGGTGAAGACGAAGGTAATGCATTATTTGAAAACGGCGAAGAAACAGATTACCTAAAACGTCGTAAAGAAGCGCTTGTATCGTTTATTGAGTTTTCTCAAGTAACTGAAGCGTTCACTAAATTCCTTGCTGATAAAGAGCTACTAATTGCGCAAACGCTAACAGTAGACATTAAAGGCGAGAAAAAAGACATCAACGGTATTTACCTTATCGATGAGAAAAAGCTAAACGAATTAAGCGATGCTGATTTCTTAGAGCTTCGTAAACGTGGTTACTTAGCACCAATTTATTCTTTCTTAACGTCTACTCATCAAGTAGCACGTTTAGCGCGTTTAAAAGCAAAACAAGCTTAATTACAAACACGTTAAATTTAAAAAGCGCCTTAAGGCGCTTTTTTTATGCCATTAAACTCACTTTAGTTGAAATTAAGCTCTCAACCATTCACATTAGTTTATAACTTCCCCATAAAAGAACTTATTATGAAAACACCATTATTAGCAATTTTTGCGAGCAGCCTTTTTGCTTTAAGTAATAGCGTATTAGCAGCAGAGACTCCATTTGCCATTGCGATTCATGGTGGGGCAGGGACCATCGAAAAAGCACGGTTTACACCCACTCAAGAAAAACAGTACCGCGCTAAATTAAGTGAAGCAGTAGAGACAGGCTATAAAGTATTGTACCAAGGCGGTGAAAGTTTAGATGCGGTGATAGCGGCCATTACAGTATTAGAGCAATCGCCTTATTTTAATGCAGGACGCGGAGCGGTATACACTTACGATGGCGGGCATGAACTTGATGCATCTATAATGGATGGTCGAAACCGTGAAGCCGGCGCTGTTGCAGGTGTAAAACATATTGAGAGCCCGATTAAATTAGCACGTTTGGTAATGGATAACTCCGTGCATGTAATGCTCAGCGGCCAAGGCGCTGAGGAGTTTGCTAAAGAGCAGGGCGTTGAGCTTATTGAAAATAACTTATTTGATACTGAGCCTCGTTACAAAGCACTTTTAAAAGCAAAGCAAAAATTAGATAAAGTCAAAGCAACCAGCAAAGAGTACCAAGCCGCGCACAAAGCATTACCTAATAACTATAAAATGGGCACGGTTGGTGCCGTGGCACTTGATAAAAACGGTAATTTAGCAGCTGGTACATCAACAGGCGGTATGACCGCAAAACGTTATGGCCGTGTGGGTGATGCGCCAGTAATTGGGGCAGGAACATTTGCTGAAAACGAATCGTGCGCAGTATCGGCAACTGGGCATGGTGAATATTTTATTCGCTATAATGTAGCGAGCGATATATGTGCGCGTGTTAAGTATCAAGATAAAACCATAGCTGAAGCTGGAGATGAAGTTATAAACGGTGTGCTTAAGCCTATAGGTGGGACTGGCGGCGTTATTATTATTGATACTAAGGGGAATATTAGCTTGCCGTTTAATACCTCGGGCATGTATCGCGCGAGTAAATCGAACACACAAGCGACTTATGTGGGAATTTTTAACGACGAATAGCCCATAAGTACATATATCTGGGCAGTTATGCGCTTTGTAGGATTAACCCTGAGCATTTAGTTTGATACAATTAATGCTCTATTATTAATTTTATAAGGTATGCGGGTGGTTAACCTAGGTCAGTTGTTTGGCGAGCTAAAAACGTGCTTAAAAAAAGATCAATTTATTTTTAAAAAACGCTTACATGGTGTAAAAAAAATAACCGATGAAAACAAGCATGCCAACGCGCTTGAAAAAATAGCGGCTGATATAACCCGTAGCCAAGAACTGCGAGCTAAGCGCTTAGCGGGTCTTCCTAAAGTGACTTACCCTGAGCAATTGCCAGTAAGTCAAAAAAAGGAAACAATTAAAGACGCCATTGCAAATAACCAAGTGGTTATTATTGCCGGTGAAACGGGCTCTGGTAAAACAACGCAAATTCCTAAAATGTGTTTAGAGCTTGGCCGCGGTGTTGATGGCTTAATTGGCCACACGCAACCACGACGATTAGCTGCGCGAACCGTGGCTAATCGTATTGCTGAAGAAATGAAATGTGAACTTGGTCAGCAAGTCGGTTTTAAAATTCGTTTTAGCGATCAGGTTTCTAATAATACCTACGTTAAACTAATGACTGACGGTATTTTACTGGCAGAAATTCAGCAAGACCGATTTTTAAATCAATACGACACCATAATTATAGATGAAGCGCATGAGCGTAGTTTAAACATCGACTTTATTTTGGGTTATTTAAAAAACCTACTTCCAAAACGCCCTGATTTAAAAATAATTATTACCTCTGCGACCATCGATCCTGAGCGCTTTTCAAAGCATTTTGATGATGCGCCCATTATAGAAGTATCGGGTCGTACTTTCCCTGTGGACGTGCGCTACAACCCAACGACTGATATTAATAAAGATGATATGGAAGCCGAGGGCGATCAGCTGCAAGGTATTTTTGATGCCGTTGATGAACTATGCGCCGAAGGCCCAGGCGACATACTAATATTTTTAAATGGTGAGCGTGAGATACGCGATACCGCTGATGCACTTAGCAAGCGTAATTTAAAACACACTGATGTGTTACCACTTTACTCGCGCTTATCTAACGCAGAGCAAAACCGTATATTTGCACCGCATTCTCGTCGTCATATTATTTTATCGACCAACGTAGCCGAAACATCACTAACTGTGCCGGGTATTCGCTATGTAATAGACCCAGGTACTGCGCGTATAAGCCGCTACAGTTATCGTACAAAAGTTCAGCGCCTGCCAATAGAACCTATTTCGCAAGCAAGTGCTAATCAGCGTATGGGTCGTTGTGGACGTGTTGAAGCGGGTATTTGTATACGCTTGTACTCTGAGGATGATTTTTTATCGCGCCCAGAGTTTACCGACCCTGAAATACTGCGTACTAACCTTGCATCTGTTATTTTACAAATGTTGGCACTCGGGCTTGGTGATATGGCGCAATTTCCGTTTGTGCAAGCACCAGATAGCCGTAATATAAGTGATGGTTTATCGTTATTAGAAGAACTACAAGCCGTAAAGCCAGACAAACGTGATAGTAAAACGAGTTTAACTCAATCGGGTAGAGAGCTAAGTCGATTACCGGTTGATCCTCGTTTAGCTAAAATGGTGCTCACAGCTCACAAACTTGGCGCATTGCGTGAAGTGATTGTTATTGTGGCGGCGCTGTCGATTCAAGATCCACGCGAACGCCCGCAAGAAAAACGTGCTGCAGCCAATGAAAAACACGGTCGCTTTGACGACCCAGATTCAGACTTTATCGCTTTTTTAAACTTATGGAATTACCTAGAAGAGCAGCAAAGCGAGCTAACTAACGGCCAGTTTAGAAAGCTGTGTCAAAAAGATTTCCTAGCCTATATGCGTTTACGTGAGTGGCAAGATATTGTTTATCAAATAAGTACTGTGTGTAACGAAATGGGCATGAAAGCAACCAGCCAAGCGGCTGATGGCGAACTTGTTCATAAAGCGTTATTAAGCGGAATGCTGAGCCACATTGGCTTTAAAGATGATAAACAAATATACAAAGGCGCACGTAATAGTCAGTTTCATATTTTTCCGGGTTCAGGTTTATTTAAAAAGAGCCCTAAATGGATTATGTCGGCAGAGCTGGTAGAAACCAGTAAATTATATGCCCGCACAAATGCAAAAATAGACATTAACTGGGTAGAACCATTAGCACAGCATTTAGTAAAACGCAGCTACACAGAGCCACACTGGGAGAAAAAGCCAGGTGCGGTAATCGCGTTTGAGCAGCAAACTTTGTACGGCCTACTTGTTGTAAATAAACGCCGCTGTGTTTATAGCAATATCGACCCAAAAGTAAGTCGAGAGCTTTTTGTACGCACCGCATTAGTTGAGCAAGAGCTGGGTTTAAACGAGAGCTTTTTAGCATTTAACCGTGAACTAATAGAAGATATTCAAGTTCTGGAAAATAAGTCGCGTCGCCGTGATATTTTAGTTGACGAGCAAACGTTATTTGAGTTTTACGATAAAAAAATTCCCAAAGAAATTAATAACCGCGCTGCATTTTTAAAATGGTATAAAACACAAAAACAACAAAATAAACATTACTTACATATGACTCGTGAAGAGTTAATGCAGCATGGCGCAAGTAATATTACTGAGTTTGATTACCCTGACACATGGCAGCAAGACAATATTATATTACCACTTGCTTATCATTTTGACCCAGGACAAGCGGTTGATGGTGTTGCGGTACAAATACCGGTAGCGCTGTTGAATCAAGTACAAGAGAGTGGTTTTGACTGGCACATACCTGCATTTAGACATGAGCTAATAAGTGGACTTATAAAGTCATTGCCTAAATCGCTGCGCCGTAATTTTGTGCCAGCACCAAATTATGCAGATGCAGTGCTTGCAGCCATTGAGCCAATGCAAGGGGGCTTAATTGATGCTTTAGCTACGCGTTTATTAAGAATGACAGGTGTGAGAGTTGATATGGAGGCGTGGGATTTAACAGCCCTTGCGCCGCATTTGCGATTACAGTTTGAAGTACGTGATGAACACGATAAGTTACTTGCCCGTGGACTTGATTTAGCCAAACTTAAAGCAGAGCTGCAAGGTGAAGTAACCGAAACATTGTCTAAAGTAGCCGATAAAGGCATTGAAAAATCAGACCTAACACAATGGGACTTTGGTGAGCTGCCAGCGTCGTATGTTAAAAAACAAGGTCAATACGAAATAAAGGCGTACCCTGCGCTGGTGGATAAAAAGTCAGCCGCTGCAGTAGAGCTTTTTGATAGTGAAGCAAAAGCGCAGCAAGCGCATCAACAAGGTTTGCGCCGTTTAGTATTGTTAAATGTGCCGTCGCCAATTAAGTACTTACAACAAAACTTACCAAATAAAGCAAAGTTGGGTTTGTATTTTAATCCGTTTGGTAAAATAGCCGATTTAATTGATGACTGTATCGCCGCAGGTGTTGATAGCTTATTAGTGAAACACGGCGATATACGCGATGAAAAAGCATTTGAAACAGTAAAAGAGCAAATACGAGGTGAGCTCGGTGACTCAGTTGTATCGATTGCAACGCAAGTTGAGCAAGTATTGAGTATTGCGCACGCACTGCATAAAAAAATGAAAGGGCGCGTTGATTTAACCATGATAACTGCGCATGGCGATATAAAATCACAGCTTGAGTCACTTATATTTAAAGGTTTTGTGAGCGCGCATGGCGCAGAGAAAATAACGGATTTAATTCGTTATTTAAAAGCGATTCAAAAACGTTTAGAAAAACTACCTGTGGATCCAAATCGTGATAGGTTATGCGTATTAGAGCTCGATAAAGTTGCTCAAGAGTACAAAAAGGTAGTTAATAAAACGCCTAAAGGGTTACCTATCCCACAAGAGGTAACCGCTATCTTTTGGATGCAACAAGAGCTAAGAGTGTCGCTATTTGCTCAAACACTTGGAACTCCTTACCCAATTTCGGCTAAGCGAGTACTCAATGCGATAAAAGAGATAGAATAAAACTTGCATTTTCTATTAAGCTTAGTACCTTAATAGGAGGATTTATTTTTGTTTTGAAAAGGAAGCGACATAGTTATGTCCTCATCGATTGAACATAAAACAAAGCGACTTTTAGTGGTAGACGACGAGTATTTTAATTTTGAAATGCTTAAAGCAGCACTGGCGTCGAAATTTGATGTTAGTTATGCAGATTCAGGGCAAAGCTGCCTTGCATCGGCAATTGCGAGTCCGCCAGATATAATTTTGCTTGATGTTTGTATGCCAGGTCTTGATGGTTATGATACATGCCGAATGCTAAAACACACACCTGAAACAAAAAATATTCCTGTTGTTATGGTATCGGGCCTTGAGTCTCCATCTGAAAAGCAAGCAGGGTTTGATGCTGGTTGCAATGCATATGTTGTAAAGCCATTTTCAGTGGGTGCTTTATTGGAAGAAATTAACACGGTTGTTTAGAGGTAACGTATGTTTACTGATGATAAGCGAAATTTTAGACGCATGCAGATCAATACACCTGCAAATTTAACGACGATAGAACCCATAGCGGGTTTAAGTTTTGCCGCAGAGTGCGTGGATTTAAGTGCAACAGGTTTATCAATTCATTTAGATGAATTACTTGAACCTAATACATTACTGACGGTGAACATTGATTCAACTCACCCAAGTATTGCGCCTTTAAATGCAACAGCAAAAGTAATACGTGCCAGCAAAGAAGATGATGGCACGGTAACAGCAGGTCTTGAAATTATTGAGTTTAACTAAGTTGAATCTAGTTAAACTCAATAGTAGATATTAAAAAACCTTACAGATTAAGCCTTTTAAGTAAAAGCCTTCAGGGTAGCTGCCAGCAATTGGATGATCAGCTGCCTGGTTTAATCGCTCCATTATAAGTAGGTCTTTACCTGCATCAAGAGCTGCATCGGCGACTACTTTTTGAAACAAGTTTTGTTCCATTAAACCAGAACATGAGAATGTTAATAATGTTCCGCCTGGTTTTAGTATTTGCATGGCTATCATGTTGATATCTTTATAACCACGGCACGCACCTGTTAGCTGCGCTTTATTATCAGCAAACTTTGGTGGGTCCATTACGATGGTATCAAACTGTTTGCCTTCGTCACGGTATTGGCGTAGTAACTTAAATACATCCTGCTTAACAAAGCTCACTTTATCTAAATCTAAGTTATTATGCTCAACATTACGTTTTGCAGTATCAAGCGCTGGCTGAGATACGTCTACGTTAGTTACATGCTCACATCCACCACGCAAAGCGTACAACGAAAATGTACCTGTATAACTAAAACAGTTAAGTACCGTTTTACCCTTTGAAAAACGCTCAAGTGCGGCACGGCTATCGCGTTGGTCTAAATAAAAGCCCGTTTTATGTCCGTCGATTATATCGACTTCAATTTTAAAACCGTTTTCATCAATAAGTACTGGCTGTGTTGGTTCATTACCCCAAAGAGCGCCTTTTATTGGCTCTAAGCCTTCTTTAGTACGTACTTCTACATCTGAACGTTCGTATATGCTAGAACCCGGGAAAATAGACATCAACGCGCCAACAATCTCGCCTTTATGACGCTCGGCACCCGCACTTAGTAGCTGACACACTAATACGTTATCAAACTTATCGATTGTAACGCCTGGTAAGTAATCAGATTCAGCGGCACATAATCGAAACCCTGTTAATCCGCCTTCTTCTATTACTTGGCTACGTGCTTCTAATGAACGACGTAAACGGCGTTCAAAAAAGTTTTGATCGATGATTTCTTTTTCGTCAAAGCTCCAAACACGTGCGCGAATTTGTGAGTGAGGGCTATAAGCAGCAGTTGCTAAAAATTTACCTTCACTGTCGTGAATCGTTACTGTGTCGCCTAATCCTGGTTTACCTTTAATTTTTTTGATGGCTTTTGAAAATAACCAAGGGTGTTTTCTTTTTAATGATTTATCGCGACCAGCTTGTAGGTAAACGGCAGATGACATAAGGCTTCTCAGTAGTAATAAATAAGCTCTGTATTTTAGTCAAGCAGCGAGCAACATACAATGAATGTTTTGCAAGGGGGGCATAAAGCACGGTAAAGTACGGATAATCTACCTATTCATTAGCTTTTGGAACCTAATAGTGCCTGACGCCGTTTTAAGCCCCGATTTAAAAATACTTAATTCACAATGTAGAGAATTTATAACTTCTTTAGTGCATGCCGATGTAGCTCACGATATTACCCACATAGAACGCGTGGTACGTGTTGCAATACAGCTATGTAATGCAGAGCAGGCAAACATGTCGGTGGTATTACCTGCAGCGTGGATGCACGATTGCGTGGCAGTTGCTAAAAATCACCCTGATCGTGCAAAAGCCTCTACTATGGCAGCCGATAAGGCATTGGAATTTTTAAAATCTATTAATTATGACGAGTCACTTTTTGATGAGATTCATCATGCTATTGCGGCGCATAGCTTCAGCGCAAATATAAAAATTAAAACAGTTGAGGCGCAAATAGTACAAGATGCTGACAGAATGGATGCATTGGGCGCTATTGGGGTGAGTCGCTGCATGAAAGTAGGCGGATCAATTTCTCGGCTATTGTACAATCCAGAAGACCCTTTTTGTGTTGAACGTGAGGCTGATGATAAAAAATACACGCTTGATCACTTCTTCATAAAGCTATTACATATTGCCGACAGCATGAATACGCCATCAGCTAAAGCAGAAGCGAATAGGCGTACAACGTACATGCATGAATTTTTAGAGCAATTAAAGTCAGAAATAGGCGAGTGACGTGAATAATACAAGCATACCTAAGTTATCTGGGATTGATCATTGCCATTTAAATGTTGATAACTTGGTTGGTGCCGTTAAGTGGTATGAGCGTGTTTTAGGTTTTAGTGTAGTACCCGAGCTTGCCTTTTGGGATGAGGACGGACGCGGCCCTTTAACACTTGAAGATACTAGTTCAACAACTCGTTTAGCACTTTTTGAAGGTGAGGGGCGTAGTAAAGGGATTGCTTTTTTGGCCTCAGGGGATCAATTTATTCAATGGCTCAATCATCTTGAGGGTTTAAATGTAAAAGCAGTTTTAGCAGATCATGGTGTAACGTTTTCTATGTACTTTAAAGATGAGAGTGGTAATAGCCATGAAATTACGTCACATGACTATCGTTATATAAAGTCTTATTACCCAAATGTTGAGCTTGGCTCTCACAGCGCTAAAAAGAATTAGCTTTCTTGATTTGCATTTTTTATAGCAAGAATATCGTCTAAAATTTTTACAAATAGTTCGATTAGAGCGGGATCAAAATGAGCACCTGCTTGTTCTTGCATATGCAAAACTGTTTTCTCTACACTCCACGCTTCTTTATAAGGGCGTTTTGAAGTCAGAGCATCAAAAACATCAGCAACGGCAACAATTCTACCTTCAATTGATATTTCTTCGCCTTTGATCCCGTTAGGATAGCCTGAGCCATCCCATTTTTCGTGGTGTTGAATTGCAAGTGTATGCGCAAGTTGTAATAATGGCGATGAAGAATTTGCTAATATTTGTGCACCAATTATGGCGTGTTTCTTCATATGTTCAAACTCTTCAGAAGTTAACTTTCCTGGCTTGAGTAAGATAGCATCAGGGATACCTATTTTTCCAACATCGTGCATTGGGGCGGCTTGGCGTAAAAGCTCTGCACTATGCTCATCCATACCTAGCGCTAATGCTAAAACTTTACTGTATTGACTCATACGCACTATATGTTCGCCAGTGTCGGTATCTTTATATTCAGCAGCACGGCCTAGGCGTTGTACTAAATCAACATGTGCTTGTTTTAGTTGTTCAGCTTGCACTAGCGATAAGTGAGTTTTAACTCTAGCTCTTACAATAGCAGGGCTTATTGGTTTGGTGATATAATCTACAGCACCAAGCTCAAAGCCTTTAAACTCATCGCTTTCATCGCCTAGCGCGGTTACAAAAACAATAGGGATATGTGATGTTTTTGGATTGTTTTTTATTCGTTGACATACTTCAAAACCATTCATATCTGGCATCATTATGTCTAGCAGAATTAGTTTTGGTAGTTCTTTTTCAAGTAGTGCCAGTGCGGCATCACCCGATTTAGCAAACGACATACGATACTGATTACCTAACACTTCGCGCATTACTTTTAGATTTGCAGGCTCATCGTCAACAATTAATACCCGTGGCCTATCTGTCGTAAAATCCATTAATTAATACTCATTATTTGTTAGTTTTTCAAGCAAGCTTTCTAGTATCTCGTGCGCTTTATCAAAATCAAATTCATCAAAGGCTTCGGCTATATCATTAACTTCATTTTGAAAAGATGAAGGGGCACCGCGTTGTAGTTTTGCTAGTAGTTCATCATTTAGCTCTGCGTTTTGTGCATCTTTATAAAGTATTTCACACAATGACTTAACTTCATCTATTAATAGTGTGTCTAAACTATTACCTTCAGACTTACTGCTTGGCTTGTCGCAAGTATTTGATGAGAGTAGTTGCGATATAACAGTTAGCTCGCTTTTTATATCGTCTAAAATACTAATAACTTTAGTATCACTTTGCTTTTGCTCTAAATCGGCTAATAACTTCATTAACGTTATTAGGCCCAAATTACCAGCAACACCTTTAAGAGTATGGATGAGACTATCAGCATCTTTTATATTTGATAATTTATCACTGAATAATATTTCGAACCGCTTATTGCTATCACTAATAAATTTAGTGATTTCGGTAAGTTGCTTACACTTAGAGCCCCACAGTGCTAACCCTTTTTCAAAATCTATATGCTGTGCTTTAGGATCGCTTTGCGATATAACCATTTCTTTTGCGATACCAAGGCCAAGGACTTGTGCTATTTCTTGGTTTAGTTGGTTTATATCAATAGGCTTATTAGCAAAGCCATTCATGCCTGCTTTTTTAGCGGTTAGTTTATCTTGCTGTAGTACACTGGCAGTGAGCGCAATAATTGGTGTGTACTTAATTTGTCTTTGGTTTTCTATTGCTCTTATTTTTTGCGTTGCTTGTATGCCATCACACAATGGCATATGTATATCCATTAAAATGACATCAAAGTCTTGTTCTTCAAATACTTTTATCGCCTCGAGCCCGTTTGATGCCTTGGTAACGGCATGCTGGTCGCGCGAAAGGAGCAAAGAAAGTAGTTCTGTATTTTGTTCAATATCGTCAACTACCAATATTCTAAGAGCTGGTAACTGGGTGTGTAGACCATCAAAATGATCTATTTTAGTTTCGTCACCTATAGCAAGCGGCAATGAAAAGTAAAAGCAGGTGCCTCTACCTAATTCGCTTACCAAGTTTATTGTTCCACCCATAAGTTCTACCAGTTGTTTGCTTATGGTTGTACCAAGACCTGTGCCACCAAAGCGGCGTGTAGTAGTACCATCGGCTTGCTCAAAAGGTTGAAACACTGCTTGAATACGATCTTTTGCAATACCAATACCTGTATCTTGTACTTCAAAAAACAGATGCTGATTTTGTGTCATGCCAACAGTTACGGTAACAGAGCCTTTTTCGGTGAACTTAATAGCGTTACCAATCAGGTTGGTGAGTACTTGTCTAAGTCGATCTGGATCGCCGTAGTACGTCGTACTTACTGATTCTTTAATGTGGAGCTTAAGGTCTAAATCTTTCTTTTTAGCTTCTAACCAGAAAGTAGAAATAATACTGTCTATTACTGGTTTTAAATTAAAGTGTACTGGCTCAATAGTAAGCTTACCGCGTTCTAGTTTAGCGGAATCGAGTATTTCATTTAACAGCCTAAGCAACGAGCGAGCTGCATTATTTACGGTCACTAAATGCTTTTGCTGCTCCCGATCAAGAGGAGTGTCCATTAATAGGTCGCTAAACCCAATAATAGAATTCATTGGTGTGCGGATTTCATGGCTCATGTTGGCCATAAAAGATTGCTTTGCATAAGCCGCTTCTTCCGCTTTAAACTTAGCTTGCTCTAGTTTTTCTTCATATTCTTTGCGTTCAGTAATATCAACTAAAACACCATCAATCCACTTTGCTTGACCTTGGGTATCAAAGTCGATGCTGCCTTTATCTAAAAGCCATAAGATATTACCGTTTCTGTGGCGAATCCTGTATTCGATTGAATACTGACGTTTTTCTTCTACTGCTTTTGTTACTGCATCTACAATAGGCTGCTGATCAGACTTTAAAATCAAATCGTTAAATTCAATGCAGTGTTCAGTAAATTCATTCGGGTTATAGCCAGTTAATTCGTTGATGCTTGGACTAATAAAAAGCATGGTCCAGTTATCATCAAATTGGCATCTAAAAGCAACGCCTGGCATGTTGTCCATCAAGGAACGGTACTTTTGTTCTTTTTCTTCAAGGCTTTTTTGTAAAGCGCGTTGCTCTGTTAAGTCTGTAATAAAGCCTACGTAAAGAGGGTCTTGCCCTGGTTGATTAACTTCACCGACGCCTAATCGTATAGGAAATAAGTGGCCGTTTTTGTGTTTAGCAAAAATTTCACGGTTAACACCAATTACTTTACCTAAATCAACATTTTTAGCATGTAAAAGATAGCTGTCGTGATGTGTCGCGATAGCATCATCCATTAGCATTTTAATATTATGATTTTGTACTTCATTTTCATGCCAACCAAAAATTTTGCTAGCTGACTCATTAAAGCTCAAAATAATACCAGTATGATCTATTGTTACAATACCATCGATTGCTGTGCCTAGAATTGCATTTAGTCGTGACTCGTCGGCAGACTTTTCTTCTAGCAACATTTTATATCTGACCATACCGTTTAGCACCGCTACTACACTTGTAATAGCAACCGTGGCAGTAGCGACTGCAATAGCTATAAAGGTGAGCCCAGCAGAAGCATTTACGTCGTCATATAAAAGAGGAGATGTTGCGACAAAGCGTGTAGATGCCATTCCCATGTAATGCATAGCAGCCACAGCAAGGCCTAATATTATAGCGCTGATGGCTCGGTTTTGTAGGTGTGATAGCTTTGGAAAGAACTTATCAAGATTAAAGCGACTATATAATGCTATAAACGAAAGAGCGACGGCAACTAAAATTGATAGGCCAAATGTTAGTGGGTCATAACGTAACATGGGAGCAAGCTCCATTGCAGCCATACCGCTGTAATGCATTGTACCAATACCAGCCCCTAATAAAATGGAACAAATGCTAAGTACTCTAAAGTTTCCATTACTATTTACAAGCATTGATACAGCGTACTGACAAGCAAGTAATGCAGGAATAAAAGAAAGTAGTGTGATTGTTGGATCGTAGCTAATATTAGTACATAGCGAAAAAGCTAGCATACCTATAAAGTGCATACTCCAGATACCAGAAGAAAATACAGTTGCTGCAGTTATATTTGCCAAACGCTGATAACGAGGGAATTTAGTTTCTTTTGCTAAATCAATGAGCTTTGTAGTAAAAAAAGCAGCAAAAATGGCTATTAATACAGACATTGACACTAGAAGGGGATCGTAAACCCCGTTAAGTATTAGGCTTGGGTCTTGGTCTGTAATGAAGAAAGCTGATAGCATAACGGCTCAAAATATAATCTTTATTTTACAAGTTTAATCTAATTTACTAATAAATAAACCGTTATTTCTGATAGCGCTATTAAGTAACGACTATTTAGCCGGTTTGTTTGTTATTTTGTTAGTAAAGTAAATGAGGTGTTTTTTATTTTTTTAACTTAAAAAAAAAGACGTCTGAATTTATAGTCCATTATAATAAAGTGGATTAGTGGCTAAGTGTGGCTGTATACCTATAGGTTTAAAATTGATGGTAATATGGATTATATAAACGAATACAATATTTAGAGTTTAGATAGTGTTTGAATACCAACTGAAAAAGAGTACTAGACGTAAAACAGTCGCAATAAAGGTGCATAGCCACAAGGTAACTGTGTATGCACCACATTTTGTTGCAAAAAAACACATTGATACTTGGTTATTTGACAAACAAGAGTGGGTTGCAGAGCAATTAAAAAAACAATCGTCAATTGATGACACTAAGCAGTATCCCTTCAAATCTAAAAAAATCAGTGTTTTTTCAGAGATGATTTATTTGAGATTAGAGCCAGGTCAATATTCTAAAGTAACTTCGTATGATGAACACTTACTAATTACAATATCTCCTCGAGTTAAAAATGACTTTCAAAAGTACCAGCAGCTATTAGAAACTTATTTAAAAGAGCAGCTTATTGCATACATAGAAATGCGTTTAGCGTATTTCTGCACTCTAATGGGTGAAGAGTTGCCAAATGATTTAAAAATAGGTGTTTATAAACGCAAGTGGGGGAGTTGTAATAGTAAGCGAGAACTCACTTTTAATTTACATCTTATAGGAGCCCCTTACCACGCTATAGATTATGTGATTGTTCATGAACTTGCTCACTTAAAGTATTTAAACCACAGCAAAGCTTTTTGGCAACGGGTAGAGACGTTTTTTCCCGATTACAAAACATCCTCTAATTGGTTAAAACAAAATGGTATGAGTTTACAATGGGTGTTTTGATGTTACTGAATATAGGAATATAGGAATATAGGAATATAGGAATATAGGAATATAGGAATATAGGAATATAGGAATATAGGAATATAGGAATATAGGAATATAGGAATAGTAGAAAAGTGGTGGAGGGAGCTGGATTCGAACCAGCGAAGGCTGAGCCGTCAGATTTACAGTCTGATCCCTTTGGCCGCTCGGGAACCCCTCCACACTAATTTTATTGCATTTGGCCCCACTTAACTTAGCGGTAAGAAAAGTGGTGGAGGGAGCTGGATTCGAACCAGCGAAGGCTGAGCCGTCAGATTTACAGTCTGATCCCTTTGGCCGCTCGGGAACCCCTCCAATGCAACGGCGCTGATAATAGCAAATTGCGTATTTAAGTAAAGAAAAAAGCTAAAGAAAATTGAAATAAAGCCGATAAATATCTATCAGTTACCACAATCGGCTAAAGACTATGCAAATAGATGATTTGTTAATCACAGAGAGTCAGTTAAACAGTAGACTCAATAATAGTGTGCATGAAAATCGCCGTGGCGAATTTGCACTATTATTAGCGATGCTGTCACATGACGCACTCGACTTTAGTCAATTTCATTTACCAAAAACTGAAATAGATAATTTAGTTATAGAAGAAGAGGCGTTAAGAAAGCAATTTGGCGCAGGTCCAAAGCAACTTTTAGCCCCTGATGAATATAATATGTTGGTTGGACAATTTAATGCTTCATTAATATCCCAAGAAGGAGAGCGCTGTGGTATGACAAGTATTAAGCTAAGACAATGCTTAAGCCCTGAACCACTTGCGATTAGAAATGATGATAAGCATATTCCACTTAATATAATAGATAACTGTGAGCTTGCTGTCAGAAGAAGAATTAAAAGCGAGCAAACACAACTAGCTAACCCCCCTATAGATGCGGCTGCTTTTTACGACAGCCTCAATAATGATTCATTACATCAACCACTTCACCTTATTGCTGTGTGATATATGATTGTAATAATCATCAGTTAATATATGCTTTATAACGGGTCTGCTTTATATATTTGCTAATAATTGATTTAATGAAAAAAAAGCATCCAAAAATTAAATGCAATTGCTATAATGGCATCAAATGGTATGACATGAAATGCCATTATCATTAAACCAAGGTAATTAGGAACGTAATGAAGAAAACATTCACGCTAAATCACGAGAAAATCAAATACCCTCGTATGGTTGATGCTGCAAAGCACGAAGTGAAAAAATATTTGAAAAGAGAGCGTAATAAAACGCTACCTGAAGATGCTGACTATTGGGCATTTGACTGTAAGTTTGGTAACACAGCTGAAGATGCGCAAGTTGTGCACGTTGCTGAATTAAGTAACCAAATTGGCGAAATTGAAAAGCAAGGTTTGACCTCTTTCTATGTAGAGATTTTAGCTCGACCTGCTCAACGTCAACAGTTAGATTTAGATGATGACGAATAACATTTAATTTAATTAAGTGTTCGAAGTTTTAAAATGAGCCCAAGTGGCTCATTTTTTGTTTTTATGTATTAAAGATTCACCATAAATCACTTTATTAGTAACTAATAAGTAGAACTTTACTTTATTAACATTTGCATAACAAAATATAGTGATATAGGGTGTGTTTAATAAAAAAAACAAAACAGTTGTACCATGCCGATAAATTACTCTGACCATCAATTAAAATTAAGCTTAAAGAACTCTAAGGTACTTGTCGTTGACGATCAGCTATTGAGTCTCATAGTATTGAAAAAAATATTATCAGAGCATTTTAGTGTAACAACAACGAGCTGTGGTGAGGATGCGATTGAAATTTGTAAGCATAATCCGCCAGATATAATACTACTCGATATTAATATGGAAGGAATGAGTGGTATTGAAACATGTCTTAAATTAAAAAACATATCTGAAACACAAGATATTCCTGTTATTTTTGTTACCTCATCTGAAAATCAAGAAGAAGAGTGCTGGGAGGCCGGGGCTGTAGATTTTATAAAGAAACCAACTAACTCGGAAACTTTATATAGAAGGGTGCGCGCCCATATTACGATGAAACTGCAACATGACTTACTCAATCAAAAAGTATTTCTAGATGATTTAACAAAGGTATTCAATCGTCGTTATTTTGATGCGCATTTTTCTAAAATGGAACGAAGCGCTTTGCGAGAAAAAGTCGACTATGCGCTCTTACTCATCGATATAGATTACTTTAAGCAATACAACGATCTTTATGGTCATGTGCAAGGTGATACGGTTTTAAACCTTGTTGCACAAACTATTACTAATAGTTTGCAAAGACCAACCGATTTTGTTGCGCGTTACGGCGGCGAAGAGTTTGTAGTTGTCCTACCGCATACAAGCATTGAAGGTGCAATTTGTGTTGCTGATAAAATTAAACAAAATGTGGTCGATTTAGGAATATTACACAGATATTCAGAATATGACTTTGTGACGATTAGTATTGGCGGTGCAACCCTACAACCATATGTAAATAACAAAAACACGTTGCAGATCGCAGATGAAAAAATGTATGAGTCCAAAATGCAAGGTCGTAATCAAGTGTGTTTTTAAGTTTAGCTAGCTAATAAATCACTCTGCCACTTAAAAACACCTTGTAGGTAATAAATATTAAATAAGATTATTTATTACACGCTATGACATTTTTTGTACTTTTTATTGCTACCACATGGGCAGTCATCATTTCTGCCCACTCTAATATCTTCAACTGGGTATATAGTGCCATCTAAATAACGCCACTTGGAATATTCTTTAATAAACTGCGACTTTTCGTGAAGCTCACAAAATAAGTTTTGATAAAAATACTGGGCTTTAAATTCTACATTGCCAGTATTGTCATCATGGCTTGACCCAATTACATCAAGATTTATAAATCGACAGCTGTTAGCAAAATCATTGATTTCTTTAACCGGATTCTCAGCTTGTTTTTCTTTTGCGTAGGTTTGATAAACATATTTTGCATTTTTAATTACATAAGCACTGAATCTTGAGCGCATAAGTTGTTCAGGAGTGTCAGCTTGTTTAACAGATAAGTGAAGCGGCTCGCAGCAATCGGCATAATTGTGCCCACTGCTGCAAAAACATAATGTGGTATCGAGTGAGGTCATAATAATAATACAAAGTTTAAAACATTAGTTTAACAAGCTTATTGGGCGAGTGATATCTCTGTTGTTTGAGACTTTTTAGTAAAACAGTATAGTTTTGTATTCGTTTTACTTAAATCGAACGATAAATTAGTCAGTAGTTGGTTATTAACTATATCGGTCCAAGTAATTACCGCTGCAAAGTTTCCGTTATGTAATGCAGAGTTTAATACATACTCTAGATTTACTAAGTGCTTTTGTCTAATAACAAGTAATTTACTTGTATCAATAGAGCATGAGTCAAGTAAAGCTTTACTCGGTACATGATCTGGAGCAATTAATAACGTCCATGCATTAGAGCTGTTGTATTGGTGTAATACTTTTAAAAGCTCAAAGGTCGCTGAAATCTCATCTTCAATTTGAATCAAATTCACGCAATCGCTTTGCTCATCTTGTTGGTAACTTTTAACTGTTCTTACGGTAATAGGCTGTAACATAATTTCACTCACTGGGTTTTTATACAGTATTCATATACAGTAGTTTATACAGTGCTTTCGTGCAAGCATTTTATGCTATTTATTTGTACAGTTATTCAGCTTTTGATCATTTTTTTTGTTTTTTTAATTTATAATTCTTTATTAATCAGTTTGTTATGGAGTTGTTTTTGAAAAGGGATTCTAAAAATAAATTTTTGAGTCGTGTCTTCATTACTGGCTTTTGTACTGTATAAGACTATTACTACAACCATATACAGTACTTTCAAACACTGTATACAGTACTTTTTCCATAGTTAGCCTATGTGTTTTCACTCGTGCGAGGGATCATATGAGAAAACTGAAGTTGGTGGATTTGTTCGTACAAACTTGCCGCATAACATTGAGCATCTTTAAATCGCTTAGTTTCGATATGTTTGCGTATATCTGTAACTGCTGCAGTGGCAGGTGCGTACCCTTGGCTACTTGCTAGGCTTAACCAAGCTACAGCATGAAATACACTTTGTGGTACGCCTTCACCTTTCACAAAAAATAAACCTAAATAAAACTGTGCTCTATGGTTTCCCGCCATTGCAGCAAGGCGCATCCATTTTGCAGCCAATGGAGCTTGATTATTTTTTAAATAATATAGGGCTTTATTTAACGTACTTTGCTCATCTTTTTTATTATCAACGGGCACAGAGGTATTTTCGGGTTGAGTAACAAAACCTAAAATATTATCTAGCTGTTGCTCTAAGTCTTGCTCACAAGGTGTTGTTTTAAGCATATTGGTTCATTTATTATTTTAACTACTTTAACAGTTTAGTATATAGCAAGGTAAAATGTCCTGTAAAAGATAATTTTTATGTTAAAATCTCGTCACTTTTTACTATCACAAGTTTATTATGTTCGAAGCCTTATTTAAACTGAGCGAAAATAATTCAACAGTTAAACGCGAATGCGTTGCTGGCCTAACTACCTTTATAACTATGGTATACATTGTATTTGTAAACCCGGCTATGCTCGCAGAGGCAGGGATGGATCAAGGGGCTGCATTTGTAGCGACATGTATAGCAGCTGCGATAGGCTGTTTCATAATGGGTTTATGGGCTAATTATCCATTAGCATTAGCGCCGGGTATGGGGCTAAATGCCTTTTTTACTTATGGTGTCGTATTAGGGATGGGCTATACCTGGCAAGCCGCGTTAGGGGCTGTATTTATGTCGGGTTGTATATTTTTGTTTTTAAGCTTATTTAAAGTCAGAGAGTGGATTATTAATGCCATACCTCTGGTGCTCAAGCGAGCAATCGCAACGGGAATAGGTGCTTTTTTAGCATTAATTGCCCTTAAAAATGCAGGCATTATTGTCTCAAGCCCGGCAACATTAGTGCAGTTGGGCGACATTACTTCTCCAGGACCGTTATTGGCTATATTAAGCTTTTTTGTAATTGCAGCACTTTTATACCGCGACTTTAAAAGTGGCGTGCTTATTAGTATTTTATTAGTGACTGGCATTGCTCTAAGTTTTGGGCTTGTTGAATATCACGGCGTTATGGCTATGCCACCATCAATAATGCCTACTTTTATGCAGCTAGATTTTGCAGCCGCTTTTGATATATCAATGATGAGTGTTATTTTTGCTTTCTTGTTTGTCGATCTTTTTGATACTTCGGGTACGTTAGTTGCTGTAACTCAAAAAGCAGGTTTAGCTGATGAAAAAGGTAACATGCCTCGTTTAGGGCGCGCACTAAGTGCTGACAGCTCAGCAACAATTGCAGGTGCGATGCTAGGCACGTCTACGACTACATCGTACATAGAATCGGTTGCTGGTGTATCTGTTGGCGGACGTACTGGCTTAACGGCTGTAGTTGTAGGTATTTGCTTTTTACTAATGATGTTTTTTGCACCGCTTGCACAAATGGTACCGGCATATGCAACGGCGGGCGCCATTTTATATGTCGCTGTGCTGATGCTGCAAAACTTAAAGTTTGTAAACTGGGATGATATGACCGATGCAATTCCTGTTACTGTGGTATTACTAATGACACCACTAACGTTTTCGATTGCGCATGGTATTGCACTTGGTTTTATATCTTATACAGCGGTTAAAGTATTGTGCGGTAAGCAAGATCAAGTCAGTATTAGTGTTTGGATATTAACAGCCTTGTTTGTTTTCAAGTTTGCATTTTTGTCTTAATAGCTAACAAAAAATACAAAAAAAGCCTGCATAAATTTTAATTTATGCAGGCTTTTTTAATGCTTATTTTTTAGTATATTAACGCTACCATTTCTTTTTAGGAGCAAACAGTATGTCTAAGTCGTCTTGCTCTTCTTCTGTTTTCTTTTTAAGTGCGCTTGCATTAGAGGCTCTTAGTTCAACACTAATCGCTTCTAAGTAACCTTCAACTTCTTGGCGTTTTGTTGTTACATATTCATCAGAGTAGGTAACTGCACTTAGTGTTGCCTGTGCTTTTTCAAAATACTGTCTTGCAGAACCAACCATGCTTGCTGAGCGGGCAGACAAGCCTCGTTTTATTTGGCTTTCAATATTAATACGCAGTTGTAGTTTTTCGAGACGCTTATCTTCTAAAACAAAAACTTGGCTGTCAATACGACCTTTACTGTGTTCAGAACGTAAAATTGAGCGTAATTTTTTAATGCCTTGAATTAGGCCTACAAGCTGTTTGTCATTGCTGGGTAATGTTAATGCTTCACTGCTGTTATCTTGAACTGGATTAGATAAGTGCGTTTTCGCTTCACTTAAGCGGCCTTTAAGTGCTTTAGATGTTTGCGAGTTAGTAACCATTGTATTTAAAGCTTCGTAAATACGGCGTTGTAACGTACGAATTAAATTTTCAGAAAGGGGAATATTAGCACTATTCATTAGCGCTTCTTCTGTTTCTTCTATTATAGCTTTTTGTTTTGTAAGCTCTTTACGGCGTTCAGCCTCTTGTTTTTCTTTGTGTTGCTGTACAGCACTTACCCAAAGTGCAATCACAATCAATGCAACTATAAGCACTATTATAATAGAAACGATCATGGCGTAATTCTCGGATGTATAACCTAATTTTTTAATCTTACATTAAATATACGTTAACAGGGTAGCTTTACGCTGATTAACTTAAAATATATACCAAAAATTTATAGGTTAAGCCCTTTACAAACTGTAGTAAGCCTAAGGACTTATAAACTGAAGCTGAATAATCATCGCTACCTCAAGCATATTTATTATGCTAGCCTTGAGTTCTAATCAGATAATTGCATACGTAAAGCCTATATGTGTCATTTTATGTAAATAACACTTGGTTTTAACTAGTATTGCCTTTATAAATAATATGAATAATAACGTTAAAATTTGCAGCCATGAAATTACAACAACTCAGATACATCGTAGAAGTACAAAATCATAAATTAAATGTTTCAGCGACGGCTGAGAGTTTATTTACCTCGCAGCCAGGAATTTCTAAACAAGTACGCATGTTAGAAGATGAGTTAGGTGTGCAAATTTTTGGTCGCAGCGGTAAGCATTTAACGCATGTAACGGGTGCTGGCGAAGATATTATTAATATTTCTCGCGAAATACTCTCTAAAGTAGAAGGTATTAAAGCTGTTGCTAATGAACATACGTTGCCTGATCAAGGTAAGTTAAACATTGCAACTACACATACCCAAGCTCGCTATGCTTTGCCTAATGTTATTCAAGGCTTTATGAAAAAATACCCTGCGGTATCGCTTCATATGCACCAAGGTACACCACAACAAATATCTGATGCTGCAGCACGTGGTGATGCCGATTTTGCTATCGCAACAGAAGCGCTGCATTTGTATTCAGATTTAGTGATGTTGCCTTGTTATCATTGGAACCGCAGTATTGTTGTTGCTAAAGATCATCCGTTGGCTAAAAAAGCAAACAGTTTAACTGTGGCTGACATTGCTCAGTATCCACTTATTACCTATGTATTTGGTTTTACGGGGCGCTCAGAGTTAGATAAAGCATTTAGCGCACACGGGCTTGAACCACACATTGTATTTACAGCAACCGATGCTGACGTTATAAAAACATATGTACGTTTAGGGCTAGGAGTAGGAGTTGTTGCGTCAATGGCGATAGATCAAGTGAGTGACACTGATTTAGTGTGTATTGATGCAAGCCACTTATTTGAAGCAAGTACAACTAAAATTGGTTTTAGAAAGGGCAGCTTTTTACGTACTTACATGTATGATTTTATCGAACGTTTTGCACCGCACTTAACTAAAGAACGCGTAGAGAGAGCAAGTTTACTACGTAACCAAGATGACGTAGATAAATTATTTGCAGATATAGAGTTACCCGTTAAATAATGTCACTACATTGAACGAATAATAAAAAAGCCGTCTATTTTTAAATAGACGGCTTTTTACTTTTATAAAGAGCTGGTTAACATTCGATAATGTTAACTGCTAATCCACCGCGAGCGGTTTCTTTATATTTAGTTTTCATGTCGTTGCCGGTTTCAAGCATGGTTTTAATCACTTTATCAAGTGATACCTTTTGCTCGCCACTGCCACGAATAGCTAAACGTGAGGCATTAATTGCTTTAATTGCGCCCATTGCATTACGTTCAATACACGGCACTTGCACCAAGCCACCAACAGGGTCGCACGTTAGGCCTAAATTATGCTCCATACCAATTTCTGCAGCGTTTTCTACTTGCACAACATTGCCACCAACAATTTCTGTTAATGCGCCTGCAGCCATAGAGCACGCAACGCCAACTTCACCTTGGCAACCTACTTCAGCACCCGATATAGAGGCATTCTTTTTATATAAAATACCAATAGCAGCAGCCGTTAATAAATAACGTGTGGCTATATCGCGGTCTACTTCTTTTACAAATGTGTGATAGTACATAAGCACAGCCGGTAAAATACCCGCAGCACCATTAGTTGGTGCGGTAACTACACGGCCACCTGCCGCATTTTCTTCGTTTACGGCAAGGGCAAATAAATCAACCCAGTCCATTGCACGAAGTGGGTCGTTACTGACTTCTATATTTAGTTTTAAGTATAAGCTGGGCGCACGGCGTTTTACTTTTAAGCCGCCAGGTAAAATACCTTCGGTACGCATACCACGGTCAATACAGGCCATCATTACTTTCCAAATATGGAACAATGTGTCTTTTACTTCATCTTCTGTGCGCAGTGTTTTTTCGTTTTTCATCATCAAGCTTGAAACACTAAACCCAGACTCTTTACACATCTCTAGCAGCTCTTTTGCGCTACCAAATGGAAAGGGGGCTGGGTTTTCTTCTCTTATATCGAGGGCTGCCTGTTTTTCGTTTTCAAACTCTTCGTCGGTAACAATGAAGCCACCGCCAATTGAGTAATATACTTTGCTGTAAACTTTTTCGCCGTTTTTTGAGGCTATAATTTCCATTGCATTAGAATGTTTAGGCAGTGTTTTACGACGATGAAAAACAATAGCGCCTTGTTTTGGAAACTTAGCTTTGTGTGTTTTGTTTAGATAAATAACCTGATCTTTTTCGATGGTCGCTAAAATGTCGTCGACTAAATCGGCATCTATAGTTTCAGGGTCATAACCGGCTAAACCAAGAATTACGGCTTTACCCGATCCATGGCCAACACCTGTTTGTCCCAAAGAGCCATAAAGCTCTACTTTAATATCGGTAACATTTGCTAATAATTGTTGTTCTTGTAGGTCATTAACAAATAAGCGTGATGCGCGCATTGGGCCAACGGTGTGTGATGACGAAGGGCCAATACCAATGCTAAACATATCAAATGCACTGATCATAATGTGTGTCTCTACTTTGTTTTATCAGCACGAAGCTGCTCTTTGAACGGTCTAGCATGATAACGTGGAATTGTGATTGTGTAACTACTAATAACGAAGATTTAAACTGGTAAGGCGAGTTGTTTTGTAAAGTTTTTTATAATGCTTGCAGTCGCACCCCAAAGTAAACCATGCGGCGTTTTAAAACCTTGCAAAATAACCGTTTTCCCAGAACGTTGAAAAGGTAAGGGTTGCCAGTTAGCTTCGTTATTTAACTCAGTGACAGAGAGCAAAAAGCTCGCTTGTACTTCATTATAGTCATTTTCCCAGGTGGTGTCTTTTTTGAGTAAACCCACATAGGGGCTAATACTAAAACCCGTTAAGGTTGAATACTCAGGTAAGTGACCTAATACATTAACGTTGCTTTGGGCAATATTTAGCTCTTCTTTTAGTTCGCGAAGTGCTGTGGTGCGAAGGGTAATGTCGCTTACTTCAAACTTGCCTCCGGGCAAACAAATCTCCCCAGGGTGATGGTGTAAATAAGTAGGGCGTTTACACAGTAAAATATGTGCATGGTTATCTATATCAATAATTGGCAGCATAACAGCGCTAGCGCGCTTTTTACGTGTGTCTTTTAACTGATTTGGCGCAGCTGTAGGGCTTAACAGAAACCGCGCCGTAATGTGTTCACTATTCAAAGCGACCTACTGTTTTAATAAAGGGAGGATTTTATTTACTTTATCGTAAGTTTCTTGATATTCCAATTCGACTTTAGAATCAGCCACTATTCCGCCACCCGCCCAGCAGTAAATTTGCGCTTTGTGGCACACCAAGGTGCGAATAGTGATACTCGTATCCATATTGCCACAGGCACTTAAATAACCAATTGAACCACAGTAAATACTGCGGCGATGCGGCTCTAATTCTTCAATTATTTCCATCGCTCTAATTTTGGGTGCACCGGTTATTGAGCCACCCGGAAAAGCCGCTTTTAGCTGATCGACCGCTGTTTTACCTTCATCAAGTTCTGAGGTTACCGTGCTTACTAAATGATGCACTGCCGGAAAGCTTTCAATAGCAAAAAGGGAAGGTACGTGAACGCTGCCAGGTTTTGCTACTTTGCCTAAGTCGTTACGTAGTAAATCAACAATCATGACATTTTCAGCGCGATCTTTAGCTGATGCTGCGAGTATTTGCGCTTGGCGTTGATCCTCTAGTGCATCTGCTTTTCGCGGTAGCGTGCCTTTAATAGGTTTGGTTTCTACAACGTTATTATTTACAGATATAAAGCGCTCAGGAGAAATTGATAAAATAGCTCCTTGAGGGTGATTTATAAAGCTTGAAAACGGTGCTTTATTTGCTTCACGCAGTTTAATATAAGCAGCCCAAGGGGAGCCTTCAAACTGAGCGTTAAAGCGCTGCGCTAAATTAATTTGATAACAATCGCCACTTTTTAAATACTCCTCAATTTGGGAAAATTTTGCAGCGTACTCCGTTTCGCTCATATTTGATTGCCAGTCGCTGTTTAGGGCAAAGGACTGCGTATTAACTAGGGAGTTAACGTGTGTATTTAAATATTGCTGATAAAGCGCTAATCGATCGGTATTTGGCTGCGATACATAAAACCAGCTTTGTTGCTGCTTGTCGTAAATAAGGGCATCTAAGTAAAGGCCAATAGCCATTTGGGGAAGATTAATGTCTTCGATAGCACGAGTGGGGATGTTTTCAATTGTACGGCCTAGGTCGTAGCCAAAGTAGCCAAGCCAGCCGCCGTTAAAGGGTAAATCGTAACCGGCTTTTGTTTTATCAAGATGCGAAAGCTCATTATTCATAATTTCAAAGCAGTTATCACTACTTTCTATATTATTTAAAAAGCTTTTATTATTTTTTACTTCAAGGGTACTTTGCGGCTCAATGGCAATAATATCAAAACGGCTGTTTATATGATTACTATTTGCAGAATCTAATAGAATTGCATAAGGCAAATGTGAAAAATGCGCAAAAACGTCAATGCAGTTTTGTGTTATGCCTAATTTAATACAATTTTTTTTATTGTTTAGCATTTACTGCCCCTTTAAGAACTGGCTCGAAACGGGCTGGGAGGGTATCATAAGTCAAATTTTTTGGCAGCACTAAGCTGCAAAAAACAGTGCAAACCACCGTCACCGGTTTGATTTAGATTACGCGACAACGCGTAACGGTAACTTAAGGAACCACTATGAGTACAATTTGTCAGCAAGACTTTATTGATAGCATTGAAGATGCATTGCAATATATTTCGTTCTATCACCCACTTGATTTTGTTCAAGCACTCGAAAAAGCGTACAACAAAGAACAAAGTAAAGCGGCTAAAGACGCCATTGCACAAATTTTAATTAACTCACGCATGTCGGCTGAAGGCAAGCGTCCACTTTGCCAAGACACCGGTATTATTACCTGTTTTGTTAAAGTAGGTATGGATGTTAAGTGGGATAAAACAGATTTAACCGTTCAACAAATGGTTGATGAAGGTACTCGTCGTGCATATTTAAATCCAGATAACCCTTTACGTGCATCCATTGTTGCAGACCCTGCTGGCACACGTAAAAACACTAAAGATAATACGCCTTCGGTTGTGCATATTGATTTAGTAGCGGGTGGAAAAGTAGAAGTAATGGTTGCGGCTAAAGGCGGCGGCTCTGAAAACAAAAGTAAAATGGTTATGTTAAACCCGTCAGATGACGTTGCTGAGTGGGTAGAAAAAACACTACCAACAATGGGTGCTGGTTGGTGTCCGCCAGGCATGCTGGGTATAGGTATTGGTGGTACGGCTGAAAAAGCAGCAGTAATGGCTAAAGAGTCGTTAATGGATCCGGTTGATATCCATGAACTAATGGAGCGCGGCGCAGAGACAACTGAAGAAAAACTGCGTTTAGAAATTTTTGACCGTGCTAATAAATTAGGCATTGGTGCACAAGGCTTAGGCGGTTTAACAACGGTTGTTGACGTTAAAATTAAAACAGCACCAACGCATGCGGCTTCAAAACCTGTAGTAATGATCCCAAATTGTGCGGCAACTCGCCATGTACATTTTACGCTTGATGGCTCTGGCCCTGCGAATTTAAAAGCGCCTAAACTAGAAGATTGGCCACAAGTAACATTTGAAGTGGGCGAAGGCACACGTCGTGTTGACTTAAATACACTGACCAAAAAAGATGTTCAAGAATGGAAAATGGGTGAAACCGTTTTACTTTCGGGCACTATTTTAACAGGCCGTGATGCAGCGCATAAACGTTTGCAAGATATGATCAATTCAGGTGAAGGTTTACCAAAAGGCGTAGACTTTGATAATAAATTTATTTATTACGTTGGTCCTGTTGATGCGGTACGTGATGAAGCAGTAGGTCCTGCAGGCCCTACAACAGCTACTCGCATGGATAAATTCACCGATATGATGCTAGAAAAAACAGGCATTGTAGGCATGATTGGTAAAGCTGAACGTGGCCCTGCAACAGTTGAATCGATTAAAGAGCATAAATCTGTTTATTTAATGGCAGTAGGCGGCGCAGCTTACTTAGTATCTAAAGCGATTAAAAAAGCACGCGTAGTTGCTTTTGAAGATTTAGGTATGGAAGCTATTTATGAATTTGAAGTAGAAGATATGCCAGTGACCGTTGCAGTAGACAGTGAAGGCGCCAATGCGCATACACAAGGCCCTGCAATCTGGAAAGCTAAAATTGAAGAGCTTGATAGCAAGCTAAAATAACGTACGTTATGTTTTTAAAAAGCGAGCCTAGAGCTCGCTTTTTTGTTTTTTTAAATAGAGTTATTAGTAAGTTTACAGCTCTGACCAGTTAACGAAAAAGCTCACCTTTTACTGAAAACCTATAGGCAGCAGTACGTGGCGGGCAAGCAGCACTTGTATATTAAACTTTACACGCAATAGTGATATTACGTTCACGTAAACGTAAGGTGGTGTGGTTGTTCCATTTATAGTTTTTAAAACTTACAAATAACGATTTTGTGAATTTTTTATCTATACAATAGTTTTAATTCGGTTATTTAATTTAAGCTCGATGTTTTCATTGGTTTTATCTTCTGCGAGTATAGCGAACTCGAATATGAAGTGATAAAGTCTCGGCAATTTCCAGCGCGCATACCCTCTCATGGGTTAACTATTTCGGAGTATTTTAAGTGGCTGTGTTTAATCGAGTTGAATTTGATAACCATGAACAAGTGGTTTTTTGTTCTGATGAAGAGTCGGGTTTAAAAGCAATTATTGCTGTACATAATACCAACCTAGGTCCTGCAGTTGGCGGATGTAGAATGTGGGATTATGCGAACGACGAAGATGCTGTTTACGACGTGCTACGTTTATCAAAGGGCATGACTTATAAAAATGCAGTTGCGCGCTTACCATTTGGTGGCGGTAAATCAGTCATTATTGGTAATGCAAAAGAAATTAAATCTGAGCAGTTATTTCGTGCATTTGGTCGCCAATTAGAGCGATTAAATGGCAGTTATTACTCAGCAGAAGATGTAAACATCACATGTGCTGATGTAGCTATTATGAATAAAGAAACTAATTATGTACTGGGTCTTGAAGGTAAAAGTGGTAACCCATCGCCATTCACTGCATACGGTACTTTTTTAGGAATTAAAGCCGCGTTACAACATCAACGTGGCCATCAAGATTTTGCAGGCGTTAAAGTAGCCGTTCAAGGTTTAGGTGCTGTTGCTTATGGTTTATGTAAACATTTACATGATGCAGGCGCTGAACTGTTTGTAACTGATATTAACCAAGCTGCAATTGATCGCGTAGTTAATGATTTTGGCGCAACTACGGTTGGTATTGATGAAATTTACGACTTAGATGTTGATGTTTATGCACCGTGTGCATTAGGTGCAACGGTTAACGACTTAACTATACCGCGTTTAAAAGCGACTATTATTGCAGGCTGTGCCAATAATCAGCTGGCAGAGTCTCGCCATGGTGAAATTATTCGGGAAAAAGGCATTTTATATGCACCTGATTACGTAATTAACGCCGGTGGTATTATTAATGTTTATTACGAAACAGCGCCAGAAGGTTACAGTGCAGCAGCGTCCAATAAACATGTTGAAGGTATTTTTAATACGTTAACTGAAATTTTTGCCCGTAGCGAAAAAGAGCAAAAATCAACGCATTTAATTGCTGATGAATTAGCGCAAGAGATCATTAAAAACGGTCTGTAATCTAAGTCCGAATTTATATAAGGGTGTGCAATTGCACACCCTTTTTTGCCCGTAGCGAAAAAGAGCAAAAATCACCGCATTTAATTGCTGATGAATTAGCGCAAGAGATCATTAAAAGCGGTCTGTAATCTAAGTCCGAATTTATATAAGGGTGTGCAATTGCACACCCTTTTTTGATCTGTAAGTCAAGGGGGGTTGATCTTTGCGGATTCAATCTTGAAAGATCAACAGACCCTAATGCAATTATTACTGAACAGCGGTACACTTTATTTTTAATTTTGTGCGGCAAATTATGACTCTCTCAACTTCTCTTATTCAGCCTATCGATTTAGATAATTGGCCTAGAAAGCAACACTTTGAATTATTTAAACACTTTTCTCAGCCTTATTTTAACGTGTGTGTGCGTTTAGATGCTCAAGCACTGTACGACTATTGTAAAACCAATCAATATTCTTTTTTTCAAGCGTATGTATATTGCACCTTAAAAGCGTGCCATGAGTACGACTCAATAATGCTACGTATTATAGACAGTAAGCCATGGCTACTTAACAGTGTTCGTGCAAGCGTGGTGGAGCTTGCTGAAAACGATACATTTGTTTTTGGTTATTTTAATAGCACGGGCGAGTTTAAAGAGTTTGCAGAACATGCAAGTGATGTAAGCACAAAAGCGAAATTACAGCCATTATTTTCTGATGCGTTTGCCCAAACGGAAGGGCAGGCAGACTTAATTCATATTTCTGTTTTGCCGTGGCTGAATTTTAGTGCGTTTTCGCATGCATTTAGTGAAGGGGAGAGTTTAGGTATTCCTAAATTTGTATTTGGTCAGTTTGATAAACACACCGGCACAATGCCTTTAGCTATTGATGTACACCATTCATTAATGGATGGTTTGCACGTAGCAAAGTTTATAAACACATTGCAGGGTACATTTGACACCTTTTGCAAAGTTTAATCTTAAAAGTCACCATTTTAACGGTAGTGCAAAGCAGTAAGTAATTTATAAGTAGTTTATAGGTCATACAATTCGAATTACTTTATATTTAAATACAAACCTCATATGCTTGAAATACACGTGTGCCGGACATATTTATATACCATACCTTAGCTCAGGAAATCCCCATGATAAATGGACTGTTAATTGTTGTTTTAATTCTTTTTGTGGTGATTTTCTGGCGCTGGCCATCAATTCAAAATAGATTATGGCGCAGTAAATATAAAGACTTTGCTTTAAATTCGCAGCAAAAAGATATTTTACTGCGTTGCATGCCCATCTATAAAAAAATGACCGATGCTGACAGAGATAAATTAGAGCGACATATTACGTGGTTTTTAAACGAAAAACGTTTTGTCGGTTGTGATGGCTTAAGGTTAACGTCTGCAATGAAGCTAATTGTTGCCGCCGATGCGTGTGTATTAGTGCTTAATAAACCGTGGCCGTTATATAGAAATGTAAAAGAAATTTTATTATACCCAAGTGCTTATTACGCTCCGCAATCAACTCGCGATAGTGCAGGACTTGTGAGTTACCATAATACGGTAAGGTTAGGTGAGTCTTGGCCAGGCGGCACGCTTGTACTCAGTTGGCATGACGTGCTTGAGGGTAATCGTTTACCAAGTGATGGACATAACCTGGTATTTCATGAGTTTGCGCATCAACTCGATCAAGAAACAGGTAAAACCACAGGCACACCCATTTTAAAAAGCTCAGCAGATTACAAAGAGTGGGGCCGAGTATTTAGCCGCGCTTTCACCCAGTTAAAAAGTCATGTTGCTTATAGCATGCCGCATGTTATTCACAGCTATGGTGCGACTAACGAAGCTGAGTTTTTTGCTGTACTCACCGAAACCTTTCTCGAAAAACCCGCAGAGCTTCGCCGATACGATCCTGAAATTTATAGCATGTTGGTGAATTACTATCAATTTGACCCTATTGTTTGGCATTAAACCTACATAAACCGCGCTTTATCATATAACGCTGGCAAGTTGCGTTTGTTTTTGTTGCAATCATGTGAAATAGTTTTTACTGCAACAATAACAAGCGAGAAACGCATGAAAAAAATGCTTCATACAGTATTGGCGCTGTCGGTGTCATTAGCGATAGGGCAGGTAAATGCCGCTGAAAAAGACGAACAAAAATGGCAAGTAGATTCACCTAAAGGACAATTTGTTGACGCTGCAATTAGCGTTGAGCAGGGCACATGGATGAATATAGATATCAGCCCTGATGGTAAAACCGTGGTGTTTGACTTACTTGGCGATATTTATACTATGCCAATGAGTGGCGGTACAGCTACAAAGCTCACCTCTGATATTGCATGGCAAATGCAACCACGCTTTAGTCCTAACGGCAAAAGTATTGCGTTTACTTCCGATCAAGGGGGTGGCGATAACATTTGGATAATGGACTTAAATGGCGAGAACCAACACGCTGTTACTGACGAAACCTTTAGATTACTAAATAGCCCTGCATGGAGTCCTGATGGCGACTACTTAGTTGCACGTAAACACTTTACAGCTAGCCGCTCATTGGGTGCGGGTGAAGTGTGGTTGTACCATAAAGCCGGTGGCAAGGGCGTGCAGCTTACAAAACGCGAGAACGATCAAAAAGATTTAGGTGAGCCAATGTTTTCACCGGATGGTCGTTATGTATACTTTTCACATGATGCAACACCGGGTAAAACCTTTCATTATTCAAAGGATTCTGTAGCGGGCATTTATAAAATTAAGCGCTACGACCGTGAAACAGGTGAAATTGAAGCCATAATCGATACGATGGGCGGCGCAATTAGGCCTACACCCTCACCAGATGGTAAAAAGCTTGCTTATATAAAGCGTGATGATTTTCAAACAAGCCTCTATTTATATGACTTAACTAGCGGTGAGCACACTAAACTTTACGATAAGCTTGAGCGAGATATGCAAGAAACATGGGCTATTCATGGTGTATACCCAACTATTGCATGGACACCCGATAACGAAGAGTTAGTATTTTGGGCTGGTGGTACAATTCACAAGCTAGATGTTGCAGAAAAATCCGTTAAAACCATTCCTTTTAAAGTGCAAACAAGTAAAAAAATTCAAAAAGCAGTGCGCTTTACACAAAACTTAGATACTGATGAGTTTGATGTAAAAATGCTGCGTAATGTGCAAGTAAGCCCAGATGGCGAAACGGCAATTTTTGAAGCGCTAGGACACATTTATAAACGCGATTTAGAGTCAGGTAAAATTAAGCGTTTAACAAAACAAACTGATCATTACGAATTATTTCCGCAGTATTCCCGCGATGGTAAAAAAATAGTTTACACCACATGGGATGATAACAAACAAGGGTCTGTAAGAGTGGTTTCTGCGCGCAGTGGTCGCGGCGATACAATTACTAAAGAGCCAGGTAAGTATGTAGAGCCTACGTTTAGTCCAGATGGGAAAACGGTTGTTTATCGAAAAGCCACGGGGGGGAGTATTTTAAACCCTAAGTGGTCACTTAATCCGGGGGTTTATAGTGTAAGCGCAAAAGGCGGTAAAAGTGAGCTTATTTCAAAAAGTGGTTATCAACCACAATTTGGAGATGCAAACGATCGCGTTTTTATAATGAGTCCTTGGCCAAAACCAACGCTAAGTGTGGTTGAACTTGAAAGTAAAAAAGTTCGCAAACTATATGAGTCAGAGCATGCTACAGAATTTAGAGTATCGCCAGATGGCAAATACCTAGCTTTTGCTGAGCGATTTAAAGTATTTGTAACGCCGTTTGTACAAAGTGGTAAAACAATTAATATTGGGCCTAAAGACAGCCAATTTCCAATAGAGCAGTTATCGGTACGTGCTGGTGAAAACATTAGTTGGAGCGCTAAGAGCAACACGCTTTATTGGACATTAGGGCCTGAACTTTATCATGCAAGCCTTGATGGGATGTTTGCTATTAACAAAGCCGAAGATACCGACCTTAAAGTAAAAAGTGGCGATAATATTGGTTTCAGTAAAAAAATGGCTGAGCCTAAAGGTATGATTGCGCTTACTGGTGCAAAAATTATTACTATGGACGGCGAAAAGGTTATTGAAAATGGTGTCATTATTACTGATGGCAAGCATATTAAAGCAATTGGTACAGCCAGTGATATAAGCATCCCTAAAGGTGCTGAGGTTATTGATGTAACAGGCAAAACAATTATGCCTGGTATTGTTGATGCTCATGCACATGGCTCGCAAGCAAGTAACGAAATTATACCTGAGCAAAACTGGAAAAACTTTGCAGGTTTAGCGCTAGGTGTAACTACAATTCACGATCCATCAAACGATACCTCTGAAATATTTACCGCAAGCGAAATGCAAAAGGCAGGCATGATTGTTGGCCCGCGTATTTTCTCAACGGGTACTATTTTATATGGCGCAAATATGCCAGGTTATACGTCGCATATTGACTCGTTAGACGATGCTAAATTTCATTTAGAGCGCCTTAAAAAAGTAGGTGCATTTAGTGTTAAGTCGTACAACCAACCTCGTCGTGAGCAGCGCCAACAAGTTATTGAGGCAGGTCGTGAACTTGAAATGATGGTCGTCCCTGAAGGTGGCTCATTATTACAACATAACTTAAGTATGATTGTAGATGGACACACAGGTATTGAGCATTCAATCCCTGTAGAGAACATATACGACGATATAAAGCAGTTATGGTCGCAAAGTGATGTCGGTTATACACCAACGCTTGTAGTGGCTTATGGTGGTATTTGGGGTGAAAATTACTGGTACGATAAAACTGATGTGTGGAATCATCCGCGTTTAAGTAAGTTTGTGCCTAAAAACCAATTATTACCACGCTCTATGCGCCGCATTAAAGCGCCCGATCATCACTATAATCACTTTAATAACGCACGCGTTGCAGCTGAGCTGCAAGACCTAGGTGTTTTAGTTAACTTAGGTGCTCACGGCCAGCGTGAAGGCTTAGGTGCACACTGGGAGATGTGGATGTTTGCACAAGGCGGAATGACGCCGCTTGAGGCAATACGTGCTTCAACACTCGATCCGGCTAAGTATTTAGGGCTTGATAAAAACGTAGGCTCGCTTGAAGTGGGCAAACTGGCTGATTTAATGGTTATAGATGGCGATCCGCTTAAAAATATTCGAGATTCGGATAAAGTAGATTACACCATGATCAATGGTCGATTATTCAATGCAGAAACGATGAATGAAGTGGGTAAAAAAGCACGCGGACCACTTTACTTCGAAAAGTTATAATTTATTTAGATCTTTTGAAAGCGGCTACATAGCCGCTTTTTTAGTCTTACTTAACTTATAAGCTTTATTTTTTAGTAAATAACACCCATAAAAAAACCGCTTAACGCGGTTTCTTTTAAAAATCATAAATGTTGATTAAACAACACCGCGCGGTAAGCGACAGTCATGATCTTTACGAGCTAAAATTACAATCCAAAGTTCTTCCGCTGTGTAACCTTCTTCGTTTTCGGTAACAACAGTGAATGGCGCTTTTTTCTGTGCTTTAACAGGCGCAGCTGCTTTTGGTTTTTTCGTTTTAGTTGTTTTACCAGAGTTTAATTTTTTAGTAAGCTCTGCTACGTCAGCTAGGCGTAAATTTTTACCGCCATCAATGCTGTACCAACCAGGTTTAGTTGTGATTTCAGGTTTTTTACCATTGGCAGTTTCGTACGCTGCTTCAAAGGCAGATAACACTTCTGTTTTGTCTAGTTTGCTCATCAGAGACCCTATACGTTGTGAACACAGATAAAGAAGAGGTATTTATACCTATTTTAAAACAGTTTTTCAATTTTTTGCGATTTTCCTTCCATTTTAGGGCTATAAACGCCAAAATTTGCACAAAATTCAGTGCTAAGTAAGGTAAGTTATATGCAACGTAGAGAATTTAACCAACTCCTAAATGACATTTTGAAACCTCATTTAATAAAAGATTTTTGCCCAAATGGCTTACAGGTCGAAGGTAAAAACGAAATTAAAAAAATTGTGACGGGTGTAACCGCAAGTCAAGCTTTAATAGAAGCTGCCATTGAGCAACAAGCAGATGCTATTTTGGTTCATCATGGTTTTTTTTGGAAAGGGGAATCTCAACCAATAACGGGTATGAAAAAGCGTCGCATAGGCGCGCTACTAGCAAACGATATTAATTTATTCGGCTATCACTTACCACTCGATATTCATCCAGCAGTTGGCAATAACGCGCAACTTGCAAAGTTATTGGATATTGAAATTGAAACAGGGCTAGAGCCAACTTCAAATAGCGTAGCAATGAAAGGGCGTTTAAAAACACCATTAAGTGGTGAAGATTTTGCAGATAAAATTGCAAAAATGCTTAATCGAACCCCGCTCACAAGCTTAGTACGCTCAGCTAAAATAGAAACCATTGCACTGTGTACTGGTGGTGGGCAAGGATATATTGACTTAGCAGCAGAGCAAGGCATTGATGCATATTTAACGGGTGAGGCATCGGAGCAAACAATTCATAGTTCTCGTGAGCAAAACATTGATTTTTTTGCTGCAGGGCATCATGCAACAGAGCGCTATGGTGTAAAAGCTCTGGGTGAGTTACTTGCTCAAGAGCATGGTTTTGATGTGACATTTATAGATATAGATAACCCAGTTTAACTAGGCTATCTATTAGTTAACCTGAACTCTACTTGAGGTAGATTTATTATCCAGAGTTCAGGTTAGTTAGACGAAATGAGCTACAGTGCCTCTGGTTCTACCCAGCGGCGCAGACTTATCCAAGTGTTTCCTACTACTTCGTGACTGTATTGCGTAACCACAAGTAAGGCATGAGCATTGGGAATAAACTGTTTGCTCCATGGAAGTGCAGCAAAATTATGATAATCAGTGGCGGCGGTTATTACTTCAATACCTTGAGCATTGAATAAGTTTTTGGCGCGGGGCATGTGCAGCACAGATGTTACTAGCGCGACTTTAAAATCAACTAATTTAGGTGCTAATAATTTAGCTTCTTCTGCGGTATCCATCGCTTTAGGGTTTTGGAGTATACGACTTTTATTAATTCCTAAACTAATTGCTGTTTGATACATAAGCCCGCTATTAGTGGTATTTTTATAACCCCCGCCTGAAACTATAAGCTCTGCATTAGGGTAGTGCTTTGCTAGTTTTACACCTTCTAATAAGCGCGTTAACGCACAATTACCTAATTGATTATTAGCACTGAGTGCAGGATTTGGGTTTATATCGCAACCTAGTACAACTATTTTGTCTATTTTTGGATGCTTTAAAGCATTAAATGCAAGCGACGTAGGTTCATTATTGTGGATAATTAAATTGGCGATAAAGGGTGTGCTCAATGCAAGTAATACAATTAAGCTTGAAGCAGATAAGAAGAGAGCTGATTTGCGGCCTTTAAATGCGAGTAGGAGCATCAGGCACGCAAATAAACCAAATAGAGGCAGTGGCATAAGTAAACCACCAATAATTTTTTTAATAACAAACATAAGAGTTAAACGCTGTAGAGTTAATTACAGCGATATTACTCATTATATTGATGATTATCGACCGTTATTTAACTTACACGTATTTAAAAAGTGACGATAAACAGGGTTGTCTTTCATGTCTTTTTTCATTGCTAAATACATAGGACGAGTAAGGCCAAGAGCACCCAAAGGAATTGACTTTATCAAGCCTTGGCTTTCATAAGGTGTAACTAGCCAATCAGGTAAAGCGGCAACGCCCATGCCGGCACTCACTAACTGAAAAATAAGTAACCCTTGATCAACCGTTTTTAACGTACCGTCAAAACGTGCATTTTGAATGAAATGCTTAAATATATCTTGGCGTTCACGTGGGATTGGGTATGAAATAATAGTTTCGTTTTTTAAATCAAGCGCTGTTACATACGCTTTTTTAGCAAGTTCATGATCCGGTGCCACAATAAGCTTTAATTTAAAATCAAATAAGTGCGCGTATTCTAGTGTGTCGGGTTCACGTATGTCAGATGTTAAAACTAAATCGAGCTCATCGCTTAGTAAGTCAGGAATCGCGTCGTAACTAAAGCCACGTTCATAATCAATTTTTATATCAGGCCAAAAGTTATTAAATTCTTTAATAGTAGGTAATAACCAATGAAAGCATGCATGGCATTCCACACTTAAACGCAGTTGAGAAATAGGCTGATTTAAGCTTTCTTTCAAACGGCATTTAGTCGCTTCCATTTTTGGCAATATTTCGTGAGCTAACTCAAGTAATAGCATTCCCTGAGGAGTAAAACGGACTGGTTGAGTTTTACGCTCAAATAATTGGCAATCTAATTTGTTCTCTAAATCTTTGATTTGATGAGATAAAGCAGACTGTGTCAAAAATAACTCTCGTGCCGTATTAACCAAAGATCCTGTTTCTTTAAGGGTTGCTATGGTTTTTAAATGTTTAATACCAATCATCTTTAAAAATTCTCATGGAAAAAGTGAGTTCAGCTCAGATTAACCACATACTACGCCTATACAAAAAACGTTTCAACGTCTAGATGGCTAAAAGTTTGCGATTTATTGTGGTTTATTACAGTTTATTGCTATGAATCGCGAAAATATTAGAATTAGTAACGATAAAAGTCATTTAAAAACTGGTTTGATGAGATTCAGATGAGTTTGCCTCATGTTGTATTTTAAGTATATCGATTGCAGTGTGCTTTACATGAGCGTAAATTTTGACCATGTTGATAACTGTATGAGGCGGGGTTTGTTGAATGTTTACTTTAGATTGTGGTTTAAAAAATAGAGTCGCTTTACTGTTTTGCTTTAGTTTAGCTCAATGGATGAGTATATACGTAATACCTAAGCCAGCGACCAACTCGCTGGCTCTTTTTATAAGGGTTTATTAATTAGTAATATAGCTTCTTTGGCAGTAACTGGTTTCGACTTTAAAAAGCCTTGGCCGTAATCGCATGCGGTCGATTGTAAAATCGCTAATTGTTCAGATGTTTCTATTCCCTCAGCAACAACTCCAAGCTTTAATGATTGAGCAAGTGATAAAATTGCTTCAACAAGTGGGTTGGTGGAATCTTGTAGGTGGTCAATAAAACTTTTATCTATTTTTAAAATATGAATAGGCAGTTGGTGCAAGTAGCCAAGTGCTGAATAACCCGTTCCAAAATCGTCAAGGCACAATTTTACTTTTAAAGGTGAAAGACCTTCTATTATTTGAGTGGCGAGTTCTAGATTTTCTATTAAGCCTGATTCGGTAATTTCTAAACATAAAGAACCCAGAGGTAATTGGTACTTATTATAAATAGAATGTATTTGCGCTACAAAATCGAGGCTTGCAAAATGTCGTGACGACACATTAACCGTTACTTTCAAAAAGCGATGACCTTGCTGGTGCCAATTGGAAATCTGCTGAGCGGCTAAATCAAGTAAATGTAAATCAAGATTTATAATTTGCCCTGTAGTTTCAGCTATCGGTATAAAGTCATTAGGGGGTACAAATCCTTTTTTAGGGTGATGCCAGCGCACAAGTGCTTCAAAACCAATAACCTCACTTGTGGTAATTGTAAAAATTGGCTGAAAATAGAGTTCAAATTCATTGTGTTCTATACCGTGTTGCAAGTCATTTTCGATATCCGCATGGGTTTTAAGTTTTTTACGCATCGTGTTATTAAAAAACTTAACTTGTCCACGCCCAGTGGATTTTGCTTCATACATAGCAGCATCAGCTTGTTGCAATAATATATAAGCTTTATCGTTTATGTTGTCGGTATAGGCAATACCAATACTAGTAGAGGCCTGAAGTAAGTGGCTATCTACATTTATAGGTTTTGATAATGCGCTTTTAATTCTGTTTAAAGCTTCATTAACTTGGTTTTTATGTGTAATATTTTCCATGAAAATAGCAAATTCATCACCACCTAAACGAGCGAACGTATCAGTGCCTCTTACTGTACTTTTAATTAAGTCGCATATTTTTATAAGAAAATGGTCTCCGACTTCATGCCCCAATGAATCATTAATACTTTTAAAACGGTCAAAATCTAGATACAACAGGGCATGGCTAGTACTCTTTTTAGCGCGCGTTAAACGTAAAATAGCATGCTTTATTCGCTCAATGAGTAATGAGCGGTTAGCAAGGCCAGTAAGTTCGTCATGTAATGCTTTATGTTCGAGCTCTTGTCGGGCTAGTTGCCTATCTAATGCCATACTGATTTGGCGACTGACATAGGTGAGAAGAGCACTGTCGTGCTCGTTGTAGTGCAGCGTTCTATCATAGCTTTGTACAACAATAACACCGCTTATTCGATCACTTGTTTTAAATGGAACACCTAACCATGACTCAGATTGTCTTCCCACCATTTTAAAGTCACCGTTATTAATATGACTTTGAAAGGCGTCTTTGTTGAGTAATAAGGTTTGTTCTGTTTGCAGTAGATAATATGAAGCAGTGTCTTTTAGCTGCTCTTTAGATATTTTTTGATGTGTTTTGGTGTTAATGCCTTCTTCGACTATGTAAACAAGGTCAAGTATATCTACTTTTTTATCATATAAAGCGATAAAAAAATTATCAGCACGAAGTAGGTTGTTGATAATTGAATGCAGGGCTTCAAAGAAGGTATCTAAGTCGTTAGCTTTGTAGGTCAGGTTAGCTATTTGCAATAAGCTATTTTCTAATTTTTGTGCGTTGTTGAGCTGCTCAACGGTTTTTTGTAAGTTATTTACCGTATTTACCTGATTGATTTTAGCACTGAGTAAGTGGGCAACTGTTGTAAGTATTTCGAGGTGTGCGTTGGTAAAGTAGGCTTTAATAGGGTGCTCACAATCAATAACACCTAAAACTTGTTCTTTATATATAAGAGGCACGCATAGTTCTGATTGGGCAGGGCGCTCATCAGCAATGTAACGATGGTCTTTTGTTACATCATCGATAATTACGGCTTTGCCAGTAGTTGCAACAGCCCCAGTAATACCTTCACTAAAGCGTATTACTTTACGTTCGGCTTGATATTTGTCACGGGCGTGAGCAATACCCATAGATGCAACTTGATTTAATGTATAAGCATTGTTGTCGGCAAGGTAAATCACACAATCAACAAACCCTAAACGGTTAACAACGTGCGTTGTAACATACTCAAATAGCTCGTCTAGTGTATCGAGTTGCAATAAGCTGGATGAAAATTGATTAATAATACTCAGTTGATCAGTTTTTATCTCAAGTGCTTTTGTAGCATCATTTTTGTAAGACATAGGCAATTTATATTATTCTTTTTATTTTTAAATACAGGGCTAAGTTAACCTAATCTCGGATTTTGTACAAAATAAAGCGATGAGTGGTTTTAATTAGCTGTAAACTTTTACAACGAATGACTTTAATTAATTGTAAATAATAACAAAGGCTAATGCCAATTGAATTAGAGTACTAAGCTTTAACTAACAGCTCAGTAATGTAATCGACATACGCATTATTTTTAATAAAATCTTTACTCGAAAACCTCATATGCCTATGATCGGATAAATTCAGCCGTGGAACAAAGTAATGACAAGTAACAATACAAATTCTGTAACAACCCTTACTATCACTCGCCCAGATGACTGGCATGTACATTTACGTGATGGCGACCAGTTAAAAGATACTGTACGAGACATTAGCAGATACATGGGCCGCGCTATTATTATGCCAAACCTTGTTCCGCCGGCAACGTGTACTGATACCGCTCTTTCTTATCGAGAGCGCATTATGGCAGCAGGTCCAAAAGGTGTCTTTGAGCCTTTAATGGTGCTCTACCTTACTGATAAAACGACACCAGAAGAAATAAAAAAAGCCAAAGCAACGGGAAAAATAGTAGCTGCAAAGCTCTATCCTGCTGGCGCTACAACTAATTCTGACTCGGGTGTTACATCAGTAAAAAATATTTATCCTGTTTTAAAAGCAATGCAAGAAGTAGGTATGTTGCTGTTAGTACACGGAGAAGTTACCGATTCATCAATTGATATTTTTGACCGTGAAAAAGTATTCTTGGATACGATTTTAGGGGATGTTGTGAGTGACTTTCCAGAACTTAAAATTGTGCTAGAGCATATTACAACTAAAGATGCAGTAGAGTTTGTCGTTAATGCACCTAGCAATGTAGCAGCAACAATTACAGCTCATCACTTACTTTATAATCGTAATCATATGTTAGCCGGTGGAATTCGCCCACATTATTATTGTTTGCCAATTCTCAAGCGTAATATTCACCAGCAAGCATTAATGGCCGCAGCTATAAGTGGAAATAAAAAATTCTTCTTAGGAACTGATTCTGCACCACATTATAAAGATAAAAAAGAAGCTGCGTGTGGTTGTGCTGGAGCATATACGGCTCATGCCGCTATTGAGTTGTACGCGGAAGCATTTGAAGATGCGGGAGCTCTGGATAAGCTTGAAGGGTTTGCAAGCCACTTTGGCCCTGACTTTTATGATTTACCACGTAATACCGATACAATTACATTGCAAAGAAAACCATGGCAAGTACCAGCAAGCTTCACTTTAGGCGACTCTGAAGTTGTGCCTATAAAAGCTGAGGATACTATTGATTGGTCTGTTGAATAGCTAATATTATATATTTAAACCAAAAGCCGCCTAATTTTTTAGGCGGCTTTTTTGTTTGTGTTTTCGATATTATTGAGGCGTTATTTGACTGTATGGCGGTTGTAGGGAGTTTTTATACGGGCTTATAGCAATATATATTACAATAATACTTTATAGTTTTTGCTTGTAAATTAGTCAGTTAAAGGCGATTCAAAACAAATTTATATTTTTAATAAATAATTCCCAATTAATAGAGCGAAAAAAAATATAATGTGTTAATCTTACCTTGCTTTGAGTTTTTATGTATTGAATTTACGGATATTGTGCTGCGTTTAAGGTTACCGGTTAGGTTATTACTTGTTCCTGTACTGTACCTCCATATTTTTGAGCATTGACTCAGGGAGGATATTGCCATAATAATATGGCTGAATTTTAATTATTGACTTACAGGAAAATTTAGTATGTCGGTTACTGGTAAAGTAAAGTTTTTCAACGAAGCTAAAGGCTTTGGTTTCATTGAACAAGAAAATGGTCCTGACGTGTTTGTACATTTCAGCGCAATCACTGGTTCTGGTTTTCGCACTCTTAGCGAAGGTCAAGCAGTGACATTCAGCATCAAACAAGGTCAAAAAGGCCCTGAAGCTGAGAACGTAGAAGCAGCATAATTTATTATGTGAACTCTAGTTCATCTTGGTGAAGCAGTTCTCTGTTTCACCATAATTCCCCCCCTCCTTAATCTACTTTATTTTACACTTTACAAATTCCTGCATTTAAAATATCTAGTTCATCTTTATTTCAATATACATCAAAAAACTTTAGCTATTCGAATAACCCAACAAGTTAAATCACTTTCTAGCGCTGTTAAAGCATTTCCTATAATTATGCAAAATAATCTTAAACTGATACCAATTCAACCCCGAGATAATTCTTAATTAATTTGACGAATTAAGCTTGGCATTAACCAGATAAAAAATTCTGATATACGGCTGCATGGATGTAGGAGGTGGTGCAGCAGCCTAAATAGACAAGAGAGCTAATTGTTATCAATAAGGTTTTATTACCCCAAAATAGATAGCGTAATTAAGAAAATTGGTATTCCTCGTGATTAGCTTAGATATTGGCTAACTTTAAGCTTTAAATAATATGAAATATTTTTGGAGCGACGAGTGGGGTTCGTCTAATTATCAACAGTTATTGATTTACTAAATAAACCTGTCGTTAAGGTTATTATTACTATTTACGGGAAATACATTTTAATAGGAATTTTAAAAAGTACGAACGTGAAGTAGGTGCTTTTAATATTAGCGGTTACGCGGTGTTGTTTTTTTGTGCGATAAATGGTTTGTTTTTTCAGATGAAGTGTTGTTGGGGAGATAAAATGTACTGAAATCGTTTAAAAAATAACTTTTACGATATCTATCTATATTTTTTTTTGTTTTTTTTCAGTGCGAATTCAGCTTTAGCTAAATGTTGCAATAATGTTGTTTTATGTCAGTACAATGCGAATAAATACACCCCTTAAAAGGCTTTAATTGAAATATTAAGAAAAAGGTTAGTTGCAATAATGTTAACATTTGCGTGCTAGTACTTTTGTTTAAGCATTAACTTAGCTATTTATTTGCAGAGATTAGTAAACATCAAGTTGACAGCGCTAATTGCATTTAGCATTATTGGAAGGTTGATATCTATTAAAAGATATCAGGGTTGTTCTCTTCGGAGGATAATTAAATTATAAAAGTAACATTACTTAATTGGTTGGGAACTATGTCTGTTAAAATCAGAAAGAGTCTTGTAGCAACTGCGTTGGTTGGCGCTTTTGCATTTGCAAGCAGCAATGTGATTGCAGATCCTTTGAATGACGTGCAAAAAGCAGGTCAACAAATTCAAAAGGCTGCGGTTAAGTCTCAAACTAAAATTGACAATGTATATGGTCAAACTCAGGAGCTAATCGCTGAGTACCGTAGCGTTGTTGATGAGACTGAACTAATGAAAGTGTATAACGATCACGTGTCGCGCTTGGTTGATAGCCAAAACGCGTCTATTGAATCGTTTGATCGTCAAATCGCTACGATTGATAACACGAAACAAAACGTTGTGCCTTTGATGTATCGCATGATCGATACGCTTGAGCAATTCATCAAAGCGGACGTTCCATTTAATCTAGAAACGCGTTTAGCACGTGTTGAAAGACTACGTGAAATCATGGTTTCTGCGTCTGTAACGACGTCTGAAAAATTCCGTCAAGTACTTGAATCGTACACTATTGAAACAGCGTACAGCTCACTTGTATCTGCTTCACAAGGTACTCTAGAAGTTGATGGCAAGAGCATTAACGTTGATATCGGTCAGTTAGGTCGTATCACTTACGTTGCTCAGTCATTTGACTTGAAACATGCTTGGGTGTGGGATAACAATACTAAACAGTGGAAAGAATTAGGTGAAGAATACCTAAAACCTGTTAAAGAAGTTATTCGTATGGCGCGTAAGCAAGCGACATTAGAACTTGTTAAACTACCTATCTTTGGCGCGGAGTAATCAATAATGAAGAAACTATTTAAAGGTTTTGCTGTTGCAGCAGTACTAACTGTTTCTGCAGGTACCGCGCTTAATGCACATGCAAATACTGGAGCTCTAGATAAAATTCTTGAGCAAGTAAAGCAAGAGCGTATCTCTGAAGGTAAAATTAATAAGCAACGTGAGCAAGAGTTCTTATCAGAACGTGCTGACAAGCAATCTTTACTTAACAAAGCTAAAAGCGAACTTGCTTCTGAGAAGTCTCGTGGTGAAAGCTTAGCTAAGCAATATGCACAAAATGAAAATACATTAGCTGAAAAAGAAGCAGCTCTGCAAAGTGCTCAAGGTACTTTGGGTGAGATGTTTGGTGTTGTACGTCGTGCAGCTCAAGACGCTATTGGTTCTATCGAAGCATCACTAGTTAGTGCTGAGAAACCTGGCCGTGCAGAAATCTTACGTTCATTAGCTGCTGCTAAAGAACTTCCAACTGTTCGTGAACTTGAAGAACTTTGGATTTCACTTCAAACAGAAATGACTGAATCAGCTAAAGTTTCGACTTTTGAAACTGAAGTTGCTGGTCTTGATGGTAACCCGTCAATGAAGAAAGTAACACGTATCGGTAACTTTAACTTAGTTACAGATGATGGTTACTTAATCTACTCACCAGAAACTAAGTCTATTCAGCCTCTAGGTAAACAACCAGATGGTTATATTTTAGACGGTATCGCTGAGCTTGAAAATACATCATCAGATAACTACGCTGGTGTTTATATCGATCCGACTCGTGGTGCTATCTTACGTATCAACACTCAAAAAGCGACACTTATGGAATACTTCCATCAAGGTGGCGTAGTTGGTTATATCATTACAGCTTTACTAGCTTTAGGTATGCTAATTACTCTAATTCGTTTTGTTGACCTTACACTTACTACTAGTAAGATTAAGAGCCAGCTTAAAAATGTTGCTACACCGAATACAAATAACCCACTGGGCCGTATTCTTAAAGTTTACCATGACAACAAGAACCAAGATGTTGAAAACCTTGAGCTTAAACTTGATGAAGCGATTCTTCGTGAAACGCCACGTATCGAAGCTGGTATCAATATAATTAAGATTCTTGCTGCAATCGCACCATTACTTGGTCTACTAGGTACAGTAATCGGTATGATCCTAACGTTCCAAACAATCACATTGTTCGGTACGGGTGATCCGAAGATCATGGCAGGTAACATCTCTCTAGCACTTGTAACTACAGCGCTAGGTCTAATTGCTGCATTACCACTAATTCTACTTCATGCTCTTGTAGCCGGTCGTAGTAAGTCGGTATTACACATCCTTGATGAGCAAAGCGCGGGTATCGTTGCTACTCACGCGGAGAAGGAGAAAGCCTAATGCTAGTCCTGATGGAGATATGGGAATCTATCAGGGATTTTGTTGGCACAGGCGGCCAGGTTTTATACGTGGTCGCGATAGCACTCTTTCTGATGTGGGTTTTAATGATTGAGCGCTATTGGTTCCTACTTGCAGAATTTCCTCGCACAGCGAAAGAAATTGTAGCAAAGTGGGATGCCCGCCAAGACACTACGTCTTGGTACGCACACAGAATCCGTGAAGCATGGATTTCTGAAGCGTCTGAAAAATTAGATCAGCGTATGTTGTTGATTAAGACATTAGTAGCTGTTTGTCCTTTAATAGGCTTACTTGGTACTGTTACTGGTATGATCTCGGTTTTTGAAACCATGGCCAACCAGGGCACAGGTAATGCACGTTTAATGGCATCAGGTATTTCAATGGCAACAATCCCAACAATGGCTGGAATGGTTGCGGCATTATCTGGAGTATTTTTTAGCTCACGTCTTGAGACAAAAGCTAAAATGGTGAAAGCCAAACTTATTGATAGTATGCCTCATCACTAGAGAGAGAATTAAATATGGCACGTAAACAACGTTTTCGTGAAGAAGAAGAAGCTGCGGTTGATATGACGCCAATGCTTGACATCGTATTTATCATGCTTATTTTCTTTATCGTAACTACATCGTTCGTTAAAGAGGCTGGTATCGAGGTCAATAAACCAAAAGCTGCCCAAGCTACTAAGCAAAAAAATGCTAACATTTTTATTGCTATTCGTGGTAACGGCGAAATCTGGGTTGATAAACAACAAATTGATGTTGAGCGTATTTCAGCAAAAATCGAAAGTTTATTAGCAGAGCAACCTACCGAAGTTGTAATTATACAAGCTGATAAAGAAGCTAAACACGGTACGGTAGTTAAAGTTATGGACCAGATTAAAGCGACGGGTGACAACCTTAGAATTTCAATAGCTGGAGATCAGTAATGATTCGTTTTCTGTTTTCACTGATTGCAGGTGGGGCAGTTACTTTCGGCTTGTTCTACTTCATGGCCTTCCTCATCTCTGGTGGGGCTGACCGTAATACGGAACAAAAAGAGCAGATCATAGTCGAAATAATGACGAATCCGCCTGAATCTAAGGTGCAGGAGAGGAAGCGTGTACCGCCTCCTCCTCCACCACCGCCAAAGCAGCCGCCTAAACCGCAGCCGCCACAGCCGGAAAATAATAATCCAAACCCTGGTGCTATGTCATTTAACATGGGTAGCATTGATGTTGGTAGTTCAGCTGGTGGACTAAGTGGTCCTGGTGCATTTGGACGAGATGGTGATGCGACACCGATCGTTCGTATAGAGCCAAAATATCCAACGCAAGCAGCGCGAGATGGTAAAGAAGGTTGGGTTCAACTTTCATTCACAATTGATGAGTTAGGTGGAGTAACTGACGTTGAAGTAATTGACGCAGATCCGAAGCGTATCTTTGACCGTGAAGCTAAACGTGCACTGCGTAAGTGGAAGTACCGTCCTAAGATCATTGACGGAAAACCACAGAAACAACCAGGTTTACAAGTTCAATTAGACTTTAAACTTAACCAAGGCAACTAAGGAGGCGAGTAATGAGAAATTTTTCTAAAGTAACTGCTCTTGCAATTCTTATGTCTGTGACTGGTGCTACTTTAAGTGCATCTGTTTTAGCAGCGCCAGATTACGCAAAGATTGAAGAGCGTAAGAAAGCAAAAACTAAAATCATGGGCGAGCGTACTGGTAAAAAAGTAATTAAAGCGTTTGACTTGTACAACGAAGAAAAAGTTGATGAAGCAATTGTTTTGCTTAGAGAGATTGACCCTTCTAATGACTTTGACAAGGCGACCGTAAATCGTTACTTAGGTAGCATGTACGCTCAAAAAGAAAAGTATGACGAAGCGATTAAATATTCTAAACAAGCCGTTGCGCCTGATGTTTTAAACTTTGCTGATCAAGAACAAACTCTAAAGCTGCTAGGTGATTTATATGCCGGTACAGAAAAGTATCAAGAAGCTAAGAAAGCTTATGTTACTTGGATGGACTTTACCGGTGAAGAAGATCCTACTGTTTACACACGTATTGCCCAAGCTAACTATCAGCTAGGACAATTCCGTGATGTTTTTGAACCAGCAGATAAGGCAATAAAGCTTCAAAAAGAGCCTAATAAAGGCCCTTTCCAATTAAAACTGGGTGCATACTTTGAACTTAAAGATTATGCAAACATGGTTACAATTGGCGAAGAGATTGTTCGTGTATGGCCTGATGATAAAAAAGCTTGGGTTAGCTTAGGTAAGTATTACCTACAAACCGAGGATTATTCTAAAGGTTTAGCAACTATGGAAGTTGCATACAAGAATGGTTACTTTGAAAATGAAGTTGAATATAAAGTCTTATCTAACTTTTACTCTTTAAATGAGATCCCTTTTAAAGCAGCTGTGACGCTAGAAAAGGCCATTAAGAGTGAAAAGGTAAAACGTACTAAGCAGAATGTTAGCGCGATTGCTAGTAACTATCATCGCTCTAAGGATCTAGAAAAAGCTGCTAAGTATTACGAAGAAGCTGCTAAATTTGACGACGACGCCGAGCTTTTCCGCAAAGCTGGTTCGTTACTTTTACAATCTGAAAAATTCAGTGCTGCTATTGTTCGTTTGAACAAAGCATTAGAGCTTGGCTCTGATAAAAAGGGTACTATTTATTCAGATTTAGCTGAGGCGTATTACTACCAAGGTAAGTATAAGCAAGCATATGCTGCAATTACTAAAGCTATGGATGACCCTCGCACGCGTAAGTTTGCAAAAGGTTGGTCTACATATATTAAAGATAAAGCCGCTCGCAACGGTGTTAAAATTTAATTTTATTTAGCTAAAGCAACTTATAAAAAGCCCCTCTGGGGCTTTTTTTATTGGAACTACTATGTATAAAAAGCTCTCTTTTTCATTATTACTGTGCCTATTTTTAGCTGCATGTTCAAAGCAGCCTCAATCTTATGAGTCATTTGAAGATGCGCAAGTCGCTTTAAAAACTTTAAACATGGCACTTGTACAACCAGGCGCTAAAAAAACCGATAGAATTACTAAAGAGCAATTGGTGTTCTCTGATGCATATTTAGCTAAACGTCATACTATTTATCAGAACTTAATGGGTATGGACCTTAATCTCAATCAAATTGCACAAGTAAACTATTTGGTTATTGCAGAGCGTTTTCCTGAGCGCTATTTTAATTGGCCGGCTCAAGTCGATGTATTAAAAAACATGCTTGCTTTCGAGGACTCAAAAAGTACACCTGATAATGTTATTACTTGGCTTAAGTTAACCCAAGATACGCTAGACAGTGCAAAACAAAGCAATTTAAAGCTGAATAAAATTGAGCTCACATTATTACAAAGCTATGTATTGAGTGCTATAGGAAGTAATGATGCTCAACCAGCACTTAAGAGTCATATAAGAGCTTTTAGCGATTATTTAGCTAGTTATAAGCCCAGAGGCAGTGTTGGTTTAAGAGGGCTTCCAAATGGAACACAGTGGTATCAGAGCAAGCTTAATTACTTCAGTGGCGAAGTACACTCACCGCTAGAATGGGTTACTCTTCTTAATGAAAAAATAAAAGTATCAGAGCATGTAGTATTCGATAGCAAATTGTCTACCTCTCATCAAACATCATTTGTAGTAAAGTATCTCTCGGATGAAAAGTTAATAGAGGGACTTGATTGGCAGTCTGCTTATCTAGACTTACCGGCAATGGCGAGCAATATGAACATGTCCGATAAAGATAAAACTCTTATGCTTGCAATGATGGAATCAGATATTGGCATTCATTACCATGCGTGGACTTTGCCACAAGCAAAGGTGAATCTTATGAAACGCTTAGAAATAAGCCAAGAAGAGGCCCAATATTTAGTTGAAGATATATTACTTTATCCTGGACAATCATTTAGCTTTATACAGCAACTGATGTAATAACTTTTAAGTGCGCTCATGATGCGCACTTTGTACATCGTTGAATTGCAGGGTCTTGTTCAAGCAATTTGGCTGATATCTTTTCTTCACAGTCACAGCAGTAACCGTATTGGCCAATTTCTATTTGGCTTACTGCTGCTTCTAGTTTAGTCATGCGATTGATTAAAAGCGCATATTCAGGCCCTAGTTTCTGTGCTGCACAGTCTAACCATTCATTGTTTGCTGTACTGTTTAAAATTTTTATTAAATGCTGGTGTGCCGGATAGGCTGATTGAGAAAGCATAGTTAATATATGCAATTTAACTTGTGCTATTTCATCGTTTAGAATCTTTTGATGATGCATTATCAGTACAACCTTATTAAATTGTCTTTTCGTTATACTGATATTATCTAGATGCTTTAATCTAGCCGTTATGATTTGAATCAAGTTGCGGTGCTTTGGCGTATTTATTTAATACGCTTGCCACATCTTCTTTACTTTTTAAACGTCTGATTTCATCAAATAAATCGATCGCTTGCGGGTATTGGCGTTTAAGGTAACCTAGCCATTGCTTTGTACGAGAAGCAAAGTACTTTACATCTTTTGCAGGGTCTTGATGAATAGCAGAGTGGATTAAGTGATAAATAATATGCTCCCATTGAAGGCCATCATATTGTTCGTTATTTACATGAGCTTTAATTTTTTTTGCTAGATCAGGGTGCGAAAGGGCGCCACGACCAAGCATTAAATCAGTGCATCCACTACGTTTTTGGCAAAGCATCGCGTCTTCAACTTGCCAAATTTCACCATTAGCAACTACGGCAATGTTTTTATCTTTTATTATTGGCGGAATTTTTTCCCAATATGCTGGCGGGTTATAGCCATCACGTTTGGTCCTAGCATGTATAGCTATACTATTTGCGCCCGCACTTACCACAGCATCAACTATTTCTTGGCTATTACTGTCATCATCAAATCCTAAGCGAATTTTTGCACTTACTTCATGTTTATCATCTACAGCGTCTCGGACTGCTTTGATAATAGTGTACATATGATCAGGATCTTTAAGTAGTACAGCGCCTCCTCGACTACGATTTACAGTTTTTGCTGGGCAGCCAAAGTTAAGGTCGACCCCATGAGATCCTAAAGCAATTGCTCTTACTGCATTTTCGGCTAACGGATTTGCTTCTTGGCCGAGCAACTGAACACGCACAGGAGTACCTGCTCGCGTAAATCCATTATTATGTAGTTCAGGGCAAAATCGATGAAAAACTTTGTCAGGTAAGCATGTTTCAACCACTCTTACAAACTCTGTAACGCACAGATCGAACCCGCCAATATCAGTGAGTAATTGGCGCATTTTAAAATCAACGACACCTTCCATAGGCGCTAAAACAAGTTTCATAAGGTGATTAATTTTGATAAAAAACTGGACGCATAGTTTACCTGTAAATCACACATTGATAAATCTGTAATTACCAACCATATTTAACGTAGAAACCGCAAAAGTAAATATTATGAAAATAAATGAAAGTTTTTATTCTTGTACAGGTCTACTTAAGCATACAAGCAATTTAAAATACTTTTTTATTGCTGAGATTTACAATACTTGATTAAAGAGAGTCACAAAATGAATACAGTTAAAAAAAATACAATCGCGTTAACTTTAGGTGCAGTAGTTGTTGGCTCTGCAAGCTTTGTATCTGCAGATGTACAGGCTAACCCATTTGAGTTTCAACAATTAGTGACAGGTTACCAACTTGACGCTAAAGAAGGCAAGTGCGGCGAAGGTAAATGTGGCGGCGATGCAAAAGATGCAAAAGCTAAAATAGAAGGCAAGTGCGGCGAAGGTAAATGTGGCGGCGACGCAAAAGATGCAAAAACCAAAACAGAAGGCAAATGTGGCGAAGGTAAATGTGGCGGCGATGCAAAAGATGCAAAAGCTAAAACAGAAGGCAAGTGCGGCGAAGGTAAATGTGGTGGCGACGCAAAAGATGCTAAAGGCATGAAAGCTAAAGCTGAAGGTAAGTGCGGCGAAGGTAAATGTGGCGGCGACGCAAAAGATACTAAAGGCGCTAAAGCTAAAGCGGAAGGCAAGTGCGGTGAAGGTAAATGTGGCGGCCGTTAATTTCTTATTCTAAATAAGTTATGCTAAAAGGGCCTTAAGGCCCTTTTTTGATAAGTTAGAGGTAGTTATGACACAAGTTCAGAGTACAGATTTCGGGATGGTGGGCCTTGGCCTACGACGAGAAATGCTTGGTGAGCTCCTTGAGCACGTACCTAATCAAGTCGATTTTTTAGAAGTTGCGCCGGAGAACTGGTTAAAACTAGGGGGGCGTTTTAAAAAACAATTTAAAACTTTAACAGATGCAAATAATTTTGTGTGTCATGGATTATCACTGTCTATCGGTTCACCCGAACCATTGGATGTTGAATTTGTTAAATCTTTAAAAGTTTTTTTTGAAGAGAACAATATAAAAATTTATAGTGAGCACTTAAGTTACTGCTCTGGCACCGGGCATATGTATGACTTAATGCCAATTCCGTTCACGCCAGATGCTATTGCACACGTTGTTCCACGTATTAAACAAGTACAGGACATACTTGAGCAACATATTGCGATAGAAAATGTTTCTTATTATGCCGCTCCTGGGCAGCAGTTATCTGAGCTGGAATTTACAAATACCATTTTAGAGCAAGCAGACTGCAAGCTTTTACTTGATGTGAATAACATTTATGTGAATTCGATTAATCATGGCTATAACGCACAAGCGTTTTTAGCTGGGTTACCCTCTAATCGTATTGCCTATGGGCACGTTGCAGGCCATTATAATGAGGCTGATGACTTAATAGTGGATACACATGGTGCTGATGTCATTGATCCTGTGTGGAAGCTATTGGATAAGGCATATGAAGTGCATGGCGTATTTCCAACCTTGCTTGAGCGCGATTTTAATATTCCTACTATGGATGTGTTAACCAAAGAATTAGATATAATTCATGAGCTACAAGCTAAACACATTACTTCAACTTTTTCAAAACAACGAGCTTAATATAAGCCTTTATAAATATTAAAAGAGTGCCTGGTTATGAGCTTTATTGAAATACAAAACAAATTTATGGCGCATATTCGCGAGCCTAAAAATAATAATAAGCCCAGCGGTATCGAAGACAGACGTATGGCCATTTATCGCGACCTATTTTTCAATAACATTGAAGGTTTTATATCATCAGGTTTTCCGGTATTAAAAACCTTATACACCGACAAGCAATGGCAGGTACTTGTACGTCAGTTTTTTAGCGAATATGATTGTCATTCGCCGTACTTTTTAGATATAGCAGGGGAGTTTGTTAATTACTTATCTAGTGATTATAAAATGAAAGAATACGATCCTGTGTTTATGCTAGAGCTTGCCCATTACGAATGGGTAGAGCTTGATGTATCGATTGCGCATGAAGATGAGCAAGCGCAAAAATTACAAACAACAGCACTCACTAGTTCTGCTTTGTATTTATCGAAAGCGGCAAGAAATTTAAGTTATCAATTTCCAGTTCAAAATATTAGCAATCACTTTATACCTAAAGAGCCATCAGCCCAGCCTAATTGTTTTGTTGTATATAGAGATGAAGATGATGACGTTCAATTTTTGGCTACCAATGCGATGACTGCTTTATTGCTGTCAATTATCGAGGCAAGTGATGGAGCGACATTTGATGAAGTTTGCCAACAGGTATTAGCTCACGCGCCGCAATTTAATGCAGAGCAAATTGCTCAAGGTGCATTGGTTACCCTTAATGCTATGGTTGAACGCGGTGTCATTGTGACAAAAAATCAAGATTAAGGTCTTTATTGATGATTTTACATCGTCTATCATGACACCCTTATTTGCCGTGCTTAATAAAAGGTTGTACCAATGTCAGATGATAAAGACTTTAAAGATCCGTTCAACGCTACTTACTTTCTTGCTTTCTTAGCTGTATTTGCAGGGATTGGCTGTTTAAATGCAATATTAGGCTGGATCACTAGCTTAACTTAAAATGCATAGCGTTTATTAAGGCTGTTGCTTACTTCAGCCTTGAGTCTCTTTATTTCTTATTACACTCCCTACACTTAATACTTCTTTTATAATAACGCCAAACTCGCAATTAAAGGTTAGTTAAGGTTATAATCACCTGCTTTGTAATATAAACAATTGAGCAGTTAAAATTATGACTCAAGTAACACCAGCAATTATCAAAAACAGCATAACTACAATTGCTGATTATCCAAAAGCGGGCATCATGTTTCGCGATGTAACCACTTTAATGGCAAATCCAGAAGCCTTTAAAGCAACTATTGACGCATTTATCGCTGAATATAAAGATCAGGGTTTTACTAAAATAATTGGCACAGAATCACGTGGCTTTATTTTTGGTGCGCCATTGTCTTACGCGTTAGGCATTCCGTTTATTCCAGTACGTAAACCAGGTAAGTTACCACGCGAAGTTATTCGTCAAGATTACTTACTTGAATACGGTGAAGACACGCTAGAACTGCACGTTGATGCAATTGTACCTGGCGATAAAGTATTACTAGTTGATGACTTGTTAGCAACTGGTGGCACAATTGAAGCCACTGCTAAATTAGTTCATAAACTAGGTGGTGAAGCCACAGATGCTGCATTTGTTGTATCATTACCTGAACTTGGTGGCGAGCAGCGCATCAAAAAAATGGGTATTAAAATCCTAAAATTGGTTGAATTCGAAGGCGAGTAATCGATGAGTTATCAGGTTCTAGCGAGAAAATGGCGTCCTCAAACCTTTCATGAATTGGTTGGGCAGTCTCATGTTAAGCAAGCGCTTGTAAATGCGCTTACACAAAATAGACTGCATCACGCTTATTTATTCACTGGAACCCGCGGTGTAGGTAAAACGACCATTGCACGTATTTTTGCTAAAAGCTTAAATTGCGACGAAGGTATATCTGCAAATCCGTGTGGTCAATGTAGCAGCTGTTTAGATATAGAAGCAGGGCGCTACATTGATTTACTCGAAATAGATGCGGCTTCTCGAACCAAAGTAGAGGACACCCGCGAAATACTCGATAACGTTCAATATGCGCCAACGCGTGGACGTTATAAAGTATATCTAATCGATGAAGTTCACATGCTCTCAAAGCACAGTTTCAATGCACTTTTAAAAACGCTTGAAGAACCACCAGAGCATGTGAAATTTTTATTAGCGACGACCGATCCTCAAAAGTTACCCGTTACTATTTTATCTCGCTGTTTGCAATTTAACTTAAATGCGTTATCGCAAAGTGAAATTAAAACACAGCTTGAACACGTACTTACTCAAGAGCAGCTTAGCTTTGATACCGATGCACTTAGTATTATTTCAAAAGCCGCTGATGGCAGTATGCGTGATGCACTTAGCTTAACCGACCAAGCTATTGCGCAAACAAATGGTGATATTAATAATCAAGCAGTACAAACAATGCTTGGTTTAATGGATACCCATTACAGCCAAAGCTTGCTTGCAGCATTACTTGCTCAAGATGGTGCTGCATTAATGGATGAAATTGCACAAGTGGCAAGTCGTAATCCTAATTATGTGGCATTGCTTGATGATTTAATTGCACTTACGCATTTGACTCAACTAACCCAGTTAGTGCCAGAAGCGGCAGGGCTTGATGAAAAAAATGTAGATTATATTGCTCATGTTGCACAGCATACGAGCCCACAGCAAATTCAAGTTTATTATCAGTTGCTGTTAAATGGTAAAAAAGATTTACAATGGGCACCAGAGCCTCGCTTAGGTTTTGAAATGATCATGCTAAGACTATTAGCATTTAAGCCTACAGACGCTCAACAAAGTGTACCTATAGTTAATGAAGAGCCGGCTCAAAATAAGCAAGGCCGAGCAAGTGCACTGCGAGATATATTAAATAAAAATAAAACATCGCAAAATAGCTTGTCAAGTACTAGCCGTGAGCAGGTAAGTAATGCCTTGCCGGTTAATAATACCGAACAACCAAAACCAGTTGAATCAGCGCCAACGATTGCCACTGAAATATCTAATGATGAAGTCGCACAAAGTAAAAATGAACCAGCGAATGATGCAGTAGAGCAACCGGTTCAACAAACAGAAAACACTCCTGAACAACAAGTCTCAGTTAATGAGCAACCACAAGCTAATGTTGTTTCGGATGATCAAGCCCAGCGTCAAAGTGAAGATGAAGCTTATATGCAACACAGCGATGCTGAACAAACGTTAGCCTCGCAGTTTGACGATATAATGAGTAGCGCTGTAGATCAGGGCTTTAACCCTGCTACTAATACAAATTCAGATCCTTCATTAGAGCTTGCAGCTAATCAAAATGTAACTACACCAATTGCCGAGCAAGAAGCGCAAGCTCAATCGGCCATTGCCCGTATTTTACGTGACAGAAACATATCGGGTGCAGGTAGGTTATCAAGTAAGAATACAAATACATCTGCGAGTAATGTAGCAGTACAGCCAAGCCAAGCGCCTGCTAAAAAGCCTGAACAGCATCCAAGAATGCCTAAAGCCCAAGGTAGTGCAGATACAAGTGCAAGTGAGCTTAATGGCCCTTCAAGCACTACGTCTGGCGATACCCCTCCTTGGGCTACTGATAGCGCAGGTGAGAGTGAAAAAAAGCATGAGCTCCCAGTAACAGGGGGCCAAACCCAGGTACATAGTCAATCCAGCACAAAGCCAGCTAGTAAGATTGATTTTAAAGCAAAGCACCAAACAATTACCGAAAATTTAGCGCCAGAATTACTTGAGCAGATAAACCCTCAAAAAGCGCCCGAAATAGTGCCAGAGGAAGTAAGTATTCCTGCGCCTGATGATTTTCAAAGCCCAATTAGTGAAATTAGATTTGCACATCAACAAGATGAATGGGCTTATTTAATTAAACGTATGGGGCTGGGTGGTCGTATGCGCCAATTTGCACTGCATTCAATATTTACCAAGCAAGGCAACAGTTTACATATAGATGTTGATGAATCACAAAAGCATTTAGATACACCGATGCTTCGCCAAAGATTAGATGCCGCACTTTCGAGTATTTATGAGCATAACGTGTCGTTAAGTATTAATTTTGCTAAGGGAGTTATTGACTCTCCTTATCTTATTCAGCAAAAAATTGATGCAGGTCGCCATCAACAAGCAATCGATGTGATCACATCTGACGAAAACATAGTACAATTTCAGCAAGTATTTAGCGCCGAAATCGACGAAAACAGTATTCAGGCATTGTAATTACTTACAATCGCCCTTATGTTCATGTTAATTAATGTATTAAAAGAAAGAGAGAAAGTTATGTTTAAAGGTGGAATGGGCAACATGATGAAGCAAGCGCAGCAAATGCAAGATCGCATGCAAAAAGCCCAAGACGAAATTGCAACATTAGAAGTTGTTGGCGAAGCCGGTGCCGGTTTAGTTAAAGTAACTATGCTTGGTAACCACAACGTACGTCGTGTTCAGCTTGATGAAAGCCTAATGGAAGACGACAAAGACATGATTGAAGACTTACTTGCAGCAGCATGTAACGATGCTGTACGCCGTGTTGCAGAAGAAACACAAGAGCGCATGGGTAAAGTAACTGGCGGTATGCAATTACCACCAGGTATGAAAATGCCGTTTTAAGTAAATAATGCAACTTTCAGATAGTTTAAATCAGCTTATAGAAGCACTGCGCTGCCAACCGGGCATTGGTCCAAAGTCAGCGCAACGTATTGCTTTTCACTTGCTTGAGCGCGACCGTAAAGGGGGCACTCAGCTTGGTAATGCACTCACTAAAGCAATGACAGCCATAGGGCATTGTCAGTCTTGTCGTACTTTTTGCGAACAAGCTCAGTGCGATATTTGTTTAAGTACAAAGCGTCAAGACAGCGGCATATTATGTGTTGTTGAATCGCCTACTGATGTGCTTGCCATTGAGCAAACGGGTCAGTACTTAGGGCTATACTTTGTTTTAATGGGTCATTTATCGCCAATTGACGGTATCGGCCCTAAAGAAATTGGCTTAGACGTTTTAGAGCAAAAACTTGCTCAAGGCGGTATTAATGAGGTTATTTTAGCGACTAACCCTACCGTTGAAGGCGATACTACTGCTCATTATATTGCTCAGCTTTGTCATAAATATAAAGTAGGTGCTTCGCGTATTGCTCACGGTATTCCTGTGGGGGGCGAGCTTGATTTAGTAGATGGTAGAACGCTTATGCATGCTTTTAGCGGCAGGCGTTTAGTTACACAAGACTAATTCTAAGCCACTATTTGAAAACAAACTGTAAAAGCCTACATGATTAAATTATGTAGGCTTTTTTGTTTTTAAGGTAAGCTTAGAGGTGGCCTGTTATGTTTTATTCTTGTAGGCTATCTATCTAATTAGTAAGGAACACAATGAAAGATAATCAACCCTACCAAGGTACATTGCTGGGTAGTAAGCGTTTTTTACCGCTTTTTATTACGCAGTTTTTCTCAGCGATAAACGATAACGTGTATAAGCAATCAGTGCTTATTCTATTGATATTTCAGGCTGCAACGCTTGCTGATGGCGCACTTTATTCAAATATTGCTGCTGGGTTATTTATCCTACCTTTCTTTTTATTTTCAGGGATGGCGGGGCAGCTAGCTGAAAAAACAGAAAAATCCAAACTCATCAGAATCGTAAAGCTATGTGAAATCCCTATTATGGTTGTAGGGGCAGTCTCTATTTTAACGCAGTACGTTTGGCTGATGTTAGCTACCGTATTTTTAATGGGCGTACAAAGTACGTTTTTTGGTCCACTAAAATACTCTATTTTACCGCAGCACGTAGCCCCTAACGAATTAACAAAAGCGAATGGCTTGGTTGAATCAGGCACGTTTGTGGCGATACTAATTGGTACAATTTTTGGCACCTATTATATTACTCAATCAGTAGGGCCTACGCTTATAAGTATTGCCGTATTAGTACTGGCCGTTATGGGTTATGTGAGCAGTCGCTTTATACCCATTAGTGAGGCAAACGAGCCTAACTTAAAATTTACCTATAATATATTTTCATCCACAAAAAACGTATTTTCAGCACTTAATTCGCAAACAGAATCGGTTGGTAAATCAGTACTTGGGATCAGTTGGTTTTGGTTAATAGGTGCAATCGTCCTAACTTCCCTACCGAATTATGTAAAGCACACGATGAGTGGGGATGAACTGGTAGTAACTAGTGCACTCGTTGTGTTTTCACTAAGTATTGCTATTGGTTCGTTATTGTGTGAAAAGCTTTCTCGCTCTCGAATAGAATTAGGAATTGTGCCTTTTGGCGCTATTTTAATTACCTTGTTTTTATACTTACTGAGCCAAGAGCCTGCTATTAGCTCTTATTTACCTCAAAACCTTGAATTATTGACGCTTGAGCAGTTATTAGAAACAGGCGACATGTTGTGGCATTTTGTATGGATGGCAGGCATTGGCATTGGCTCTGGTTTTTATACTGTACCGTTGTATGCGCTTATTCAACAGCGAACTGAAGAATCGAGTCGTTCTCGCGTTATAGCCGCTAACAATGTTTTAAATGCGTTGTTTATGGTGGGCAGTGCTATTTTGAGCATTGTAACACTGTCTGTTTTTGAGTGGAGTATTTCAGAGTTGCTACTGTTACTTGCTGGGCTAAACTTGCTTATATCTGTTTATATTTATACCAAAGTACCAGAGTTCTTTTTACGATTTATTATATATATTTTAGCTATTTGTATGTACAGAGTGCGTACAAAAGGTGAAAGTAATATTCCAGATGAAGGCGCTGCCGTTATAGTGTGTAATCACGTGAGCTTTGTAGATTGGATGTTTATTTTAGCAGCATCACCAAGGCCTATCCGGTTTATGGTATTTGCCCCTATTTATTATTCGCCAGCCCTACATTGGTTATTTAAAATGGCCAAAGCTATTCCCATTAACAGTGAAAAAACCAATCCGGAAGCGTTTAAAAAAGCGTTTGACGAAGTGGCTGCTGCGCTTAATAAAGGCGAACTTGTTGGTATTTTCCCTGAAGGAAAACTAACCAGTGACGGCTCTATCGATATTTTTCGCCGTGGAATCGAGCGCATTATTGAGCGCTCACCTGTGCCCGTTATTCCTGTGCATTTAGGGGGCCTGTGGGGAAGTATGTTTAGCCGAAAAGCTAAGTGGCAACTACCACGATTAAAATGGTCTTTGGTGTCGGTTGCAGTAGGTACCCCGATTGCCGCTGACAAAGTAGTAGCAGACGATTTACGTGAGCAAGTATTGGCTTTAAAAGCGCTTCATTCAAAAGATAGTGACTAATTTAATGATTAACTTAATGGCTAACTCAACATCGCATACACCTTCAGAACCACACAATATAGTTGATGATTTTGTAGCCCCTAAGTGCGACGGGTTTATTGAAATATTATATCAAGATGACGATATTTTACTGATCAATAAACCCAGTGGACTATTAAGCTTATCAGGTAAAAATCCGCTTAATTGGGACTCAGTGCATTACCGCTTAGTAAATGGTCAAAAGGGCTTAACAGCTGCATTTGCAGAAGCTAAGTTACCGCATCGGCTAGATTTGGGCACATCGGGCATTATGATTGTTGGATTAAACGCCAAAGCATCAAAGCATCTTAATAAGCAATTTCAGGCACGCACTATTCAAAAGCGTTATGTAGCCATGCTCGAAGGGGTCTTGGCTGTTGATAAGGGGTCAATTACTGCGCCAATAGCAAAGGATAAGCTGCTTTTTCCGCGAGTTAAAATTTGCCAAGCGACGGGCAAAGTAGCGGTGAGTGAATACAGTGTGCTTGAGCGGCTTAAACAACCGTGCAGAACCTTAGTGCAATTTACGCCCGTTACCGGACGTACCCATCAACTACGAATACACAGCCAGTTTATAGGGCACCCAATTTTAGGCTGTGATTTATATAAAAGTGCACAAAGTGAGTACATGGCAGGACGCTTACAATTACATGCCAGCGATTTATATTTTGAACATCCAACAACAAGCGAAAAGATTCATATTAATTGTCCGCACCCATTTTAGATAAACGAGATATTCTATTTTTTCGTTTCACCTTTTTTTGATTTTTCCCTTGAAGTTCTAACACCTCACCCCATATTAAGTGCATAACGCAGACACTTTGCAAATTGGAGATATATAAATGACTGCAGCACAAAAAGAAACATTAGGCTTTCAAACAGAAGTAAAACAATTATTAAACTTAATGATTCATTCTCTTTATTCTAATAAAGAAATATTTTTACGCGAACTTGTGTCAAACGCATCAGATGCGGCAGACAAGTTACGCTTTTTAGCGCTATCTCAAGGCGACCTTTACCAAGGTGATGCCGATTTACGTGTACGTATTAGCGCAGATAAAGAAGCAAATACAATTACCATTTCTGATAATGGTATTGGTATGACACGCGATGAAGTAATTAGCTCGCTAGGTACTATTGCAAAGTCGGGTACTGCTGAGTTTTTCAAAAACTTAACGGGTGATCAAAGTAAAGATTCACAGTTAATTGGTCAATTTGGTGTTGGTTTTTACTCAGCATTTATTGTTGCCGATTTAGTAACTGTTCGTACACGAAAAGCGGGTGAAACAACAGCTTACGAGTGGGAATCTCAAGGTGAAGGCGAATACACGCTTCAAGAAATTGAAAAAGAAGGCCGTGGTACCGACATTATTTTACATCTTCGTGATGAAGAAAAAGAATTTGCTGACGATTACCGCCTGCGCGGCATTGTTACTAAATACTCAGACCATATTTCAACACCTGTACAAATGTTTAAAGCAGAAGTACCAGAGTCTGAAGGCGAAGACGGCGAAAAAATTCCAGCAGTACCAGGTGAATGGGAAAGTATTAACCGTGCAACTGCATTGTGGACGCGTGATAAGTCAGAGCTTTCTGATGAAGAATACAAAGAGTTTTACAAGCACGTAAGCCACGACTGGGAAGATCCACTTAGCTGGGCACATAATAAGGTTGAAGGTAAAACTGAATACACGAGCCTTTTATACATCCCTAAAAAAGCACCTTTCGATTTATGGAACCGTGAACGCCAAAGTGGCTTAAAACTTTATGTACAACGTGTATTTGTAATGGATGATGCTGAGCAGTTCATGCCAAGCTACCTTCGTTTTGTGAAAGGTTTACTAGATTCAAACGATTTACCACTAAACGTATCTCGTGAAATTCTACAAGACAACAAAGTAACGCAAGCTATTCGTAAAGGGTGTACATCGCGCATTATTAAAATGCTTGAGCGTATGGCTAAAAACAAAGCTGACGATTACCAAGTATTTTGGAACGAGTTTGGCCAAGTAATGAAAGAAGGCCCAGCTGAAGATGCGGCAAATAAAGAAGCTGTGTGTAAACTATTACGTTTTTCTTCGACTCATACTGATTCAGAAACGCAAGATGTGTCGCTTGAGCAATATGTTGAGCGCATGAACGAAGGTCAGGATAAAATTTACTATGTAGTAGCTGATACATTTACCTCTGCGAAAAATTCTCCGCATTTAGAGATTTTCCGCAAAAAAGGCATTGAAGTATTACTACTAAGTGACCGTGTTGATGAGTGGATGATGAGCCACTTAACTGAATTTGCTGATAAGCAACTACAGTCAATTACACGTGGTGACCTAGATTTAGGTAAACTTGACGACGAAGAAACTAAAAAAGCACAAGAAGAGTCTGAAAAAGAAATGGCTGGGCTTGTTGAACGTATTAAAACAGCATTAGGTGAAGACGTTAAAGAAGTACGCTTTACGCACCGCTTAACAGATTCTCCAGCGTGTGTTGTAAGCGACGACAACGATATGAGCTCACAAATGCAAAAGCTAATGGAGTCTGTAGGTCAAGCAGCCCCAGAAGCAAAACCTGTGTTTGAGCTAAATCCAGAGCACCAACTTGTTAAGCATTTAAATGACGAACAAGATGAAGATAAGTTTTCACAGTGGTCACATGTTTTATTAGACCAAGCATTACTTGCAGAACGCGGTACACTTAAAGATCCAACAGGATTCGTTACTCGCTTAAACAAGCTAATGCTTGAACTAAGTAAGTAGTTAACTACTTATTTAGTTAATAAAAGTATAAATTATATACTTTAAATAAAAGGGAACGTGTGTTCCTTTTTTAATGCGCTGTAAATACATCAACAACTCATCAATTAGTATAAGTTGCTTGAGTATCTGCGGCGCTTGTGGAAGAATTCAGGCTTTAAAATAAATATCCATACTAGGGGACAATAATATGCGCATTATTCTTTTGGGCGCGCCGGGTGCAGGTAAAGGTACTCAAGCTCAGTTTTTAATGGACAAATACGGTATTCCACAAATTTCTACTGGCGATATGTTACGTGCGGCAATTAAAGAAGGCACACCACTAGGCCTAGAAGCAAAAAAAGTAATGGATGCTGGTCAACTAATTTCTGATGATATTATTATTGGTTTAGTAAAAGAGCGTATTACTAAAGCGGATTGTGAGAAAGGCTTTTTACTTGATGGCTTCCCACGCACTATTCCTCAAGCTGATGCAATGAAAGAAAATGGCGTAGTGGTTGATCACGTTATTGAATTTGATGTTGCTGATGAAGTAATTGTTGAGCGCATGGGCGGACGTCGCGTTCACCCTGGTTCTGGTCGTGTCTACCACGTTGTTTACAATCCACCAAAAGTGGAAGGTAAAGACAACGAAACAGGGGAAGACTTAATTGTTCGCGCAGACGACACTGAAGAAACAGTACGTAAACGTTTAGGTATTTACCACGAACAAACTATGCCATTAGTTGATTACTACCAAGCAGAAGCTGCTGCTGGTAACACTCAGTACCACAAACTAGATGGTACACAAGCTGTTGAAGCTGTAAGTTCACAACTTGGTGAGCTTTTAGGTTAATTATAAAAGCACATTAAAAAACCGCCAATTGGCGGTTTTTTATTTTAAGTCTATTTAGCCTTGCTTAATTAGTGCTAATTAATCGGCTTTACAGCGTTTTAAGTTTCTCAATTACGCTGTTATATTCTGGTTCAGTTGAAAGACTACTAACTAATTGTTTATAAATGATGTTGTGACTTTCATCTAAAATAAATACAGTTCGCGTTAGTAAACCCATATCTTTAATAATTAATCCGTATTTTTGGCCAAAATCGCGCCAAACAGAATCAGATAACGTAGTGATTTTATCGATATTTTCAGCTTTGCAAAAACGCTTTTGAGCAAATGGTAAATCAGCACTAATTGTCAACATAGCAACCGCAGGAAATTGCGAGGCTACTTTTTCATTAAAGTGTTTAGTTTGCAGGCTACAAATACCTGTATCAAGGCTGGGTACTACACTTATCAATACAGCTTGACCTTTGTAATCCTCAAGCGTTACAGGGATGAAGTTGTCATCAACTACTTTGAAATTTGGCGCACTATCACCTACTGAGACACCTTTGCCTAATAAAGTTACTGGTTTGCCCTGTGCAGATACTTTTCCTATGTCTAGCGTGTTTTCTGGGTAATCGGCTGCAATAGCCACAGAGCAAAATGCACTCAAAACAAAGGTAAGTGAACGTAACATAAGGTATTTCCTTTTAAATTAACGCAATGGGCGTCAGTGTATTATACTGCGCTATAGTAACCAAGTGATTATACAGCTCTAATTAAACTGGGATTAGTTCTGTAATATAAAAATTGTAACTGTGCTAAACTTTGATTAACATGAAGTTACAAAATATATCTTCAATAATAAAAATAAAAACCACTATAAAGTAATTTTAATGCTCATGACTGGTTTAGAAACAGAGAGATAATATGTCAACATCGGTACTAATATGTGATGACTCAAAATTAGCTAGGCGTCAACTAGCTCGCTCATTACCTGAAGATTGGGATATTAAAGTTGAATTTGCACTCGACGGTGTTGATTGTATAAAGCAAATAAAGTTAATTGAACCAGAGATACTTTTTCTCGATTTAAATATGCCTGAAATGGATGGCTATGAAGTTTTAATCGCTATGAAAGAACAGGGGCTAAACATACTCACTGTTGTCGTCTCTGGTGATATACAGCCAAGTGCACACCAAAGAGTGCTTGAACTTGGTGCTATCGATTTTATTCAAAAGCCATGTTCCCCCGAAAAGCTAGCCAGCATAATTGAACACCATGGGATTAAAGATAAAGCTATGCGTGAGCGTCTCTCTCATTCGCTAGGAGAGCAAGTCGACCCTGATGTTCGAGATATATACCAAGAGCTAACTAACGTTGCTATGGGTCAGGCTGGGGATTTACTTGCGCGCCTTCTTAATGTGTTTGTCGAGCTACCAATTCCTAATGTGAATATTTTGGAAGTTAATGAACTCGATATGGCGCTGCAGTCTATAGACAATAATGCAGCTACATCGGGTGTGTGCCAGGGCTTTATTGGCGGTGGTATTTCGGGCGAGGCGCTATTACTTTTAAATGATTCAAGCTTTAAAGAAATAGCTTCTTTGATGAATTATGACGGTGAGTTAAACGATAAAATTGAACTTGAGCTGCTTATGGATATTAGTAATATTTTGATAGGCGCTATTTTAACGGGACTTTCTAAGCAGCTCGATATGTCATTTAGCCAAGGGCACCCGATTGTACTTGGCCAACACCGAGACGTGTCTGAACTGGTTAAATCAAATAAGTCACGTTGGCAGCGTACGCTTGCTATAGAGATTAGTTACGGTATTGAAAACCATGATATAAATTGCGATCTCATGCTGTTATTTACTGAAGATTCACTTAAAACTTTGAAGTACAAAGTTGCTTACCTATTAGAAGATTAAGTTATGGCTGCTGATTTAGAGATGACTGAAATCCATTGGTTAATGGATATGTTCAATACCGTTGATGTAGGCCTTGTAGTGCTTAATAGAGACTATAAAGTGTGTGTATGGAATGGTTTTATGGAAAACCATTCAGGGCTTCTACCAAGCGCAGTAAAAGATAAAGACCTATTTGATTTATTTCCAGCAATAGACGAAAAATGGTTTAGAAGTAAATCAGAATCGGTTTTTGTTTTAAAAAACCGCTCTTTTACGATTTGGGAGCAGCAGCCATACATTTTTAGGTTTAAAAATTATCGACCTATTACTGGTAAAGCTGATTACATGTATCAAAATGCCACATTTATCCCTCTTACAAATACGATGGGCGAAGTTAGCCATATTTGTATTATTTTGTACGATGTAACAGATGTAGCGGTTAATAAAAAAGAGCTTGAAGAGTTAAACAAAAAATTAGAACAAGTAAGTCAAACAGATAGCTTAACGCAGCTTGCAAACCGTGGACACTGGGAAGGTACGCTACGCCAAGAGTTTTTAAGAGTTAAGCGAAGTGGTGGCTGTAGTACATTATTAATGTTTGATATTGATCACTTTAAAAAAATAAATGATGAATACGGACATAGCTGCGGTGATGAAGCGCTCCGTCATTTATCTAACTTACTACGTACGACGCTGCGCGAAACTGATGTTGCAGGGCGCTATGGCGGTGAAGAGTTTGCAGTGACATTACTTGATACAGATAAAGAAGGCGCTTTTGTATTTGCTGAGCGTTTAAGGGTGCTGATTGAAACTAACCCTGTTAAGTATAAACACTTTGAAATAACAATGACGGTAAGTATAGGGCTAGCTGGTAACAGTAATGATTTTAAAAATCATGAGCGCTGGATAGAGGCTGCAGATAAAGCATTGTACCAGTCTAAAAATACAGGGCGAAATAAAGTAATAGCCTACGAAGATATAAAAAATGACGCTTAAGCGTCATTTTTTATATCCAGAATTTAGAGTTAAATAATAGGGTGTTTGTATAGTCAGCTAAGCCAACCAGCACAACAAATTTTTATTATCCCCTATTGTTACTCAGTTGTGTGTCGAGAGTCATCGGTTGGACACTGACCAATTATAGAGACCTCACCACAATTTGACTCTTGTTCAAGTTTTACTTTAAACCCCCATAATCTGTAAAGATGCTTAATTACTTCTTTGTGCGAGTTTGCTAAAGGAATATTATTATGGGGTACATAGCGTAAGGTTAGTGAACGGTCACCTCTAATATCAACATCATACACTTGAATGTTAGGCTCATGATTACTCAAGTTGTACTGCGCTGAGAGGGCTTCTCTCACTGCTTTATAGCCGTTGTCGTTATGTATTGCGCCAATTTCTAAATGGGGATTATTAGTATGATCAATAATAGTAAATAATTTAAAATCACGAATTAACTTAGGTGATAAAAACTGGCTAATAAAACTCTCGTCTTTAAAGTTTTCCATTGCAAAATGCAGTGTATCTAGCCAATTACTGCCTGCATATTCAGGGAACCAGCGTTTATCTTCTTGTGTTGGGTGCTCACATATTCTGCGAATATCAACCATCATATTAAAGCCTAAAGCGTATGGGTTAATGCCTGAATAATACTTACTGTTATAAGGTGGCTGATAAACTACGTTGGTGTGGCTTTGTAAAAATTCTAACATAAACGAGTCGGTGAGCTTTCCCTCATCATATAAGTGATTAAGGATGGTGTAATGCCAAAAAGTTGCCCAACCTTCGTTCATTACTTGAGTTTGTTTTTGTGGGTAAAAGTATTGCGAAATTTTACGAACAATACGTATCACTTCACGTTGCCAAGAGTCCAGTAATGGAGCATTTTTTTCAATAAAATACAAAATATTTTCTTGGGGTTCAGAAGGAAAATGGCGGACTTTCTTTTTGGTTTCTTGCTGTTGCTCAGGAATAGTCCGCCATAATTCATTTACTTGCGATTGAAGGTAGTCTTCACGCTCTTGTTGGCGTTTTTGCTCTTCAAATAACGATATTTGTTGTGGACGTTTGTAGCGATCGACTCCGTAATTCATTAATGCATGACATGAATCGAGCAGGGCTTCTACTTGTGTAATACCGTGCTTTTCTTCACAGCGGCTTATGTAGTTTTTAGCAAATACCAAGTAATCAATAATTGAGCCAGCATCGGTCCAGGTTTTAAATAAGTAATTACCTTTAAAAAATGAGTTATGTCCGTAACATGCATGCGCCATTACAAGTGCTTGCATAGGTAGGGTATTTTCTTCCATTAAGTACGCAATACAAGGGTCTGAATTTATCACTATTTCGTAAGCGAGACCCATTTGTCCGCGCTTATAATTTTGCTCTGTTTGAATGAACTTTTTACCGTACGACCAATGACTGTAGCCAATAGGCATACCAACGCTTGAATAAGCATCCATCATTTGCTCTGCGGTTATCACTTCAATTTGATTAGGGTATGTGTCTAACCTGTAGTGAGCTGCAACACGGGCAATTTCACCTTGGTATTCATTTAATAAATCAAAGGTCCAATCTGGGCCATCACTCAATCGTTTATCATTCATAATGCTACCTCGCTTTAGGCTATGCAGAGTTTTGCTGTTGACGACCTTTTTTAAATAGCTCCCTAAAAATTGGGTAAATATCTTCAACGCTTTGAATATGCTGTATGGCGAAATTACTATGGCTGTGTGTTATGGATTCATATTCGCGCCATAGGCTTTGATGAGCACGAGTGGTTATTTCAATATACGCAAAATAGCGTACTGCGCTTAAGAGCTTATTATGTAAAATTTCACCACACTGCGGGGTGTCGTCAGCCCAGTTATCGCCATCAGAGGCTTGTGCGGCGTATACATTCCACTCGTTTGCGTGATAACGCTCTTTTATTATTTCGTTCATTAATTTAAGTGCGCTTGAAACAATAGTGCCGCCCGTTTCTTGGGAATAAAAAAACTCTTGCTCGTCTACTTCTTTTGCTTGGGTGTGGTGGCGAATATAAACAACTTCTATGTCTTTATAGCTGCGTGTTAAAAATTGATAGAGCAAAATATAAAAGCGCTTTGCCATGTCTTTTGTTGGCTGGTCCATTGAGCCTGACACATCCATAATACAAAACATCACCGCTTTGCTGGTGGGATGAGGGCGCTTTTCGTAGTTACGAAAACGTAAATCGTAGTTATCAATAAACGGAACCGACTTAATTTGCACTTTTAATGCTGCAATTTCTTTTTGTAATAAAGCAATTGCTGCTTTATCGTTATGTGGGCTAGCAAGTAGCAGAGCAAGTTGTTCTTCGAGCTCTTTTAAACGGCGTTTTTTACCTGCACTCATTGCCACACGTCGTGCAAGCGAGCCTTGAAGTGAGCGGACAATATCAATATTACTTGGCATGCCGTCGCTACAAAAACCTGCGCGGTGGGTTTTCATTTGCACTAACTTATCAAGTTGGTTTTCTTGTAAGTTAGGGAGCTCTAAATCTTCAAACAGTAAATCAAGGTATTCATCTTTTGATATTGAAAATACAAACTCATCTTGTCCTTCGCCCGAATCGCTGGCGTCACCTTCACCGGCACCGCCGCCTTGCCCGCCTTTAGGGCGCTCAATTTTATCACCTGTAGTGAACTGATCGTTACCAGGGTGAATTTGTTCTCTATTCCCGCCTTGCCCTTGATGAAACGTGGGTTCGCTGATATCGCGTTGTGGAATAGAAATACTCTCACCAGAGCTTGAATCGGTAACGCTGCGTTTGTTAATCGCATCTGAAACTGCTTCTTTAATTTGCTTTTTATAGCGCCTAATAAAGCGCTGGCGATTAAGCGTACTTTTATTTTTTCCGTTTAAACGCCTATCTATAAAATGCGCCATATTGACCTCCTATATACTACGACTATGAAGGTTATTGCGATTTTCTAACCCGTAAATACCACTCAGAAAGCAAGCGAACTTGTTTTTGTGTATAGCCTTTTTCGACCATACGGTTCACAAAGTCTTCGTGCTTTTGCTGATCCTCTGCAGACGTTTTAGTATTAAACGAAATAACGGGGAGTAAATCTTCGGTATTAGAGAACATTTTTTTCTCAATTACCGTGCGTAATTTTTCGTAGCTTGTCCATAGTGGGTTTTTACCGTTGTTGTGTGCACGGGCACGCAGTACAAAGTTCACTATTTCATTACGGAAATCTTTAGGGTTGGAAATTCCTGCTGGCTTTTCTATTTTTTCAAGTTCGGCATTAAGTGCCTCGCGGTCAAATAGTTGTCCGGTATCGGGGTCGCGATATTCTTGGTCTTGTATCCAAAAGTCTGCATAAATTACATAACGGTCAAAAATATTTTGTCCGTATTCTGAGTAGGATTCTAAATAGGCGGTTTGCAGTTCTTTACCTATAAACTCAACGTATTGCGGTATTAAATAGCCTTTTAAAAAGCTTAAATAACGCTCTTCTATTTCATTTGAAAATTGCTCGCGCTCTATCTGTTGCTCAAGCACATAAAATAAGTGCACCGGATTTGCAGCAACCTCAGTGGTATCAAAGTTAAACACGCGGGATAAAATTTTAAACGCAAAACGAGTAGATAATCCCGTCATACCTTCATCAACACCTGCGTAATCGCGGTATTCTTGATACGATTTTGCTTTAGGGTCGGTGTCTTTTAGAGTTTCGCCATCGTATACCCGCATTTTTGAATAAACACTTGAATTTTCTGGCTCTTTTAAACGTGATAGCGTCGTAAATTGCGCCAATGTTTTAAGTGTACCTGGTGCGCATGGCGCGTTGTACAGCTCGCTGTGCTCAAGTAATTTGTCGTAAATTTTAATTTCTTCAGTTACACGTAAGCAATAAGGGACTTTTACAATATAAACACGGTCTAAAAATGCTTCGTTGTTTTTATTGTTTTTAAAGGTTTGCCACTCAGACTCATTAGAGTGAGCGAGGATCATGCCATTAAAGGGCAGAGCACTAATTCCTTCTGTGCCGTTGTAGTTACCTTCTTGGGTTGCAGTAAGTAAAGGATGCAGCACTTTAATCGGTGCTTTAAACATTTCTACAAATTCCATCAGCCCTTGGTTAGCTAAACATAAAGAGCCCGAATAGGCGTATGCATCAGGATCATTTTGAGCAAAGTGCTCAAGCTGGCGAATATCGACCTTACCCACTAGCGCCGAAATATCCTGGTTGTTTTCATCTCCAGGTTCTGTTTTGGCAATGCCTATTTGGTTTAAAATAGAAGGGTAGCGTTTAACCACTCTAAACTGGCTTATATCACCATTGAACTCTTTTAAGCGTTTGCCAACCCAAGGCGACATAATGGTTTTTAAGTAGCGCGGTTTAATACCGTATTCTTTGCTGAGTACGTCTGCATCTTCGATAGGATCAAACAAGGAGAGGGGGTGGTCGTTTACAGGAGACCCTTTAATTGAATAAATAGGCACTTGTTGCATTAAATATTTTAGTTTTTCAGCAATGGATGATTTACCCCCTCCAACAGGTCCAAGTAAATAAAGCACTTGTTTGCATTCTTCTAGCCCCTGAGCCGCATGTTTTAAATAAGAGACTATTTGCTCGATGGCGTCTTCCATACCATAAAAATCAGCAAAGGCAGGGTAGCGCGCAACTACTCTATTTGAAAATAATCGACTTAGTCGTGCATCCGTTGCGGTATCTACCATGTGTGGTTCGCCAATTGCCATGAGTAGGCGTTCTGGTGCGCTGGCGTAGGCAGACTTATCGGTTTTACAAATCTCAAGAAATTCAGCGATACTGTATTCTTCTTCCTGTGCCGCTTCGTATCGTGCTTGGTAATGCTCAAAAATCGTCATAATAACCTCCGAAACCCGCTGTAAAAAGGTGCTTACCTTTTAAAGTCTAGTCACGAATGTGTATTTTTGTGCAATAAAATTAAAAATTTAAGTGAAAAAAGATCATGTTACTAAAAGTGTTTTATTAAATGGTGAGGCGCTTAGGTGTGATAAACAAGAAACAAAAAAAGACGCCTAAGCGTCTTTTTTACATTAGCGTTTAAAGGCTAATTAAGCGAAGTTAGAGTTCGCGAATTCCCAGTTAACAAGCGACCAAAAACCTTTAAGGTAATCTGGACGAACGTTACGGTAATCAATGTAGTAAGCGTGTTCCCATAAATCCACTGTAAGGATTGGAGTAACGCCATCATCAGTTAATGGTGTAGCAGCGTTAGATGTATTAACGATGTCTAGTGAACCATCAGCAAGCTTAACTAACCACGTCCAGCTTGAACCAAAGTTATTTACTGCTTTGTCATTTAATGCATCTTTAAACGCATCAAAAGAACCCCATTTAGCGTTGATTGCATCAGCAACTGCGCCAGTAGGCTCGCCGCCGCCGTTTGGAGATAAGCTGTTCCAGTAAAAAGTATGGTTCCAGATTTGTGCTGCGTTGTTAAATACGCCGCCTTCTGATGAACATACGATCTCTTCTAGAGATTTGTTTTCAAACTCAGTACCAGGGATTAAACCATTAAGCTTAACCACGTATGTGTTGTGGTGTTTGCCATGGTGAAACTCTAGCGTTTCTTTTGAAATATGTGGCTCAAGTGCGTCGATTGCATATGGTAGTGACGGTAGTTCAAATGCCATTTTTTTATCTCCATCTTCTTTGGTTGATAGTCCATTTGGTAATACGTAAAGCCTGTTGAAACAGAGCAGTTACCTATACCAAGCGGTAATATAGTGTTACTATAATTGTTGAGTATTTTACTCAAGTTTAAGCAAACAGCAATGCTATTGCGAAAGACTATTTCAATTGCGGCTTTATTTGCCCATTTTAAGTTATATATTTGTGGTCACGATGAGTTATTTTCAAGACCTAAATATATTTAGCTATCGTTACTTTGAGGTTGTAGATGGAAACCATTGATAAAATTAAACAGCAAATTTCAGAAAATCCAATAATCCTTTTCATGAAAGGGTCACCAAAATTACCAAATTGTGGTTTTTCTTCACAAGCATCGCAAGCGTTAATGTCATGTGGTGAACCATTTGCATACGTTGATATTTTACTTAATCCAGACATTCGTGCTGAGCTTCCAGCATATGCAAATTGGCCAACATTCCCACAACTTTGGGTAGATGGCGAATTAGTTGGTGGTTGTGACATTATTATCGAAATGTTTCAACGCGGTGAATTACAGCCGTTAATTACTGAAACTGCTGCTAAATATAAAGAAGCTGACGCAGAGTAATTTATTACTCAACCTGAACTCAGGTTATTAAGCTCTTTAAACACAAAGCCACTTCTTAAGTGGCTTTGTTGTTTTTAATTTGTGTTAATTTATGAATAAGGAAGGCTCACTTGTACGTTTAAGCCGCCCTCTATTTTGTTATGTAAACTTATATGCCCTTGATGCGCTTCTGCTATTTCTCTGCATAAAGCTAGCCCTAAACCACTCCCCGTACTTTTTGTTGAATAAAAGGGCACTAAAGCATTTGCCATTACTTGCTCGCTCATTCCTTTGCCGCAGTCGCTTACATTTATAACACATGCTTGGGGTACAAACTCGACCTGAATATGTATTTCATTGGCGTTGGAGCCTGACTCGTGTGAATTTTTTAATAGGTTTATCAGCAGCTGCTCGAGTTGGGCTTGATCAGCTTGTAATTCATTGTGTGAATTTTTTATTTCGTAGCTAAATTGCCAGTGATTTTTTAAATTATTGAGTGTGTTTTGCCAGTTAATCCGTGTTTTTTGTGGCTGAGGTAATTTAGCAAACTTGCCATAGCCTTGTACAAATTCAGTTAAATGACTAATTCGCTCATCAATAGTTGCAAATACACGGGCAAGGCGGGGCTCATCAACTTTATTTGCGAGCAATTGTGCGCTATGTAACATGGACGACATAGGACCGAGTGAATTATTCAATTCGTGACTGATAATGCGTATTACCTTTTTCCACACGGCAACTTCTTGGCGACTAAGCTCACGGGTTAATTGTTTAAATATATATAAATGATGCTTTTGGTTATTGAGTAAAAACTCCCCGGTGGCTAAATGCCAAGTTTGCGAGTCTTGATTCTCTATTTCTATATTAAAGAGGCCATCAACACCGTGCTCTATAGCTGCTATTAATTGCAGAGGCGAATTTTCGAGTAATTTACTTAGCTGCATACCTTCAAGGCGGGTTGCGCTATTAAATAAACTACGGCTAATTAAATTACTAAATACCACCGTATTATTATCATTGACCAGTAATAACGCTTGCGGCGAGCTTTGCAATACTTTATCAAGCATTAACTCGCGCTGGTAAATCCATTGTTTTTCTTGGCGAAGCTGTTTAGCGGTTTGATTATAAAGTCGGCATAGTTTTCCAAGTTCATCATTACTTTTATACGCTAGTAAGCTGGAGAGCTCACCATCTTTAAAATTAAGCAACCCGGTTTCGAGCGATTGCATGCCAAGCTTTATTGGCTTGGTGAGAGCTCTTGAAAGCAAGGCGCTAAATGCAAGCGTTAGTAATATTAAAAACAGAGTGTAGTACATATCAAAACCACTAAGTGCGGCAATAATAAAAACAGGCAGCGCGCTACAAAGTGCGCAAATTAACACAACCTTTTGGCTTAGGGTAAAGTGGCTAATAATGTTTGGCATTAATAATCAATACCCATTTTTTGTAACCGCCTGTAAAGAGCTTGTCGGCTTAAACCAAATTCACGGGCCACTTTGGCTATAACACCTTGATGAGCGCGCATTGCGTGTTCTATTTCCTGTTTGGTCGGTTCTGCTTTTGCTTCTTGTTGAGCAGTAACCGATGACGAAAGTGCAAAGTCATCGACTGTAAGCGCACCTGTTGGTTTTAGCACCGCTACACGTTTACAAGCATTTTCTAGCTCTCGAACGTTACCTGGCCATTTATAATGTTGAAGTGCTTGCTCTGTGTTTATAGTCAGCTCTCGGTGAGGTAAAAAATGGCTAATAAGTGCTAAAACATCATCTTGTCTTTCACTTAGGGCAGGCACATTGAGTTCAATTACATTAAGGCGATAATATAAGTCTTCCCTAAATCGACCTTGTTCAATTGCTTGTAGTAAGTTTTCGTTAGTAGCCGATATTACTCGCACATTTACTTTTTGTGTTTGTGTTGAGCCTAAACGTTCAAACTCGCCGGTTTGTACTACGCGTAGTAATTTTATTTGTCCTGAGAGTGGTAAATTACCAATTTCATCTAAAAATAACGTACCGCCATCAGCTGCTTCAAATCGACCAATACGTTGTTTAGTTATCCCCGTGTATGCACCAGCTTCAGCGCCAAAAAGTTCGGCTTCTATAAGTTCTTGTGGTAGTGCGCCTGCGTTTACCTTAATAAAAGGTTGCGATACAAGTGGGGAGTTTTTTTGAATGATATGCGCAATGCACTCTTTACCGCTCCCATTAGGGCCTGTAATTAATGCAGATATATCAGATTTAGCTACTTGTAGCGCCATAGTGACCAGTCGTTCCATAGCCGTGCTTTTAAATATTAGCCCGGCAAGGTCTGCGCTTTTAAATGTACCTTCACGCTCTTGTTGATGGCGACTATGTGTAGCAACTATTTTTTTAGCACTGCCTAGCTCTATTAAGTTAGCGATACAAACTAATAGTTTTGCATCATCCCAGGGTTTTGGTAAGTAATCGGCAGCACCTGCTTTTACAAGCTCAATGGCGGTGGCAAGTTCGGTCCAGGCTGTAATAAGTATAATAGGGAGGTGTGGGTTTATTTCTCGTAGTTCATAAAACAAGGCTTTACCTTCTTCACCAGAGGTCGTGTCACTGGTAAAGTTCATGTCTTGAATTACAAGCTCAATTCGTTGATAGCGAACTATTTGCAGAGCATCAAACGGGTTTGTGGCAGTGACTACCGAAAAATCGTGGATCTCGAGCAACAATGAAAGTGCGTCGAGTACTGCTTGGTTATCATCAACAATGAGTATTTTATCAGTCATAGGTTATTTTTATAATTTTTTAATGGCTACACTGCCTTACTAATCAGTGTAGCATAATGATTTTTGCATGATTTAGTAACCTGAACTCTGGATAATAAATCTACCTCAAGCGGGTTCTAGGTTAAATTGTGCGAGTTGCGATACTGGGCGAAATATTGGCAGCGCGTTTAGCCGGCGCTAATACTGCAAGTAAACTCATTAAAAATACGGCAATGGCGGTAACTGCTATATAACTTGGCGGTAGTGCGGCTACAGAAAAATACTGCATTAACATTTTCCCAAGTAGTATTGCTGTTACTACACCTAAGGCTAAACCTAGGCTACAAATTAATGCATTTTCTACTAAAAAGTAGCTAACAATAGCTGACTTTCTTGCGCCAAGTGCTCTGCGTGTACCAATTTGCTTAGTACGTTTGCTAATATTAAATAAGGTTAAGCCAAAAATACCGAGAGCGGTTATAAGCACTAAAATAGTGATTAATACTATGAGCATGCGCATCATAAGGCGATCTTGAGCGGTATACTCATTTTTTAATTCATCAAGCCCTTTAATGTTGTTAATAACGCGTTTGCTGTAATTTTCGAGCATGGCATTTTCTATTTCTTTCATTACAGCTGCTCGCTGACCAGGCTTAGTACGAACGGCAACTTGTGCATAACTTGCTGCTTTAATATAAGGAATAAACGCAAGATTATCGGGTTTACTGTCTTTGAGCCACGGGCCTTTCATGTTTCCGATCACGCCAATAATTTTAAGTGGTAGGTCGCCAAAATAAACTATTTTCTCTAAACCATCTCCATCAGGGTAGAGCTCATCAAGTAAGGCTTTAGTGACTATAGTGACGTTGGTGCGCTTTTGTGTAATTTCGTTTGTAACGAGTACTTCATCTTCGGTAAAGTTTCGCCCTGCAATTAAGTTAACGCCGTAGGTATTAATTGCGTGGTCATCTATAAAAAAATAAGCGGTCCTGACACTTAGGCCTTCTTGTGGAGCAGGTTTTAAATTAAAGCTCGAAGCGCTGCCACTCCCTGATAGTGGAATACTACTGCTTAATGCGGCATCGACCACGCCTGGCATTTTTCTAAGCATGCTTTCATCAAGCTCAAACTGCTGGCTTAAGTTAATATCAGTACCAAAGGTCATTACATTAAACTTAAATATATCTTGCTCAGGGTAGCCCGTTTCTTGGTTTAAATAACTAATTCTATCTTGAATGATAAATGCAGCGTTACTGACTATAGCTGTGGTAATTGCAATTTGAATTAGCAGTAATACAGCGCCCACCTTTGAGCGGCATAAGGCGTTAAATATAGGTTTTATTTCTAACATTGTGACATTCCTTATTGGCTCTTAAGATAAATAGCAGGATTGGTTTTACACACTAACCAAGCTGGGTACAAACCAGCTAAAATGCAGGTTGTAATTGCAATCAATGGGGCGCTCAATAGCATGGTCAAATCCATTGTCGCTAAGTTTTCATAGTAGTCGTAGCTTTGCCCTACGCCCATTAAGCCAAGTTGTGCTAGTACAATTCCTAGCATGCCACCTATAAAGCCAAGCATGGCGACCTCAACTAAGTGCTGTAAAAATATTTGCCTTTTACTAGCACCTAATGCGCGTCTTACACCTACTTCCGGCGCTCTGCGTAAAAATTTAGCTAAAAGTAAACCTAAAATATTGGCTAAGCAGACACCTAAGAACATAAAGCTCAGGCCCACTAAAATTTTATTGTCTTCGGTGACGACGTTGTTGTATTGCATCCATTGGTTTACATCGCGAAGTTTATACTCAAGTTCTTTACGATTAAATCGACCACGTTTTTGTTGTTCTTGCATATAGGCTAATAAGTAATTTTGATAGACTTTTTTTTGTTCAAGCGTATTGAGCTCTGCCCAAAACTGGATCCATACTTGCTCAGATTGCAGTTTATCAGCAAAGGTTGGTGTGTTTTCGTGTTTCCATCCATTGCTATTGCCCCAACTTACTAGCTCTTTTGCCTTTATTAAGCTAAAGGGCATAAATAACTCTTCTACTTGATTAAATGCACCGTTATTTAAATCATAATATTTAATATTTAGAGGCCAATGGTTAATAACACCAACTACTTGATAGCTTGCATCATCTAAGTAAATCAGTTCTCCGACGGAGTTTTGTCCTGCAAATAGTTTATCGTTTATCTCTTTGGTAATAACAACCACAGGTGCGGCTGAGTTTTCTTGCTCTTTGCTCCAAGCCCCTCCGTATAGAAATGACAAATTAAACATGCTAAAAAAGTCAGGCGTTGTCATGCGAGCATTACCTATAAAAGGCTTTATTTTGTCGGAGTCTAGATAAACTGAAAAGCCGGTACGCATCATAGCCACTTTTTTCTCTGACGTGGGTGCATTTAATAAGTTCTCTGCATCTTGATAGGTCAGTTGCAGTGGCATGTTATCTTCTGTCCACCACGTACTACCATCGTCCATTGTTTGTAATTGCACACTGTAAAGTTGGCTGCTTTTTTCTGGAATAGGATCGGCCGACATCATGTGATAAACACTAAGGCTGGTCATTGTTATGCCTATACCTATCGCAATGGCAAGTACCATTAAAAAGCTAACCAGTGGGGTGCGCTTGAAGCTGCGCCAACTTAAATCTAAATAATGAATAAACATTAGTTAAACCCCCGATGCTGTTTTTATAGTTTGCGCGCCCTGATAAAGCGTAAAGTCGGCAAGTTGTCCATCAACTACTTGAATATTACGCGGAGCACGACGGGCTAATTCGCTATCATGCGTTACCATTACAATAGTGGCACCGTCGCGATTGATTTGTTCAAGTAACTCCATAACTTGGCGAGCCATTAAGCTGTCAAGGTTACCTGTTGGCTCATCGGCAAGTAAAAAACGAGGTTCACCAGCAAGCGCACGGGCTATTGCCACACGTTGTTGCTGGCCACCAGAGAGTTGTTGAGGTATGTGTTTAGCGCGAGATGCTAAACCAACTTGTTCAAGGCATTGCTCAATTCGACGTTTTCGCTCATTTGCTTTAATCCCTCTGTAGCGAAGAGGAACTTCTATGTTTTCATATAAATTTAAATCGGGGATCAAATTAAAGCCTTGGAATATAAAGCCAATTTTTTGATTACGTAAATCGGCGCGTTGGTTGTCATTTAAGCGACCAACATCAACACCATCTAAAAGGTACTCACCTTCGTTAAAAGGCTCTAGCATACCTGCAATATTTAAAAAGGTTGTTTTTCCTGAGCCGCTAGGACCAGTAACAGCAATAAATTCGCCTTCGTTTACGTGCAGGTTAAAGTCTCGAAGCGCATGGGTTTGTACCATTTCTGTTTGGTATACTTTACTTACATTGTTCATTTGTAACATGGTTGTTCCTAATTATTTTTAGCGTTGGTTGAGAACGTCTGTTTAATTTAATAAAATCGTGTTGGCTTGCTTAAAGTCGCTGTAGCTTGAAATAATAATTTCATCGTTTTCTTTTAGTCCGCTCAAAAGCTCAACCGCATTAATGCTGGTGGCGCCTATTGTAATAGGTATGCGCTTTGCGATATTGCCATCGACTTTATAAGCTATAATTCCGCCTTGCTGCATAAATGCACCACGCTTTACTTGCATTACACCTTCTCGGTTGTCGAGTAAAATACGTGCAGTTAAGCGTTGGTTCTGACGAATATTGTTAGTAACACCTTTAAACCGGACGCGTGCTGTTACTTCACGATTATTAACTTCTGGTGATATGGCGGATAAATTCCCCATCACTGTTTCATTGCCTAACTTAAGCTCTACTTCCATACCGAGGCCTAATTCGTTTGCGTAACTTTCAGGAACTTGGAGTTCGGCTTCAAAATTACTTAAGTCGACGAGAGTCATAAGAGGTTGGCTTTGCGTCACTGCGGCTTTTTGTTGCACTAATAGGTTACCCACAATCCCTGTAACGGTAGCCTTAATAGATAGGTTTCTTACTTTTCGGATTAAGTCATCAACAATAAGTTGTTGGCGGGTTACATCACTTTTAGCTGCTTGTAGTTCAAAGGCGAGCGTGTCTTTGGCAAGCAATACCTCTTGTTGTGCATGCTTATATGTGAGCCTTGCACGTGATAAATCATCAACTGCTTTTTCAAGATCAATTTGGCTGATTAAGTGCTTTTGAATTGATAACTGCGCACGACGATTTTCGCGCTCAGCGGCGTTAAGCTCAACTTGTGCCATATCGAGTGTTTTATTTAAGGTGAGTGTTTGGCGTCTTGCTTGCAAATGTTGCCTTTGCTGCTCGCCTTCAAGCCTTTTAAGTACAGACTCCTGTTGCTTCAATTCATTAGTTAACTCAGGACTTTGCAGCAGGGCAAGTGTGTCGCCTTGCTTTACTGTATCACCGGCCTTTACTTTTAAATCTATAAATCCACGTTCTGGGCTATAGATTTGAGGGGCATTGGCAGCAACAATTTTACCACTGGCGGCAATGTCCCGAATAAGCGCTTTAACATGTACTTTTGCAATTTGCACTTTTGAGCGGCTAATAGAGCTTTTAGCGCTATGGCTAGTTAAAAAAATATAAGCAATTGTAGAGACCACAATGAAAACAATCGCAGTGATTATTGCGTATTTTTTATAGCTGATAGGTGCCTTTATCTGTACATCTTGTGCGCTGGTATCTTTAATCATTTAATTCTCCCTACATTGCTTTTATGTATTCTTCGCACAGCAGTAATTAAGCTGCGGTGCAAATTGCGGTAATAGGAGAGAGTAAAAATAAGCTTAGAGTAAACATAGTAATTCCAATTAGCGATTATATATAAAGCTATACGATTAATATGCCAACAATTATGGTATTGATATTTAAGTGATTTTATTTTTTTTGTTCTTTAAATTCATGTCCGCGGACAGTTTGTGTGTCCGCATCGGACACTGGTTTAAATAAAAATTCACTATTAACGTACAAAAAATGACATGAACTTTCATAACTATACTAATGAGCAGCAATAATCGGGGATGTTAAGTCATTAAAGTTATGAAATAGCACAAAACTATCTAAATGTTAACTGAATAGCCCCTTCGTTGCTGAATACTTATTCACTTTTTACTGCCTTTACGTTTACGTAAGCTGTCACGGCGAAGCCTTGTGTTTTTTACAATATGTTAAAGTTGACACCAGTGTCATGAAAAAATAGTGGTTAAAATAACGCTAAATGTTAAAAGTAATGATAAAAAGAAATCTTGCTATGAAGTGAGAAATATTCAAGAATATGAATATGTATTCAAAGTGCTATTGACTCTATTTAAGATAGAGGCTAGTTTTGTCCGTCTGTTAGCAAATCGTCGAGTAGTTCATCCACGCTAACAGTGCAGCAAGGGGAGGGGTCTATGTTATACGACTCAAAGTTAGAAAAAGAAAATTGTGGCTTTGGCTTAATAGCTCAAGTTAATGGTCAAGCTAGCCATAGGCTTATTCGTACAGCTATTACGGGGCTTGATCGCATGCAGCACCGTGGCGGTATATCTGCTGATGGTAAAACAGGTGATGGCTGTGGTTTATTATTACAAAAGCCAGATAGCTTTTTCCGTGCTATTGCTAGTGAACACAACTGGCACTTAGGCAAAAACTATGCAGTGGGTATGATATTTTTAAATTCAGATCCCGTTTTAGCGCAAGCTGCAAAAAAAATACTTAGTGAAGAATTAGAAAAAGAAACGCTAAATATTTTAGGTTGGCGTGTAGTACCAACCGACCCATCAATGCTGGGTCCTATTGCTGTACAGCAATTACCGGGTTTTGAACAAATTTTTGTTAGCGCGCCAGAAGGTTGGCGCTCTAAAGATTTAGAGCGTCGCTTGTACGTAGCGCGCCGCCGTGCTGAAAAGCGCATTGTTGATGACGAAGCTTTCTATATCGCAAGCCTATCTGGTTTGGTAACTATCTATAAAGGCTTAATGATGCCTGCAGATTTACCTAATTTTTATCTAGATTTAGCTGATATTCGTATGACAAGTGCGATTTGTGTTTTTCATCAGCGTTTTTCTACTAATACACAACCGCGTTGGCCTTTAGCTCAACCTTTCCGCTATTTAGCACACAATGGTGAAATTAATACTATTGAAGGTAACCGCCAGTGGGCACGCGCACGTTCATATAAGTTTGCGTCACCGCTTATTCCTGATTTACAAAGCGCAGCGCCGTTTGTAAACGAAACCGGTTCTGATTCATCAAGCCTAGATAATATGCTTGAGCTGTTTTTAGCTGGTGGCATGGATTTATTCCGCGCTATGCGTATGCTCGTGCCACCTGCATGGCAAAAAAACCGTGCAATGGACGATGATTTACGTGCATTTTACGACTTTAACTCTATGCATATGGAACCATGGGATGGTCCCGCCGGTATTGTTATGTCGGATGGTCGTTTTGCGGCTTGTAACCTTGACCGTAATGGGCTTCGTCCTGCGCGTTATGTAATTACACAAGATGGTTTTATTACGCTTGCATCAGAAGTAGGTATTTGGGATTACACTGCCGATGAAGTGGTTGAAAAAGGCCGTGTTGGTCCAGGTGAATTATTAGTCATTGATACTAAACTTGGCAAAATCTGGCACTCTGATGAAATTGATCAAGATTTAAAATCTCGCCACCCTTATAAATCATGGCTTGAAGAAAACGTTAAGCGTTTAGTTCCATTTGAAGAACTGACTGAGCAAGACGCCGGTAATCGCTCATTTGATGACGAAACGTTAGCTAAATATCAAAAAATGTTTGGTTATACCAACGAAGAGCTTGATAGCGTTATCCGTGTAATGGGTGAAAATGGTCAAGAAGCGACAGGCTCTATGGGTGACGACACGCCATTTGCTGTGCTTAGTGAAGGACACCGTTCGCTTTATGATTACTTCCGCCAAAAATTTGCGCAGGTAACAAATCCACCTATCGATCCACTGCGTGAAAACCATGTAATGTCGCTTGCAACCTGTATTGGTAGTGAGCAAAACGTATTTAACGAAACTACAGGCCACGCTAAACGCCTACAGTTTGATACACCAATTTTAATGTACGCAGATATGCAGCAGCTATTAAATGCTGATGAAGCGCACTACAGCTACTGTAAAATTGACATTACTTACACAGTTGCAGAGGGTTTAGAAAACGCGGTTACGCGTATTTGTGACCAAGCACAAGAAAAAGCAGCCGCTGGTTGTATCATGCTTATTTTAACTGACCGTAATTTTGATGAAACGAATTTACCAATCCCTGCGGCAATGGCTGTAGGCGCTGTACAAAAGCGCCTTGTTGATAACAACCTTCGTTGTGAATCAAATATTATTATTGAAACAGGTAGTGTGCGTGATGCGCACCAATTTGCTGTGTTATTAGGTTTCGGTGCTACAGCAATTTATCCATACCTAGCGTATGAGTCGCTTGTTGCGATGAGCGACAGCAAAATTATTAATAAATCGTACTGCGAGGTTACTCTTGCTTACCGTAAAGCCATTAATAAAGGCTTATACAAAATTATGTCTAAAATGGGCATAAGTACGGTTGCGTCATACCGTTGTTCAATGTTGTTTGAAGCAGTTGGTCTATCTGATGCCATTGTTGACATGTGCTTTAAAGGTGTGGCAAGTCGCATACAAGGTGCATGCTTTAGTGACTTTGATGACGATCAGCAAAGTTTGCACAAGCTTGCTTTAAGTAAGCGTAAATTATTAAGCCACGGCGGTTTATTTAAGTACGTTCACGGTGGTGAGTATCATGCTTATAACCCTGATGTTATTCAAACGCTTCAAAAAGCGGTGCGTTCAGGTGATTATAAAGACTACAGTGCGTACGCTGATTTAGTTAATAATCGCCCAATAGCGACTTTGCGCGATATGTTAGCGCTTAAATTACCTGAGCAAGGTATAAGCATCGATGAAGTAGAGTCTGCAGAAAACCTATACAAGCGTTTTGACTCAGCAGCAATGAGTATTGGGGCACTATCTCCAGAAGCGCATGAAGCGCTTGCAATTGCAATGAATCGCTTAGGCGGTTGTTCAAACTCTGGTGAAGGCGGCGAAGATAAACTGCGCTATGGTACAGAGAAAAACTCGCGTATTAAACAAGTTGCATCGGGTCGATTTGGTGTAACGCCTCATTACTTACGCAGTGCTGACGTTATTCAAATTAAAGTAGCACAAGGTGCAAAACCAGGCGAAGGTGGACAATTGCCGGGTGAAAAAGTAACCCCGTATATTGCAAAACTTCGTTATTCGGTACCGGGTGTTACGTTAATTTCGCCACCACCACATCACGATATTTATTCAATTGAAGATTTAGCACAGCTGATTTTCGATTTAAAACAAGTTAACCCTAAAGCACTTATTTCTGTAAAACTGGTCTCAGAACCAGGTGTAGGAACTATTGCAACAGGTGTTGCTAAAGCATATGCCGATTTAATTACTATTTCTGGTTATGACGGCGGTACAGGCGCAAGTCCGCTTACTTCTGTTAAATATGCGGGTAGCCCTTGGGAGCTTGGTCTTGCTGAAACGCAGCAGGCACTTGTTGAAAATGGCCTTCGTCATCGTATTCGCTTACAAACAGATGGTGGCTTAAAAACAGGTTTAGATATTATTAAAGCAGCGATTTTAGGTGCCGAGAGCTTTGGTTTTGGTACCGGCCCAATGGTTGCGCTTGGTTGTAAATACTTACGAATTTGTCACTTAAATAACTGTGCGACCGGTGTTGCAACACAAGACGAAACACTTCGTCAAAAGCATTACCACGGCTTACCAGAAATGGCGATGAACTACTTTAAGTTCATAGCTCAAGAAGCGCGTGAAATTATGGCAAGCTTAGGTGTTGCAAATTTAACTGACTTAATTGGTCGCCTGGATTTACTAGAAGAAATTGAAGGTAAAACAGCGAAGCAAAAGAAAATTGATTTATCTTCTGTAATTGCTCAGCCAAATAACCCAACAGGTGAGACTCTTTATTGCAGTGTACCTAATAGCTCGCATTATTTAGGAAAGCTCAATGAGAGCTTACTTGCTAAGGCACAAGAAGCAATTGATGCATCAAGCGGTATTTCACTAGTAAGTCGTATTTGTAATACGGACAGATCGGTTGGTGCAATGCTTTCTGGCTATATTGCTGATAAATATGGTAATCAAGGTATGGCGGCAGACCCTGTAGCAATTGAACTACATGGTACTGCGGGTCAATCATTTGGTGTGTGGAATGCTGGCGGTCTTGAAATGACACTGGTTGGTGATGCTAATGATTACGTAGGTAAAGGCATGGCGGGTGGTAAGCTAGTAATTCGTCCACCACTTGGTTCGTCTTTTGAAAGTCATAAAGCAACAATTGCAGGCAATACATGTTTATACGGCGCAACGGGTGGCAAACTATTTGCTGCAGGTTGTGCTGGCGAGCGTTTTGCAGTGCGTAACTCAGGTGTGCAAGCGGTTGTAGAAGGCGTAGGTGACAACGGTTGTGAATACATGACGGGCGGCGTTGTATGTGTACTGGGCAATGTAGGTGTTAACTTTGGTGCGGGTATGACAGGTGGTTTTGCTTATATTTTAGATGAACGAAATGATTTTGAAAAACGCATTAATCCAGAGCTTGTAGAAATAGTAACACTGGATGAATTAACATCGCATCAAGAGCATTTACGCGGCTTAATTGCCGAGCATTTAGAGCTTACAGGCTCATGCCGTGCAGAAAGTATTTTAGCTAACTTTGAATTGTACTTACCTATGTTTAAATTAGTTAAACCGATATCAAGCGACGTAAAAAGTTTACTCGGGCATCGCGCTCGCAGTAGTGCCGAACTACGTGTTCAGGCGCAATAAGGGGGCAGTATGAGCGAAAATGTATATCAATTTATAGACGTGCAGCGTGTAGACCCACGCAAGAAACCAATCTCGTCACGTAAAAAATCTTTCGTAGAAATTTACGAACCCTTTTCAGAGAATCAGGTTAACTCACAAGCTGACCGTTGTTTAGATTGTGGTAACCCATACTGTGAGTGGAAATGTCCAGTACATAACTACATTCCACAATGGTTAAAGTTAATACGTACAGGCCGTATTATCGAGGCGGCTGAGCTTTCTCATCGTACAAATAGCTTACCAGAGGTTTGTGGGCGTGTTTGCCCACAAGACCGCTTGTGTGAAGGCTCGTGTACGCTCGACGAAGAGTTTGGTGCAGTTACAATTGGTAATATTGAAAAGTATATTACTGATGAGGCATTTAAAATGGGCTGGAAGCCTGATATGTCTTATGTAACATGGACCGACAAAAAAGTAGCTATTATTGGTGCGGGCCCTGCAGGTTTAGGCTGTGCTGATATTTTAGTACGAAATGGTGTTAAACCAGTGGTGTTCGATCGTCACCCAGAAATTGGCGGACTACTCACATTTGGTATTCCTTCTTTTAAACTTGAAAAATCAGTAATGCAAAAGCGCCGTGAAATTTTCACTGAAATGGGCGTAGAATTTAAGTTAAATGTTGAAGTAGGTGTTGATATTACACTTGATCAAATTTTAGCTGATTACGACGCTGTATTTTTAGGGGTTGGTACGTATCAGAGTATGCGTGCGGGCCTTGAAAACGAAGATGCACCAGGTGTTCACGATGCATTGCCGTTTTTGATTGGTAATACGAACCGTGTAATGGGCTACGACGAGACAAAACAACCGTGTATTGATATGGCTAATCAAAAAGTAGTTGTACTTGGCGGTGGTGATACAGCGATGGACTGTGTACGTACGTCTATTCGACAAAATGCGGCAAAAGTAACCTGTGCTTATCGTCGTGATAAAGAAAATATGCCAGGCTCTAAACGTGAAGTTAAAAACGCGAAAGAAGAAGGCGTTATATTTACGTATAACGTTCAGCCTAAAGGCATTGTATTGGACGATAAAGGTAAAGTGACCGGCGTTAAAATGGTTAAAACTAAATTAGGCGAACCTGACGCAAAAGGCAGAAGCCGCGCTGAAGAAGTACCTGGTTCAGAGCATGTTATTGAAGCAGACCAAGTTATTATGGCGTTTGGTTTCCAACCTCACAAAATGGATTGGTTAGAAAAATACGATGTAGAAATAAACCACTGGGGTGGCATCAATGCACCAGAACAAGGTGAGTTTACACATCAAACTACTAACCCTAAAATATTTGCTGGTGGCGACATTGTACGTGGTTCAGATTTAGTGGTAACTGCTATTTTTGAAGGACGTAACGCTGCAGAAGGTATTATGGATTACTTAAAAGTTTAATTGCTCGTATTGATTAAATGATATTTAAAGCAAGCCAAGAGGCTTGCTTTTTTATTTGTTCTATTCGAATGTAATATCAACGTAATTTGTGGCAAACGGGGCTACATTCACACCACCTTTTGTATGATTTTCTTTAGCCATATCTCCAGTTACTAACTTCATACAGTAACTACCAGAAAAAGTTGCTTTGTCATTGTTGGTTGTTCTTTCTAAGCCTAATGCGTTTGCTTTGGCATCTACTAACCAGCTTTATGGGCTAGTTTCATACATACAAACGTTTCCGACACTCCTTTATTCTTTGTCGTTTATATTCTAATACTAGTTCGGTTAATTAAGTGGTCTATCTTGAGATAACAGAATCGTGTCGATAATAAGGCTAAAGTTTCGCTATTTAGCTGTTCTCGTTAAATCCTCTTACAGTACTCTGCATTCATGCAGTCGTATCTCACAAGCGTTAACGCAGCTAGCATTAAGCTCAACTTCTGAAATTAATTAATGTGTTGTGTACTAGGTCCACACATAGTTCATAGAATCGTTATTGCCGCCTTTAGCTGAGCAGGTTTATGTTATTGCTCTACACCCAGTGAGTTCAATTATTACAGAAATAAAAGGGCGAACTTAAATGATTTTAGAAAATGGTATTAGGACTAAGTAATTTGATATCATAAAAAATGTATTTATCTGGGATAAGAGCAAAAGGCTAAAAATATGGGAACAATTGTCAGTGCTAATTACTAACCTTAATAGTTGATTTAAATATAAAGTAAGTTCATTATTGCAGGCTGTTTACGGTTTGCTTACTTTATATAATAAGGTTGGCTCTTATATAATGATAAAATAAATATAAATTATGTACGAATATTCAAACAATTCAGAAAGGAAGCTCATTGTCCGATTCTTTTCTTCGATAGGTTTTATAGCAACCTTTTCGATGGCTAGCTTAGCGTTTATCAATAATAGCTATTTATTAGCATTTACTTTAGTAGCTTCTTCGTTTGTTTATTTATTGGCATTCAATATAGGTAGAGGTGTAGAGAAATCTGCAACCATAATTTTATACAACCTTTATGCACTGATGTTTTACCTAGTCCTCACTGGTGGAGCACAAGGTACAGGACCGATATGGATATTTATAGTATCTCCTGTTACTTATTCAATACGTGGGCTTAAGCGAGGTACTTATGATATTGTTTTATTTTTATCAGCGATTGTTTTAGGCTTTTACTGCGCAGATATACTTAATATATATGACTACAACCCAGAACAGTTCCCAATCAGAATCATACTTGCTTTTATAATTGTTGCATCGCTGAGTGGTTATTACGAATTTTCAAGAGAGAAATACAGCAGTAAATTAATTGCTTTAAGTCAAAAAAATGAATTTTTAGCCACAATAGATCCACTAACTAACTTGCCAAACCGTCGTTACACTATGAATAAGCTTGTGGCTTTTAAAAATGAGCTTAAAAACAATAATATTCCGTTTGTAATATTATTAGCTGATGTAGATAATTTTAAAAAAATTAATGATCAATTTGGCCATGATTTTGGCGATGAAGCTCTTATCCATTTAGGCAAAACATTTGAAAATAATATTCCGCAAAATGCGATTGCTTCCCGTTGGGGCGGTGAGGAGTTTTTAATTGTGATTCCAGATGCAACAGTTGAGCAGGGGGAGCTCGTTGCAGAAAAAATCCATAATGCCCTTGAATCTTCAGCTGTAAGCCTATTCTCAGATAGTGTAAATATCACACTAAGCATCGGTATCACCTCAGCAAAAGCTGAGCTCTCAATTGACCTTGATATTAAGCGAGCTGATGAACTACTTTATAAAGCAAAAGAGCAAGGTAAAAATAGAACGTGCTCTTTTTAAATGTTTATTTTAATCCATCGAGAACGAATCTAGAGATGGCCTTATTTTAGCTTTTCTGCGTTTTACGCTCATATAGCAAAATATATTGCACGCAACTTGTACCGTGATTAAAGCCCAATAACTAATACCTAAACCACTTAATCCATTTTCCTTTTCGCTTGCAAGGTAATAGGCCACAACCGCTAGGTGAAAAACTAAAAAGCTATTTAAAAAACGAAATAAGCGTTGTTTAAAACAAGTATGTTTATATTTACTAAATATAATTAAACAGGTGCTTAGTACTAATAACAACCAACTTAAAATTATACAAAAATCAACTAAAGTACTGTGCATTATTTAATCCTTGAAGACGTTATTTACTAACATATTAGGCGTGAGCCATTATTAGTTCTTTAGCATTTGCTTTAGCTGTTTTACTTATATTGTCACCGCCTAGTAAACGGGCTATTTCATTAATGCGGCCATCTTTATTTAAAGGCAGCATATGAGTAAATGTCTCCCCTTGTGCTATTTCTTTAGCTACAAAAAATTGCTGATGTGCACTACTGGCAACTTGCGGTAAATGAGTAACACAAATTACTTGGGTCGACTTTCCTAACTGGCGTAATAACTTACCTACAGCAGATGCCGTTGGGCCAGAAATACCTACATCAACTTCATCAAAAATAAGTGTTGGAGTTGTTACTTTTTGGGCAATAATAACTTGTATAGCAAGGCTTATACGAGAAAGCTCACCACCTGATGCTACTTTAGCTAATGGTTGAAGTGGTTGCCCCGGATTAGTTGATACTAAAAAAGAAACATTATCAAAGCCTAAGCTGTTTGGTGTACGATTACTCTCTTGGGTTAAGGCTATTTCAAAAACACCGTTTTCCATCGATAAATTAGCCATGCTTTCACTTATTAATATATTCAGTGTATTAGCATACTCACAGCGGCTTTTACTTAATTCATCAGCAGTTTGCTTATAACTAAGTAATGCGCTTTCTATTTCTGACTCAAGTTGATCTAGGCGATTACTATTATTACTTATTGACTCAAGCTCTTGAGCAATTGATTGATGAAACTCAACTAACTGCTGAGGTTTTATATGATGCTTACGCGCTAAATCCATCGCACCACTTAGTCTATTCTCTACTTCAACTAAGCGGGCAGGGTCTAAATCTGCTTGCTCAGTGTAATTACGGACTTCACGGCTTGCTTCTTCAACTTGTACTGCGGCTTCGCTAAGCATAGCAGCTACGCTTGCTAAACTTTCGTCATATTGAGCCAGCTCAGTAAATTGTTGAGCACTATGCTGGAGTAATGAACAGGCATTTTGCTCATCACTTTCGTATAACTGTTGTAATTCGCGTTGGCACGATTCTAATATCGTTTGACTATTACTAAGCTTATAATGCTCAGCTTCAATTAAATCAAACTCATTCTCTTGCAATGCAAATTCATCAAGTTCAGCAACTTGATATTCTAATAATTGTTTTTGCGCAGCTTGCTGCTGCTGTTGTTGCTCTAAGTGTTTAAATTCTTTTTGTAAGTTAGCAAACTGTTTATAGTTTTTATTTACCGAGTTTACTAAGTGGTGATGCCCTGCATAGGCATCTAAAAGCTGTAACTGATGCTCAGCTTTTAATAAATGTTGGTGGGTATGTTGTCCATGAATAGATATTAAATATTGTCCAAGTTCTTTTAATTGTGACGCGGTAACTGCACTACCATTAATATAGCTTTTACTACGGCCGTTTTTGCAAACAACACGACGCAACAAGCACTCATTGTCTGAAGTGCTTAGCATATGTTGCTCTAAAAATGCTTGAGCAAGCGGTAGATCTGTTAAGTCAAATTGTGCACATACTTCTGCTTTATCAGAGCTTGGGCGCACTGCTGATGCTTCAGCGCGTTCACCTAAGCACAGGGATAGGGCATCTATAGCAATAGATTTACCAGCACCAGTCTCACCTGTGATTGCGGTCATGCCGCTGCGCCACTCGGTGCTTAAATTACTCACGATTGCGAAATTTTTAACTTCTAAACCAATTAACATACTGTTTATCCATCCAGTCAATTAACTGTTAATTTATACAGTGTTTTGGTTTTTTGCAAATTAATTTTGTATTATTTACGCAACACTTACATCTTGAGTAAACTGTGTGTCGGTAGTCTGGGAGGAGGTGTCAATTTTATCATCAACAATATCAGTAAGTTGTACAGTGTCTTCAGTTATAATTAGAGCTATGAGGGGAGGTAGTACATTTATATAAAAACTCTTATTGTATAAAATTCCTTGCTGAGGCAATTCAGATACAAAGTACTGTATATTATCAATCAATGGTTGAATTATATTTGTCTGATTAGTTTTAATTAACTCGTTAGACAACGTGTTAATTAGCAAGTCGGCGATATCTTCAAGCTGTTGCAAGTTCTCGTCTGTATGTGGTTGAACTACAAAAAAATTATTCACAATAGCTTGAATGCGAGGAATGTATTTTGGGCGAATTATTTTAGCATCAAGTAGTTCATTAAGCTTTGTTTTAAGGCGAGTATTTACATGCGAAACACGTTCATTAAATAGCTTTTTTCTAGCTTCAATTGCCTTTTTACGATTACTTTCTACTTTAAGGTAAGTAGCTAGTAATGTAATCAATAACAATAGAGCAAAAAAAACAACATAAGTCATTATTATCCGTTCCTGAAATGGTTAATTATTTTTATAGTGACATTTTGCTCTATAGTACTGCTTTTAGCAATAAAATTAGTATAAACGACTACCCCAATTTAGTTTTGTACGCAAAACGTTGTAGTAAGAGTAATTTTTTGGATGAATTAAGCGCAACTGTTTATCGGCTTTTTTAATTACTACTTCATCACCGGGTAATACGGCAAGAACTACATGGCTGTCGCAACTTACCTGAAGGCTATCTGTATTTTCTAGGCTTAGCTTTAAACGAACCTCGTTATCGGCATCTACCACTAAAGGTCTGCTAGATAAGGTATGAGGAAACATAGGTACTAACGATATTGCATTTAGCTCGGGCGTTAAGATTGGCCCGCCACCTGATAGCGAATAGGCTGTAGAGCCTGTCGGGGTTGATACTATTAAACCATCGGAGCGCTGAGAAAACACAAAGTCATTATTTATAAAAGCTTCAAATTCAATCATGTGCGCCACTTTATCGGCATGAAGTACCGCTTCGTTAACAGCTGAGTTGGCGCTTTTTAATTCATTATGTCGATATACTTCTACTTCTAATAAAAAGCGTTTTTCTTCAAGGTACTCACCACTGAGTACTTGCTCTAAGCTTGCTTCAAACCCTTCAGGGTTTAAATCAGTTAAAAAGCCTAGGTTACCTCTATTTACACCAATTACAGCAATGTTAAAGCGTGCAAGCACGCGTGCTGCGCCAAGCATGTTACCGTCACCGCCTACAACAATGGCTAAATCGGCTTGTTCACCTAAGTCGACTAACTTAACAAGTTTGTCATGCGGAATATCGTCTAACTGGCTCCCTGTACGTTTTTCTACTATTACCTCAAAGCCAAGCGCAAGTAAAAAGGTATGTAAACGCTGCAGAGTAGCCGCTGCTCCCGGGTGATTAGGTTTGCCAATTAGGCCTATGGTGTTAAAAGGAGAGTCCATAATGTACGCACAAAGAGATTTAATAATAGTAGAGTAACTCAAAACAGAAGTGTTTGAAAATACAGATTATAGCAATATTATAAACCTTCAATTTTATTCGCAGTGAGTTAGCTGCACGACTTGAAAAAGAACTAAACGCCCCGATATCTCTTTCATGCAACAAGATGTAGATACCATGAAACTAAACCCACGAGATCAGCAAATTTTTTCAGCTGTTATGAACATGTACTGTAATGGTGAAGGCTTGCCTGTTCCATCAACAAAAATTGCCAAGCTCAAAGGCATGGCAGTGTGTTCGGCTACAGTTCGTAATGCTATGGCTCGCTTAGAAAAAGTGGGCTTATTGTATTCACCTCATACATCCGCTGGGCGGGTGCCGACAAATGAAGGATTTGATTATTGGTTTGACGAATTTTTTGTGCTTGGCGATATTGCTAATTATTGGCAACCACAGCAATCACAACTCGTTGAGTTAGCCCATGGTTTGAGCCAAAAATATCAAGTCTGTTGTTGTGTTGGTTTACCTCAAGCCAGTTCACAGCAAGTATTTAGAGTAGAAGTGCTTGATTTTGATTCTACCGACTGGCTTATTTTATTAATAGATAGGGCTGGGCAGAGTCACAATATTTGTATTGATAAACCTCATGATTCGTCAGACTCTGTTCGTTATCAATTTGCCACATGGTTAAATACAGTATTTAGCCAACAAACCTTAATGGAAGGTTTGTACCGTATGCAAGCTATGGCAAATACAGCGCCTCGAAATTGCCATGATTCGCTTAATCAATGGACGCGACACTTGAGCCAGAAATTAGGCTCAGATAACAGTATTGTTGTTGGTGAAAATTACCTCTACAAACAAATTGATTGCGAGCAGAGCTTAAATATTGGTGTTTCATTTTTAAATTACGTAGAAGATAAGCTCGCTTTTAAAAACGGGTTATCAGTACTTAATAGCGAAAAGCTGCCTTTTACTGAGTGCAACGAATTGATTGTAATAAGTGTGCCATACTTTCAAAATCAAGAATATCAAAGCCGCTTTTGTATAATTTGTCCTAAATCAGCGCAGATTGAAGAAATAATTCAAGAATTTAAATTAATTGAGGCATCTAACTCTTGAATCTTTTTATTCAATCCCCATAATTACCGCAGTTGTAAAGAATTGGAGCACGTATTTTATGTCTGAGCAGACACAAAACCCTGAGCAAGAAGTAGAATTAAACGAAGAAATTTCTAAAATGCAGGCTGATGTAGAAGCAGCAGTAGAAGCCGCTGATCAGCATGCAGAACAAGAGCAAAGCCCTGAAGCAGAAATTGCTATGTTATATGCAGAGCTTGAAGCTGCAAAGCAAACAATTGCTGATCAAAAAGACGGTGTTGTTCGTGCCGCAGCAGATGTAGATAATATTCGTCGTCGTGCAGCACAAGATGTAGAAAAAGCACATAAATTTGCACTAGAAAAATTTGCCAACGAATTACTACCTGTAATTGATAACCTTGAACGTGCTATTGAATTTTCTGATAAAGAAAATGAGACTTTAAAGCCGTTGCTTGAAGGTATTGATATGACGGTTAAGAGCTTTAATGACGCTGTTTCTAAATTTGGTGTTGAAATTGTAAACCCACAAGGTGAGCAGTTTAATCCAGATTTTCATCAAGCAATGTCAATTCAGCCAAGTAACGATGTAACACCTAATACAGTGCTTGCTGTTATGCAAAAAGGTTACACATTGAATGGTCGTTTATTACGCCCTGCGATGGTTATGGTTTCTAAAGCTGCTGATGCTTAATTAATTTAAGATTATTAGCTTTGATAAAAATGCCTCATATTGAGGCATTTTTTTTGTCTTTTTTATAGTGAATTAACTGCACGAGCATAGTGAGTAACACGGCGCTAAACATTAAACTTGAAAATGGCACTGCGCTTTCTGCATGCATAATGGCAAGTAGCGGGCCAACTAATGCACCACTACCAAAACGAAGTGTGCCAATTACGGCGGTTGCCGTACCTGTGTTTCTTTCAAATTTCATTAATATTAGCGAATCAGCATTACTTGCAGTGACACCTAAACTCATCATTAATGGCGCAATAGCAGCCACAATATAATAAAGTGATAAGTGCAATAAGCTAAATGTTAACAGCGAAAGCCCCGATACAAACCCACATACAAGCCCAATATAGAGCATTTTTCGAGAGCCCAGCCTTGGTACAATTCGCGTATTTAAAAAGTTACCAAACATCAGCGCCATTACGTTAAACGCAAATAGCACACCAAATAATTGTTCTGAAACCTCATATAAATCTAAATATATAAAAGGTACTGAGGTTAAAAAGCAAAAAAATCCAAACGATACAAACATAGAACTGAGTATATCTGCACGTGCGTCTTTATTACTGAGTACTGTTTTATAGCTATCAAAAAACAGAGCAAGGCCCTTTTTTTCATTTGTATGAATAGGTATATCTATTAAATACACTTGTACAAACGCTAATATTAAAAAGCTATAACCAGCAAGTACTAAAAATATGGTCGACCAAACAGAGAACCCTAAAATAAACGAACCAACAGAGGGGGCTACTAACGGTGCTACCATCATGATCATCGACACATACGACATTCCCTTAGCTGTATTTTGCTGATAAATATGGCGAATAATACCCGGTACGACTACGGTTGCTGCAGCTCCCGTAAATGCTTGCACTGCTCTAAGAGTCCAAAATGCATGGATTTCGGTAGTAAATGCCAGTGCAAGTGAGCTTGCGCCAAATAGGGTTAAGCCAATACGTGCGAGCTTACGACGGCCAATTTGATCGGCAATAGGGCCAAAAAATAACATACCTAATGAATAACCCGCTAAGTAAATACTCAACGATATTTGTACATTTGGCATATTAGTGTGTAAATCGTTTGCAATTACCAGCATGGCGGGCAAATACATATCAATCGCCAATGGAGTAATCGCTACGATACTGGCTAATAAAGGCAATAAAATACGGGTATTAAAAGACGAGGTTGAGGCGTCCATGTGTAAACTCAACAATCACTAAAAACAAGGGCTATAGTGTAACAGGGCATTGTATTTGGATAAACTTAGTTTGCCTGCTAAGTTTATCGTCTCATCGCATCTTTTAATATAAAGGTATATAAAGCAAATATTTTATATTGGTACTGTGTTTGCTATTCTACAAGCAATAAAAAATTCATTACTTAAGAGAATTATCATGAAAAAACTAGTACTTGCAGTATTAGCGACAGCCGTTTTAGTCGGTTGTAAAACGTCACCAACAGGGCGCACTCAAATAGCGCTTTACTCAGACCAACAAATGAGTGAAATGGGCACAGCTAGCTTTGCTGAAATGAAAGCATCTCAGCCAATAAATAAAGATGCTAAAACAAATGCATATGTAAATTGTATTGCTGAAAAAGTAGTGGCTGTATTACCAAAAGAATACGCGTCGCAAAATTGGGAAGTAGTTGTATTTGAAGATGAATCTGCTAACGCTTTTGCACTACCTGGTGGTTACATTGGGGTTCATACGGGCTTATTAAAAATAGCCACGAATCAAGATCAATTAGCAACAGTGCTAGGGCACGAAGTAGGGCACGTTATTGCTGAGCATTCTAATGAGCGTGTTTCACAAAGCTCTATTTTAGATACCGGTATGCAACTTGGTAGTGCAGCACTTGAAATGGGTAATATTCAATACCGTAATGAAATCATGCAGGGTCTAGGCTTAGGCGCACAGTATGGTGTTGTTTTGCCATTTAGTCGTTCGCACGAGTCAGAAGCTGATGAAATTGGCTTAGATTTAATGGCGGAAGCAGGCTTTAATCCACAAGAATCAGTAACCCTTTGGCAAAATATGAGTGCAGCAGGCAGTGGTACAACACCTGAGTTTTTATCAACTCACCCAGCGCCAACTAACCGTATTAAAAACTTACAAGCGCAAATGAGCAAGGCTCTTGGCGAACAAAGTACAGCTAAAGCGCAGGGTAAAAACCCACAATGTAAGCTGTAATTTAGCTTATATAATAAAAACCCTGTAAATAGTTTACTTACAGGGTTTTTGTTTTTTTACTATAAAAACTCATTATCTAGTATTCAGGTTATTTAGTATTAAGTGCCTTGTTAAATACGTCTTTAAAACGATCAAAATCTTCAATTTGCGGCAAATGACCTAAATTATTCAGTTCAAATAGTTGAGCATTAGGGATAAGTGATGCAGCATGCTTACCTAACTTATCGTATCGACCAAGCTCGTAATCAACACCGTCTTTTTTCCAGTTGCGACCTGGACCGGTCCTGTCTCGTGTACCAATAATTAATTTAACTGGCACAGTTAAATCTTTAAATTCGGTTATTACAGGCTGAGTGAAAATCATGTCATATGTTTTAGCATTTACCCACGCCATTTTTTCTTTATCTGGGCCTTGAATTTGCCCTGTTATAAAGTCAGTTAAGGCTGAATATGTTGTATTCCACTTACCATCGTAGTAATTTTTTTGTTGATACTTTCTTACACCTTCAGGTGTTTTTGCTAATTCATTTTTATAGAAAAAGTTAGTATCTTTGTAATCAACATACTGCAAGTAGTTTTCAAGCCCAATAGGGTTTACTAAAATTAGCTTTTTAGTAGTGTTTGGATACATTAAAGCAAAACGACTCGCTAGCATCCCGCCCATTGAGTGCCCTAATACAATCGACTCCTTTATATTAAGTGAATCTATTAACGCGTGAGTATGATGAGCAAGCGTCGCAAATGAATATTGATAATCCGTTGGTTTAGACGATTTGCCAAAACCAATTTGATCAGGGATTAATACGCCGTAACCTAAAGATTGCAAGTATTGCGCAGTTGTAGTCCAGTAATCTGCATTAAAATTTTTGCCATGCATAAGCGTAACTGTAGGCATGTCGGATTTGGTTGGCTTTAAGTAAATATAGGCCATTTTTAATGATTGTTTCTGCGACTCAAGTGCAAAATAATTTACTTTAAAATCGTATTCGTAATTACTTAAAAGTGCATCGTAAGATAGAGACTCTGTATTTACTTCACTACTTGCTAAAGCATTATTAGTTAAAGCTAACAATGCAGAAAAACAAATAACTTTGATTGATGACATGTTGATACTCCTAGTAAGGCAAGCGTGTGGCTTAAATGAAGTACGACAATAGCTAAGTATTAGACGCTGTTCAATTAAATACTTTTTATGCATAAAAAAAAGGAGCGCTTAAAAGAGCTCCAATATATGTAATTTTAACGCAGTGTGGCCGTTTAAAATGTCCACTCTACATGTATTTGCGGAACCGACTCTGTGACCTCAGTACCTAGCTTGTTGTGCCAGTATTGAAGCTCCATACCCAGCAGTAGTGTGTTTTCTTTCATTTGAAGGGCGTAACCCATATCCCACACTAAAATAGGCTGTGCGAGTATCCACGCTTCTACGTCGTTACCAAATTCATCTTCACGCTCTGCGATGTATTCAGCGTGGCCTTTAAAGCTAAACTTTTGTGAGCCAATAGTGAAAGGATATTCAAAAGCTACATCAAGCATCCAGCTATTAGTTTCAATAGGTGCGCCGCCTTTTGCGACACCTTCACTATCGTCAATGTAGGCTGTGAACAGCGTTTGAAAAAAGTTGAACCCAGGTACATCCCAGCTTAATTTAACACCAGGTAGATACTTCATTACTTTTGCATCGCCAGCAACGTTAATACCGCCCGTTAGGCCAACATCTAATAATGCGCCAGAGCCAATTTGCTTACCAGTGATGGCAGATAAGCTAACCGTTGAGTACCACTCACCATAAAAATCAGCATCTTGGTAACCATCATCTATATCGTCTTTACTGTAATCGATAAAAAAGAAGTTATCGCCGTAATCGTAACCTGATGCATGTTGAACCGAGTATACAGTGGTGTCTGACTCTTGCTCAGTGAATGGATTTTTTTGGCTGCCATTATTTATATGTAGCGCTGTACTGCTCCAATTGGCAGCAAAAGCCGACGATGATAAAGCTAGAGAAGTAAGGGTAATAAAAGGGAGTAATTTTTTAAATTTCATAACTGTTTAATAACTATAATTTTAGTGACACGCGGGAGCGGCAATTATAGCAGAAGAGATTGATTTGTTGATCGCTAATTTAACACATGTTGCAGCCTACTTAATAAGCTGCAACATGTAATAACTCAATTTATTATGCTTTATTACGGCGTAAACAAATAATAGTAATCGCCGTAAATGCTAAAATAAAACAGTAATAAGAAGACGTTGATACTTCCCACGGGCTAATTTTAAACGTAGCACCTAACAGTAGCGCTTGTGCGCCATAAGGAAGAGAGCCTTGCGTTACACAAGCAAATATATCAAGCAAACTTGCAGAGCGTTTACCGCTTATTTCACCATCATCTGCCAGCTTTTTAGCAATAGGGCCAGCAACAATAATAGATACGGTGTTATTGGCAATACACATATTACTTGTCATAACCAATGCTGCAATACCTAATTGATCGGCCACTTTACGATGCCATTTTGCAATGATTTTTGTAATCGCCTGAATTTTATGAGCAATATAATCAAGGCCACCGTTAATACGAATAAATTCAGATAAGCCACCTATAAACATTGATAGTAAAAATATTTCCTGCATATCGGTAAAGCCTTTGTAAATGTCTTTTACAAAGCTTGCGCCTTCATAACTTCCTGTAAAGCCCATTAATGCAGCAAAAATAATACCGCTAAACAACACTACAAATACGTTCAAGCCAGCAACGGCTAACACTAAAATAAAGGCATAAGGAAGTACTAACCAAATATCGTAATCTTTGGTTTCAACAACTTGCGCCGCAGGTGTTAAATAAAACAATAAGCCAATAGTTAGTATTGCAGCAGGGACTGCAATTTTAAGATTCTCTTTAAACTTGTCTTTCATTTCACAGCCCTGTGTACGTGTGGCTGCAATAGTCGTGTCTGAAATAATTGATAAGTTATCGCCAAACATAGCACCAGATACAATCGTACCTGCCATTAAAGCAGGATCGATACCTGTTTTAATTGATACCGCATAGGCAATAGGCCCAATAGCACCAATCGTTCCCATAGACGTACCCATTGCTGTAGATACAACCGCTGCAATTAAAAATAAGCCAGGAAGCAACAACGCAGGTGGAATAAGAGATAAGCCTGCATTTACTACCGCATCCACACCACCGGTTGCACTGGCAACGGCAGAAAACGCACCTGCAAGTAAGTAGATTAAACACATTGTAATAATATTGTTGTGCCCGGCACCCTTAATAAAGGTTTCTACACACTCATTTACTGTGCCTTTATTTAAAATGAACGCAAGCATTATGGCAGGTAATATAGCCACTGGAGCAGGAAGTTGATAAAAAGCGTAGTCAACCCCTTGAGATTGTAAATATAAACCAGAGCCCAAAAATAGTGCTACAAAAGTTAAAAGGGGTAGTAAAGAAAGTATTGCTTTGTTTTTGTTAAATGATGGCTGCATCATAATCCTCGAAACCAGTTAATTTACAACAGCCAAAAATTCCTCTTTTAGCTGAATTTAGCAAATCTACCTACTATGTTAATCATTAACAAAATTAGGAGAATGCAGCGCCCGCAAGCCAAAGACCAAATCGACGCGAAAGAGAAGTTTAAATGTATAGATGGCTAAAGTAAACTGGTATTGTTATTATTATTTAATTAAAGGGTTACCTGACTATTGCATGACTTTTAGATAATATCTACAAAGTAACGCTATTTTCAGCGATTAATATTTGTCCAACTGCATAAAAATGCCCAAACGCGTATTTGCAATGCTCCGGATATATACTCAGATTAGTAAAAAACGGATTCAAATTTAAATTAGGTAAAACAATGACTACAAATCGAATAGGCGTTTTTGGTGCTAACGGCAGAATGGGCTTAGCATTACTGGAAGCTGCAACAATTAAAGAGCAAACACAACTTACAGGTGCATACGTTCGTAGCAGTTCATCGTTATTAGGTATTAATGTAAATCAAGTAAATAGCGCAGCCGATAATAGTGTTAGCTTTAGCGAAGAAACCACAATAGATAATGTAGATGTTTTAATCGACTTTACGCTTCCCGCTGGTATGAAAAACCATTTAAAAACCGCTGTAGCACAAAAAATTCCTATGGTTATTGGTACAACGGGTTTAACAAGCGACGATATGGCACTTTTACACGATGCCGCTAAGCATATTCCTATTGTATTTGCGCGGAACTACAGTGTAGGAGTCAATGTATTACTGAACCTTGTGCAAACCGCAGCGATTAAATTTGGTGACGATTTAGATATTGAAATATTTGAAGCGCATCATCGCCATAAAATAGACGCACCATCGGGTACTGCGCTCGCTATAGGTGAGTCAATCGCAGAGGCAAAAGGCTGGGATCACGACGAGGTTGCTGTATACGACCGAAGCCAAGTAGAAACCGCTAAATCGCAAAACGAAATTGGTTATTCGGTACTAAGAGGGGGCGATATAGTAGGTGAACACACCGCATACTTCGCCACAATGGGCGAAAGACTCGAATTAACCCACAAAGCAAGTTCAAGAATGACATTCGCTTTAGGTGCTGTAAGGGCTGCAAGCTGGTTGAAAAATAAACCTGCAGGACTTTATGATATGCAAGATGTGCTAGATCTGAAGTAGTTTAGTTACTTTTTTAGCTGTTTGGGTCTAATTTCACCTACAGTGACTTGTTTGTAACAATTTACCAAATAATGTTAGACCTAAATAGCATCTTCATGTAATATGCAGCCAATTTGCCAAAAATTACTAAATGCGTGTTTCCAATTATACCCAAGTGGCTAGTAAATCCAGGGTTTCAGTGGGAATAAAAATAGTTTTAGGCAAGAAAAAATGATTGAAGGTTTAGTGGTTTACATCTGCATCATTTAAGACTGCGTAAAACAATTTAAGCTCACAAAAATCTGGTTTTGACGATCCCTCTGGGTATTGGCGGGGTGTTAAGCAATTGCTTGCTCCCGTTTTTTACTGTTAGGAGGTTTAACTTGACTAAATCCGCTCTGTTAGTCCTAGAAGACGGCACAGTGTTTCGCGGTACTGCAATCGGCGCTGACGGCATGTCTGTCGGTGAAGTAGTATTCAATACGTCTATGACTGGTTATCAAGAAATTTTGACTGATCCATCATACGCGGAACAAATCGTAACTTTGACGTACCCACACATCGGTAATACGGGTACCAACAGCGAAGACGAAGAAGCGAATCAAATTTGGGCTAAAGGCCTAGTGATCCGTGATTTGCCACTGCTAGCGAGTAATTTCCGTAACGAGCAATCGTTAGATGATTACTTAAAAGAACGTAATATTTTAGGTATTGCGGACATCGACACCAGAAAATTAACTCGAATTTTGCGTGATAAAGGCGCACAAAACGGGTGTATTATTGCTGGCGACGAGTTAGACGAGAAAAAAGCGCTACAAGCCGCGCAAGCCTTCCCAGGTTTAAAAGGTATGGATTTAGCAAAAGTTGTCTCAACCAAGGAAAATTTTGAGTGGCGCGAATCAAGCTGGACATTAGGCGAAGGATTTAAAACCCTTGATACTGCTGATGAAAAGTTTCATGTTGTTGCCTACGACTTCGGTGTAAAGCGTAATATTTTACGTATGCTTGTAGACCGAAGCTGTAAACTTACAGTAGTACCAGCGCAAACTTCTGCCGCTGACGTACTGGCTTTAAACCCTGATGGTATCTTCCTATCTAATGGCCCTGGCGATCCTGAGCCATGTACTTACGCTATTGATGCAATTAAAACCTTTTTAGAAACCGACACACCTATTTTTGGTATCTGTCTAGGTCATCAGTTATTAGCCCTTGCCTCAGGTGCTAAAACAGAAAAAATGAAATTTGGCCACCACGGCGCTAACCACCCAGTTAAAGACTTAGACCGCGATGTAGTTATGATCACGGCTCAAAACCATGGTTTTGCAGCTCAAGAGTCAAGCCTGCCAAGTACGCTTCGTGCCACGCACAAATCGTTATTTGATGGAACGCTTCAAGGTATTCATCGTACAGATAAACCTGCGTTTAGCTTCCAGGGTCACCCTGAAGCAAGCCCTGGTCCGCACGATGCAGCCCCATTATTTGACCACTTCATCGATTTGATGCAAGCGCGTAAACACTAATTTAACTGGAGTAATAATGCCAAAACGTACCGACATAAAAAGCATTCTTATCTTAGGCGCAGGCCCAATTGTAATTGGTCAAGCTTGTGAATTTGACTACTCTGGTGCACAAGCGTGTAAAGCACTTAGAGAAGAAGGCTACAGAGTTATATTAGTTAACTCAAACCCTGCAACCATCATGACCGACCCTGATATGGCCGATGCAACCTACATCGAACCAATTCATTGGGAAGTGGTAGAAAAAATTATTGAAAAAGAAAAGCCAGATGCAGTGCTGCCTACAATGGGTGGTCAAACAGCATTAAACTGTGCGCTTGAACTAGACAAGCACGGTGTATTGGCTAAGCACGGCGTTGAACTTATTGGTGCAACGGCTGATGCAATCGACAAAGCAGAAAACCGTGAACGCTTTGACATTGCAATGAAAAATATTGGTCTTGAATGTCCACGTGCTGAGATTGCTCACACAATGGAAGAAGCTAAAGACACAATGACTCGCATTGGCTTGCCATGTATTATTCGTCCATCTTTCACTATGGGCGGCACCGGCGGCGGTGTAGCGTATAACATGGAAGAGTTTGAAGAAATTTGTGAGCGCGGCTTAGACTTATCGCCAACAAACGAATTACTAATTGATGAATCACTGATTGGTTGGAAAGAGTACGAAACAGAAGTTGTACGTGATAAAAACGACAACTGTATTATTGTTTGTACTATTGAAAACTTTGACCCTATGGGTGTTCACACTGGCGATTCAATCACCGTTGCACCAGCGCAAACGCTAACCGACAAAGAATACCAAATTATGCGTAACGCCTCTATGGCGGTATTACGTGAAATTGGTGTAGAAACTGGCGGCTCTAACGTGCAGTTTGGTATTAATCCTGCTGATGGCCGTATGGTTATTATTGAGATGAACCCACGTGTATCACGTTCATCTGCATTAGCATCTAAAGCAACGGGTTTCCCAATTGCTAAAATTGCTGCAAAGCTAGCAGTAGGTTACACGCTTGATGAACTTCAAAACGACATCACTGGCGGTAAAACACCAGCGTCTTTTGAGCCTTCAATAGATTACGTTGTAACAAAAATACCTCGCTTTAATTTCGAAAAATTTGCCGGTGCTAACGACCGTTTAACTACGCAAATGAAATCAGTTGGCGAAGTAATGGCGATTGGCCGTAATCAACAAGAGTCACTGCACAAAGCATTACGTGGTCTTGAAGTGGGCGCAACGGGTTTTAACCCGATAGTTGCACTTGATGACCCTAAAGCAAAAGAAAAAATTATCCGTGAACTACGCGAGCCAGGCGCTGAGCGTATTTGGTACATTGCCGATGCAATGCGCCATGGTATGAGCGTTGATGATGTTTACGAACTGACTAAAGTTAATCGCTGGTTCTTAGTACAAATAGAAGACATTTTAAAAGACGAAGCAAAAATTGGTGAAGTAGGTATGGCGGGCTTAAATGCCGACTTCCTACGTAAACTTAAACGCAAAGGTTTTGCAGATCCGCGTATAGCTGAAATTGCGGGTGTATCTGAAGCTGAAATTCGTAAAAAGCGTCATTTATTAAACATCGTGCCAGTATACAAGCGTGTTGATACGTGTGCAGCTGAATTTAGCTCAGACACTGCTTATATGTATTCAACTTACGATGAAGAGTGTGAAGCTAACCCAACTGATCGTGATAAAATCATGGTTATCGGTGGTGGCCCTAACCGCATCGGTCAAGGTATTGAGTTTGATTACTGTTGTGTACATGCTTCGCTTGCGCTTCGTGAAGACGGTTATGAAACCATCATGGTTAACTGTAACCCTGAAACGGTATCTACCGATTACGATACATCTGACAGGTTATATTTCGAACCAATTACACTTGAAGATGTACTCGAAATCGTACGTGTTGAAAAGCCAAAAGGCGTTATCGTGCAGTATGGTGGTCAAACACCACTTAAACTAGCGCGTGAGCTTGAAGCGAATGGCGTGCCAGTGATAGGTACTTCACCTGATGCGATTGACCGTGCAGAAGACCGCGAACGTTTCCAACAACTTGTTGAACGTTTGAACTTACTTCAGCCAGAAAACGCAACAGTAACTTCAACTGAAGAAGCTTTACTTAAATCAGTTGAAATTGGCTTCCCATTGGTTGTACGCCCGTCGTATGTACTTGGTGGTCGTGCAATGGAAATTGTATACGACGAAGACGATTTACGTCGCTACATGACCGAAGCTGTGCAAGCATCAAACGAAGCGCCTGTATTGCTGGACCGTTTCTTAGATAATGCGATTGAAGTTGACGTTGACGCAATTTGTGATGGCGAGCAAGTAATCATCGGCGGTATCATGGAGCATATTGAACAAGCGGGTGTTCACTCAGGTGACTCAGCATGTTCATTACCAGCACATTCATTATCGCAAGAAGTGCAAGATGTAATGCGCAAGCAAGTAACCGACATGGCGCTTGAACTTGGTGTTGTTGGCTTGATGAATACACAGTTTGCAGTAAAAGATGGCAAAGTGTACTTAATTGAAGTTAATCCACGTGCTGCACGTACTGTACCGTTTGTATCTAAAGCAACCGGTGTGGCGCTTGCAAAAGTAGCTGCACGTTGTATGGCAGGTCAGTCTTTAGCAAGCCAAGGTATTACTAAAGAAGTGATCCCTCCTTACTACAGCGTTAAAGAAGTTGTACTGCCGTTTGCTAAGTTTCAGGGTGTGGATCCAATCCGAGGTCCTGAAATGCGTTCAACGGGTGAAGTGATGGGTGTTGGTGATACTTTCGCCGAAGCATTCGCAAAAGCACAATTAGGTGCAAGCAACACTTTACCACGCGGTGGTCGCGCGCTATTATCTGTTCGTAATAGCGATAAGCCACGTATTGTTGAATTAGCCAAAATCATGACCGACTTAGGTTTTGAACTTGACGCAACTGGTGGCACGGCACAAGCTCTTGAAGAAGCTGGCATTGAAGTACGACGTGTAAACAAAGTATATGAAGGCCGCCCGCATATTCTTGATTATATCAAGAATAAAGAGTACAGCTATATCGTTAATACCACCGAAGGTCGCCAAGCGATCGAAGATTCGAAGGTGTTACGTCGTGGTGCATTGCAAAATAAAACCAACTATACGACAACCTTGAACGCGGCATTCGCTAACTGTACTGCTAATAAAGCAGATGACCGCAGTAAAGTGACGTCAGTTCAAGAGCTACACCTGCGATTGAACTAAGGAAATGTGCCAAGGCCAACTAGGGCCTTGGTGTTAAGTGAGAAAAGTATGCAATCAATTCCGATGACAGTTCGTGGCGCAGATTTACTGCGTAAAGAGCTTAACGAATTAAAAACAGTTACCCGTCCTAAAATCGTAAGTGATATTGCGGTTGCACGTGAACATGGTGACTTAAAAGAAAATGCTGAGTACCACGCTGCGCGTGAGCAACAGGGTTTTTGTGAAGGTCGAATTCAAGAAATTGAAGCAAAGCTTTCAAATGTTCAAATTATCGACGTAACTAAAATGCCGAATACTGGTAAAGTTATCTTTGGCACTACGGTAACAATTGTAAATGTAGAAACCGATGCAGAAGTAAAATACCGTATTGTGGGCGATGATGAAGCAAATATTAAAAACAATTTAATATCTGTTAACTCGCCTATAGCGCGTGGTTTAATTGGTAAACAAATGGACGACGCAGTGTCTATTGAAACACCAAAAGGTATTGTTGAGTACGAAATCATTGAAGTTGAGTATCTTTAACGCACAACTCACTTTAACGTTTTAAATAAAAGCCGATGTAATTACATCGGTTTTTTTATGTCTTAAATAAATTACTATACTGATAAGGGCGTTCATATTGCATAAAGAGTAGGCATGATGATATAGGTACATAATCACTTCATTAAAAGGAACACTCAATGGCTAATATACTTTACCCTGCGCCTTTAAAAGTAGGGTCAAAAATAGCAATTTGCTCACTTTCAGCAGGTCTTAAAGAAAAGTTCCATGCACGATTAGACATTGTTATAAATGGATTAAAAAATCGAGGGTATGATGTTGTTGAAGGCGAGTTTTTACGTCAAAACAAACCGCGTGAACAGCTTAATGCTAAAGCACATGCTCAGCAATTAATGGGCTTTTTATTAGATGAAGAAATTGATGCAATTATGCCGCCAATGGGTGGTGAGCTGGCAATGGAAATACTGCCACTGCTTGATTTTAATGCCATTAAACAAGCAAAGCCTAAATGGTTAGTTGGCTTTTCTGATGTGAGTACTATTGCCTGTGCATTAACGGCTAAGTGCCAATGGGCGACCCTGCACAGTGCTAACCTTATGCAGTTGCATCCTGATGAAAAAAATCCGTATAGCTTACAAATATTCGAAACCCTTACTTACGAAGCGGGTAGTAAATTTGAGCAAGGGCCTTCCTCTTTATATCAAAAAAACAAGCCTAGCTACGCGCAAAACCCAAATGAATTACTAAGTCCTAGCGAGCCAACAAAATGGCAATGTTTAAACTACACAGATAAACGCACCATAGAAATGTCAGGTCGCTTATTTGGCGGATGTTTAGATACAGTAGGTTTACTGCTCGACTCACCATTTTTAGCACTACATGAATTTAAAAAGGACAGTGCGCCCGAAGGGCTTATTTTATACCTAGAAAACTCAGAGCTTACACCTACAACCGTTGCACGATTTTTACTGTCATTAAAATTAGCTGGCATATTTGACGACATTAATGGTTTGGTTTTAGGGCGAAGTGAAATTACTCAAAGTCATTATGATGCCTTTGACTATCGACATGCGCTTGATGTAGCACTGGGTGGGTGTTTATTCCCAGTCATTTTTGATGCTGACATAGGGCATGTTCAACCTAACTTAAATTTAGTTAACGGCGCTACGTGTACGCTTATTGCTGATATAAATGAAGGTATAGTAAACAGTGCATCGTTAAATATTCAACTTTCGTAGTTTTTATCGCATTTAGTTTTGAAAAACAAATAAGTACAGGCGTATAATGTGCCTGCAGTAAGTGCTAATGCTTACTGTAAATTCTCAGGGCGGGGTGAAATTCCCCACCGGCGGTATGTTTAAAGTTACTTGTAACTCAAACGAGCCCGCGAGCGCTTTATTTAACTTATTTTTACAGTTAAGTAAAGGTCAAGCAGATCTGGTGAGATGCCAGAGCCGACGGTTAGAGTCCGGATGAAAGAGAATATAGCTTATTTATGTACACCAAAACGTAGCTTTTTGGTGAGCATTTTTAATGCTGTTTTGGTTTAATTCATGCAATTTTATTTGTATGGCTTTGCCATGCCTTTCAGTGTCCTGAATCTATTATTTTTTATTTGGAATATAATGATGATTCAGTCTCTACTTACTCAATTCGGCGAAAGCCAAATCCGCGTACAAAGCGCAATTACTGCACTACAGCAAGGGCAAGGCGTACTTGTTGTTGATGACGAAAACCGTGAAAATGAAGGCGACTTTGTATTTTCAGCTGAGCATTTAACGACTTCTCAAATGGCCGAAATGATCCGCGAAGGCAGCGGCATTGTTTGCTTATGCATGGGGGCGGAGCGTATTAAACAGCTCGACTTACCGCAAATGGTTACCCACAACACGAGTCAAAATAACACAGCTTATACAGTCACTATTGAAGCTAAGCATGGTGTTACAACAGGCGTGTCTGCTGCTGATAGAGTAACGACTATAAAAGCGGCGACAGCCGATAACGCTAAACCAAGTGATTTATCGCGCCCAGGGCATGTATTTGGTTTAAGAGCACAAACGGGCGGAGTATTAGTTCGTCGTGGCCATACCGAAGCATCCGTTGATTTAATGCAACTTGCCGGCTTAAAACCATTTGGCGTAATTTGCGAACTTACTAATCCAGATGGTTCAATGGCGCGCTTACCTGAGGTGAGTGATTATGCTAATAAACATAATATGACCGTAGTTTCTATTGAAGATTTAGTACAATACATTCAGGCTGCGCAGCTTCAAGTAAGTTAAACCGCTTTGAAGAAAAAAACCACTTATTTAAATAAGTGGTTTTTATAATATTGTTATCATTTAAGTTTATAACGTATTACTCATAAAATCTGAATAACTTGCTCTTTTGCCAAGCGAGATTTAGGTAGTTTAGCATTATAATCTTCAGCGCTATCATGATAGCCAAGCACTAATGCCACGTCGCATACGTAACCATTGAGTTCTCTTTCAAAAACTTCGCCAATCAGCTCGGCATCTACGCCTTCCATTGGAGTAGAATCAACCCCTAAACGTGCAGCTGCATGCATAGTGTTACCCAGTGCAATGTAAGTTTGTGCTTTAGTCCACTCTTCATTACCGCCTTGCTCATCAGTATTCATATCCACAAACGCATAAGCACCAAAAGCTTGTTCGCGATTTTCTGCTTTAGTACGGCCATTTTTAATATCTGCATCAATGATTTGTGCGTAATCATCGCGGGTATATTTAGGGTTATGAGCAAATAATATTATATGCGACGCTGTTTTAATATGTGGCTGGTTAAACGCAAATTTATTAGCAAATGTACTGTGCATACGCTCTTTAGCTTCATCTGATTCAATTACGATGAATTTCCAAGGTTGCGAGTTAATTGATGATGGAGATAAGCGCATAGCTTCGTAAATAACGTCTAAATCGTCTTGAGATACACGTTTCGTTGCATCGTAACGTTTTGCTGTGTAACGCTTTTCTAAGTCATTAATAATAGGGTGAGTCATTGGTTTCTCCAAAATAAATAAGATTAGCTGTACAAAGTATTCGTCATTTACTTTATGTATAAATAATACAGCTTGCTTTGCATTAAATAAATCGCATAATCATTGAATCATTATCAAATATAAATAGATAATATGAATATAGAAGATTTAAAACTTATTTTAAAAGTCGCTGAGTTTAGAAGCATTACGCTTGCAGCTGCTAAATTAGATATGCGAACAGCCACGGCAAGCGCTGCTATTAAGCGTGTTGAGTCTGCGCTTGGTAGTGAACTATTTGTTCGTACAACACGTCATTTAAGGTTATCGGCTGCTGGGGAGCGCTACATACCACAATGTGAGCAGGCTTTAGCAGTACTTGAACTTGCAAAGCAAAACCTTAAAGGTGAACATGAGGAAATCGAAGGGGAGTTACGTGTTGCACTTTCATCTGACTTGGGGCGCAATTTAGTGATCCCATGGATTGATGAACTCATGGATAGTTATCCTAAGTTAAGCCTACGAACACATATAAGTGATAGTAATATCGACTTTTATCGTGACTCAGTTGATATAGCACTTCGTTATGGCTCGCCTAATGATGCAAGTGTTTATGGTTTTAAAATTTGTAACGTACCACGCTTATTATGTGCAACTGACGAATACCTCTTACAAAACGGGACTCCCGTGCATCCTGATGATCTAGCGTCGCATCAAGGTTTGTTTTATCAGTTGCAGGATATTATAAATAATACGTGGGAATTCAGTGATGGTGAGTCAAAATATAAAGTTAAAATGGGTGGCAGGCGCGCCTCAAACGACGGCGATTTAGTAAGGCGCTGGTGCGTTGCGGGTAAGGGCTTAGCTGTAAAATCGGCACTTGATATAGCCGACGATTTGCTTAACGACAGGGTGGTTACCGTAATGCCAAATTATCAACATGTTAATGGTGAACTTTGGCTTATTTGCCCAAGTAGGCAGTCAATAACCCCTGCTGTGCGTTTACTACGTGATGCATGCAGAGCAAAATCCCAAGCTATTTTGCAGCAGTTGGTAAATAAAGGAATTATTGATAAAAGCGTACTGAGCTAATTTAGGAAGAGTTATGCAAGTTGATGATATTAGAGTTTTTATTCCCTGTAAAAGCTATGAGCAATCTCAGCGCTTTTATAAAACGCTTGGATTTAAGATTGAAGATGCCTCAAATGATTTATGTGTGTGTACCTTTGGCGAATGTACGTTCTTTTTACAGCGTTATTATAATAAAACGTTTGCTGAAAACTTAATGCTGCAACTTTGTGTGTTAAATATAGATGAAGCATACGAACTCATTAGTAACCTAAACGGTTTTGACATCCGCTTTGAGGGTATAAAACAAGAACCTTGGGGTAGCGTTATTTACTTATGGGGACCATCGGGTGAGCTTTGGCACGTAACTGAATTAAATTAAAAATAAAAAGGAATAAATATGAAATTTAATAAATATATAATCATTTTGATGGCGGCCTTACTTGCTTCTTGTAGCTCGTTTATGAGTAACAATACAGGTAAAAATACACAATCTAGTAGCTTAATGGATTTTTTATATCCTGATCAACAAAGCCGTGCTACCTATAAACCTGAAATACCTGTTTTAAAACTCCCTGTTACCGTCGGAATTGCATTTGTACCGTCTAAAAACTGGCAGCCAGACGGGCTAGAGACCCAAAACCAAGTCGAATTACTCGAAAAAGTAAAAAAGTCATTTCTTCAATATGATTACATTGACCGCATTGAAGTTATACCAAGCACCTATTTAAAGGGTGGTGAAGGTTTTGCAACACTCGAGCAAGTAGGGCGACTTTACGATGTAGATGTAATGGCACTGGTTTCATATGATCAAATTACGCAATCTTATGAAAATAATGCAGCCTTACTTTATTGGACAATAGTGGGTATGTACGTTATTCCAGGTAATGAAAATACAATCCAAACCTTTGTGGATACAGCTGGTTTTGATATTAAAAGTAGAAAAATGCTATTTAGAGCACCTGGTATAAGTAAGCTTGAAAAAAGAACAACAGCAATAGGTATTGATGAAACGTTATCTGAAAAGTCGGCTGAAGGTTTTAATCTAGCGGTTAGCGATATGAGTACTAATTTAGATGCAGAACTAGCAAGGTTTAAAACACGTGTTAAAGAAGAGAAAATCGTAAAAGTCGAAAATAAAGATGGCTCTATCAGCGGAGGCTCTTTGAGTATTTATTTACTCGTTTTGTTGTCGTTATTAGTTATGCGTAGTAAAAAAGTTTAAAGTTGATAAAAAACCAAGTATTTTTAATAATGCCACCAGCTTAGAGCTGGTGGCATTATTTTTTAATCGCTAACTTAGTTTAACTTAGCTTTTTATTAAAAAACTCAACGGTACGTTGCCATGCAAGCTCGGCATTGTCTTTATCATAACGACCTGTAGAGTCGTTATGAAACCCATGATTTGCCCCTTTATACATATGCATAGTGTATTCAACGTTATTAGCTTTTAAATCTTGTTCGTACTGTGGCCACGACGCGTTTACACGTTTATCTAGCTCGCCTAATTGAATCATTAATGGAGCTTTAATGTTTTTACGTAAACTTTCACTGGCAGGAGTGCCGTAAAAAGGCACTCCTGCGCTGATTAAATTACTATCTACAGCTGCTAAATAATTAACAATGTAGCCACCAAAACAAAAGCCCACAGCGCCGAGTTTACCGTTACTGTTAGCATGCGATTTTAAAAAGTGTGCTGCGGCTACAAAATCGTTTTGAATTTTAGCGCGATCCATGGTTTTTTGCATAGCGCGTCCTTCATCATCGTTACCAGGGTAGCCACCCAGTGGAAAGAGCGCATCGGGTGCAAATGCAATAAAACCTACCTTAGCTAAGCGTCTTGCTACATCCTTTACGTATGGGTTTAATCCACGGTTTTCGTGTACCACAAGTACAACAGGAAGTTTACCTTCTATGTTTTTAGGGGTTGCTAAGTAACCCTTGCCTTTACCGTGCCCGTTTGGCGAATCGAATTCTTCGTACGTTGCCGTTATATCGTCATCGTTAAACGACACTTGTTCAGCCAGCGCGTAATTAGGTAATAATGCTGATGTAAGTACAGCCATTGAAAAACCAAGTGCAGCAAGCCCCCCGAGTTTTTTCATAAAAGTACGACGGTCCATTAAACCGTGGGCGTATTCGTCATACCAATCAAAGGCTTCTTGAGGAATGTGATCAGAGGGAGATTTATTCATGGCTGTTCCTTAATTTTATTATGTTATCTGTTATTTAAATACCATAACGTATTAGGAATAAAAAACGAGCAATATTTTCTCTCAATTATTAGGACTGTTGCCAAAGCTATCCGTCAAGCAAGGAAAGGAGCACATTCCTTTGTTGTTTGGATATTAAAGAAACCATTTTGATGTGATTTAAATCTTTTACCTCATAAATACTCACTTTTGGATTATTAAGAGTAAGCAACCCATTATATGGACTCACTTTGTCTGCATTACTTGAAAAGATGTAAGTTTGCCTAGCATGAGGGGTCTTATTTAGATTACTTAATATAGCGAGTTTAGTAAGAGGTACTTCACTTTTTTCAATTATCTTAACGGCAACTTCATTTATATAATCATCGCCTAATAGTTTGCTATAAATAGGGTGTGATAAGTTAGCAATTGTGTTTAGTGCGGCCTCAAAATTAATCATTGGGGCATAAAGTATATGCTTACTAATGTTCAGCTTAGATGCCAACTCAACTCCCGCAATTGCGCCCATTGAGTAACTAATTAAGGAGATATCAGTGTAGTTTTCTTTATTTACATAATTGATTAACACATCAAGAGAGTTTAAACCAAATCTAAACTTATCGTATTGATTACTAGCGGGCATCACTATCACATTTTTTCCCGTAATATGACTAAGCCATCTTGCTTGCATGGTGTAAATCAAACTGTCTACGCCATATCCTGGAAAGATAATTAAAAGTCCGCTACTTGAATTACTTGGTAAATTATCTGAAGTAAATTGGTATTCAAAAACATCATCTTCAGTGCTTCCTCCAACAATGAAACTTAACGAAAGTGTATTGCCATCTAGTAGGTAGCTTTCGATATCCTTAGGTGAAATAAACCTAAAATCGAGGCAATTATCTTCACTATCACAGTATTGGATTTGTGTTCCAGACGCAAAAATAGAGTTTTGATATATTGTAGAGCCAAATTTCTCCGGAGGCTTAGTTATTTGATAAGCAATATAGCTCTGGCACCCGCTTAAAAAAATAACTAAAGAAATAATCAGTATGTATAAGCGCATTAAAGTCCCTTTAATTTTCAAGCTAAAATTTTTTGATTAATTAATGCCTGATAGGCCTTGGTCAATACCCAGCAAAAACTCTAAACCTACAAACGCAAACGATATTGCAACGGCGCCTAATAGCATTAAGTTGCGGTTATTCTTTTTGTAGCCAATTGTGGTTAGTACAGCAAATACAATAAATAAAATAAGTTGAAGTGTACCCATTATTATTCCTTTTGAGGGTTATATTTATAGAGTTAAATTATCAGTAAGGTAAAGACTTGGCAAATAGTTGAGTATTATTTTTAAGCTTAAAATAAAAAGCTCGACATAATATGCCGAGCTTTTTTGGTTGGGATGTTACTTAATTTAGCTGTGAGTAGGCGCTGGTTGGGCATCTACTAGTGGTGGCTTGCCACGCATTTTACGTACTAATCGTTTAGCATCTTCTAGTGCAACATACTGGCACGGTATAAGTATCAGTGTAATTACTGTGGCAAATAACACACCAAAAGCAAGTGATACAGCCATTGGGATAACAATTTTAGCTTGTAAACTCGTTTCAAAAATAATTGGCATTACACCAATAAAGGTAGTGATTGAGGTAAGTAATATCGCTCTAAAGCGACGAGCACCGGCTTGCATTACAGCATCCTTAATCGAAACACCTTCAGCGCGTGCTTTGTTTACAAAATCAACCATTACGAGGGAATCATTTACGACCACACCCGCTACAGCAATTATGCCAAACATCGATAAGCTACTCATGGTCATGCCTAAAATCATATGCCCAAACATCGCGCCAACTACACCAAACGGAATAACCGACATTATAATAAGTGGCTGCGAGTATGATCGAAGCGGAATGGCTAACAAGGCAAATATAATCATCATTGATATACCAAAATCACGAAGCTGCTCTGAAGCGCTATCCATCTCTTCTTGAATGCGCCCAGCTACATCACTTGTAACGCCAGGGTAGCTTTTAAGTAATGTTGGTAAGTATTCATCACGAATTTCTTCTGCAATCGCAAATGGTTCGGCTTGGTCGGTATTTACCGCAGCCCATACGTTTACAGTACGTTTAGAGTTTTCGCGGCGAATACGGTTTACACCGTCAACCAGCTTAACTTCGGCTACTTCACTTAGCGGTACTTCAGCGCCTGTAGGCGTAATAATACGCACACTTGCTATGTCACTTATTGAGTTACGTTCGTCTTCTGGATAGCGGATCATGACTTTAATTTCTTCGCCTTCACGCAATATTCGCTGCGCTTCTAAGCCGTAGTAACTAAAGCTTACTTGCGATGCGACATCAGCAAGCGTTAATCCCATGCTATAAGCCAGTGGTTTTAAATCAAGTTGTACTTCGTCGGTAGCGCTTTGCATTGAATCGTTTACGTCGCCAACGCCTTCCATTGTTTGTAATTTGGCTTTTAATTTACCAGCCACTTCTTTTAGCTCGTCAGCATTTTTGCCTTCAAGTTTAAAGCTAACGTCGCCATCATCTCGACCGCCATTCATTATACTGTCTTGAATGGTCATGGTTTTAATGCCTGGTAAAGCGGGCATTTGCTCACGCCATAATGCACTTAGGGCAAAGGTGTCGATAGGGCGTAAGTCAGGCTCTACCAAAATAGCCATAATATTTGCTTCAGTTCGTCCACGCAGGCTTACCGATAAATCGCGGATCATCGGTTTACCGTATTGCTCTTGTAGTTGCTGATCGACCTTTAACAACACGCTTTCAATTTTACGTGCGGTTTCAAGCGTTGCTTGCTCAGATGAAGCAAGGTTCATTTCTATATCAATACGCGGAAAGTCGTGCGGTATTTTAGGGTTTGGTACAAACTTAACTAAACCACCTGCAAACATACCTGCGCTTACAATAAGCAAACACATAAAGCCAACAATTACGGTATAGCGATAGTGAATACAGCGGCCAACAAAAGGAAGGTAGTAGTTATTCACAAAGCCTTTTAAACCACTATCAATCACCATACGTAAGCGATGTAGTAGGTTTTTAGGGTTTGGTTTACGCGGGTTCATTGCTGCAATATGCGCAGGTAAAATAAGTTTTGATTCAATGAGTGAAAAAATCAAACATAAAATAATAACGCCACCAATTGCCTTAGAAAAAGCAGCGCCAGGCCCGGTTGCGAGTGTTTGTGGTAAAAATGCAGCAATGGTAGTTAGTACACCAAAGGTTGCTGGCATCGCAACACGTTTTACACCGCGTACAACGTTATCAAGTGTATGGCCGTATTTTTCAATTTCGGCGCTGGCTGATTCGCCCACAACTATGGCGTCATCCACTACAATCCCGAGCACAAGTATAAAGGCAAAAAGAGAGGCTAAATTAATTGTTACGTCTAAAAAGCCAATGGGCATAAACAAAAAGGCGCCCAGAAAAGACACCGGTAAACCCATCATTACCCAAAATGCCAAGCGTAGCGGTAAAAATAGTGCCAGCACTATCATTACTAACAAGCCACCCCAAATCATGTTATCGACCATCATATCAAGTCGACCTTCAAGGTAGTAAGTTAAATCAACAATAGGGGAGAGCTTGACACCTGCTGGTAAAAGCGGCTCTTTGGCTGCCATGTAGCTTTTAAGAACTTTTGCTACATCGGTAATATCTTGATCTTTTGATGCGTTAACTTCAAACGAGAGTGAATTTTTACCATTATATTTTGAATACTGTAAGCCTTCTTCAAAGCCATCGTTAATGGTTGCTACATCGCCTAAGTAAATTTGTGCGCCATCAGCAAGGGTAATAAGGGGGAGTTTTTCAAACTCAAAACCACGGTAGGCTTGTTTTTCAACACGCATTGAAATATAACCGTTTTCAGAGCGTATTTGCCCCGCCGACATATTGGCCGAAAAACTTTGTACAGCGCCTGCAATATCTCTAAATGTTAAGCCATATTCACGCAGTTTATCAGGGCTGACTTCTATACCAATTTCGTACTCTAAACCGCCGTTAAAATTAACAAGGTTAACGTGAGGCAGTGCTTGCAGCTCGTCTTTTATATCGTTGCCAAGCTCTTTTAACTGGTAGTTACTCATGTCGCCATAAAGAGCAAGTATCATTACTTCTTGCTCAAATTTATCGCGGCGAACAACAGGGCGCTCCATCCCCGCAGGAAAGGTGTTTATTGAATCAACTTGTACTTTAATTTCATCAAGTACTTCTTGTGGATTGTATTGCTCTTCTATTTCAATCCACGCTTGTGAAAAACCACGGTTAGAGTACGTAATTAGGCGTTTAATGCCTTCAATACCTTCGAGGTTTTCTTCAACTTTTATGGTTATGCCTTCTTCAACTTCTTGCGGGGCAGCCCCTGGGTAAACCGCTTGTACGCTTATCCAGTTACTTTCAAACTGTGGGAACATTTGTTTGCGAATAGTCATCGCCATTAAAATACCGCCTACTAATATAAATATCATTAGTAGGTTGGCAGCAACGGGATTTCGGGCAAACCATGCTATTAACCCTGTTTCACGAGTGTTCATGATTATTCCTCTTTCAGCGCAAGTTGAGTTACATCAGTTTTATCAGGCGCAATATCTTCAACTTTTACTGCCATACCTTCAGTTGGATACTCAAGCGCTGAGGTAACAATTTGCTCGCCATTTTTTAACCCTTGGCTGGCTATAATCATGCCGTTTTGTTCGCGTATAATATTGAGAGTTTTAAATGATAATGTTAAATCGTCGTTTAAAATCACAATTTTATTATCTTTAACCAAATGGTGCGCAACAATAATTGCGTTATCAAGCGGGCGACCTTCAATGGTAGCGTTAATATATGAACCAAAACGAAGAGGGCGTGTTTTATCGCCGTATGGAGTTGCAAGTTGTGCAACTAAATAGCTCATACGGCTTGTTTGATCAACCACACCTTCGGTGCGAATTACTTTAGCTTGCCACATTGTTTGCTTACCCGCGTATTCTGCGTTAAATGTAACATTTGAGCCTACGCCGCCGTTTTTTAAATATTGCAGTTCTTGGTCGGCAACTGGTAAACGTACCTCTGCAACTGAGGTTGCACTTAATGCACCAAAACTATTACCTGGGTTTACCACGGAGCCTAAGCTAATTGTGCGCTCATTAATAATGGCATCATAAGGGGCTTTAATATAAGTACGTTCAAGATTGCGGCTAGCACGTTTAACACTTGCTTGAGCAGAGCGGTAACGCGCTAATTTTTCGGCCAGTTGTGGTTTACGTAAATAAAGTTCTGAGGCAATAGCTTCGCTTGAGTCCGATTTAATACGCTCCCATTCAGCTTTTGCTACGTGTGCTTGTGCGCGTTCTATTTCAAGTGCTGAGCTTGCTTGTGCTAAACCTGCTTGCGCTTCAATAAAGTCTGCCTCGTAATCATTTGCATCAATTCGTGCTAAAATATCGCCTTGCTTTACAAACGCGCCTTCAACAAATTGATCTGATACCGAAATAACTTGCCCACTAACTTGTGCTATCAGCTCGGTACGGTCCTTTGGTTTAACAATGCCGTACGATTTAACATCAAGCGTTATAGAATCTAAAAGTATGCTTTGTGTTGCAACTAAAGGGCGTAAATCTTGCTCTGGCTTTTCTTCCGGTGGTTTTTTCATTGCCGTAAAGGCGAAAGCTAACGCAATGCCGCCTGCTAAAACAGCAATTGGGAGTATTATTTGTTTTTTAGTAGCCACAAGGCATTCCTTCATAATTGATGGTGACAGAGCAATAATACGCAATAAAGTGTTTACAAGGCGTTTTAAGATGTAACAAAGCATTACATATGTACATTACAACTCAACATGCGGCTAATTACGTTCCTAAAAAGGAATTAAAGTAAGTGTGTTTTATTCAGAGGATATTATGAAAACCGAATCGATGAGTTGCAGGCTAGGCTGCGGTGCATGTTGTATTGCGCCAAGTATTAGTTCGCCTATTCCAGGTATGCCAAATGGTAAAAAGGCCGGAGAGCGCTGTATTCAACTGGACGAACGTAATTTATGTAAGTTATTTGGTGATTCAAGCCGACCTAAAGTATGTAGTGATTTTAGCGCTACGCTTGATGTGTGCGGGTCAACAAATGCACAAGCTCTAGCGCTTATTACAGAGCTTGAAGAGCTAACTTAATTTTCGTTTTTAATACACATCTATTTACATTTATCTATTACTGAGAATTATTTTAAGTAACTAAAAGCTGCGCTTTTCACGTGAGCAAGCTCTTCGTCTACCACCAAAGTGTAGGTTTGTGGTTGTTTTGTAGACGTGAAGCTTGCTTACGTTAATGGTTACCAACTATACGTTGCGCTTAACGTATATTGCTCACCTCGCCCTGGTGTACCTGGTATCTCTTCAAACGATTCACCCCAGAGGTTATCTGCTGCTAAAGTAATAAATAAGTTTTTTAGCATTGGCGGCGTAATTTTTAACGTTAAATGCGTAAATAAAGCATCGTCGTCACTACCGCGCAGCGCATTTTCGTGCTGTTTGCGCCACTCGTTATCTATTCTAAACTGCAAAATATCAGTAGGATTCCAAACTGCGCCGAGTGTTAGGCGGTGATCAGGAAAGTTTAATGCGTAAAAACTAGCGTCAATATCTGCCGCACCGTAATTTTCTAATTTATGAAGGTAGGTGTAACTCGCTACAATTTCGGTTGTTTCAAAGTGTTTAGTTGCTAAGAACTCAATGCCCGTCGTATTTATATCTACAGGGTTTGCAAAGCGCGCTGAGCTTGAATCAAAATTAAACGTCCAATCGGTTAAGTTGTCATCTTTGCGATAAAAAATAGCCGAATTAAGTTGCCAAGTTTGCTCATCAACTAATAAACCTAGCTCTAGGCTTTTAGTCGTTTCGCGCTCAAGGGTGTAATTACTTCTAAATAACCCGCCTGAATCACTTCCGCCAATGGCGGTATAGCCTGCTACTTGGCTTGCCTCTGCGTACGATAAATAAAACGTGCGCTCAAAACCTTTACTGTTATGTGTATTAAGCGTTATATCACCAATAAGTGACAGTTCAGAGTCGTCTCTATTTGTATCGTCAAACGCAGCACCTAAACGAAATGTAAGTTGTTTGTTACCCTCAAGCGCCATTTTGTATTCAGGCAATACGCTTAATTTATAATACTTACGAGAGGTAAAGTTGTTTTCAAGCGTGGTCGATTCAATTGAGTCGTCAATAAACTGTGCTGAATAATTTACAGCAAATACATCGCTTTGAGCATGATGCCCCGATAGCGCTAACGACTTAACTTCACTTTTGTGAAACGCTTCAAAAGCGCTTGGATTTTCGCGAGAGTAAATATAATGATCGTCGTGTGTGCGGTAATAAGCCGACACTTCAAAATTACTATCCTGTGCATAATTTTGCTTATGGTTTAGCATTAATAAGCGAGTTTCTAGCTCTTCTGTTTCGTTAACGCCAAATGGAGTGTACAAATTTGGCCAACCAAAAAACTTATCTTGTGAGCCAAAAAATAAATCTGTTTGAGAATCAGCGCTAGCTAATTGAACGCGACCCGATGCACGCGTAAAGTCGTGATCGCCGTTATCAATAGTGCCATCGCTTTGTGAGTGAGAAATCTCGCCTTCAAAACCAAGCTTCCAATCCTTTGCGCCTTCAAGGGGCATACTTACACCTGCATGTAAGCTTTGTAAGTTAAAATCGTTTGTGCCAGTACCTACCGATACACTGCCGCCCGTGCTAATTGGTTTCCAGCCAAACGATACAGTGCCTACAGAGCTATTAGCCCCATTAAGCGCGTTGTCTGCGCCTGTTAAAATATAAGGGCCGGTAAGCATTTGCGGTGCAATAGGAATTTCAGCAAAATAATGCCCAGACTGTGGGTCAAGTAAAGTAGCACTACCAATCCTAAAGCCGGTGTTTTCAAAAATACCACCGCGTATAGTTACATCGGCTTGCGCTTCAGCCATATTACGTGATTGTAAATCAACACGTGGGTCATACTCTAAATTAGATACTGGAGAGTCAAATGTACCTACAGGTAATGTGTTTGCAGTGGGCGATGCCTCAACTGTTATTTTTTCGATTGCCGACTCATCAGATAGCGTATTAGCATTAGCAAATGCAGTAACACTGCATAATATTGCAGGTATTATAATGTGTGGTGTGCGATTCATGTGTTTCTCATCATTTTTTATTTGTAGCTGCGGTTACAATTAATTTCAAAGCTTATATTTGAGCATGATAAAATAACTAAATGTAACTGCAGTCATTTTGTGCGCGATTGTACATTAATTTGTTAATAACTGCATTTGATAACCATTTACACTTTATTTATTGAGTAACATTTATAATGGATACGACACAACAAAATACTATTTACTTTGCTGGTGGCTGCCTGTGGGGCGTACAAGAATTTTTAAAGCACTTACCAGGCGTAATAAGTACTGAAGCAGGGCGCGCTAATGGTACAAGCAAAACCACTAACGGCGAATACGATGGTTATGCCGAATGCGTAAAGGTAATTTTTGACCCAAAAGTCGTTAGCCTAAATAAGCTGTATGACTACTTTTTTGAAATTATTGACCCATACAGCATTAATAAACAAGGGGATGACGTAGGCCCCAAATATCGCACTGCCATCTATAGCAAAAGCCAAGATCATTTAGAGGTTGCTAGCAATTATATAAGCCAGCGAAGTGATGCTGATAAAATTGTGGTAGGATTAGAGCTGCTAACTAACTACGTGCCAAGCGATCCTGAGCATCAAGACCGCTTAACTAATCATCCTGATGACTATTGCCATATACCGCTTGAGTTACTGCATAAGTATAAATCGTAAATTTAACGCGGTGTTTTTTGTAGACGTGCAGCTTGCTGACGTGACGAGCGCAGCTCGTAATTTAGGATTAAATATAGCGCTATCAAAGTAATTAGAAGCTATCGCTTCTCGCGCAAGCAAGCTTAGCGCCTACAGGTAAAGTTTAATATAGTGTTTTTGTAGACGATCAGCTTGCTGAAGTGACGAGCGTAGCTCGTAATTTAGGATTAAATATGGCGCTATAAAAATAAGTAATTAGAAGCTACCGCTTCTCGCGCAAGCAAGCTAGCGCCTATGGGTAAAGTTTGACGCGGTGTTTTTTGTAGACGTGCAGCTTGCTGACGTGACGAGCGTAGCTCGTAATTTAGAGTGAAAATAAGTACATAAGGGCAAGTAATTAGAAGCTACCGCTTCTCGCGCAAGCAAGCTAGCGCCTACGGGTAAAGTTTGACGCGGTGTTTTTGTAGACGTGCAGCTTGCTGGCGTGACGGGCGTAGCTCGTAATTACTTTATTTTAAAAGTTCCAAAAATACACACCCACAAAAAAGCTCACATGCTGTGAGCTTTTTAAAAACTAATTTTAACTTACAGCTGCTTTTGCGGCGGGAAGTTACTTAAAATTTCGCTGACTGTTTTATTAATTGATGCTTCACGTTGTTCTGGCGATTGATTTTTCTTTAATCGACCTTCTTTCGCACCGCGCCATACAAGCTGGTTAGATTCACGATCTACAATATCAATAATCAACGTACCCACTTCGTATTCACGCGCGGTTGTATCACGTTGAAAACCAGTACCCCAATAACCCCAATGCGGGCGGTAGTTTACATTAAATGTATCTACTTCAAGCTCTTTGTCTACCGATGCATGATAATTAACAAGCACATCAGCTTGTGCTGCATCAACTAAGCTCATACCTAATGTTTGGCTCAGCTCTGCGTTTACGGCAGTGCGAACACGCTTTTCCATTAGGCCATTTATTTGATAGTTATTTGTGTCTTTAGTTAGGCTGGCGTTTTCTACCCAAGCAAATGTTTTAAAATTACTAAAGTTAGCTGATTTATCGTAATCCCAATCTGGGGTTTGTGTACAGGCTGTAAGTAGTGCTAGCGCTGCAACAATAAGTATATTTTTCATTACGTTTGCTCCAATAAAATGCATTAATTTAAAATAACACACATAGTTTAAATGTGTATTATTTAAACGTCCTAAATATTAGTCTAATTGTTAGGGCTGAACGACTAATTAACCTCTGTTAATTAGTCGTCATTAAATGTTTAATGTTCAACTTCTATCCAATCTTTTTCATCTACCCAGTTTTGTGCACCGTCTTTTACCGAGCGAATCGGCACAATGTAGTCACAACTTATTTGTGGCTTAACTGAGGCAAATATAGGCACAAAACCAAAGCTTAGTGCGGTTTCTATAATTGCTTTTTGATTTTGTGGATCGATATCAGCCGCTTCATCTATATAAATAGGTATACGGTATAGATTTTGTTCTTGGTCACTTAATAAGTAGCGAATAAACAACATGCCACACAATAACTTAATCGTAATACGTGTGCCGTTTGACCCCGCCGAATCTATTTTTTCAAAGTGCTCTGTTTCACCTGCGCGGTTAACCACTTCAAAGCGAATATCAAATAAATCGGTAAGTGTTAAGCCCGCTTTATCTGAGGCGAGTTTAATTAAGTGATCTTTCGCTTCGTTTACCGCGCTTTCGCTGTACGGTTCTTGGCTAAGTAAATCAAGTGTGTCGCCTTGTTCAAACTGATGCGACGTGCTGATAATGGTATCGATACTATCAACCAGCATTTTGCGCGGTATTACGTTAATTTTAAACGCTTGCAAGTTTGAAATACGGTGCTGGCTTATGCCTTTATTAAAGCTATTCATTTCGCGGCGAAGTCGGTCTAAATCTTCTCGCAAGCCTTTAATCGTTGCGGCAACCTCGGTAAGCGCAACACGCGCTTGGCGCTCAACGGCATCGCGTTCGTTATCAATATTATGAAAGGCGCTTATTAGCTTTTGATATTTAGTAAACTCGTCGTTTTCATTGTCGAATTTAGTAATACCCGCGTTATATACATGTAAATAGGTGTTGCGTACGTTTATGTCAAAATTACGAAGCTCTTGGCAGTCTTTATTAAAATGATGAACAAGGTCGCTTAAGTTATCAAAGTCGACTGTAATATCAATCATATACGGGGTTACTTTACAGCTGTATAAATCAAGCGTGTGATCAATTCGCTCGCTCTTAACTTGGCGCAGACGCTCAGTTTGACGATTAATTTGCTCTTGTTTTGACTTAATTAACGAGCGGCGATCGGCAATTGAGCCACTATTTTTTTGGATGTCTTGCAGGTAGTCGTCAACTTGTTCGCGCTCAGCTAATAACTGCTCTTTTAGCATGGCTTGCGCTTCAATCGACTGCTGCATTACCTCAAACTGCTCTAAGCGTTTTAGGGCGCCCTCGAGGCTCATTAGCTCATCGTATAATTCGTCTTTTTCTTTTTGTTTGTCGGCAACGTTTGCAGCAACATCGCGCTGTTGCTTAAACTCTTTAAGTGAATGCTCAAGTGCACTGAGCTGAGCGGTTAATTGCTCTTTATTTTCGCCACTTTGCATTTGCACAGGGGATAGCTTTTTAAGCTTAATACTCGCTCCTGGTAGCGTTAGTACGCCGCCTTTAACGTTTTCGCTAAGTAGCGATAAAAACTCACCAAATGCTTCTTCGTCATCAATGGTTATATCGCCATTGGTGGTGGTCGCAAACGAGAGAATATCTGGGTTTAAAATGCGCGATATTTCTTCTACTTCTTTTAACGAGAGGTCTTCGCGCATGCGGGTAAACAAATTAAACTCAAGGTTTTTAAGTTGCAGCTTTAAACTCTTAATTTGTTTTTGTGTTTCGCTAATGCGGTAGTCAAGCGTATGTAGGCTTTGCCCTTGTGCGCTGGTTATAGAGTGCGAAAGCGACTCGTAATCTTGCTTTAACTGAGTCAGGCTGGTTTTAAGCGTGGCTTTATTTACTAGTTCAAATTCGCTTTTAAGCGCATCGTAATCTAAAAACCACTGCTCAATTTGAGTTTGTCTGCGCTCTATATCGCGCGATTGCTGTACGTATAGGCTTTGCTTTTGCTCAAACTCGTGTTTTTCGTGCTCTATATCTTCAAGCGCGATTACAAGCTCAGTGAGTTGCGACTCTTGATAGGTATCAAAATCAATCAGTGCTTGGTCAATTTTAGGTGCGTACGCCGCTAATTTACCTTTAAGCACGGTTTGGTTTTCGAGCATTGATTCAAGCGCGGCTATAGGCTCTTGCATTGACTCAAGGGCTTTTAATTCGCGTTTTGAGCGGTTTACTTTATCAAACGAGCGACGCCATACTTCATAAAAGTCGACCTTAGAGTTTGACATATGGCGTTCAAACACGCGTAGCATAAAGCGTTTTACGTCGCTTGCGCCTAATTTATGTAAGTTAAGAATACGTCTAAATATTTCTTTATAAATAGAGGAGTCTTGCACATTATTAAGCGGGATCATTTTTAAGTTTATGTCGCCATCAAAAGGCGTTGCGCCACCAGTCAATAGCGCGTTTAGCTCTTGTGCTTTTAACTCAATAGGATTGTAGTTAAGTGATTTTAAATGGTTGAACAGCTTGGTAAATTTAATAATGGTTTTACCTTGCGTGTACTGCTCTAAATCAAGCTTTCCTTGATAACAAAAGTACTGATGCGCATAACCGGCAATTTTACCAAGTCCTGCAACACCAATTACTACCGAGCCATGAGGCAAGTTAGCTTCGAGTAAAATGTACGACTGATCGGATGAAAAATAAAACTTACGGGTTTCATCTAAATCGTGTCCGTCCCATTCTGTTAAGCGTAAATCGTTAATAAGCGGAAACTGCAAGGCGTTAATAACCGAGCTTTTACCTGTGTTATTGGGCGCGCAAATAGAGCTGCTTTTATCAAGTGGGATCACACATTTTGCATAGCCTGCGGTGTTAAGTAGGGCGAGTTTACTTAGTCCGTATAGATTTTTCATTCCTCGTCCTCTGTAACGTAGGTTTCTTCGTTTACTTCCATCAATGCATCTATGTAGCGGTGAATTGGCGCTTGTAGCATAAAACCGCCTTCTACTTCACGGGCTAAACCTAAGCGCACCATGCGCAGGTATACGTCTTTGCGCAGGTCCGATCCCGAAAATATCTCAAGCTGATCAAACAGATGTTTGTTAATTTGCACCAGCGTTTGCATAAGCTCTAAATCGTTTACGTCGTCAAACAATGCGCGCATTGGGTCTTTACCCGTATTGGCGTAGTGCTCAATTAAAATGTAAATGGTAAGCGCGATAGCGCGAGATATTTTGCCCATATTTGGCGTGCTCTCGTCGCTACCAAAATAATAAAAGCCACGGCTGTCGCGTTTTAACTCGTTACCTAGGGCGGTAAATAGGGCGGTGTAGTCTTCTATGTGTTGATCAAGCTCTTGCCACATTACGTTGTCTTGCTCGCAAATGTGATAACCCGCTACTAATTTTTTATTTATGGCTTGTAGATGGGTTAGCTCGTCTAAGTTTATGTGTGTCATGGTTTATTTACCTGCCTTTGGATCTGGCTGAGGCTCTGAATTAAATGGATATAAAGAAAAGTGCTGACCAGCAATTTTTACGCGGGCTTTTTCATCACTTTGAATTATTTTAATATCGCTGTCGCTAACTAATTTTTGATACAAAAATAGCATTTCGTCGGCATCGAGATCTGGGTAGCTTTCGTCTAAAAATTGCAGCAAGGGCTGTGGCTTTTTGCGTTTTTTATTAAAGCGCTTAGCAAAACTGGTTTTAACATCGTTGTAGTCAGGAATATTAGGCGTAACAAATGCAGGCACGTCTTGTTGATCGGGCAATTGGTATTCTTCGTGTTCAAATTCAACCAAGCTTGCCATGTAAGCCACAATATGGCGTTGCTGACCAAGTGAATATCGCTGCGCGTCGCTCACAAAATGTGGCTGCACCGCACTTAGCATGTTGTCTACGCCATTTTTACGCACAAGCCCGAGTACTTTAGCTGCTTGGCGAGTAATTAAGTTATTACGGCGTAACTCTTCGCGCAGCGGCATAAGCATATCGGCACTTTTACGTAAGCTTTCTCGACCCACTAAATGCATTTCGAGTATACGGGTACGTAATTGCTCAAGCATACGTTTGTCGTTGTACGCTTTACCTGAGCGCTCAATGTGCAGTATTTGCTTACTTATTTGCTCTTCAATGAGGGTAAAACACGCATGAAATTCACCACGAATATCAATCATTTCAAGCATGGGCTCTATGTATTCGTCAAAGGCTTCTATTACCGCTTTATAACGCTTTTGCAGCGATTGCACTGCATTATTAGATTTAGCTTGTTCAACAATATTTAAAATAGCGTTTTCGTTGTGCGTATAGAGCTTCATTATTTTACGCACCCGATCATCCATAATACGGCTGTAGCGGCGTAAGTCGTCAAAGTCTTCTATTTCGCCAGCGTTATCTAGGCGATTTCCTAAACGTGCAAGGTCGTCGACTAATACGCTAATTTCTTGCGCTAAGCCTAAATGTTCTTCTTGCAGTAAAAAAGTAGCAAAATCGGCAATGGCACGATTTATTTCAAGCTGTGAGGATTTAGCCAGTGGAATTAAAATATCTTGGTTTAACAAACGATTTGTTTCTTTATAAATACGTTCGTTTGACCACGTAGGCTGCTTTTGCTTAATCGCGTTTTGTACGTCTTTTAGGCTAAAGTCAGCCATTTTAAAACGTTTAAATAATAGCTCTAATACACCCCAATGTTCGGTTATGGTGTTTAGCAGCTTTTTAGCTGGGATCATAAGGGGTTACAACATCCTAGTATTTTATTATTGAGTTCTTTTAGAAGACTCATTATTACGTATTTTTAATTAACCTTGTCTGTATATAGTATTCGTTTTTAAGACCATTTAATAATAGTTTTTGCATAGAGGCGGTGCTAAAATTCGCGCCGAAAATAGGCACATGAAATGGAATGTTATTTGTGTGTTCTTTAAAACTATATCAAAGGTTGTTTAACTACCATGGTTTCCTCGATTATTCTAACCCTGATAGCGATTGCATTTTTACTGATCGTTATAGAAGATATAATCCATGTCAATAAAGCTAAAACCACGCTGTTTTTTGGTACGCTTTGCTGGATTCTTCTTTTTATATACCCTCTACACGGGCAAAGCCCCGATACAATTCAACACCTCCTAAATGAAAATATTTTAGAAATTGCCTCGTTATGGTTATTTTTAATGGCTGCAATGACCTTTGTAGCGTATTTAAACTCAAAGGGGTTTATAGAAAATATTGTCCATCGCGTTATGCCAAAAAGTATTAGCGAAAAAAAGCTCATGTTTTTGGTGGGTGGTTTTGCATTTTTGTTTTCGTCGATTTCAGACAACGTAACAGCCACGCTTATATCGCTTGCGGTTGTTATGTCGTTAAAACTTGAACCTAAAAAGCTTATTAAATATGCCACGCTTATTGTGTTTGGGGTTAACTCAGGTGGGGTATCGCTAATAACAGGTGACGTAACCACGCTAATGATATTTTTAGATGGCAAAGTAACCATAGCTCATTTATTACTGCTTATAGCGCCAGCACTTACAAGCGTTATGTTACTAGCCGCGCTACTGTCTATCGGTATGAAAGGGCGTGTTGAATTTGCTGGTGCAGGTAAAACCCGCATTGAAAAAACCGACATTACCATTGCTGTTATATTTTTATCTACTGTAATTAGCACACTTACGCTGAGTGTAATTTACAGCGTACCGCCTTTACTCACCTTTTTGTTTGGCTTATCAGTCATGTTTTTAGTAGCGCAATTTTTAATGCGCAAAAAAGACATTAACAAAGACATAATCGATTTTGTTCGCGATATAGAATACGACACGTTATTGTTTTTCGTAGGTGTACTTTTACTTGTAGGCGCACTTAAAGAAATTGGTATGTTGAGTAAATTTACCGACCTATATACGGTAATGGCACCTGAGTACGCAAACTACTTAATGGGCATATTATCAGCAGGGGTCGATAACGTACCGCTTACTGCTGCTTTATTAAAAGCCGATATAGTAATGAGCCAACAACATTGGTTGTCGTTTACGTATGCCACGGGCGTGGGCGGTTCAATGCTTATCATTGGGTCGGCTGCGGGCATTATTGCCATGAGCAAAGTTAAAGCGCTTACATTTATGAGCTACTTGCGTTTATCTCTGCATTTATTAATTTGCTACACCGTAGGTTATGCTGGCTCGTATTACATGGGCAGTTTTATCTAATTTAAGTGTTATTAATTATTAAAACGCTTGACAGCTAGACGTCTAAACGATAACTTTCAAACCCCGCTACTTAGCGGGGTTTTGTTTTATTAGCCACTGGTTAATAAAGCATTCAGAAGAGGTGCGATACTTAGGTACTTAATGTTAGGCGACGAAAGCCAATGATCATTAAGGAGGGAAGTACTCGCCGAGGAAAATAATGGTACGTCGTCATTGTTTTTCGGTTTATGGGGCTGAATCCTCAAAACTGTCACCAATATAGGTGGAGAGCTTCTGGCAGTGGACTTATCTTCAAGCATTCCTTTGCCAAGTTCTTCTTGTTTTATTGCGGTTTGGATACCGCGAAAGGAGACTAAATGACTACCCAATCAGCGCCACAAACAGTGCCACAAACAGAGTTAAGCGCAAAATCAGATTACATCGTTGCCAAATTTGGCGGAACCAGTGTTGCAAACTTCGAAGCGATGAGTCGCTGTAGCGAAATTATTGTTGCAGATAAAAGCGTACGTATTGTTGCCGTGAGCGCTAGTGCCGGCGTAACTAACCATTTAGTTGCACTGTGTAAATCAAGTATTACCCCAAGTGAGCGCCAAGAACACATAAACGGCGTGCTTACTATTCAACAAACTATTTTAGATGAGTTATCGCTTGATGCCGATTTAGCGGTTGGCTTTAACGAAACCCTAAAAGCATTTCAAACATTGGCTCAAGAGTCACTAACTACCGATCAGCAACACGACGAGCTACTTAGCTTTGGTGAGCGTTTATCGTCGTATTTGTTTGCTCAGGTGCTGCGTTTAAATGGCTTAAACGCCGATCGCTTTGATGTACGCAAGGTGCTTAAAACTGACAGCCAATTTGGTAAAGCAACGCCTAATGTTGCGGCCACAGCGCAAGCTGCTAAAGAATTCTTAATCCCGTTATTAGATGAGCAAGTAATTGTTACTCAGGGCTTTATTGGCAGTGACGAATACGGCCAAACAACAACGCTTGGACGTGGTGGTTCTGACTATAGCGCTGCACTTTTAGCTGAAGCAATTAACGCTAAAAGCGTGCATATTTGGACCGACGTAGTGGGCATTTTTAGCACCGACCCGCGTTTGTGCGCAAAAGCGACGCCTATTGCACGTTTAAGCTTTGACGAAGCCGCCGAAATGGCGACCTTTGGCGCAAAAGTATTGCACCCAGCGACTATTTTACCAGCAAGCCGCAGCCACATTAACGTGTTTGTAGGTTCTAGCCGCGAGCCAGAGCGTGGCGGTACATGGATTGAGCGCGAAAAATCGCAGCAACCAGGCATACGCGCAGTAACGCAACGTAAAAACCAAATATTGCTTACGCTTAAAAGCCCAGAAATGCTACTCGCTAGTGGCTTTTTAGCACGCGTATTTACACTATTAAGTGAATACAATATATCGGTAGATTTGGTAACTACATCTGAAATTAGCGTAGCTATAACACTTGATAACGCGCAAAACGCCTCGCGTCCAGAGCTTGACCAAGAATGCCTAGATAAGCTTGCAGAGTTTTGCCATGTGTCGGTAGAAAACAATTTAACACTGGTAGCACTTATTGGCTCTGAGATTCAATTACGCCAACACGAAATGAACTTAATGAGTGTACTAAAAGACTTTAACATTCGATTAATTTGTCACGGTGCTAGTAAGCACAACCTGTGCTTTTTAGTAGAGCAAACTGAGTCAGATAACGTAGTACAATCTATTCATAGTCGTTTATTAGAAAACGATTTTGCTGCGTAAATCGCGCTTATTCAGGAAAGCGATTTATTAAAGTTACCTAATAAAGCCACTTAACAAAATCAGTTAATAAAAAGCATCGCCAGTCGGTGCTTTTTTTATGCACCACACTTATATCAAAACAAACATTACTGCCACTGCTATCAGCTACAGTAACGCTATTACTGCTAGCACTTAGCTTTGCACTATGTAATTCGTCAAACACATTGGGGCTAAGTAGTTTTGCAATAGGGCGGCTGGTGGCTTTAGCAAGTGACTCTTTTAATGTCCAAATTCTAAAAAACGTATCCGCTTGGGCTTGGGTATTAGTGGGCATTGTAATAAGTGTAATTTCATCATTATGATAAAAATGCTTAGCGAGCTTTTCAAATGGGCGCTTTAAGCTTACTTTTTCAATATCAAAACCAAACTCACTTTTACCAAGGTTAAGCGCAACCCCAACTAAACCATGCGAGTGCGAGATACAGGTATTAATAACGTCATCACTTACGTGTATTTGCAGCTTTGAGCTTGCCTCGTCAAATTCTGTACTCATTTTATTAAGGGCTACGAGCGCATGTTGCGGCTGCGTTATTTTAATAAGGTGCTTTAACAATAACCGCGTAGCTAAATACTCTTGCTTAGCTTGCGGGCTTTTGCGGCGGTTTATAATGGCTAACTCAAACAGGCTTAAGCAATCGGGCAAATTAAAGTCACTAAGCTCAAGTGTTTTAGCATTAAATAATAAAATACTGTTACTAGCTAAAGGCAAATTTGCAAATTGAGTTGAAGTAATACTCAAGGCGTTTTTAAAATAGTGTTCAGTCATAAAAGCCCTAAAGCAAAAGAAGTCGCTGATATTGTGAGCGGTTAACGCCCCTAATAAAGGCTGGGTACAATTTTATTACTCAGCTGGCATGAAATATGGTTTAATTCACAATAATCAAAATAATAACAGATTTGTAGATGTATGGCACAAGTGCGTGATGGGTTTCAAAGCCGACTTGGTTTTGTTTTAGCCGCTGCTGGCGCAGCAGTGGGTTTAGGTAATATTTGGGGTTTTCCTACGCAAGCGGCCAACCATGGCGGCGGTGCATTTTTACTGGTTTACTTTATTGTTATATTTTTACTTGCGCTCCCTGCGCTGTATACCGAACTTTATTTAGGCCACAAAGCACAAGCTAATCCGGTAAAAGCATTGGGCGATGCATGGCAAAGCACTAACCGCAAAGTAGGCGCAACAGCAGGTTATATTGGTCTTGCGGGCGCGGTTGTTATGCTAAGTTTTTACTCAATAGTAGCAGGGTGGATGCTCTCATACGCTATTGAACCCATAACAACCTTTTTAGGTTTCACAGGCGCAAGCGAATTTTTACATAGCGACTCAGTGCTTCGTAATTTTGTATTTACGCCGCTTATGCTTATTTTAACTGCCAGTATTATTTTAAAAGGTGTTAAATCGGGAATCGAAACCTGGTCGCGCCGTTTAATGCCACTGCTACTCGTATTGCTTGTTGGTTTAATTGCCTACATCGCAACACTCGATGGCGCAAGCGAAGGTTTTGCCGCGTATTTAATTCCTGATTTTAGCCAAATACTCGATCCTAACTTAATTATTGCCGCAATGGGGCAAGCGTTCTTTTCGCTCTCGTTAGGTGTGGGTTGTATGATGATCTACGGATCGTACTTACAGCCAGATGCTAATTTACCAAAGCTCACTGCAGGTGTTGCCTTACTCGATACCAGTGTCGCGTTTTTAGCGGGTTTACTTATTATCCCCGCGATTTATGTAGCGCAGCACAACGGTGTAGAAGTATTTAGTGGTGGTAAACTGATTGGCGAAGGGCAGCTTATTTTTGCTATTTTACCTGCGCTATTTAGCACCATGGGCGAAATTGGTTTATTAGTTGGTTTATTGTTTTTTGTATTAATGTCTATCGCATCGGTTACGTCAACTATATCGACCACCGAAATTCCGGTAGCGTTTTTAGTCGAAAATCACAACGTTAGCCGCAGCAAAGCAACATGGGCAGTAAGCGCCGTTGTACTTGTGTGTGCAAGCGCAATTATATTAAATTTTGATTGGTTATTTGGCTTAGTTATTATGCTATTTACTCAATACCAATTGCCGCTTATGGGCTTGTTTTACTTTATTACAGTAGGGTGGATGTGGCAGCGTGGTAATAAATTACACCAAGCAACAACCGGTGTACATTACTGGTTTGCTCAGTATATTCGTTTTGTTTGCCCAATATTAATGACCTTGGTATTTGCAAATGTTGCGTTTGGTTAAGCTCTATTTAAAGTGAATTTTTAAACAAAAAAAGCGAATAGGGCTCACCTTATTCGCTTTTTTTGTGCCTGTTATCTAGGTATAGCTTAGGTCTTTATAAAACCTCATTAGTTAGAGGCCTACCTTCACTTACTTCAAGCGCGTTAAATACGGTTGTGTTTGCTATTTCGGTAAGTGCTTCTTGCGTAAAAAATCCCTGATGCCCCGTTATTAATGCGTTTTTAAAGCTCACTAAGCGCGAGAATATATCGTCTTGATTTATTTCGTCGCTGTGGTTTTTAAAAAATAGCTCCGACTCTTGCTCGTAAACGTCAAGCCCCAGGTAACCTAGCTTTTTAGTTTTAAGCGCGCTAATACACGCGTTACTATCAAGCAATGCACCGCGAGAAGTGTTAATGAGCATAACGCCGGTTTTCATTTTACTAAATGCCTCATCATTTATTAAATGATGAGTTTGCTCGTTCAGTGGGCAATGCAAAGAGATCACATCGCTTTGGCTAAGTAAGGTGTCTATATCGGTAATTGTATAATTGCCAGGTTGCGCGTATGGGTCGCACACTAATACTTTAGCGCCAAAGCCATTTAAAATGCTGCACAGCGCAAGGCCAATTTTACCGCAACCTACAATACCCACGGTTTTGTTGTGCAAGTTAAAACCTAGTAATCCGTTTAAATCAAAGTTGTCTTCGCGTACACGGTTATACGCTTTATGCGTTTTGCGGCTAAGTGTTAGCATAAGGGCTATACAATGCTCAGCTACGGCTTCTGGGCTATAGGCAGGGACGCGTAATACTTTAATTTTGTGTGCTTTTGCTGCAGGTAAATCAACGTTATTAAACCCTGCACAACGCAGCAAAATAGTATTTGTGCCTTGGCTTGCCAGTTGCTCAATAACGGCGGTATTTACAGTATCGTTAACAAAAACACATATGGCATCAAACCCGCTTGCTAAAATAGCCGTTTGTTCGCTCAGGGCTTGCTCAAAATACGTTATTTTTATAGCGCTGTAATCGCGTGTACTTTGTTCAAAAAAAGGCAGTTCGTACTTTTGAGTACTAAAAAAAGCAATGTTCATGGTAATAGCCTCGACGCTTAAGTATTTGTAGGGTAGTTAACCTTTAATACATTAAACTACTTTACAAGTAAGCGCCTAAGTAAAACGCATTTTATTGATTTAAATTAAGCCTTAAGCGGAGCCTTACTTGGGGTAAACAAAGGTATTTTTGACGATACTTTTTTACCACCTTTAGCAGCGTTTAACTTTGCGGCTTGCAGTAGGTTGCTTTCTATTACTTGTATAAGTGTTTCGGGCTTAGTTCGCGGTGCATAACGCGCAACAAGTTGCCCTTGTGAATTAATTAAAAACTTAGTGAAATTCCACTTAATAGCACGATTTTGCGAAATACCCCGCGTATGCGATTTTAAATAATTAAACAACGGGTGTGTTTCTGGCCCATTTACCATTACCTTGCCAAATACCTCAAACGAGATATTAAATTGATCTTGGTAAAAGTCTTTTATGGCTAAATTATCGAGCGGCTCATTTTGGCCAAACTGGTTACACGGAAACGCAAGCACAGTAAAACCATTGCCTTTGTATTGCTGATAGAGCTTTTCGAGTGCGTTTAATTGCACCGAAAAATTACACTTACTCGCTGTATTAACAATAAGGACGGTTTTGCCCTGTAACTGGCTAAGAGAAAAATTTTCGCTGTTGTAAAGTGGTGCATTAAATTGATAAATACTGTCCATAGGTTACCTACTTACCTTTCCCGCTAAGGAAATTTTATAAAGACTTTCATTCGCTTTTTTATCGACCGATTGACATAATCGAGGTCTAGTTTCTAAGTTATCAGTTTAATAGGTCATTTTTATGTCAATGAAAGTCGCATTTATAGGTTTAGGCGTAATGGGTTACCCAATGGCGGGGCATTTAGCAAAAGCAGGGCACAGCGTATGCGTTTATAACCGCACTCAAGCTAAAGCAAAAGCATGGACTGCAGAACATTCAGGAAGCTTTGCATCAACCCCGCGCGAAGCTGCCAGCAATGCCGACATCGTATTTATGTGTGTTGGTAACGATGATGATTTACGCTCCGTAGTGTATGGCGACGATGGCGTGTTAGCGGGCATGTTACCGCACACTGTTTTGGTTGATCACACCACAACCTCTGCCGAAGTAGCCCGCGAAGTGGCTGCAAAAGCGGCTCTGCAAAATATCGACTTTATAGATGCGCCTGTATCGGGCGGGCAAGCTGGCGCCGAAAACGGCGTATTAACAGTTATGGCGGGTGGTAGTGAAGCTGTATTTGCTAAAGTGCAGCCAGTTATGGCGGCATTTAGTCGTTTTAGCCAATTACTAGGCGGCGTTGGCTCGGGACAACTTTGTAAAATGGTCAATCAAATTTGTATTGCTGGCGCAGTGCAAGGTTTAGCCGAAGGCTTACATTTTGCCAAGCAAGCTGGGCTTGATGGTGAAAAAGTTATAGAAACCATTTCTAAAGGTGCAGCCGGTTCGTGGCAAATGGAAAACCGCCACAAAACAATGTGGGCGGGTGAATATGAGTTTGGTTTTGCCGTAGATTGGATGCGTAAAGATTTAGGCATTGCGCTCGATGAAGCTAAAAATAACGGCGCTACTTTACCAATGACCGCAACGGTCGATCAATACTACGCCGACGTACAAGCACTTGGCGGCGGTAGATACGACACCTCAAGCTTACTAGCACGCATTGAAGCACTGCATAAAAAATAACGTTTACGTTGTGTATGTCGATGTGGACGGCAAGCTTGCTTGCGTGACGGGCAAAGCCCGTAAAGTAATTTATTCACAAAGAGGTTATGAGTCGCTGTGCTTTTAGAGGCAGTGATAGATAAAAAAGATTATTGTTGGTTTTATGTTTGCTCATTTACTCCTCATTCGCTTCTCTTTGTGAAATAGGTTTTGCTTTGTGTGTAGTGGTACAGATATTTATAAACAAAAAACGCGACACTTTATTGCTAAAGTGTCGCGTTTTTAATGCGTTATACAAACAAAATTACATGCTTTGTGCGTAGTTATACAGCGCCTTTAAAATTGTAAGATTTTTTTCGCTGTCGTCATGTTCATGCGCTAGGTTTTCAAGGGTGATCATAAAATCTTGCGCGTTAATCGACGGTTGATCTTCCCCATGCATTAACTTGTTTTGGCAATACTGGCGCCATTGGTCAAGCTCTTGCTGGTTTAGCGTTTCAGGCCAGTTACGGGCGCGGTACCTAAACAATAACGTATTGAATTTTTTATCTTCAAAGTCTAACTTCAATCCAGCTAATTCATCGGGTTTTGCATCACGAATAATCGCAAACTTAGCTTTATCGGCATGGCTTGTAAACCCATCGTAAAGTAAGTAGTCAACGTTAGTGGTTGCGCTGTAATCGCCTTGCTCGTTAAACACTTCGGTTACTTTATCGCGAAGGTCGGTATTGGCTTTTAAAATAGCTAAATTAGCTAAGCACTGCTCGCGGTCAATCCCAAGGCGGGCGGCGTTTTCAGGCAATAATGTTTTAGCTGGGGCTAAAATAGGGCACTTGTTTAAATGCACTAGTTTTAAGCCAACAGGTAAATCGTCCTCGGCTAAATCTACACGTTTGGTGTATAAACGTTTGCGTAACTCTTCTACGTTTAAATCAATGAGTACTTGCGGGTTTTGGGTTAAATCAAAACAAATAACCGCGTTTTTATTAACCGGATGAAAACTCATTGGTGCAACCCAGCTTGTACAGCCTTGTGTTGCAGGTATGCGCGACGTGGTATGCACCAGCGGCGTCATGTTAAAAACATCAACCAATTCAGCGAGCGCTTTTTTGCCACGCAAACCAAAAAAGAAGTTATACAGCTTTGGCTGTTTTTCTTTTATTAGTTTAGCCAGTGCAATAGTGGCGGTTACGTCGCTTAGCGCATCGTGCGCAGCGGCGTGTTCAATACCATTGGCTACCGTTAAATGCTCTAGCTTAAAGCTTGGGCTGCCATCTTCTTTTAACGGCCATTCAATGCCTTCAGGGCGCAGCGCGTAACAAGCGCGTACTAAATCAATAATATCCCAGCGGCTATTGTTATTTTTGTATTCGCGCTCGTACGGGTCGTAAAAGTTACGGTAAAAGCTATAACGGCTTACTTCGTCATCAAACCGAATACTGTTGTAACCCGCAACACAAGTGTTTGGCACGCTAAATTCGGCATGAATTTTTGCTATAAACTCAGCTTCAACCAAGCCTTTTTTCATCGCCACTTGTGGCGTAATACCCGTAATTAAACACGCCTCAGGGTGAGGTAAGTAATCCGCTTGCGGCTTACAATATTCAATAAGCGGCTCGCCAATAATATTTAAATCAAGATCGGTACGAATACCCGCAAACTGGCTCGGCTTATCCTTTTGAGGGCTCGCCCCCCAGGTCTCATAGTCGTGCCAATAGATTGTTGCTTGATTTTGCTCTTGATATGCCATGCTGATAACCCTGAGTAGTTAACTTAAAAACGCCTAAATGCGCGCCAAGTTACTAAAATAATGAATTATTTAGATTATGGCATATGGGCGAGGGAGTTTATAGGTTTGGGTGATAAATGATGTATCGCAGAACTTTGGAGTAAGCGCCATGATAAAAATACGCCACTTGATTTAATGCCATTAAACATTGGTTCACCTACTTGGATGGCATAAAGATACAAGGCAGTGCTAAATGTATGGGTTAATTTCATCTCGTTAGGGTTCTCAGTATGAGTAAGCAATATCATAAGCTGTTGACGCAATTCTATTTGAGCAAGCATGTTATGGGACACGTTCGCTTAACGCAGTTGTTAAAGGTTTTATGGCAGCTTGAAATATGATTGCTTATTAAAAGTTGCTCTGCTTATAAGAATCAGTTACCCATAGAGTATGAAAATTTTCTAAGATAAGGGTGTCCAGCTAGAGTGCATCAGTTCAATTTGATATCACAGCTTATGACAGAGCCAAATCACCCGCCCCATGAGAGGCTGGTGATTTTCTGTGTAGTGTTAGTATTAAGTTCCACTGCCAGTAACTACGGTTTTAGCTTTTGATTGCTCACTAAAAGTAAGTGCTTCATTAAGTTTTTCAAATGGAAATACTTTAGGTGTATCAGTGATTAGGGTTTGGTTATCTAACTGGTTAATTAATGCCTCTCCCTCTTTTATGAGTTCAGCCCAGTCTTGCTCATCGCCATAGTTGTGCAACGCGCCAAGAGCAACTTCATGATACGAGATTGAGTTGGTAAATGCAGGGAACAGCGGTTCCTCAATTCTATCTTGAATACAGACTAAGTGGCCGTTAGCTTTAAGATAGCTTGCAAATTTAGTAGCACTTTGTTTACCTTTAGCATCGAATACGGCGCGGTATTGTTGCTGGCATTGGCTTTGCTCCCTCAGTACTTTATTTACACCAAGCGATAAGGCCTCCGTTTTATTCGCGCTTGGGCTGAGTAAATCGATTTTAACGCCATTTTTATGAAGCATTTGTATAAGGATTTTAGTAACTGCACCAAAGCCAGAAACCAACACCTTTTTATTTTGCATGCTTGGCACTTTATTAAATGCCTGTATTGCTGTGAGCATAGGGCACGGTAAGCTTGCAGCCTTAGATAAAGAGAAGCTTTCGGGGAGTCTCATCACTCGTTGAAATTTTAAGACTGTGTATGTTGCAAAACTGCCGGGTAAAAGCAGCGATTGGTGATAGCAAACCGAGCTGCCTATAAACTCTCTAGGTACGCTAACGCCTGTTTGAATAACAATTCCAGCGCCATCCACACCGGGTGTAAAACCGGGCGGCCAAGCTAGTGGATTGGCTTTTATAAATTTCCAATCAACAGGGTTTATACCCATTGCTTTATTTAAAACAACAATTTCATTTTCGTTTATGTTTAAAGGTGGCGTAATTGAAGATAGAAGCAGGGGTGAGCCTGCCTCTTCAAACTGCCACGCTAAATCGCAGCTGTTCATTTTAGTTATCCCACTGTGGAGAAAAGTCGGGTGACGCTTGGCGATCGTTTTTATTTAATTGATCAATCGCGGTTATTTCTTTAGCACTGAGTGTTAACTCAGGGCCAGTTAGATTTGTAATCAGATTACTTCTTTTAGTTGATGAAGGAATCGTTGTTAATCCATTCGCAAGTGCCCACGCGATAACAACCTCAGAAGGCGCCTTATTATGACTGCTGGCAATATCAATAATGGTTTCATCTTTGAGAACTTTACCAACAGCAAATGGCATATAACCTGTCACATGAATGTTATTTTCACTGCAAAATTCACGTAATGACTCGTTTGTTAAGTAAGGGTGTACTTCTACTTGGTTAGTAAAAATTTCACCGTTAGGCAAAATAGCCATAGCTTGTTTAAGCAAGTCAATAGTGAAATTTGATACGCCAATATTTTTAGCAAGGCCTAGGTCTTTAGCTTTAACTAGCTCGCCTAAATATTCCTCCATCGGTTCATTGTTCTCTGGAGATGGCCAGTGTATCAATAACAAATCTACATAATCAGTTTGCAGTTTACTTAGGCTTTCTTTAACACTATCAATGAATGATGCTTTGTTTAAGTTAGCATTCCATACTTTTGTAGTGATAAAAATATCGGCTCTAGCTACGCCGCTGTCACTAATAGCTTGGCCTACTTGCGCTTCGTTACCATAAATTTGTGCAGTATCTATATGATTATAACCAACCTCTAAAGCCATTTTTACAGAGTTGTAAGCCACTTCGTCTTCTAAGCGAAAAGTACCCATACCTAATTTTGGCATTGTGTTTAAATTTATGTTCATTACGTGTCCTTTATTTATGAAAAACGGGTAAGACATTTTTTGCTATGTCTGCCATGCTTTGTTCGATGTTTAATTCATTGCGTCTAAAGTGAAGGCCAATATGATCTACGCCAGCAGCCTTCATGCTGTTTAGCTCTTTTATTAAGCCATTGACTCCGGTTCTAACCCCAAAGTGGTGTCTTTCAATTGGTGCATCTGGGTTGTCTACAAAATCTAAATGGATAAAGCTCACATAAGGTTTATCACCAGCAACACTTCGCCATAGGGCTACACGTTTTACATGATCGTCAGGTATACCTGGATACGCTAACCATCCATCGAGGTTTTTACCTATAAATTGCGGCGATTGTTGTGCAAGGCCTGCGGCGTAAATAGGGTATTGCGGCACTTGAGGGTATATTTTTTGCCCTGGTTGTAATTTAGAATCAGACTCATCCTTTAACACCTCAATAGCTTCTCTGAAAAGCTGGCCACGAGCGGCGTAATCAACATTAAATAAAGGATATTCTGAGGGTCTATCACCACTTGCTACACCTAAAATTAAGCGGTTATTGCTTAGTTCAGCCATTGTGTTCGCTGATTTTTTCACAAGCCAAGGCTGTCTTAATGGCAGAACAACAGCCGCAGTACCTAGTAAAATATTTTTTGTAATACCCGCTAAGTAGCCTAAGTATGTAAACGCTTCAAATACTTGTGCAGCATCGCCAAAGTTAGGGTCATACAGTGGCACGTCTCTTACCCATGCAGTACTAAACCCAAGCTCGTCGGCTAATATAATCCGCTCTTTATGCTGTGACATATCAGGCACACCAAAAGGCTTGCCTTCTTTAATACGTTTTTTTTGGCCATCTCTTGACCAGTCATTGTCTAATGGCAGTTCAACGCCAATTGAAAAGCCCAAGTTTTTTAATTTATCAATAGTCATAATCAGTCTCTCAGGAAGAAAAAATTCGGGATTAAATTTAAATAGCTTTCACTTGTTCACGTGAATCTAGAAACCCCGATAGTCGTGTTAATATAATGGCAAATATAACAATTGATGCGCCTACCCAAGGTGTGTCCATTAACTCCATGTCTTCTACAACAACACCTCCAATGATTGAGCCAATTGCAATACCGACATTAAAAGCTGCTATATTTAAACCAGATGCGACATCTACAGCGTTAGGGGTGTGTTTTTCGGCTAGCTGTACAACATAGACTTGCAGGCCTGGTACGTTACCAAAAGCGAAAGCGCCCCAAATTAGTAGTGTTAAAACAGCGCCAATTTGACTGCCAGCTGTAAATGTAAATACAAAAAGAACAATAGCGAGTGCGCTAAAAATACCTGTTAACGCTTTTACTGGTCCTATGCGGTCAGCCAGTTTTCCGCCCCAAATATTGCCTATTGCTACTGAAATTCCGTAAACAAGCATAATTAAGCCAATTGAACTGGATTCGAAACCAGAAACCTGCTCTAAAATTGGGGCTAAATAGGTAAAGGCCACAAAAGTGCCGCCGTAGCCGACAGCTGTAATGGCGTAAACTAAAAGTAATCTAGGCTGTGTTAGCACTTTTAGTTGCTCTGAGATTTTTGCGGGTACCGCTTTTTTTAAGTTTGATGGTACAAGAATTGCGCTACCAATGAGTGCGATTAAGCCCAATATAGAAACGATTAAAAATGTTGCTCTCCAGCCCAGCTCTTGACCGATCCATGTACCTAAAGGTACACCGGTAACTAAGGCTACGGTTAAGCCCGTAAACATGATTGCGATTGCGCTGGCTTCTTTTTCTTTAGCAACTAAACTCGTTGCAATGGTTGAACCAATAGAGAAAAACACACCATGAGCCAACCCTGTTAGGATTCGAGCCACTATAAGGGTTTCATAACTTGGGGCTTGCCAAGCAAGTAAGTTACCTGCGACAAATAAAGCCATTAAAACCAATAAAACTGATTTACGATTCCAACGACCGGTTAATGCTGTTAGCACTGGCGCACCAATAGCTACACCGAGTGCATATAAGCTGACTAATAAGCCTGCTGATGGTAGTGAAACACCTAAGTCTGCTGCAATAGTTGGTACTAGGCCAACGATTACAAACTCAGTTGTTCCTATAGCGAATGCGCTTAATGTAAGCGCCAATAATGCTAAAGGCATTTGTAGTTCCTCAAATAATTAATGTGGGGTAATTTTCATCTAATTTAAGGAGAAGAAACACAGCGTATTTCTCAAAACAATTTTGTTAAAAATGCAAAAGTAAAAATGTTGGCTTGTTATTTTCAATAAAGTAAGGCGCTGAGTAGTGCGTTTAATAAAGCTGTTAAAACGGCAAATTTTATGCGGGTTCAGAGCATGGGGTATTGGCTAGTATAAAAGGGGAAGGGAAGCCACAAAAGCGGCAAACAAGATGTGGTTGCATCTCGTTTACCGTCAAATAACTATGTCTAAATGGGTTTTACAAAATAGCGACAGGATTAATTTGCACCTGAGTAGAGCCTTCGTATAGAGGGTGGCCAAGTACGAACATAAATTCCCATGCTTGATCTTTTGCTAGGTCGTCACACAAAATGTTTTCAAGCACGTGCACGCCGTAGTTGGTAGCCATCATTTGGTTCACAGGAAATGAAAGACTAGGGTCTTCATGTGGAACTGCTTCAGATGACCAGTTATCGGCGCCTACTGCAATAACGCCTTTTTCGGCAAGATACTTACCACCTTCAACGCCAATACCTGGGCCGCCTGCAAGGTAACGTTCGTTATCTTTACCCATTAAGTCAGACCAGCCAGTGCAAAATAAAACAACATCGCCTTTTTTAATATCTACGCCTTGTTGTTTGGCTACTGCGTCAATTTCTTTTTTATTAAAGGTGGTGCCTTCGCTCACTATATCTTGGTTAAAATAAGGTCGCATGTCTAATAATACACCGCGAGAAACCATTGGTGGGATTTTCTCTAGACCGAGTTTTTTAACGCCTGTTACAGTCATAAAATCAGATACTTTATGGCCATTATAATGAACGTTGTCGCGACCATAGTGCGCCAGGCCATTAATTTGAGAGCCTACACCGGTCCAACCGATAATTTGGTCATCAACATAAGTAAATTTATTTGTACCAAATGTTTTAGGTTCAGGCTGCGACGTATGAACTTCAAAGTAACGGTGACGAAACGCTGGGGTATCTTTATTTACCGCCATGCCTAAACTGTACACTTTACCTTGTTTTATTAGTTTTGATGCTGTTAATACTGAGCTTGGAGTAATGTAATTCATTGCGCCAATTTCATCAACAGCCCCCCACTTTGAGGTAGGTACTTGATCAGCCGCGTTAACACCTGCAGAAAGTGTAAGTACTGCACTTAGAGCAGTGGCTATTTTCAATTTTTTATGTGCTTTCATATTGCTATTACCTTGTATTTAATTTTAGAGGTGCAAAGCATATTTGCTATGGCGTGGCCTACTATATTTAAAACAACGTGAATAATTGATAGTTGAAAACACAAAACTCTTTTTCACTTTTTGCAATTAACGAGCATATTAAAATAATAGTGAATACACCTAATTAAAACTTATTCAGTCACTATAAGTAAGAATTAGTTTAATTTTATTATTTCATTTTTAACAAAATAGATTTAACAACAATAGCGTTTTTAACATTTAGAAACCCTTACATAATCTCCCTGCTTTAAAAAAGAGGGCTCACTATAGAGCTTTCTAAATAATTAATTTTGGAGATATACAATGAAAATGAAAAAACATGTACTTGCTATTGCCGCAATCGTTTCAACCACACTTAGCTCAGCATCAGTAATGGCTGCAGATTTAGAGTTAGTTGCTAAATTTGAAGACGCTCGCCCGGGTAATCCAACACTTACTGTAGATGGCAAATTAATAGTGACCATGTCTGCATTGGTCAACCCAGATATACATGTGCGAGAAGTACTGGCTGATGGCTCAACCAAACCCTACCCAAATTTAGAATGGGCCGGAAAAGCGGGCGAGCATGGTAAAGGCATCGCATCTACTATAGGTATAAAAGCCGATACAAATGGTATTTTGTGGGTGCTAGATATGGGCAACAAGCTACACACGCCAAAATTAATAGGATGGGATACGTATGCTAATAAGCTACATCGTTCTATTGTTTTTCCAAGTGGTGTAGTAGATAAACACTCGTTTATTCAAGATATTGCTATAGATACTAAACGTAATCGTGCTTATTTGGCCGATATGACACTTGATAAAAAAACAGGCACTACACCAGCTCCCGCTATTTTAGTAGTGGACCTAGAAACAGGTGAAGTGCGTCGCACATTAGAAAACCATGAGTCTTTCCAATCAGATGGCAAACCTATTTTTGTAGAGGGCAGAATTGTTGCTCATTCAGATAGTAAAGGTGACGCTGTTTATCATCAATACGGCTTAAACCCTATTGCTATCGACCCTCAACAAGAGTGGGTATATTTTGGCCCAATGGGTGGCACCACTATTCACCGTATTCCGGCTGATGCCTTGGCTGATGACTCACTAAACTACGATCAACTCAGTGGCTTTATTGAATTTTATAGAAACAAGCCACGTACAGACGGCTTTACTGTTGATGCGCATGGTGATGTTTACGTCACTGACGTTGAAAATAGCGCCATTGGTGTTGTAAAAGAAGATGGCTATCACGTGGTGGTACAAGATGAAAAGCTTTCATGGCCTGATGGCGTTGCCTTAAGCCAAGATGGTTGGTTATATGTAGTAGCTAACCAGCTTCATAATTTACCGAGCTTAAACCAAGGGAAAGACGCGAGTAAGCCTCCGTTTACTATTTACAAAATCAATGTAAATGACGTTGAGTAAATACGCTTAAACCGTCGGTTAATCAATTCACCCCTTTTATTAATTATCAGCGCTTAACCTAAGCGCTGTCCTTATTAACGACAAAGTCACTTAATAAGTCTCTTTGTCGCGGTATTTATGAACTATTTAAAAATCAAACCAACCCTGTTAGCTACACTTACTGCATTAGTTACATCAAATGCTTATGCGTCATCACTTAACCAAACAGACATTACGATTGGTGGTTATATAAAAGCAGATTTAATGCTTAGTCATTATAGTAATGGCGCGCCAAATACTAATTCGATTTCTAGGCAATCTTACATACCAGGCACCATTTCAGGTGATTCAAACAATGGTAAAAATGTTTTAGATTTTCATGCGAGAGAAAGTCGTTTCAATATCGCAGCGCAGAATGATATTGATGGAGTAAAAGTCAGCGGCTTTATAGAGCTCGACTTTATGACGCACTTTGATGGAAGTGAAAGAATTGATAATGGCTACTCTCCACGGCTGAGGCTCGCTTATTTAAATTATGATAAATGGACCATAGGGCAAAATTGGTCAACGTTCCAAAATCCATCAGTTTTGCCTGATAATTTAGATTTTTCTAGCGCAGCAGATGGCTCGCCATTTATACGCCAAGGGCAAATACGTTATACCAATGGTAAGTTTCAAGTGTCATTAGAAAACCCTGAAAGCACGTTCACGAGTGTAGAGACTGAATCAAGGGTAACATCGGGCTCTGGCTGGTTACCTGATGTTGTATTGAGATACAATTTCCTTAATGAAAATAATGCTCAACTTAACCTATCATCTGTTTTTAGAAGAGTTTCTTTGGACTCCAAAGTTAACCAAGACAAAATTAAAGCAGATGAATTCGGTTTTGGGGTGAGTTTGGCCGGTAAGTTACCCATAGGCAATATGGATGACTTTCGATTTACTATTACAGCGGGTGAAGGGTTAGGTCGCTACGCAGCATTAAATTACATTAATGCGGCAACATTAAACGCAGAAGGGGATACCAAACGCATTAGAACGGTGTCTGGTTTTATGGCTTATAGGCATTTTTGGAATGAGAAACTACGCTCTAGTTTAACTTTATCGGGTATTACGGCAGATAATCCAACGATGATTTCTAATAAAGCGATTAATAAATCAAGTTATTCTGGTTATGTAAATTTACTTTATTCACCGACTGTAAGTACAACCTTTGGCGTGGAGTTAATGCATGCAAACAATAAACAAGAAAATGGGTCTGATGTAGAGCTGACTCGATTAATGTTTTCGGCTAAATACAGTTTTTAATAGTAAAATGGGGCAAAGCCCCATTTTTTATAGGCTTATTTTTGTAGAGAAAAAATCAATAAAAGCGCTGATTCTGGATGAGAGAACTGAGTTTTTATTATAAACAGCATGTACATCTTCTCGGGGGTTAGGGCTTAAAATAGAATTAGGCAGTATTTCAACTAAAACTTGTTTTTCAATATCTTTTTTAACCATAAAATCTGACAACACTGCTATACCATTTCCATTTATACACAATTGCCTAATTGCTTCTCCGCTAGTGGCAGTAATAGATGGTTTTAAACTAATAGTATCTTTTAAGAACCAGTTATTCAGTTTTGGGGAATCTGCAAAGCCAATAATTTGGTGTTCTTTTAAATCATCAATACAAGTAGGGGCTCCTTTTTTGTTCAAGTAGCGAGAGCTTGCAACAATACGAAGTTTGCTTAGTCCGAGTTTTTTAGCGTACAGGTTAGAATCACTGAGTTTGCCTATTCTAATCGCTATGTCTGTCTTTTTTTCGATGAGGTCAACAATACTTTCATTAGACAATAGCTCGAGTGTAATACCAGGGTAAGCTAGTTGAAAATCTTCTATATACGGAATTAGCTGGTGATATAAAAATGGGCTTGCGGCATCGACCCTCAACTTACCAGCGGGGTTACTTTGTAAATTATTAAGTGCTTCTTCCCCTCTACTAATTATATCCAACCCTTCTGTAACATATTCTAAAAACAGCTGTCCTTCTTCAGTTAAGTCAATTCGCCGAGTACTTCGATTGAATAAAGTTACTTTCAAATCACACTCTAACCTTGTAATGGCACGTGAAACTTTTGCGACTTGTGTATCTAACTGATTGGCTGCACTTGTAAAGCTACCTGTATTAGCAATAGTGATAAATGTTTCAAGATCTTCGTTTTTTGATTTAATGAGCATAATTAACATACAATAATGTAAACATTTGGCTAGTTTAGTTTACTGATTCATTAATAAATAGAGGTTATTGTTGTTGTTTTTACAAAACAGTTTTGTAATTTTTGTGCTCGATAATGCCTTAATTCATGCTATGTGTTTAAGTCATATTTACTGCACGATAGGTGCAACTAAATGCGGGTTTAAGAGATTATTCAGCCGCTGTACTACTAAATATTTATTAATGTTGTACGTATAGTTACGTATTAGACTAAAGTCTATAGGTTAGATTTATTCACTTATTAGGTTTGTTTTAATCGTTTGTCGGTTTTGTGTTAATTCTCTAAAGTTCAGTTGTCGGCAACAAGTACGACTAACTTAACAGGACAATAATCATGAAACTTACTCTTATCAAAACTATCGCTCTTAGCTCACTACTTACATGTTCAGCTGCTGCAATGGCTGATCAAAGTGATTACAAATTAATGGTTATTGAAACTGCAACAGCGCCACAGCCACTTGAGCAATCATTTAATAGCTGCGCACTGAATGTTAAGTCAAAAAATTACGCTGAGGCTGAAGCAATTTGTACTAAAGCAATTGCGCTTTTAAAAGACGCAGATGGCCCTAAATTTAAAGTACGCCAACTTACATCGTTTGCATTAAGCAACCGTGGTGTTGCACGTTTAAAAGCGAACAACGACACTGCTGGCCTTGCTGATTTATACGAAGCAAACCAAATGTCTACAAGTACAATGGTATCGCACAACTTAACTCGCGCTAAAGAAGAGCTTTCTTTATAAACACTTTATAAAGTGCTTACCAAAAGCATGTTATAAAATAGCGAGAGTAAAAAAGCCCATGTTAGGTTAATTCCTAACATGGGCTTTTTTGTTTTATTTAATGCGTAAGTTAATACCTTAAATACGTTAATAGAGTAGGGTGTGTATTTATAATTAATATTTTGGGTATGCTTGTTTAGGCTACGCGAATATAATGCGAGATAACCGTATAAAAAATAATAACCCTTCTGCTTTGCTTGTTTTGAGCAAGGTATCATTAAATAAATATTGAGATTTAAACCATGGCACCAGGAACCAGCCTAAGCGTACTTGAAATAAGTGCGATATTTTTATCAATTACCGCGTTACTCACCTATGTAAACCATCGCTTTATTGGCTTGCCAACAACCATTGGCGTTATGGTTATTTCGATGCTTTTATCTATCGGCGCTATATTTTTGGGCTTTTTAGGGTTTGATGATCTTATAGATTACGAAGTGAGCTTGCTCGATCAGTTAGATTTTACTGAAGTTTTGCTTGATGGCATGCTCTCTATGCTGCTTTTTGCTGGGGCGCTACATGTAAATGTTAGCGATTTAAGGCGCTATAAATTGCCAATAGGTATTTTGGCCTGTGTTGGTACATTGCTATCAACGGTTATTATTGCAGGCGCGCTTTATTTAGTACTTCCTTTGCTTGGTTTTGATTTAGCGTTTATTTGGTGTTTACTGTTTGGCGCATTAATTTCGCCAACCGATCCGATTGCGGTAATGGGTATTTTACAATCTGCGGGGGCGCCTAAAAGTATTGAAACCGTGATTGCGGGTGAATCGTTGTTTAACGATGGTATAGGCGTGGTTATTTTTGTGCTTTTATTGGGTGTTTTATCAAGTGGTGATATTCCTACAACTTATTATGTAGCGCACACGCTGGCGGTTGAAGCGGGTGGTGGTATTGTTTTTGGTTTGGTATTAGGTGGTATTTTATATTACTTACTTAAAAGTATTGATAGTTACCAAGAAGAAGTATTACTTACTTTAGCGGGCGTTATTGGTGGTTATGCATTGGCAAGCCATTGGCATTTGTCGGGGCCACTTGCAATGGTAATGATGGGGTTAATGGTGGGCAATCATGGTCGTAGTATGGCTATGAGCGACAAAACACGCCATTACGTTGATTTATTTTGGGAGCTGATTGACGAAATTTTAAATGCCATTTTATTTGTACTCATAGGGCTTGAGGTCGTTATGATTGCATTTTCGAGTAATTTGTTTATTGCTGGTGGCTTAACAATTTTAATCGCGTTACTCGCACGTTTAATTGTTGTGGGTATAACAACCACTACATTTAATAAGCAATTAGAGTTGCCATCTGGCGCATGGAAAGTTTTAACCTGGGGTGGCTTGCGCGGTGGTATTTCGGTTGCACTGGTATTGCAATTACCTGATGGGAACGAGCGCGATATTTTATTGGCTCTTACTTATGCGGTTGTGGTGTTTTCAATTTTAATTCAGGGTTTGAGTATTGGTAAAGTAGCCAAAACTATCCGTTAAATGTATTTTTAAAAAAGCGTGTGAAATAGCTGTATTTCACACGCTTTTTATTTTTCTTATAAAACAAAAGGGCAATTAAAACGTAAAGCTGAGCTGCACACCGCTGTAAATATGTTCTTGTGCTTCCCAGTAGTCGCCATCTATTTGGCGTGCTCGAGTAAATACTTCTATTTTAAATGGCTTAAAGTGATAACCCGCACCTATACCTGCGTAACCGTCTATGTCGTTGTTCGATTTTTCTATTTGGTAGGTGTTATCGCCTCTATCGTTTTTAAAGGCGAGTTCGAACAGATCTAAGCCAAGCTCGGCGTATATAAAAAAGTCATTGAAATAACCAAGTTTCATTCCGTTGTCCCAAGTTATAAACTCTTCTTGCTCGCCTTGTTTATTATCGATTACTGCCGCGCCAATTGCGCTTGTAAAAACAACACCAAAGTTACTGTAATTTTGCTTAACCATCATTTCTACACCCGCAGATGTAATGCTGCTATCGCCATTAAATTCTGACTTTATAAACATACCGGTGTTAGGCATGTTGTTACCGAGCAAAAGCCTTGCGTTAGCATTTTGGCTAAATGATAAAAGCGTGCTTAATAAAACAAAAAGAGGAAGTGTGTGTTTCAAAAAAGTTAACCCATTAATGATGAAAAGTTACCAGAGCTGCAATTATAAATACATAACTTAGTATTGCATGTAATTAAATGTATAAATTTGTTTGAATGTTACTCAGCTATGCTTAAGCAAGTTGCTCAAAATAAAATCGACTAAATAAAAGCATAAATAATTATATACATTTTAAAACGTAAAGTAGCGATTTTAGGCACACAAGATGGTGCGTAAGTTATTTAAATATATAGAAAAAGTTTAAACGTATTAGACTAAGGTCTATAGGTTAATTTTCTTCACTTATTAGGTTTGTTTTAATCGTTTGTCTGGCTTGTGTTAATTCTCTAAAGTTCAGTTGTCGGCAACAAGCACGGCTTAACTAATCAGGAATATGACCATGAAAACACTTATCAAAACTATCGCTCTTAGCTCACTATTAACATGTTCAGCTGCTGCAGTAGCTGATGCAAGTGATTACAAATTAATGGTTATTGAAACTGCAACAGCGCCACAGCCACTTGAGCAATCATTTAATAGCTGCGCACTGAATGTTAAGTCAAAAAATTATGCGCAAGCGGAAGAAATTTGTACTAAAGCAATCGCACTTTTAAAAGACGCAGATGGCCCTAAATTTAAAGTACGCCAACTTACGTCATTCGCATTAAGCAACCGTGGTGTTGCACGTTTAAAAGCGCATAACGACACTGCTGCACTTGCTGATTTATACGAAGCATCAAAATTGTCTAACAGCACGATGGTATCGCACAACTTAACTCGCGCTAAAGAAGAATTATCGTTATAAAAAACCTTTATAACGTGTTTTATAAAGCGCTTACTAAAGCATGATATAAAATAGCGAGAGTAAAAAAAGCCGATGCTGGGTTAAACCCCAACATCGGCTTTTTCGTGTTTATTAACTTTGTATTGTGTTATACCAATCCGCAATAATACTTAATCATTTTGCGGGGCTAAACGTGTCGCTACCTGCGTTAAAAAATTCTCATTTAGAACAACCAAATAGCGAATTTTTTGCCTAGCTATCAACACGTTTTTTCATCCTCAAAATAGATCACTTAATTAAGCGAATTGGTATTATTAAAAAATAATAAAACTGTATTCTGTTATTTATTGTTTAGTGATTTTTATAGTTTTTAACTGATTGTAATTAATCAGTATTTTTACAGGCGTTAGACTAAAGTCTATAGGTTAGATTTATTCACTTATTAGGTTTGTTTTTATCGTTTGTGGTAATTGAGCTAACACTCTAAAGTTAAGTTGTCGGCAACAAGTACGACTTAACTAATTAGGAATATAATCATGAAATTTACACTTTTAAAAACCATCGCTCTTGGCTCATTATTAACTTGCTCAGCTGCTGCAATGGCTAAACAAGGTGACTATAAATTAATGGTTATTGAAGACTCTGTAACTGCAGCACCCGCATTTGAAAAATCATTTAATAGCTGTGCTTTAAATGTTGAATCAAAAAACTACGAAGAAGCAGAAGCTATTTGTACACAAGCAATTGCATTACTTAAGCAAAGCCATGGTCCGCGTTTAAAAGTACGTGAACTTACATCGTTTGCATTAAGTAACCGTGGTGTAGCGCGTATTAAGGCTCAAAAAGATACAGCTGGTATTTCTGATTTATATGAAGCGGTTCAAATTTCTAAAAATTCACTTGTAACACATAACTTAACTCGCGCTAAAAAAGAGTTATCTTTATAAGAATGCTTGCATAAAGCGCTTATAATTTAGCGAGAGTATAAAAGCCCATATTAGGTAGCACCTAATATGGGCTTTTTTTGTATGTTTGAATAACCGTAGTTACCTATTAAATACACTTTTTTTTAATAAAGCAGCTTTACTGAATAATAGTGCTTTTAAGAGTGATTTTTAGAGCCTTACGTTACTAATTTATATTGGTAAGTACTTGTTACCTAAAGCATAGGTCTATAAATATAGAAACATAGGTAAAAATATTAT
>NZ_MTQD01000004.1 GCF_001974875.1 Pseudoalteromonas sp. EB27
CGGATAAAGTACCGTCTCTTCATTGGCTGTACTATAGTTTAGCGAAATTGGGAGGGTGGTATGACAGTAAAAGAAATGGTCGAGTTGGCGTAAAAGCACTCTGGAAGGGGTGGTTGAAATTAGCAGACATGGTCGAATCTGCCGAATTGTTAATATCAATTCAGCAGACAGAAAAGTTGTGATCAAGAGACAGGGATGTAGGTAAGGGGCGTGAGCAGGACGCGGAAGCTTTGCTCGGTTTTTACTTATTCTTACATGGATGTAAGCCAGTAGAATAAAGCAGGAGCAGTTATCGAGCCCACTAGGTTACAAACTTCGCGCCGCGATTAAATCGCCCCTAGATTGAACAAATTTTAATCCTGAAAGGTCAACAGGCCCTTACGGACGTGCTTTAAACCAATTAAGTAAATCTTTAAATTGATCATCACGCGCACTTGGGTGGGTAAGCATATTAATATGATCGTAATCAAAATTATGCCCGTGTTTACGACCGTAAATTCGCATTTGTTGAATGCCAGGCCCAGATTCGTCCATAAATTTTTGAATATCGATTGGTTGAGCTAGTGCTTTGTCTTTTACCGCAGCAATATGAAGCGTTGGCGGTAAATGCAGGCTGTTTAGCGCTTTTGCATAATCAAAATTATCATCAGAATCTATCCATGGCTTCTTTTTAGCCCATTGCATACTTTGATAATGCGACTTTTGAGTTTCGTTATCGCTTCCCCACTTATAGCCCTTAGCATTTAAATAACCATGTTTTTTAGCAAGTAAAGGCGCCATAAAATACCAAATTAAATTGGCTTGTAATAGTTTTTGAGGATGATTATTAAATAAAGAACGCTTAGAGCCAAAATACACACACGCTTTTACATCATTAATATATTGAGGGAAACGTGCAAACGCGCTGTTCATTAATACTCCGCCCCAAGAGTGAGCAACCCAGTAGTCAGGCTTCTTGCCTTCAATCAACTCTATTTGCTTAATAAACGCTGGAATATCTTCTAAAATGGCTTCAGTTTGCCCGTACTTAGCGTCACTTGAAATAACCGGTTTACTATCACCTCGGCCACGTAAATCGGCCACATAACATCTATATCCATGCTCAGCCAAAAAAGGGGCAAGTCCTTTATTCGAATGGGTATAAAAAATTTTACCGTTTTCTACAGCTCCATGCATAAAAAATACGACAGGCCCTTGCTGATTTTCATCGCTAATACGGCGTAAATGAAGTGTTTGTTGATCAGCTAAGTTAATAATTATTGATTGCTGAGAAATCGTCACAGTTATTCCTTTTTATTATTTTCAACTCATCCTACCAGTAATATTAAATATACCAAAGGAAATGTCTGCACTTTACTCATCAGCATTTGTTACAATCACTACATCATATCTGTTGTTAAAATGAAGCCATGAAAGAAAATAAAGCACGTTCAAAATTACACCCTCGTAACCTACATAAAAATGGGTACGACTTCGATTTATTAACAACAGAGCACCCTGCTCTACTGCCCTTTGTTATAACAACACCTGCAGGTACTAAAAGCATTGATTTTAGTGATAACAAAGCCGTTAAAACACTAAATCAAGCTCTTTTAAAAGCACATTATAATATTGATTTTTGGGATATTCCCGAGCACAACTTATGTCCACCTATACCTGGGCGTGTTGACTACATTCATTACTTAGCCGACTTATTAAGTGATGATAATCAACAACAAATACCTTTAGGTAAGCAAATTAAAGTACTTGATATTGGTACTGGCGCTAATTTAGTTTACCCGCTTACTGGTACAAGTGAATATAAGTGGCATTTTACAGGGACTGATATTGATGCAACCTCAGTAAAAATAGCAAAGCAAATTGCTCAGTTTAATGGTTTAAAAATAACCCTAAAACAACAAAAAAACGCATCACATATTTTTAAAGGCGTTATAAATCAAAAGGATTTATTCCATTTAACACTTTGTAATCCTCCGTTTCATGCCAGTGAAGAAGAAGCGACTAAAGGTAGTGAACGTAAATGGAAAAACTTAGGCAAAACACCAAGTAACGCGCTTAACTTTGGTGGCCATAATAATGAATTATGGTGCGAAGGCGGTGAAGTACAGTTTATCTCTAATATGATTAAAGAAAGCGAAGACTTTGCAGAGCAAGTACTGTGGTTTACGTCGTTAGTATCCAAAAAAGATAATATTGCAGCCCTTGAAGAAGTATTAAAAGCCCACCCAATAGCACAATATAAAATAGTTGATATGGCACAAGGTCAAAAAATTAGCCGCTTTATTGCATGGAGCTACTTTGATAAAGAAACTCGTGAACAAATTTGTAGCGAGCTGGCTTAGTACCAATTTTATTAAAAACAATAAAAAGGATAAGGCAATCATGATAGATTTTCGCTCTGATACAGTTACAAAACCAACAAACACAATGCGCGATATTATGTACAACGCACCGGTTGGTGACGATGTATATGGCGATGATGAAAGCGTTAACCAACTAGAAGCTTATGCGTGTAAGCGTTTTAACTTTGAAGCCGCACTTTATTGTAGCTCAGGTACACAAGCCAACTTACTTGCAATAATGGCGCATTGTGAGCGAGGTGACGAATACATTTGTGGCCAAAATGCGCATAACTATAAGTTTGAGGGCGGCGGTGCAGCTGTTTTAGGGTCTGTGCAACCACAGCCTATCGAAAACGATGCTGATGGCAGTATACCTTTTAGTAAAATATCGGCGGCTATAAAACCAGACGATTGCCATTTTGCAAAAACGCGATTGCTTAGTTTAGAAAATACCATTGGCGGAAAGGTGCTGCCTCTTGAGTACTTAGCCCAAGCTCGTGACTTTGTTAACACACATAATCTAGCGCTGCACTTAGACGGCGCACGAGCATTTAATGCCGCAGTTGAGCTAAATGTTGATATCACTGAAATTACAAAACACTTTGATTCAGTTTCTATTTGTTTATCTAAAGGCTTGGGAGCGCCCGTAGGCTCTTTATTAATAGGCTCACCAGCACTTATTAATAAAGCAAGACGATGGAGAAAAGTACTTGGTGGCGGTATGCGCCAAGCCGGAATGCTTGCAGCCGCTGGGCAGTTTGCACTTGAGCACAATATAGAGCGCTTAAAAGACGATCATGCAAATGCACGTTATTTGGCTCAACAATTAAGTGAAATCAGTGGCTTTACTGTCGATATGAGTAACACCACTAATATGGTTTACGCAACATACACTAACAGTATAAACATTGAAGAGATTGCTGAGGCACTTAAACAACAAGGTATATTATTTAGCCCAAGCAAGCAGCTTAGGCTAGTAACGCATTTAGATATTACGCGCGAAGATATTGATACATTTTTAAATGCTTTGTCGGCCCATATTTAACGCGGCTTTATAATGTTTGCGGCATACCGAAACATATCGGTCATTGCCGCCAATTTCTACTTGGTTACCATCGGCTATTGCTTCACCATTTTCATCGGTACGAAGTACATGGTTAGCTTTACGCCCGCAGTGGCATACAGTTTTAAGCTCAACTAACTTATCAGCCCACGCAAGTAAGTATTGCGACCCTATAAATAGCTCGCCTCTAAAGTCATTACGCAGGCCATAACACAATACCGGTATACCAAGTTCATCAACCACATCGGTTAATTGCATTACTTGTTCTTTTGATAAAAATTGACACTCGTCAACTAATACACAATGGCGTTTTTTATCATTGTTGAGTGATTGAATAAGATCAAAAACATCTTTGCTAGCATCAAATACATGCGCATCAGCTTGCAAGCCAATACGAGACGATACTTTACCCACGCCTTGTCTATCATCAATGGCCGCAGTAAGGATGACAGGTTCCATGCCACGTTCTTTATAGTTAAATGCAGATTGTAATAACGTGGTTGATTTACCTGCGTTCATTGCAGAGTAGTAAAAGTATAATTGAGCCATTGCGGTGCCATTTTATAAAAAGTGCGCTTATGCTACCTTAATATTAAATTAATACCAATTTACAAACGCGAATTTAATGAGGTTATTTAGGTGTTTGTAAGTATTTAATATACACAGGTGCACTTTCAAATTTTGATAACCATTGCCACATTTGCAAGCTTAGAGTGCTATTTTCTTCGTAGAATTTTTTTGAAAAAATAAGGTAACCATGGCTGGTTTCGTACGGTGGGTAAATAGGTTTAACATTTTTACTTTTATAAGGGTAACTCGACACTTTTAAGCCATCTACTTGGCATAGATCGACACTCGCCTGCACCACGCCCTTATCTAGCAACTCAAAAGCTTTGCTCTTAGAGAACGTATTATGAATAAAAAATGGTTCTTCTTTTAACGCGCTATTTAGCCCATAGCCATTAGGAATAGCTATCGTAAATGCTTTATTTTGAAATACTTCGCGAGTCTCCCATTCTTTATGAAATTTATAACGCCCTATAAGGCAGCTACCAAATTCACTTACTGCATACTCTTCTTGTAACTTACCTTGTTCATCAACAGGGTAAACAGCAACATTTTCTCGTCCTGTGCGGTAACTTGCAATAACAGCATTCACTCGATTAAATTCTAAATCGTTTAAGCATCTACGCCATGGCTTTCTAACAAATTTAATCTCAACACCATCAATCGCTTTATCTAATAAGCTTAAAACCTCCACTGAGGCCTCAGGTTGATCAATAGGTATAGCCTTATCAACACCTAAAAATAGTGGTGCTGCGTTTTTATCTTCATAACAAAAAAGTAATTCTTTGGCCGTAACGCCATTGCAAAACACAATACACTTCAAAACAAAAATATAAAGTAACGTTCTAATTTTCATAGTGATTTTTATTTATAAACTAAATCTACAGTGTAGTATGTAGTACTAAACATACAAAATATTCGTTAAATTAATTTACATTAATCCTTCGTGTTTCAGCAACCATAGTTTTCTATCAAGCCCACCTGCATAACCCGTTAACTTTGCATTTGCGCCAATAATTCGGTGACAAGGCACTATAATACTGATCGGGTTTTTACCATTAGCAGCACCTACCGCCCTCACTGCTTTTGGGTTATTGAGTTGGTTTGCAATATAACCGTATGTTTGCGACTGTCCAAAAGGTACCGTTAATAATGCTTGCCATACACTGTGCTGAAATACCGTACCGCTTGTATCAAGTGGTACATCAAAAGTAGTGCGACTTTTTGCAAAATACTCTTTTAACTGCGCAGCGCAAATAAGCACCGCCTTGTTAGTGACTTGCTCAAATGGCGTATAAGGGTGTTCAACTGGTGGATAAAACCCAACATAACTCACGCCTTTTTCGGTCGCTTGAATAATTATGTCGTCTATTGGGCTCGAAATTGATGTTTGAATTATCATTATAATTGCTGCCAAAGTTGAAAAGTTAAGTAAGATCGAAAAGGAGCGCAATTAGCAGGCTCAAACGGGTTTGCCGCTGCTTGTGCTTTTTTAACACCTAAATCACCATCAAGTAATATATCGGGTTGGCTTTGTCCTCGCAGCTTTGCATAATTTACTGTCCAAGGGCCAATTCCTTTTAAGCTAAGCCATTCATCTAAATCGTCATTTTCAGGATTTAGTGCACAAAAATGGGCTAAATTGTGCAGTGCATTTTTGCGTGCTTGTGGCATTTTAAAAAAAGCAAAATCACTATCAGCAACAATTTTAGCTGTGGGGAAGTAAACAGCATCACCCTCTTTTTCGCCTAATTCATCAACTAACTTTGTTACTAAATTATGCGCCGCAGTAACACTGACTTGTTGTCCAAGTACTGCCCTTATCCCTGCTTCAAAACTTGACCAAATCCCCGGAAGCCTGAGCCCTTCACACACTGTAAATGCATTATTTATATTAGCGCTTAAATGCATTTGAATTAAATTAATATCGGCGTCTAAATCAAGCACACGGCGTATATTATTTATAACAGGTTGTAAGTACGACGTATTATCTATATTGATAGACACACTAAAGTGGTTTTTACTCGCTATAAATTCAGCGGTAAAACTTCCTTTATATTGCTCACTTGCAAAAGTACGTCCGTAGCTCGTTTGCGTTATCCACTCCATTGGCTTTATCAAACGCCTTTGCAAAAAGCCCTGCAAAGCAGGCCAATTATAAGGCGGCCTAAATGGTAACGTTAATGTGAGTGTTGACGTTGGTTTTTTATCGCTACTACGTAGCTTCGAGGGAGCTATATTTAACTGCTGTAAAAATGCATCATTAAAGCGCCTAATGCTTTTAAAGCCTGCGGAAAACGCTATTTCGGTAAGGGGTAAATGTGTTTCTTGAATCAGCTTTTTAGCAAAGTGACATTGGTTAAATAATCGATATTGCGTAATCGACACACCAAAATACTGCTTAAACAACTGTCTTAAATAACGACTACTTACACCTAAACGAGCTGCTAATTTTTCGCAGTCGTACTCGTCATTTTGATCTATTAACTGTTTTGCTCTAAGTGCAGTCGTTTTTGTACCCTGCCATGCTGCGCTGCCAGGGGCACTATCAGGCCTGCAACGAATACAGGGTCTAAAACCGTCTTGCGCCGCGTTATGGGCAAACTGATAATAAACAACGTTTTTTTCGTGAGCCGTTGGTGCAGGGCAAATAGGTCTGCAATAAATACCGGTACTTTTTACCGCTACGTAAAAAAGCCCGTCAAAACGAGGATCGCGGCTCTGACGTGCTTTTTGCCAATGTGAATTATCCATAAGCGGCTCTATAAATTAACCTTATAGAGCCTAGCTTATACAAAAAAATTCACATTACTAGCCATATTCGGCACTCAACCAATAGCCAATAAATAACGCCTTTGTACTTCTTGCCAATTAATCACATTATAAAAAGCGGCAATATAGTCAGGACGCTTATTTTGATACTTCAAGTAATAGGCATGCTCCCATACATCAAGTCCCAAAATAGGGATATTCCCGTGCATTAAAGGGCTATCTTGATTAGCGCTATTTTGTATAATCAGCTTTTTATCTGGCGTGACACATAACCATGCCCAGCCACTACCAAATTGGCTAATTGCCGCGGCTGTAAATTCCTCTTTAAACTTATCAAAACCGCCTAGTTGCTCATTTATAGCCTGAGCCACAATACCTTCAGGTTTACCGCCTCCTTGTGGGCTCATTACTTGCCAAAATAAGCTGTGATTAAAATGCCCTCCTACATGCTCTTGTACTGCTTTTTGCAGATTACTAGGCAGGCTGTTTATTCCCTTAAGTAATTTTTCAACATTTACGTTTTCATACTCAGTATCTGCTAAAGCAGCATTGGCTTTATTGATATACGTTTGATGATGCAGTGTGTGGTGAATATGCATCGTTTTACTGTCAATATGAGGTTCTAATGCATCGTATTCATAATCTAGTTTAGGTAAAGTAAACGTCATAAATAGTCCTTTTTAGTGCAATTGTTTATTTGAAGGTGTGTTTGAGCTTAAACAAAAATTAACTTGCTCAATCAGTTCTGGAAGAGAAGGGTACCGGCGTGCAAATGACACAAGTTCAGAGGAAGTTTTAATGTAATGATGCTTACTCACTTTTTGTATATCGTAATGAGTATGCTTTGTTAAAGAACAAAGCGTTAGGTGTATTTCGCATAGCCATTTACATGCATTTTCTGGCTGCTGCATAGCTATATAGGTATCAGCTAAATTATGCGACGCAACAACAAGTGCGGGTATACAATGCTCAATAGCATAAATGGCATTGTTATTAATCTGAGCATATAAAAACTGCTGAAGGAGATGATCCGCAAGCGTTTTGGCTAATAAGTATTTATCGCGTGCTTCGAGTAAAGCACCCTGCTCAAATGCATAATTGCCTTGCATTATGTTCGACTGCCAAGGGCTTAATGCTTGCTCAAGATAGAGTAGATCTGGGTGGGGCTGTTTTTGACCTGAGATCATATAATCATCTGCACATTTAATTATTGAGTGTGTATTTAACTTACACACCCAACAACCCAAATGCAAATGATTTTCATTAACTATTTGGCGAAATCTAATAATTCCTGCCCTGCTAAGCGATATATAATCCATTCGTTTTGAGGCTTTGCGCCAATACTGTTGTAAAAATCGATAGCGGGTTTATTCCAATCAAGCACCACCCATTCAAAACGACCACAGTTATTACTAATCGCCTTATTAGCTAAGTGCTTCATAATGGCTTTGCCTGCACCATTGCCACGACTATCTGGGCTTACATATAAATCCTCAAGGTATAGGCCATTTTTACCTAACCAAGTAGAGTAATTATAAAAATATACTGCAAAACCAATTGGCTCATCGCCCTCTAAACAAATTATGCTGTGGGCTGTTGCCCCTTCGCTAAACAAAGTATCTAAAATTGCTTGTTCATCGGTTTTTACCGCATCCGGTTCTTTTTCGTATATGGCAAGTTCGGTAATAAAGTGCAAAATTGTTTTTGCGTCACTTGGTTTTGCATCACGTATTATAACGGGTTGGCTCATTGTATTTTTACCTTAAATATACTGCTCTAATTTATCTTTTAAAATATCTAATTGAATAGGTTTACTCAAATAATCATCCATTCCAGCTGTAATACAACGCTCTTTATCGGAGTCCATTGCATTAGCGGTGATAGCAATAATTCTAATATTTTTGTGTTGTTCACCCGCTAATCCTTTGCGAATAGCCGCGGTTGAAGCAAAACCATCCATAACAGGCATTTGGCAATCCATAAGTACTAACTTAAAGAACCCTGAATCGTGAGCTTTTAATATATCAATTGCCAGTTGACCATTCCCGGCAATCGTAACATCACAATTAAGCTTTTTGAGCATTAATTTAGCCACCTGTTGGTTAATGGGATTATCTTCTACCAATAATATTTGAGAAGACTCCTGTACCTTTTCTTTTTTGAGTGACGAAATATAACCTGACGTAACGAGTGGAAGCGCTTCTCCTGCTCCATTACTCGTAATAACGGACAGTGCAGAAATTAAATCAGCGGTGGTTACTGGTTTAGGGAAATATGCCTGAAAACCAGCATCAGAATAGCGCTGCGCGCCTTCCATACCAGCAATACTAGTCATCATTACAAGTGGCATTGATTTATAATGTTCATGTGCTTTTAATGCTTTACAAAGCTCTATGCCATCCATTCCTGGCATTTGCATATCAAGCACTGCAATATCATACATGCAATTTTCGCTTTTATATTGCTGCGCACACATATCAAGTGCTTGGTGTGCGTCACATGCCAGAACAACTTTCGCGCCCCAGTGTTCAAGCTGCTGTAAAATTACTATTCTATTTGTTTCGTTATCATCAACAACTAAAACAGTTAATTCTTCCATATTAATATTAGGAATATAACGTTCTTTTTGATCTCCCGGTGTTAGCATTATAGAGGCAGTAAAGGTGCTTCCTTTACCTGCTTCGCTAGTGACAGAAATAGCTCCTCCCATTAACTCGCAAAGTTGTTTACAGATGGCAAGCCCTAAGCCACTGCCCCCGTACTCACGCGTTGTTGATGCATCTACTTGAGAAAACGGAGTAAATAATTGCTGTTGTTTGTCTTCACTTATTCCTATGCCTGAGTCTTTTACACTTACAACAAATTCTAAACCTTGAACCACTTTATTAATTTTCGCACTTACCACAACCTCGCCTTTAGCCGTAAACTTAACGGCGTTACTCAGTAAATTAGTAAGTACTTGGCGAATTCGCCCGGGGTCACCGCATAATTGCGAAGGCTCCAAGGCTAACAAATCTAAAATTATTTCAATGCCTTTGTCTTGAGCAGTAAATGCTTGCGCGGCAGCAACTTCGCCAATTAAATCTCGTCCATTAAAGTTAATCTCTTCAAGTTCGATTTTACCAGCCTCGGCTTTAGAAAAATCTAAAATATCGTTAATCACGGCTAATAAAGAATGTGCGCTTGTTTTGGCAATGTCTACTTTTGTCTCTATTGGCTTAGGTAATGATTCTAATTGAACAAGCTCTAGCATACCGAGCACACCATTCATTGGCGTTCTTATTTCGTGGCTCATAGTTGCTAAGAATTGACTCTTAGCAAGCGCTGCATCTTCAGCCTTAACAAGCGCTACTTTTAACTCCTCACTGATTACTTTACGCTGCTGAGAAACTAAAGAGCTTCCCACTAAAGTAGCTAATGATCGAAGATACGTTTCTTCGCTTTGCGTCCAATTGTGGTGCTCGCCTACCGTTTCAGCACACAAAATACCTAAATTACCATCGCCAGTTGCTATCACTGCATCAAGCATCGATTTAATATTTAGTGGTTTTGCATACGCTTCTATAAAATCAGCAGTTGCTGGGTGCGTATAAACATCATCAATAGCTACTAAGTTTTGCTTATAAATGGCGTTATAATATTCAGGGTAGTCTTTAGCAGTTAAAACAGCATTTGTATCTACAAAACCTTGCCCTTTAATGTATAAACTATGACATGTCATCACATCTCGTTTATCGTTAAAAATCCATACCGAAGCGCGAGCAATATCTAGCACTTCACACATAGATTTAACTGCTAACTTTTTAACTTGTTCTACATTACTGTTTTGTACTTCAGGGGCAACAGTAAGTGCGGCTAAATTTTTGTTATACCTGTTTGTTTTTTCGCTTTCGAGTTCAAGTCGCTTATGCGCATCAATACTTTGAAACGAGCCAAAAACACGTATGCATTTTCCATCTCTAAGCTCTGCTTGGCCCATTGATTTAACCCAACGCTCCTGCCCCGAATAAGTTAAAATAATAAGCTCAACACTCCAACTTTCACCTAAAGTCACAGCGCATTCAAACAAGGTACTTATAGTGTCTCGGTGTATTCCTGGTTTATAAAAATCAATTGCGGTATCTATGCTAGGCTCATAACCCTCTGGTACCTCATGAATAACTTTAACTTCATCAGACCAATAAAGCGTATGCGCCTCTAAGTCAATTTCCCATGCGCCAATCTGACCTTGCTTACTCATTGATTCGAGTAAATTTTGCTGACGATTTATTTCTAATTGAGTATTGTAACGATCCGTAATATCTAAAATAAACCCATCTAAATACAATATGTTGCCATCATCTGCGTAAATCGCTTGGCCTTTTTCGTTTACCCAATGCAAGGAACCATCGCGAGCTGTAATTCTATACTCAACAGACCATGGTTGCTTGGCGCCGACACAGCTTAATATTTCAGCTTTTATTTTTGTAGAATCGTCTTTGCATATTAAATCAAAAAAGTTAATGGCTTCGCTATGTATCAACTCATCAGGCGAATAGCCTGTTATTTCACTCGCTTGGTCGCTCATATAAAGCATGCTTAATTTGTCATCAAATTTACATCGATAAATAATGCCCGGTATATTTGATACTAAAGATGCAAACCTATCTCGACTTCCTTGCAGTTCATGCTGTGTAGATTTTTGATCAGATATATCTAAATGCGTACCTATCATACGTTTTGGAGAGCCATCGGTATTCCACTCAACTATTTTTGCAGTATCGAGAACCCAGATCCAATCTCCATTTTTATGCTTCATGCGGGCTTCGCTAACATAATAGTCAGTCTCGCCGGCAAAATACGCTTGAAGTTTTCTCTCCGATATAGCTAAATCATCAGGGTGAGCAAAGGTATACCAAGTATCTATAGTGCATGGTTCAAGCTCGCTGAGTTTGTAACCTATAATCTCGGCCCAGCGATTATTAAATGTCACTTTTTTAGAATCGATATACCAATCCCAAATACCCACGGCTGTTGAGTCAATCACTAGTTGTAACTGTGTTTTGTGCTGTTCAAGCTCCAACTCTTGTAATTTAAGTGCTGAAATGTCGGTACGAATAGCGATATAGTTTTGTGGTTTACCGTTTTCATCTAAAAATGGCACGATGGTCGTATCTACCCAATAAAAATCACCATTTTTAGCTTTGTTACATATTTGCCCGTTCCATATGTCGCCATGTTTAAGGGTTTTATACATATTTTTAAAAAATTCTTTTTCGTGTTTTCCCGAATTTAAAAGGCGATGGTTTTCGCCTATTAATTCATGCTCATCAAAACCACTAATCTCACAAAATTTCTTATTTACAAAAGTGATAGTGCCATGCAAATCGGTTACAGCAACAATTGCATGTTCATCTAATGCGCTTTTTTGTTCAGCTAATTGTTTTAATGCAATTTGAAGTGCCGAACGTTGTTTTTGCAATATACTTTGTTGCTCTGCTTTTACGTCCACTAACTTACGAAGACCTAATGAAAGCTGATTAAACTCTATACTGTCGTTTATTATTGGAACTTTAACCAAATCGCCTTTTGTAATATTTTCAACAATTTTAGCTAAGTCAATTAAAGGCTGAGAAAGCCGGCGACCAAACCACCAAGACAGCGTTAATATAAGCAATAACGCCCCCGTATTAGTCAATACAGCAAGCTGCTTATAATAATTGGCGCCTTGTAGTGCGACTTCTTTTGGTTTTGATACGAGTAGCTGCCAGCCAGATTCATTTAAAAACTCTAATGAATTAATATACCCATATAAAGTGACTTCATTCTTATCACTATAAGTAAAAACACGTTGTGTTGGTGATCCGTTTTGAGAGAAAAATAGTGGTTGGGTATCGTCTGAATTATTACTTTTTTGAATTTTATTTTTGTACATAACATAAAATGTTATGTCTTTATTAGCAGCGTGTATTTTACTTAAATTATTTAATAAGCCGTTTAAATTTATATCTGCGATCAATATTGTTTGTAACTTATTTTCATCATTTAATACCGGCAAGCCAATAATATGATAGTCGCGCCCTGAGGCAGTCATTGACTGAAACTGAATCTTGCCTGTATTTTTAATACCTGTGCGTATGTCGTCAAAGCGCTGCTCTTTAATAACATCAAAAAAAGGTGATAAAGGTCGTGAGTTAACAAGGTTTATATCTATAAGCTCTACATGATTAACGAAGTCATACTGCTCAACAAATTGATTTATTAATTTTTGTTTTTTAGCAGAGCTAATATCAAGTTGTGACCTAAGCAAATATAAATCTTTAACATGGTCTGCAAACCAAATATCAGCAAATTGCTTGCCTATATTATTAAGTTCGTTAAGTTCGGTGTCTGCATTTTGTTTAAGGGTGCGATTTACGTGTTCAAGACTAAACCACGTAAGTATACAAAGTGGCACTAAAGCTATAATTATAAAGGTTATAATTAACTTACTTCGAACAGATTGTCCTTTACCTGTTAATTCACCAAAGTTTAAACCTTTGTCCATGCTTAATACCCAGCAGCTTTTAATCATTTAATATTACTTACATTAATGCACTAAATATATAAAGACGCAAGTTTTGAGCCGTAAACTCCTTAAAAAATCGACATTTAGCGCGACAAACTTAAATTTACGCATTTAAGAAAATACGCCTTTATCATTAACTTAAAATTACGTTCATGTACGCGACAACTTCTGTAGCTGTTTTAAACCACCCATGATATAAGCAATATTCAGTCAATGTATTTGAAGGGATTATGGCAATGGCGCACGATCATTCACATAGTCATGTAGACGAAAACCAAAGTAATAAGCAGCTCACCGTTGCAGTTTTTATTAATGTATTACTAACCATAGCCCAAGTTATTGGTGGGTTATTTTCGGGCAGTTTGTCACTGATAGCAGATGCACTTCACAACTTAAGTGATGCCGCCGCTATATTTATAGCCTTGATTGCACGAAAAATCGGTAATAAACCAGCTGATGACACTCATCACTTTGGCTATAAACGCGCTGAAATACTCGCCACTCTTTTTAATAGCAGTACACTAATAATAATTGGTGTGTATTTAATTTTTGAATCAATTTCGAGTTATTTAAACCCTCAACCAATTAATGGTTGGATAGTTGTGTGGGTGGCCGCAATAGCGTTAGTGATTGATTTAGCAACAGCGTATTTAACCTATCGAGCTGGTGCAAATCACAGTATAAATATAAAAGCAGCCTTCATTCATAACGTATCAGATGCAATGGCATCTATTGTGGTAATCATTGCTGGCACCTTAATTATTTTATATCAATGGTATATTGTTGATTTAATCGCCACTGTACTTATTTCTATGTATGTAATTTATCATGGCATTTTACTTTTAAAACAAAGCTGCAAAGTTTTAATGCAAGCAGCGCCTGACAACATCGACACACACGCAATATCGGATGCTATTAGTAGTAAATTTAATATCGAATCGGTAACCAGTATTAAGCTTTGGCAATTAGACGATAAAGAAAGCTACTGCGAGCTTATTATTAGCACTCAGCAAGCAATTAATTTGCAAGCCATAAAAATATTCTTACACGATAATTATAGTATCGAAAATTGCATAATAGAAATCCAACCAAATACATCACTATTTAATTGAAAACAGCTCGTATTATCATTTACAATATTAGCATTAACTCATAATGAGATACCGTTTTTGAAAATTTGGTTACGTAGAATTCATTTAGGCCTTGCCCTTATTAGCGGACTATTTTTATTAATAGTGAGCTTAACCGGTGCTGTTATGATTTATGCAAAAGACATTCAGCACTTAATAGAACCCGCAAAATGGCAAGTAGCACCACAAGCTACTTTTATGCATTACGATGAGTTGATACAAAATGTACAAACTCAAACTAAGCAAAAAATTACTTTTTTTATGCCAGAGCAAGCACCGAACGCCGCATGGCAGTTTAGATTAGCTAATAAACACTACGCTAGTGTTAATCCCTATTCAGGGAGTGTACTAAACGTCTATGAATCAACCGATACTATTTATGGGTTTGCCCAAGGCTTACATCGCTGGCTGTTGTTTGAAAACAGTAAGGGTGAAAAAACCTTTCGAAATTGGATGTCGGTATGTGCATTGCTGCTGCTAGTAAATGTATTACTTGGTTTTTACTTATGGGTAAAACCAAAAAACAGAGTTAAACGTTTAGCTATAAAACCAAAAGCCAAATTTAGAGTGCTCATGTATCAATTACATACAGTACTTGGTGTTTACTTTTTTATACCCCTTATGCTTATTGCTTTTACTGGCATGGCATTTAACTGGAAAACACAAACTCAATCTGTATTAGAATTTGTAACGTTTAACAAAGTAGAGCAAAGACCTAAAGCGCCAAAAATAATCCCCCTTTCTCAAGCTGTTTTAAATTATAACGAAGCAATAAAAAATGCCGAGAGCGTATTCCCTGATGGCAAAACATATAGAATTTACTTGCCTAAAAAAGATGACGAAGCAATTGCACTGAGAATGCAAAACCCTGGCGAAAGCCATGCTTACAGCTGGGTTTGGACTAACCCATTTACTGGTAAAGTATTAAACTCATTTGACGCCAGTAAAACCAACTTCACAACACAAGCATGGAACTTTAAGTATAAATTTCACATTGGTGATTTTGCAGGTCCTATAGTGCAGTTTTTATGGTTATTAATAGCCCTTTCACTCGCATTTTTTATTGTAAGCGGTGTGTATTTTTGGTTAAAACGCCACAAATGGAAATAAATCTCATTAACACTTGCGTCATTAGTTGATAATAATTACCATTACGCAACTTATTATCAACTAAGACCCTCCCATGTTAAAAACTTCGCTTTGCCTTATTGCTGTTGCAATAAGTGCTAACACGTTAGCAAATGAAAATAATAAAAATGAATACACTTCTGATCAGTTAGAGCATGTGATTGTATCTGGCAGCCGAATATCAGAAAGCATTGACGAAGTACCAGCCTCAATTACCGTTATTAATCAGCAACAAATACAGCAGCATTTAAAAGTAAGCTCAGAGCTGGGGAGTTTACTCGCGCAAATGGTTCCAGGCCTTGCACCTAACACTGGCAGCTCAAGTAATTCAGGACAAACACTGCGTGGTCGCGCGCCATTAATAATGATTGATGGCGTACCGCAATCAACCCCTCTTCGTAATGGTTCATTAGGTGTAAAAACGTTAGACGCAAGCGCAATAGCGCGCATTGAAGTCATAAAAGGAGCAACCTCTATTTATGGTAATGGTGCCTCAGGTGGCATTATTAACTACATAACAAAACAAGCGCGTAGTGATGGTAAACCGGAAGGCGAAATAAGTATTTCAAGTCGCTTTAGCGCTGTTAAGTTAGCAGAAAGTGGCGGCGGTAGAATATCAGCAGCAGTGAACGGTAAACTTGATAAATTAAGCTATCTACTAACAGCAAGCTATGAAGAAAACGGCGTACAACGCGATGCACAGGGCGATATTTTAGGCTTGCAATATGGTTTATCTGATTCTGAAACTCAAAACTACTTTACAAAGTTAAGTTACGATTTTGACGACGAAAAACAACTTCAGTTTAGCTACAACTTTTACAGTTCACAACAAAAAACAGACTTAGGCGATGTGACTGGCGATGGCAATATAGGGGAAAAAACATACGCTATACACGTCCCTTTAGAGCTTCAAAAACAAGGTAAACCGCAAGGCCCAGAAGGCAACGAGAATATAACCCTAAAATATGTTGATTACGCGTTGTTTGAAAACACACAAATGACCCTCGATCTATATAAACAAAATATAGAAAACGTGTTCTTTTTCTCAACCGCGTTAGCGAATCTTGATGAAGGTTACAGCGGTGGTCAATCGGTTATTAAGTCAGATAAACAAGGTGCACGAGCCACGTTTAATAGCCAGTTTGATTTTGAAAATATAACAGCCACCCTAATCTACGGCATTGATGCCTTAAACGATAAAACATCGCAACCCTTAGTAGATGGCCGTGTGTGGGTGCCAGAAATGGACATGGAAAGTATTGCCGGCTTTTTACAAACAAAATGGGTAATAAACGATGATATTATTGTAAAAGCAGGCGTAAGAAACGAAAGCATCGATTTGAGCGTAAGTGACTATCAAACATTAAAGCTGTGCAGAACCGAATCACAATGCTCAGTGCCATTGAGTGTGCGTGGCGACAGTATTAATTACGACGCGACAACCTATAACGCTGGTATAAAATACAATTTAACAGAGGCGTTTAGTCCGTTTTTTAGTTACTCACAAGGCTCTGACATTTCTGATATTGGTCGCCTACTTCGTTCTGCGACCGTTGAAGATATTGCGCTTATTCAAACCCAAGCTTCAATAATCGATAATTACGAAGTTGGTTTTACCTCACAGTTTGAAAACGTGCGTTTTGAATTTGCACTTTACAGAAGTACCTCAGAGCTTGGTACAAGTAGTGAATATAATGAAGTAACGGGTGTTTACGAACCCGTGCGTGCACCACAAGAAATATGGGGTTACGAAGGACTAGTTAACTACACTATTACCCAAGACCTTAAATTAAGTGCTACTTACAGCTATGTTGAAGGTAAAAACACCGAGACAGATGACTATTTAGGCGCAAGCCAAATTAGCCCACCTAAAGCAACAGCTAATGTAACATGGCAAACAAATGACGAACTATCACTTGCAATGAGCTTTTTATACGTAGGCGACAGAAAGCGCTTTGATAAAAACGCACAAGGCCAATACTCCGGCGATCAGGGCCCTGTTAGTAGCTACAACACATTTAACTTAAGTGGCCAATACAATGTTAACGCCAAGTGGAGTGGCTATTTTGGAATAGAAAACCTTTTCAATAGTGATTACTACCCAGCCCGCGCACAAGCATATACTTACGGTGGGTACAACATTAAAGGATTAGGCACAACTGCAACATTGGGTGCTACATACCAATTTTAACAAATAAACACACACTATAGGCATGCCCTGCATGCCTATATGCTTAACCTGAGCTCTGGTTAAGAGATTTACTGACGTATAGAATCATGGAGATATTTAAATTGATTTTCTCTAGCCAGAGATTCTCAGTGAAAACAAGGCGACTTTACGCGTCAATAGCTAGCCTATTGCAAGTAAATTCAACGCAGTTAGCGCTGAAAATAGCTGCTCGAGATAGATTTATTATCCAGAGTTCAGGTTAATTAACAAATCCCACATAAATAGACGTCTCACTTTTTTATTTAAGGCGTCTATTAGATGCTAATGCAAATAAAAAACTGTCCATAAACCAAGCAGTAACGCAAACTTAAATGAGAATCAAAACCAATAGTAACGCAATGATTTTTATAGAGAAAACTTGCAATATAGGCTATTTGTACTACACTACATACAATTGAAATAGTTAAGGCGATTTATCATGAAAGGTAATCAAAAAGTAATCGATGCGTTTAATACATTGTTAGCTAACGAATTAGCAGCAATCGACCAGTATTTTATACACTCGCGCATGTATGACGACTGGGGTTTAAACAAACTATACGAGCGCCTTAACCACGAAATGGAAGAAGAAAAAGATCACGCAGACTGGCTTATTAAGCGCATCTTGTTTTTAGAAGGTGTACCAAATATGACTAAACGCCGTGATTTACTTATCGGTAACGACGTAAAAAGCATGATGCAAAACGATTTAACACTAGAACTTGAAGTAGTTGCGTGTGTTAAAGACGTTATCGCAATATGTGAAGAACAACAAGATTATCAATCTCGTAGCATTTTAGAAAAACTGTTATTTGATACCGAAGAAGATCATGTTTACTGGTTAGAGCAACAACTTGGCTTAATTGATAAGATTGGTTCTGAAAATTATCATCAAGCACAAATGGCTTAGTAGGAGCATAGTATGAAAGGCGATAAAGACGTTATTGCAGCGCTTAATAAAGTACTCGCTAATGAGCTTGTTGGTATTAACCAATACTTTTTACATGCACGCATGTTTAAAGATTTTGGCTTCACTCAACTAGACAAAGCAGATTACAAAGTATCTATTCAAAAAATGAAAAACGCCGATCGTTTAATCGAACGTATTTTGTTTTTAGAAGGTTTACCTAATCTTCAAGACTTAGGTCGTCTGCGTATTGGTGAGAACAGCGAAGAAATGATTGCAGCTAACATGAGTTTTGAACTTGATACTATTGGTGAGTTACAAAGCGCAGTTAAACTGGCTGAAAGCAAAAAAGATTATATTACCCGTGAAGCCCTTGACCACATTTTAAATGAGCAAGAAGAGCAAATTGATTGGTTAGAAACCCAACAATTACTTATTAAAAATACGGGCATTAAAAACTACTTGCAGTCTCAACTGTAAATAGTAACAAGCATAAAAAAAGCAGCTAAAAAGCTGCTTTTTTTATATCTAAATTTTATATGTAATTAAGCAACTTGATCCGTCACATCCGCAATTTGTATAAGTCTGCGATTAAGGATTTTTTTAGTACAACCACAACACTTACCGCATTGGCTGCCTACTTTAAGCTCTTTAGTTAATTCACGCATGGTGGTTGCACCATCGTCAATTGTTTGCTCAATTTTTTTATCAGTCACACCGTGACATAGACAAATATACATGAATACAAACCACTCTCAATTACATTTAGTATGTGCATATTAATCTAAACAAAAATAGTTATCAATTGTTATTTGAAAAAATGTGTATTATTTGAATTTTTTTTTGGCCAGCGCCACTTAAATTGAGAATTCGCGGTAGCTTGAGAATAGTTTGAATTTCAACCAAGGTGTGGCACACAGATTGAGATGTATTAATTAAAGTTCACCTTAAATGTAAGTAAAATTCGGTTTAGCTAAATATTTGAATGGTTGCAAATTGATTACATTAAGGCTTTAAAAACCTTTATGTATAAATACGGAATTTATGGAGCGGTGATTTCCGGTTTGTGCCAATAGCGGTCATTCACGCGTAACTCGTTTCTGCCCCTTTCTGCGTTAGTTTGATTACTCGGTGGCAGATCGAGCCACTGACATCGAAGTACTTTTCCTCATGGGTGGCGATTGAGGGGCTGTGCTCGGAATCTCCCATAGATACGCAAATTGCACTTCAGATATTGCGATCCCAAAAAACGCATAACGATGCGTTTTTTGGTGTGTAGGTGTTGGGTTATAATTGATACTTAGCCTGCCATCTCATAACACGCGCTTTGTCACGATTTTCATAGGCCTGAATCGCTGGTAATAGTTCTAAGTTGAACTCTCTTTCGTTGTCATTAGCTATCGCCGTGAGAAGCATTGTGTACCAGGCTGTAATTCCCCCCTGAGGTGGTGACTTAAACTTTGGAAAGCGAGGAGTAACACCTTCTCCATCTATCCATTCATTTGGCAAATCGGGTCTGAGTATCAATGCTCGTCCAAGACCAATGGAGTCCGCTGCATTTATAGATAAGGCATCTATTACCTGCTCCCGTTTTTTAAAACCGCCAGTCACTACTAAAGGAATACTTGTTAAGCTTTTAGCCTTTATTGCAAAGTCAATGAAGTACGGGCCGCTTGAAGCACTGTCAGAGCTGGATTTTGCTCCAGGAAAATAAGAACCGCCGCTTATCTCAATCAAGTCGATAGACGTTTTATTAAGGATGCGAATAACTTCTAGAGCGTCGTCTTGAGATAATCCTCCTTCTAGTTGATCAGAAGAGTTCATCTTGATGCCAATAGGAAAAGTCCCCCCCACCGCATCTCGGACTTTCTCTATTATCTCTATAACGATTCTGCTACGTGCTTGTATTGAACCGCCATATTGGTCTTTGCGGTGATTGAATAGCGGAGACAGAAATTGGCTAAGCAGAAAACCATGACCTGCATGTATCTGAACACCTGTGAACCCTGTTTTTTTAGCAATCTTCGCAGCTCTGGCATACACATCTGGCAATAAAGATACTTCTTTCTCTGACATACCTGCACATTCAAATTCACTTATCTTAAGAGGTGATGGACCTTTGGGCTGGCTAAGTAGTTTGTAAGCCAGTCCTCCTGCATGACCTAACTGAGGCCATATGTGGGCATCATTAATCGATGCGCGGGAGGTTAACATTTGTAAATCTTTTAGGTTGGATTGATTAGTTAATACCAGGTTTCCTGGTTTTTCAGGGAACCTGGGATCTACCTGCACTTCACCAATGACGGATAACCCAATACCACCCTCTGCCCATCGTTCATAGAGTCGAGACTGAGCTTCAGTAGGGTTCCCTTCACCGTCAGCGAGTGAGTCAGACATTGCTGACTTTATTAGACGGTTTTTGATGACTGCGCCACAAGGGAGCTCTAAAGGAGGATCAAGTAAGTTCGCGGTGTGTAATGGCTGGGTCATATCTACCTCTCGGGGCACCAATACTTATGTACGGTGTTAATTAATAACGGTAGAGACATTGTCCCCGATTTTTACTAAACTAAAAAGATAGCAATAGTTCAAACACTTTTAAATATTATTTAATAATGAATACATCAGATCTCAATCTATTCATACGAATAGTGGAAACAGGCAGCATAACGGAAACCGCAAAACAACTGAGTGTCACTCCTGCGGCAGTCAGCTCTGCGCTTAAAAGACTGGAAAAAAAGTTGGATATACAGCTACTTATCAGAACCACAAGGCAATTAAGGATCACACCTCAAGGCGAACAATTTCTGTTTCATTGTCGCCAGGCATTAGCCAGTTTGGAGCAAGGTCGTATAGCTGCACATCAGACACAAGGTAAGGTGAGTGGTAAGCTAAGGTTGTCCGTTTCATCTGACTTAGGGCGCAATACTCTTTTACACTGGGTAGAAGAGTTACTGGATGAACACCCTTTATTGTCGATTGACCTTACGGTTGGCGATTCAATTTCAGATTTTTTTCTCGACCAAGTTGATATGGCACTTCGTTATGGGAAGCTAGAAGACTCATCGATGGTTTCATTTCATATCGCCACCATGAGCAGGATCACCTGCGCCTCTCCATCCTATATATCTAAACATGGTGAGCTAACGCATCCTAACAGCTTAAAGGAGCATAATTGCTTATTGCACCGTCGAGCTGGTCGTTTATTGAACAGTTGGGAATACGCTGGTCATTCTGGCTCATACAAAGTCAAAGTGGATAGCAATCGAGTCAGCAATGATACTGACATTGTTCGTAAATGGGCTGTTAGTGGTAAAGGGATAGCGTATCGCTCCCAGATAGATGTCCATTCAGAACTTCGGAGTGGGCAACTTGTACGGCTTTTACCAGGCTTTGAATCACCACCTGTTGAGTTAAATCTAATCTGTCCAAGCAGAGAGCAGGTTAGCCCCGCTGTTATTGCTTTTCGGGAACTGCTCAGGAAGAAAGTGGCACAAATCGTTTCGTGATGGTGTTTCGTGGATTAATATACAGTATTGCAGCAAAAAATAATTCACTCCCAAAATCGACCATGCTCGAAACTGTCCAGTTCCGCGCAAACCGACCACCGCTGACAACGGTGGTCTTTGACGTTTTGAGATACGAGAAGTTATCTGAAAGCGGGGTTCTAGGTTATTTACTCTGACGAGCTTTTGTCCAAAAACGAGTTTATCTGACCGTCTGCTTCTCGCTCTTTCCTGACTATCAACTAATTACCAAAAGCCAACTTTATTACTCCCGAATAAAAACTATATTCGATTCTTAATATTTACCGCACAAAACTTTTGTGGAATAATGCCCGCCTCTTAGGGGAGTAGCCCGCTCAGTAATGAGTAAACTTATCAACATAATTGCACCTCAAGTGCATGGTAAGTTTGTAATGTTGTAGCAAGCGTTATCGGCGAGACCTAGGTAGACACTATCCTCATGGCGGGAGATAGTTGTTTGCCTTGGTTTAGTATTCCCGCCTGTAAGAATCAATAATGGAAGTTTTTTTAACCTCAACCGTCACTGTCACACTTGCCGAAATAGGCGATAAAACCCAGCTTTTATCGCTCCTGTTAGCCGCCCGCTTTCGTAATAAAGGCGCGCTTATTCTTGGTATTTTAGCCGCAACCTTACTCAATCATGGTTTATCAGCATGGTTTGGGCAGTGGTTAAGTAATAGTTTTTCTTCTGAATATTTACCTTGGCTTGTTAACATAAGCTTTATTGTAGTTGGCCTTTGGCTATTAGTTCCAGACAAAGACGAAGCTGTAAGTAGTAAATACGATAGCTACGGGGCTTTTTTAGTCGCTTTTGTATTATTTTTTATTGCAGAAATTGGTGATAAAACACAAATAGCGACGGTGTTGCTAGGCGCACAATATCAGTCTGTGTTTTGGGTAACGGTAGGAACCACGTTAGGTATGCTAATTGCTAATGTCCCTGTTATATACGCCGGAAATGCATTACTAAAAAGAATATCTTTAAACACCGTACGTGCTATTGCTGCTTGTGTGTTTGTATCATTAGGTATTTATGGCTTAGTTACAATTTAATAAATATTAAAGCTCGCAACTGTTAATTTAAGTGCGAGCTTTAATTTTTTTCTGCACGTTATTTATGCATTATTTACACAGTAACATCCCTTGGTTTGTGTAATTAAGAGGTTTGAGTTAAAACCTGCAGCTAAATTAGTGACCACAGTTTCAACAAAACCACTTCCCTGAGCACAAGCTAATCCTTCGGAGAGCGGCCCTGCATAAACAAATTCACCCGCTTTGTTAATAATAACAGCAGCAGGCGTTGCCGGAATAATGTGTTTAAGAATTGGTGTTAATTCAACTTCCACAATCTTTATGCCTTTATTCGTAGCAAAAGAAGTTAGCGATGAAATATGTGGCTTAGCCTGTATAGTACACCCGCAGTTTTTTTCTGTTATAAGCACTAAAGACGGCTCACCACTATCAATCCAATCCAATTGCTTTTTAAAATTAATAAACCAATGTTTTTGCATTAAAATTTTTGAGCTATCAAACGGTTTAAGCTGCTCTAATTGAAAATAAACTAACCCTGTAACAACGCAAATAAGCCATGTAGCTATAAGCGAAAATACGAAAGAGTTAGATTTATTTAAACTTGGCAATGCTTTGCTCTAACACATCAATACTTACATCTATTAACTGCACCTTAGCGGTTAACTGCTGCACTATTTGCGTATCTTGGTACTGATTTTGTCGCATAGTATCAGTACTGCTTGCTATTAATTCAGTATTACCTGCCTGCTCAGCTACAACTTGTGCAACTGAATCAGAACTTGAAGATACTGCGGCTATTTGCTCGCTCATTGCTGAAATATTTTCTTTCATTGCAGCACTAATACTTGTTAAATCAACTACAAAATTCACACACTGACTCATTGATTGTGTTGACGTTTTACTATTATTAACAAGATCTTTTAATGTTAGACTAATTTTATCTGTTGTTGCTTTACTATGGTTAGCCAAAGATCTTACCTCATCAGCAACAACAGCAAAACCTCGACCATGTTCGCCTGCACGGGCAGCTTCAATAGCGGCATTTAAAGCAAGTAAGTTTGTTTGCTCAGCAATACCTGATATCTCATTTAGAAGACCTGAAATAACATCACCCGCAGCCACTAAGAGGTTTATTTTTTCTTCAGTATGGTTAAGTAGTGTTAACAGCTCTCTACTTTTAGCATCTGTTTGAAGAACTTCTTTTAATGCGTCGCTCGCAGCTTGTGTAATATGGTCTACTTGACGCTTTAGCACCTCACTTTCTTCTTCTACAAGTTTAAAACCATTAGCAACTTGAGCGCCAGAATTAGCAATATCATCAGTTTGTTGTGTACGCTGCACTGCACCACCGGCAAGCTGATCATGAACATGTATAAGCTCTTGTGAGTTTTTTTGCAGTGATTCAGATTGAGTTTGTACCTGCTTAATAACATCCGATAAGTAATCTAGTAACGTGTTAAAACCTGCTACAGCTTCACTTTTAGTATCATCAGCGCGAAGAGAGAGTTTTATGTTTTCAGGGTCTTTCATTATTTGCTCTGTCGCATAACTTAAAGATAGAGCTGCACGACGTTCGCGTTGCAACATTATGGCAATGTAGCCTGCAACTAACACTTCAACTATTGCGTATCCAGCATGAATAAGCACCGTAGTAAAAGCAAGCCTGTCAGGATCAAATACATAAAATCCTGTATTTTGAGTTTGTAAATAATAAAAAGACAAATGATGAACTGCCACGAATACAATTGCAGTAATAAACACTCGCCACTGTACAAAAACAATTAACATGGGCATTAAAATAAATATTTCAAAATGGACTTCAATCAACCCAAAAGTTTGTTGTATGTGCAAAAAAGAAAACATCATTATGGCTGCAGCTATCACATGCGGGGTAACAGGGCTGTCCCCTTGTGTGTTTAAAAGCCATATAGGTAATAAACACAATGGCAAACCTATCATAAAGGCCTGCGCTAATGTGTCGAAATACAAGCCAATAGCGATAGACTCGACAAACAAAAGACTGAAAATAATTGTAAATAACCGGCCAATACTAGACATAAAAACCTTAAAATTGTTGTTTGCATTGTTGTTTTATAAAGCAGTCTGCAATATACGTGTAAAAACGAGTTTCAGTTCACTGAACACAATAATAAACTACCGACACATCAAAAAGTAATACATTTGATTTACATTATATACATGTGGTCTACTTAATTATAGGCAGTATTTTTTTAAACGTAGGCGTTGCTGCTTTTTTTGTCCATTGAAAAATAACAATTTCAGCGCATGAAATTACCGCACCCGCTTGGCGTAATTGCTCAACTGCCAAGTTTTTATGTTGCGGATTTCTCGAGCCAATACCATCGTGTACGACAATAACCTCAAAACCATTTTCTATTAAATCTAAGCATGTTTGTAAAACACATACATGCGCTTCAGTGCCCACAACAACAACCTGCTTTTTATCATGGCTTTTTAACTTATCAACAAAGCCGAGCTCTGCACATGCACTAAAGTACGTTTTATGAAAATACATAGCATTAGGTAATGTATTTTTAATTTGCTGATTAGTCGCGCCCAACCCTTTGACATATTGCTCAGTTATTAAGACCGAGACGTCGTGAATAATACCTGCCTGCGCTAACTGCAATGTACTTTTTAAAATATTCGGAAAATCTTTAATTGCAGGAGCAAGCAACTCTTGTAAGTCTATTATTAATAATACGCTGTTTTTTACATCAATATTAGATAAAACCACTATACTCTCCTCATGAACATTAACTGTTATCTATTTAGATTAGCTCACTATTTGAAAATAGAACTTTTAACTTTACGTATATTATTTGTAATTAAAAAATAAAAACTTATGCTATATTTACTATCTAGCTAAGTATCATCCTATCCTCCACTGAGAGTGTTTATAAGTGCGTTTGAGCAAAGTTTTTTTTCCTATCACCATTATTTTTTTACTATGCATTCAATGTACTTTTGCATCACAGAACTATGCTCAACAATTACAACGTATTTCTACTGACGAAGGTCTCTCGCAAAGTTACGTTTTGCAGACACAAGAAGACGAAATTGGCTATATTTGGATAGCTACCCAACAAGGTTTAAATCGCTTTGACGGGTATAAAGTAAAAACTTTTAATGGTGGCTTTGGCTTAGATAAACACTATATTTATGCGTTATTTAAAGCCGAAGACGGAAAGATTATCGTTTCAACTGATCTTTCTGGTGCGTTTATAATAGATCCCCTCACTTTAAAAACCGAAAAAATCTATTCAGGTCAAATAGATAAAGAACAAAAGATGTTTTCTCCAATCTCCGCAATGACCCAAAAACAAAATACTTTTTACTTCGCCATAGATGGTCAAATATATACATTTGATGAGACGAGCAAACGCTTTGCACTTAAACTAGCTCTACCAAATGAAGGTGACTACATTAGGTCATTAACGATATATAAAAATACTTTATATATTGGTACAAATGATGGCTTATACACGGCAAATATAGATAATTCAGAACTTGTAAAAATCCCTCTTCATCCCCCTGAAAAAAATACGATAGATAATGTAAACGTCAAATTCTTAAGTGTTGATAATGAATTAGGATTACTTGTTGGTACTGTTGAAGGCATGTATCAATTAGCATTCGATAATAACAAAAATATATCTGCAGCAAATATTACAACTTTAATCCCTGATTATAATATATGGGATTATGCCAATACTGTTTACGGGGAGTTTGTAGCAACCGAAAGTGGATTGTTCAGTTATCACCGCGAAACCAAAGAACTAGAGTTCATTTTAAATTATGAAAAAAGTAAGTTTAATATTAGTGAAAACTCAATCAACGACCTAATGATTGATAAATCGGGTGTACTTTGGCTAGCTTCTAGAACCCAAGGAGTGTTTACTTGGCCAGTCAAAACTCAACGGTTTAAACATATTTTTTTACCTGGGAATAATACTGTTCATGCTGCTTATCAAGATAAAAATAATATTATATGGCTAGGGACCGAAGATGGTATTGCGCGCTACGACCAAGTTACAAATAAAAGTAAAGTATATTTAAGCTCGACCGACTCAAAAGCTATATATGGAGCATCTGCCGTTTATGATATTTTTCCGTCTTCAATTGGCGATAATCAATTCCTTTGGCTTGTTACTTTCAACGGGTTCAAACTTTTTGATAAGCAAACAGGTAAAGTTATTGAAAACCAAGACACAGAGAATGATGTAATTAACCGATCAAACTTATTTGGCTTTTCCCAATTATCTGCAGACACATATGCATTTATGTCTGATGATAACTTTTATCTTTTTAATGAAACAACCGGAAAAACAAGAATTATTAAGGGACTCAAAGAGCAAGTCGACCCTTTATTTTCTTACGCTTTTTATAAACACCTCGACACACATCCTGAAGAGTTTGTGCTTGGTACATCAAAAAGTTTTTTTAGGTACAACGAAAAAACGAAAACTTTAACGACTATATTTCAGTCTTTTAATCCTAAAGAAGATATTTTTTACACTGTAGAAAACTTTTACTTAGACTCAAAACGGAATACTTTATGGTTGGCAACCACCCAGGAAGGCTTAATTGGTGTTGACCCAGTTACTTATGAGAGAAAACACTACATAGGATTAAAAAATTCATTTAATACTGACTCTATCTATTCATTACTTCCTGATCAAAATGGTTTTTTATGGGTAAGTAGTAACAATGGTTTATACCAAATAAACCTAGATACACTCATTGTGGTGAGTTATTCAGTAAAGGACGGATTGAATATAAACCAATTTACTCCTGTAGCTGCAACAACGTTAAATGATGACAGGCTAATTTTTGGCAGTAATGTCGGAGCTCTAGTCTTTGACCCTCTAGACTTTGATGAAGAAGAGTTATTTAAAAAAAATAATGTAGCGATTACCGATATAAATCTTTTTACCAAAGAGCTCAATTATTACCCTCATCAATATCTTAGCCAACCACTTGAGCTCAGTTATGAAGATATGGGGTTGACGGTTAGTTTTTCTAACTTTTCTTACCCCAATATAGACAAAGCGTATTATAAGGTAATTCTTTCAGGGCCAACATCTCTTACATATGAAGACTTACAATCTAATCAAGTGTTTTTCACAAAGCTCCAACCGGGTAGTTACTCACTAAAAATATCAGCACATAATCGCGATGGTATTGTTACAAGCGAAACAGCCACACTTAACATCAACGTAGCCTACGCACCTTGGAAATCGCCCTTTGCTATTGCCGCCTATGTAATTTTAATACTTGCCGTATTGTTTTTCATTTTCTGGCAATACCGCAGCCGCCGAGTTGCAATTGAACGAGCCCATAGAGCCACTATTCATTCACAAAAACAAACAGAACTCGCACTTAAAAATAATAAAAGCGGTGTTTGGGATTATAACTTTAAAGATAATTCTGTAAATACACTTAGAGGAAGTGAGCTAGGTTACTCAGACTTACCTGAACGCGTACACATAGAACAATTTTTGGCGCTAATACACCCTGATGATCGACGTCGTTTTGAAAACCAATGGGAAAACTACTTCAAATACAAAAAACAACAAAACTGGCAAGCAACCTATCGCTTACAGCACAAAGATGGCCATTGGTTATGGTATCAAGATACAGGTCAAGTTATATATGATCCTCAAACAAATGAGCCGTTATATGTTTCTGGCATATATACTAATATCACAGCGCAACGTGCTAACGAGCAACAAGCAAAAATTTTAGGTGAAGCGTTCAGCCAAATAAATGACTGGCTCCTTATACTCGATAAACATTTAATGCCATTTTCTGCGAACAACAGTTTTATTGAAACATTTTCAAATGAAAAAGTAGCCACTAAAATTAGTCCTAAATTGTTCATAAAAGCGATTGGTAAAGATAAGTGTAAAGAGTTTGCTGGTATTTTAAAAAAATTAAAACCGACAGAAAACTGGCAAAGTGATGCTTATATAAAAACAGCGAGAAATAACGAACATCCAATTCATATAAGTGCCACAGCAGTTACAAAAGATACTGCAAGTTACTATGTGGTGGTTATTACAGATTTAACCGAGCAAAAACGTGCTGAAAACGAATTGCGCTATTTGGCTAACTTTGATCCTCTAACGCATCTCCCAAATCGTAGTTTAATGTATCAAAACATTGAAAAAGCGATTAAATATGCCGATGAAAGTAATACACAATGCGCATTATTATTTATTGATTTAGATAAGTTTAAACCTGTTAATGACTCTTTTGGCCACGCAGTTGGCGATAAGCTGCTGTGTAATATTACCCAAAGAGTGAACGGTATGCTCGGCGCAAACGCAAAACTTGGCCGACAAAGTGGTGATGAATTTTTAGTGCTGATTCAAAATATAAAATCGCTTCAGTCTCTTCGCGATACAGTAAGAAAAATTAGTAATGAGTTAGCTAATAAAGTAATTATTGAAGACTTCTCTATTAATATTTCAGCCAGTATTGGCGTTGCTTTATACCCATTCGATGCTGTAACCACCGATTTACTTATCCGTAATGCTGATGTAGCCATGATGCACGCTAAACAAGGCGGGAGAAACGACTTTAAGTTTTTTAGCGATGAAATGAATGAGCTGATAAAACAAAAGTTACTGCTCGAAAATGATTTAAAAGATGCAGTGAAAGACAACCGATTTTTTAATCACTATCAGCCTATCATCGACATAGAAGAAAAAACGATAAATGGCGTGGAGTTACTCATGCGCTGGAACAATCAAGGACAGTTAGTATCGCCTGCACTTTTTATTCCTGTCGCAGAGGAAACCGGTTTAATAGAACTCCTTACTGAGCAAGCATTGCAACGAGCTCTTATTGAACTTGCACCTATACTCAGCGAAAACCCATTGTTTTACATATCTTTAAACTTATCGCCTAAACACATTTTAAAAACAAACATAACCCAAAGGTTAATGTCTATATTAGCGGACTCTCAAGTTAATCCAAGACAATTAAGACTTGAAATAACAGAGAGTATTTTACTAGAAGATAAACTCAAAGCAGCCAAGCAGCTACATAACTTAAAAGCTGCTGGCTTTAAATTACTACTTGACGATTTTGGTACAGGTTACTCGTCACTCACCTATTTGAGCCAATTTCCTATTAATGTTATTAAAATAGATCAAAGCTTTGTAAACAGTATCGGTATAGATAAAGGTGATGAGTCAATTATTAAGACCATTCTTTCATTGGCCGAAAACCTAGATCTTTACTGTATTGCAGAAGGAGTAGAAACGCGCGAACAGATGAACTTTTTAGCTGGAGTTGGATGCAATGTACTGCAAGGTTACTACTTTGCAAGGCCAATGGATGCTAAAGACTTACGTAAAAGCGATTGTTTTAGCAATATCATTGATTTGATTTAAAACATTAAAAGCGTGCTAATCAGTTTTACACGCTTTTATATTAATTTGTATTAATGAATGTGATGGCATTCGTGGCTTTCAATTTGTAATACACTATTGTGTACATTAAATTTTTCAGCTAACAGTTGTTCTACTTTCATACGACATGCTTCATCGTGTTTTTCAATAGTACAATGTTCTTTAAGGACAACGTGTGCGCCTACTACTACACCCTTATATTTTCGCGTAACAGTGACGTTATGGACATTGTGAACATGCTCCATATCTGTAATCTCACTTTCAATATCTGCTACTTTAGGGAGTTTGGCCTTATTTAAGCGTAAACCTTTTATACAACTAATAATGACCTTAACACCGGTAAACAACACGAAAGAGGCGATTAACATGCTCGATAAAATATCGATTACAACCCAGCCTGTGAAATATATAAGAATACCGGCAACAAATGTCGATACTGTCGAAATCAAATCAAAGAATGAATGTAAAAATACCGCGTAAACATTAATACTCGCTTTGCGGCCTTTATATAAAACCCATGCAGCAGCACCATGAAACAAAAAACCAATAGCAGCAATAACCGACATTAAATAACTATTAATAGCCAGCTCATTTCCTTCATGCTGGTGTATATAGCGCTCACCACCTTCATACAAAATAATTAAACTTATTGCTAGATATAAAAACCCGTTCACCAGACCGCCTAGAAGCTCAGCTCTTTGATGACCATCGTTATAGGTTTTAGCAAAATGAATAGCGAGACTTGATGCAATCAGTGCGATGAATAACGAACTATTGTGAACAAACAAATGCCCCGCATCGGCAAGTACAGCAAGCGAATTAGAATAATAAGCACCTATAACCTGAATTACCATAAACGAACACGTAATTGCTAGCGCAATAAGTAACCGACGACGAGAAGCTTGATGTGTAGTGATTTCTGTCATGAAATGCTTGAATAACCTATACTTAAAGTGCAAATAAGCCAAAGATGGCTTAGAGTAGAAAGGGTAATGATATACAGTATCAATTATAATACGTACTGCCCTCAAACGCACTAAAAACTTAGTAAATCAAAAAAAATGTGCTAATAATTAGTAGGTAAAAACAATAAAAATACAATAGATAACAATTTAATTGTGGCTTAAGCACATGGAGAGTTAAGTGAGTAATAACCGACCAGATGAAATGTGGCAAAACATGAAGTTACTGCCATTTTGTATATTACTTTATGATGCCAATGAAGATATATTCAAAGTTAACAGTCAGGCACTGAGTTTATTTGACTTAGAAGAGCAACCACATTTTAAAAAAAACGATTTTGCACATATCACTTTAACCAATCATCACAGTAAAAAAGAACTGTTAATCGAAGATCTATTCTTAGACTATTTTACAGCAAATAATCAATGCCAGTTTGCTTTATCAAAACAAACATCTAAATTACTACTCAATGTAAAATTTTCAAAATTACCTAACTCACATTCAATTATTATCATTGATATATTAAATAACAATGTCGAAGAACAATATGATTTTGATAATATTATTTCGAACATATCAACTGACTTAATTGATATTCAAAACGACGACGTTGATAAGCATATCAACTATGCATTAAAAGCTATTGGTACCGTATGCCACGCAGATAGAAGTTATTTATTTAAGTTTGCCGAGGACGGTAAAACAATAAATAACACTCACGAATGGGTCAATAACGATATACAAGCATTTAAAGACGACTTACAGGACCTTCCAAAAAGCGATCTCCCTTATTTTTTTACTTTAATGGCCCGTACTCACTTATTTAGAGTTAACGATGTAACGTTGTTACCTATTCAAGCAACGAGCGAAAAAATAATTTTTCAGCGACAAAAAATAAAATCAGTACTTTGCATCGGGTTACGTTATGACAAAGAGCTCGTTGGCTTTATAGGCTGTGATTGCGTTGTTCAAAAGAGAAACTGGACTGATTTAGACCTTATTCGCCTAAGGTTAGTAGGTGAAATGCTTGCTAATGCTTTCAAAAATTTAAATTACAAGCAAGAGCTACAAAAAACTCAGCAGCAACTCATTAATGCTAACCATAAACTCAACAAGCAAGTTAATACTGATGGCCTTACAAACATTGCTAACAGACGCTGTTTTGATCAAACTTTAAAATGCGAAATAAAACGCGGCGCACGTAATAAAGAACCCATTAGTTTAATAATGTGTGATATTGATTTTTTTAAGCGTTATAACGATAACTATGGGCATCAGCTCGGTGACGAAGTGTTAAAACAAGTTGCCAAAGCGCTGCATGATCTTTGTAAACGTGAAGGTGATTTAGCCGCTCGTTTCGGTGGTGAAGAATTTACGATAATTTTACCTGCAGTCGACACAGATCATTGTCAAAGGTTTGCTGTTCTTATTCAGGAAAAAATCGCAGAACTCGCAATTGAACATAACTTTTCAAGTGCTAGTAATTACCTCTCTTTGAGTATTGGATTTTATAGCCTTATACCCAATCAAAAAACAACATCTAAAGAAGTAATAACTAACGCCGACATAGCCCTTTATAACGCAAAAGAAACAGGCAGAAATAAAATAGCCAGTTTTTAGAAAACCGACTAAGTCGGGGCGCTACAGTGAGTTTTAGTGGTTAAAAGTTCACTGTAGTGATAATCTATACACGCTGAAATTATAAACAATACAACCACTCAGCGTTTAATTATTATAAGGAATGTTTAAATGGATCCAGTCACACAAATTCTCGATATGGTTTTTACTGTTGAGGCTTTTTTACTTGTTTTTGTTATCGTGCTTTTAAAAAGTAGCGTTAAATTTGTACCACAAAACCGCGCCTGGTTAATCGAACGTTTTGGTAAATACCAATCAACTAAAGAAGCCGGCCTTAACTTTATTATTCCATTTATTGATAGAATCTCGGCTGATCGTAGCTTAAAAGAACAAGCTCAAGATGTACCATCGCAGTCAGCTATCACTAAAGATAACATCTCACTTATAGTTGATGGCGTACTGTACTTTAGGGTACTAGACCCATACAAAGCAACGTATGGCGTTGACGACTATACGTTTGCAGTGGTACAACTTTCGCAAACAACGATGCGTTCAGAATTAGGTAAAATGGAGCTTGATAAAACATTTGAAGAGCGTGATTTACTTAATACCAACATTGTTGCAGCTATAAACCAGGCATCTGAGCCTTGGGGTATTCAAGTACTTCGCTACGAAATTAAAGATATTGTGCCACCTAACTCTATTATGGAAGCGATGGAAGCACAAATGAAAGCTGAGCGTGTTAAGCGTGCTCAAATTTTAGAGTCAGAAGGTGACCGCCAAGCAAATATCAATGTTGCTGAGGGTAAAAAGCAAGCGCAAGTACTTGCCGCTGAAGCCGACAAAGCCGAGCAAATTTTACGCGCTGAAGGTGAAGCAACAGCAATTACAACTGTTGCTGAAGCACAAGCAAATGCACTTATTAAAGTTGGTGAAGCTGCAGATACCGAGCAAGGTCAAAAAGCAATTCAGCTAGACTTAGCAACTAAAGCAATTGCAGCTAAAGAAGCGATAGCTCGTGAGTCATCAATTGTATTACTGCCAGACAACGCGACAGATGCAAGCTCAATGGTTGCCCAAGGTATGGCAATTATTAATAGTTTAAATAAAAAGAATTTGGGTTAATAACTAAATAAAGAGGTTTGTATGGATTTTATTACGCAAAATTTACCGCAAACACTTATGGTACTTGGTATTGTTGCTTTAATAATAGAAGTAGCAGTACTTGGCCTTTCTACATTTATTTTGTTGTTTTTTGGATTATCGTTATTCCTCACAGGATTATTAATGAGTTTTGGTATTTTACCTGACTCATTAACAACAGCCCTTTGGAGTAACACAGTTGTAACAGCGGGCTTAGCCGTTGCACTTTGGAAACCATTAAAACAAATGCAAAATCGCGTAGATAAGAAGCAAGTGAATAGTGATTTTGCTGAACTTACTTTTGTACTTACTAGCGATGTAACAGAACAAGGTTTAACTACCCATCAATATTCAGGTATTAGCTGGAAGCTTAAAAGTGAGCAACCAATTATCGCAGGTACTGAGGTTGTAGTAACCAAAAAAGAAGTGGGTGTTATGTGGGTTACGCCTAAAAGCTAATCATCACTTTAAATACAAGCACTATGTATAATAAATTACAGTAAAACGGGCGGCTCAAACTGCCCGTTTTTTATGCCTGAGATTTGAAATACAGTGCCTTGTTCACTAGCAGTATTATTAATCGTTTCATCAAATGCCGATGTTACAAGTAAAAACTCAGCATTTTCACCACCAAATGCAGTGCATGTCGGTTTTATTGCACAAAGCTTGATTGTTTTAATTAGCTCACCGCCTGGGGATAAACATATAACACACCCCATTCCCCACACAGCTAGCCACAAATTACCTAATTGGTCGGTTACACAGCCATCGGGGTCAACATCAGTATCATTAAATTGATAGAAAACACGTGGCTCAGAGCAAGGTTCGCCAGTTTGCTCATCCAAATCTAATACATAAATACAACTCGTTAAAGAGTCGCAGTAATAACCGCGTAAACGTGGCTTATCAAAGCACAATCCATTTGGGATACTCAAACCACTTACAACGACTTTAAGCTGGCGTTTATAATAACGGTATATTTTACCATCAGCTTTTTTAGCATTTACGTCCATTGTACTTAACCAAAAGCCACCCCATGGATCAGCGCGGCCGTCGTTTGAACGCCTATTTAGCTCTGTATTTTCAATATTAAAAATAAGATGGCGAGTGCTCGAATTAATATGGTATTTGTATAAACCTGTACTTGTACCTAGCAACAAGTGCTGCTCATCAATCCACGCTATTGCACTGAGTGTATCGGGCATATTAATTGTTTTTAGTTGGCTTTCGCTGTGTATTTTTTTGCTTAAAAGTAATTTTTTATTTATGTCGACCCAAAAAAAAGTATTCAGCATAGGGTGCCAAAGAGGACTTTCTGCAAGCTGATTCTGTGTGCTTTCAAAAATGGTTACGCTAGGGTCAAACATAAATACTTATTCTTTATTATTAACAAAGCCTTGTAACCCAAACCTTACCAGAAAACAGTTGATTTCGCGATGTGTACCTGGCTTTAATTTATTAACACGCCCTAGTGACTGCAAAATCAATATCATTGCACCACCGGCTAATTTTAAAGTTGGGCGTACCACTAAAAAAGTTTGAAATACTTAATAGTGGTTACAACATGGGAGTTAATACTGCAAAGGCCTTTTTAGCTAAAGATCTGCATTATTTAACCTAATAATTGCGGTGCTTTACCTGCAATAACTGCGGTTAGTAAACCAGCTAACATAGCTCCCACAACGGTGCATATTGCACCGCCTAAAATACCGTAAACACTCATAAAACATATCAGCGCTAAACCAAATAGCAGTGTACTTAAAAATGTTTTAACCAATAATGTAAGTGTGTTTTTGCGTATATTGAGCATCATTAATAGTAAACTCACCATCGCAATTGTAATTAGTAGCTCGTTCATGCGGGTTGTACCTCAACTTGTAATTTTTGTGTGTTTTTTATTTTTAAGGCACCAAACATACACGCGATACCCACCACCATAAAGCTTATATCTACTACCGCAACAAGCGAGCTATTAAGGTTAATAACATTGCTCACGCCAAATACGATGTTAAGCGGCAGCACCAAAGCAAGCGAAGCGCCGCATAGTAAAAGAGTCAGCTTAAAGTAGTTTTTATAACCTATGGGTAATACACTTAAGAGTAACCATGCCAACCACGTATAAAAGAACACGGGTCCAAAAAAGCTATTTTGCGCCACACCAACAACGCTATAATTAAGTACAACTTGCACAGGAAATAGCACAAAGCTTGCTAATACCAAGCCACCACAACTGCCTATAATAAAGCGATTCCAGCGTGCATATGCCTGCATACTCAGTGAAGGACTACTGCCACGTGTACGCTTTGCTAGCCACATCATCATGCCCGAGATAGGTAAAAGCGCAGTACTTAAACCAAGTAATACCCAAAGCAGTTTGACAAAGACCCCTGCAAAGTTTCCAAAGTGCAGCGGAAACATCAGCTCAATTACTTTTATTGAAACACCTGAAATATCACCAAAACTACTCATCGACTGTACAAACTCACCATTGCCTTGGTAATGCAGTAACTGAGAAGCAACAGCCTCGCCACCTAACAAACGCAAATATACCTGCGCATTCGCATCGTTATGCGCCATTATTGTGACATCTCTAATTATTGCTTCAGGGTAACGACTATGAGCATGCTCTAAAATAGTGTCTATTTTTGTAGGTTGCTTAATGTGGCTAACTACAGGCTCAGGAATGGCGGTAAACGTTTCTATTAACTTATCTTGATCGCCACCAAAGCTCACAAAGGCAGCTGCTGGTAGTAAAATAATGGTCGCGAGCCCTAAAAATGATCCTGTAAAACCAATCACAATATTAAATACGCTGCCCCAAATACCTATAACCTTATGAGCATCGCTTATTGCAATATCTAACCCTTTATCTCGCCTAAACGTAAAGAGCTCTTTTATCAATTTGCGATGAATAAACAAGCCTGTCACTGCACTTACTAAAAGCGTTAAACCTAAAAACCCAGTGAGTATTAACCCAATTGGTCGCCCTAAATGCAAATCTGCATGAAACTCACCTATATAAGTTGGCGCATCGGTTTTTTTATTGGCGTAAAACTCTTTACTAGGCCCATAGTAAGTATTTTCCAGCACCAGTGTATTGGGATGAAATTGAAATACTCTAGCCACCTCTTGGTCGTAATTTTCATCGCCATGGTGAGATTCAAATACCAACGTTAATAAATGAAAGTTATGCCCACTTGGTAAAAACACATGAATGTTTTCGCCAAATTCACTAGGTACTTGTTTATGATATTCGTTTACTAATCTATTAATTTGCGCGCTGGCAACGTGTTGGCTAGATTGTAGTTCTGGATTAGCCCATATTTTTAACTCAGGTCGCGACAGAACTGCTAACGCCCCACTAAATGCAACAATAAATAGCAGCACCGCAGTAATAATTCCTACCCAGCTATGTAATAAATACAGCTTTTTTAAAGTAATCGACTTCATCCCTGCCCCTGCGTTAACGCCCAAAAACTCAATAAACCATGTAATACACACAATGCAATCATGACTACAAAAGGTTGCCATACTTTTTGCGCCAAATACGCATAAATAAACAGCGCAGTCCAAATAACAGGAAAGAGTAAAATAGGTAGTAATATTTGTTCATTCATTTGAAACGGTAAATAGGTTGTCATACCCGGAATCATTATTACCGCTGTAACTAGCGCTAATACACACGCAATTAAGTGCCTTCGCCGTGTAGCTGTAAACGTTTTTTTATTATTCATTATTCGCTCAATAAATTTGCCCAAATATATACAAAACAGCATATGCAAATGATAACAATTACCATTATATTGTGCATTTAATGTTTAATGCAATTTATTAAACAAATTAAGTCTAAAAACACTGTTGGTTTGCCTTAAGAGCTTTTATGCTACGCCTCGCAATTTAGGTACGCAGTAATGCGTCATTTCAGTTAAGCCGAGTTCGGGCTTTTTAATTTTTCAGGAAGCAGTAAACCGTGGATATAATTAACGCGATTATTTTAGGTATTATTGAAGGTATAACAGAATTTTTACCCATATCATCAACTGGGCACTTAATTGTAGCGTCAAAGTGGTTAGGCATTGAATCAACAGACGCTAACCTCGCCTTCGAAGTAATTATCCAGCTTGCCGCCATTTTAGCGGTACTAGCCAACTATAAAGATAAGTTTAGCCCTAAACATTTCAATTTATGGGTGAAAGTTGCCATTGCATTTATTCCTTTGGGTATTATTGGTTTTATATTTAGTGATGTAATAAAAACACTGTTTAGCGTACCAGTAGTAGGTGTTATGTTTATTGTAGGCGGTGTGATTTTTTTACTATTAGAGCGCAATTATAAAGAGGCTCAATGCACAACTACCGATGTAACCCAAGTTACTTATAAACAAGCCCTTTGGATTGGCGTAGCACAAGTATTTGCGTTAATTCCAGGGACTAGTCGTGCTGGAAGTTCTATTGTTGGTGCCATGTTATGTGGTTTAAACCGAAAAGCCAGCGCTGAATTTTCATTTTTACTTGGTTTACCTGTACTTGCAGCAGCCTCAGGGTACGACTTACTTAAACATTACCAACTGTTTAGCTTAGATGACCTAACTGCCCTTGCAGTTGGCTTTTTAACGTCTTTTATAGTCGCTTATTTTACTATTAAACTATTCATACGCTTTCTAGAAAATTTCACTTTTGTTAGTTTTGGTCTTTACCGAATCGTATTTGGTGTTATTTTATTAACTATAGCCTACACATAAGAGAACATTATGACCGAAAAAATAAACGAAGAAGCACTCCACGCACTTAAAATAGCCTTTACTTACATGCCTAAAGCGATTGAAGTGACAAAGTATGAATATGGCGAGCGCTACCAAAGCGTACTTGATCACATTGAAGCTGTACGTGAAACGCTACTTCTTAACGATGTAGACCCGGAAGAAGTTGGCGGCGATATAAATCCTGAGTACACACCAAACTCAACCTACTAAATACAAAACACTGAGCATTATATAATCATCATTACACTCAGCGTTATATTAATGCTCTATTATTCTACAAAACATAAGGTTATAAATTTAAAGTGTACACATCAGTTTTAGTTATCATCGATAAAAACTGCTAAACTTACTTGGTAATTAATAAATATGCCTTTAATTGGCTTTTATATTGTATAAATTGAACAAAAGCTTACGGGGTGTTTTCTTTTGAATTTTTTAAGACGTTTTCACGATATCGTTTCGAATCAGTCGTTTGATTTTCAAACCAAAATCAATAAACTTTTAATCTTTGGATTAGAAGTATTCGAGCTAGAGCTAGGCATTATTAGTAAAGTAGATGAAAACAGTTATACCGTTTTATATGCCATAACCCCCGACAACTCACTTTTACCCGGTACTGTGTTTGACTTACAAGGCACCTATTGCGTACATACGCTATCTGCTGGCTCCGCACTTGCTTTTCATAAAGCCTCTCAAAGCGCAATTGCAAACCACCCCTGTTATATAAACTTTCAGTTAGAGTCTTACATTGGCGCGCCAATAAAAATTGGTGATAAAATATTTGGTACCGTCAACTTTTCATCCGCAAAAGACTCTCTCGCTTTTAACGATGATGCTTACGACTACATCGAATTATTTGCGCAATGGCTAGGCTCGGAATTTGCTCGCGCACAAACTAAAGAACAACTCATAAAAAATAGTAATACCTTATTAAAGCTTGAGCACGTTGCAAATATAGGCACCTGGGAAGTTGATTTAATCTCTGACAAAATCACCTGGAGCGAACAAACATACCTCATACATGAAGTAGATGAACAATTTCAACCACAAATGAATTCTGCAATCGAGTTTTATAAAGAAGGCCCAAGTCGTGAAGGCATTACTCGCGCTGTAGAATTAGCCATAGAAAAAGGCAAAAAATGGAATTTAGAGCTAGAGGTTATAACAGCTAAAAACAACCATTTGTGGGTGGCTACTTTTGGCGAGGCTGAGTTTGAAGGCGAGCGCTGCATAAGGTTATTTGGCACCTGCCAAGATGTAACCGAGTCAGTCAAGCTTCGAGAAGAGCTTAAACAAAAGCAAGCTCAAGCAGAGCGCTTACTTGAAGACAGAAGCATGCTCTTTGCTAAAATCAGCCACGAATTAAGAACCCCTCTTAACGGCATCACAGGCATGCTAACCACATTAATTGATGAACATAGTGAAGAAGTACGTGCTGAAAAAATAAAAATAGCACTTAGAAGTGCTGATATTTTGCTCAGCATTATTAATGAGGTGCTCGATTTTTCTAAAATTAATCATGGTGAGCTAAAGCTAGAGCCTACTGACTTTTTGTTAAAAACAATTTTTACCGATTTAACTTCTTTATACACACCACTATTTAAAAATACGCATGTAACGCTACAAGTAAATAATACAATTGATGATAACTGCTGGGCTTTTAGTGACAATACTCGACTAAGCCAGATTGTTTCTAATTTATTGAGTAATGCACTTAAATTTACTGAAAATGGTTCAGTTACACTAAACACCAGCCTTTCTAAAGTTAAAGCTAAGTTAAGTTTAAACATTGAAGTGTCTGATACAGGCCGCGGAATGAGTAAAGGCTTTTTAGAGTCATTGTTTTCTCCTTTTTCTCAAGAAGTAGACGCTAAAAATTCAAAAGGTGGCACAGGCCTTGGGCTTGCAATAGTAAAAGAGCTTGTTGAATATATGGGCGGCAAAATAAAGGTAAAAAGTACACCTAATAAAGGCACTACGTTTTTAGTAAATATTCCTATAGAGCCAGGTAAAGAGCAAAAACAAGAAAGCCTTAAATCAAACTTAGACACTAACGGCAGTGACTTATCTGTACTTGTTGTTGATGATAACGACATTAACAGATTAGTTTTACATGCCTCGCTAGATAAGTTGAATATTAAAGCAGACTCAGCCGTTGATGGCCAAGATGCAGTATTAAAATGTCGCCAAAAACATTATGACCTTATTTTTATGGACTGCGTAATGCCCATACTCGATGGATTTGAGGCAACAAAACAACTTAGAGCGGAAAATATCTGTCCAGGTGAAGAAACTTACATAGTGGCTTTAACAGCAAATACCTCATCACAAGACAAACTGGCCTGTAAACAAGCTGGCATGGATATGTTTATATCAAAACCTTTTAAGTTACCAATACTCGAAAAAGCAGTTATTAATGCGCTTGAGCATACGGCTAACGTTAGTTAACGTTTATAGTTAACTTATTGGTTAAATAAGGATATAAAATGAAAAGTATAATAAGAACAATACTATTTACGGTGCTTTGTTTAGCAATATTTAAAGGCGTTTCCACTGAGCAATGGGGGTCATCAATAACGGTAATTATCGTATCAGGCATATTGCTGTTAGTTACATTCATCAGTGCTAAGTCATCACGTGGATCATCAGCTTATACTGGCAGTGACTCATCAGTTTCCTCTAGCAGTAACCCATCGCACTCTCATACACATTGTAGCGGCGGTGATTCTGGCGGTGGGTGCGATTAGTTAATACGCTTCTTAATATTCGTATTTATATAGAACAATATTTATAGAGAGAGTATTTTGCCTAAGATTAAAATTGCTAAGTTCTGGCGCTCGATCGAAGCATTAGGAGAAATTGGTGCTCGAATCCTTGGCCTAGGATTAGTCTATCTGATTTTCTCATTTATAGGACAAGAATTAATCGGTGAGCAGTTCAAAAATGATGTCCTACTAAGCTTAGTCGTTTTACCTGCAATTTATGTCCTGAAAGATTCTCATAAAATATTGGAAGCAGTTTTTGTAAAAGTTCTTACTAAAGACTATTCTATAACCGTATTTAGTGGAATACTCACAAGAAGAGAAGACAAACTAGGTTTCAAAAGCGTTGAAAATGTAGAGCAAGTCACAACAATTTTAGGTCGTATATTTGGTTATTCAACCATATTTTTATATGCCTACGGTAGCTGGGTTAGAATCCCTTTTATTAAAGATCCTGAAAACCTCAGAGCTTGGCTTGAAGAACGTATACCAGATTAACCTAGTTTATAACCAGACATAAAAAAGCCGCCTTTGGAGAAGGGCGGCTTGGGTTAACAAACAGCTATGGGTGTAGCCTTGCTGTTATATCAAGAGAGTTTTTACTAATTACATTAAGCAGCGCTTTGATCAGCTTCTTCAGAGTGGCGAATTAAATAATCAAATGCACCTAAACTTGCTGTTGCACCGCTGCCCATTGCAATAATAATTTGTTTAAACGGAGTGTTGGTTGCATCCCCCGCGCCATAAATGCCTGGTAATGAAGTTGCGCCTTTAGCATCAATCAGTATTTCACCAAATTTGCTTAATTCAATGTCGCTATCTTTTAACCATTCTGTATTAGGTATTAAGCCTATTTGTACAAATATACCGGCAAGTTCAAGCTCTTTGCTCTCTCCCGACACTCTATCTGTGTACATTAAGCCAGTTACTTTTTTACCATCACCAAGTACTTCGGTTGTTTGTGCACTTTTGATAATAGTAATATTAGCCATGCTTTTAGCTTTACGAATAAGCACTTCATCAGCACGTAATGTGTCTGCAAATTCAAGTACCGTAACGCTTTGCACAATATTAGCTAAATCGATTGCCGCTTCTATACCTGAATTACCACCGCCAATTACGGCAACAGGTTTACCTTTAAATAAAGGACCATCGCAATGTGGGCAATATGCCACACCATGGCCGCGATATTCTTGCTCCCCTGGTACGTTCATTTCGCGCCAACGTGCACCGGTGGCAAGTACGAGCGACTTAGCTTTAAGTACTGCGCCATTTTCTAGTGTAATTTCGTAGCCATTGTTATAACCAAGTGCCGCTGCACGCTGATTATGCATTACATCTACATCGTATTCTTTAACGTGCTCTTCAAGCTGGGCAACCAACTTTGGCCCCTCTGTCGCCTTAATCGAAATAAAGTTTTCTATTGCTAATGTATCTGCAACTTGTCCACCAAACCTGTCGGCAACAATGCCTGTATTTAACCCTTTTCGTGCTGAGTAAATCGCAGCCGATGCGCCCGCAGGCCCGCCACCAATTACAAGTACATCAAATTTATCTTTTTTACTTAGCGATTCAGCTTGGCGCTGTGCCCCTTTGCTATCTACTTTATTGAGTATGTCGGTAAGGCTTAGTGCACCTTGGCTAAATGGTTCGCCATTTAAATATACAGCCGGTACAGCTAAAATATTTCGCTCTTCTACCTCACTTTGAAATAATGCGCCATCAATCATGGTCGCTTTAATATTGCTGTTTGTCGCTGCCATAGTATTAAGTGCTTGGACTACTTGCGGGCACGTTTGGCAACTTAAACTTATGTATACTTCAAAGTTGAGTTCTTGAGTGAGCGATTGTATTTGCTCAATGTCTTCGCTTTTAGCTTTACTTGCGTGTCCGCCAGTATGTAAAAGTGCTAACACTAAGCTTGTAAATTCGTGGCCCATAGGTACGCCTGCAAACGTAATATGAGTGTTTTTAATAGGTGAATGTACAACCATCGACGGGCGACGCGCGCTTGTATCTGGGTTGTTTATTACCGTAAATTTATCGCTCAGTGAAGCTAAATCGTTCGCTAAGCTTTCTACTTCTGCTGATTTTTTGCTGTCATCCAAGGCAATAAGCAGCTCAACAGGTTGAGTAAGCGATTCAAAATGGCTTTTTAATTGATTTTTTATGTTGTTATCTAACATGGCTTAACCCTTTTAGGAAAATTTAAACAGCAAGCCTCCCATGCCAAATAATGCATGTGCTTAAACAAGTATATTGATATAGGAGGCACCAACAAACGGATGTTCGTTGATTTAAGGGCAGTTACCTGCCCTCATAGTAGGAATAAATCTATACTTAGATTTTACCAACTAGGTCTAGTGAAGGTGCAAGTGTGTCTTCACCTGGCTGCCAAGATGCAGGACAAACTTCACCGTCGTGAGTTGCAATGTATTGTGCAGCTTGTACTTTACGAACTAGTTCTTTAGCGCTACGGCCAATACCTAAATCGTGAGTTTCGATAATTTTAATTTCGCCTTCCGGGTTCATTACAAATGTTCCGCGAAGTGCTAAGCCTTCTTCTTCAATCATTACGCCAAAGCTACGAGTAATACGTCCTGTTGGGTCGCCAATCATTGGGTAAGTAATTTTACCAATTGTGTCTGACGTATCGTGCCATGCTTTATGAGTGAAGTGAGTGTCAGTAGATACTGAGTAAACTTCTACGCCCATCTCTTGAAGTTGTGCGTAATGATCTGCAACATCGCCAAGTTCAGTAGGACATACAAACGTAAAATCAGCTGGGTAAAAGAAGAAGATTGACCATTTACCTAGAACATCTTTTTCAGACAATTCTACAAAGTCACCGTTGTGGTAAGCGGTTGCATTGAATGGTTGTAATTTTGTATTGATTAATGAAGTGCTCATGGTATTTCCTCATCTATATTTAATGTATTTAAAAAGTAATCAACGCTTTCGTTTAAAACGACCTTCTGCGTTGGCTTGGTTAATACAATAAGGCCAATGGGAAATTAAATAAAATTGATTGTTTAGATTAAAACAATCGGTTTTTTGGATTGAACTATATAATCTCTTTTACCGTAAGCATTAGTTGAATTGTAAACGCTGGCGAATTATTAAGATCGCTAATCGCAATACTGCTACAATAGCCGCGCTTCAAATAAGTCATTAAACATAAGGCACGCCGTAATGGAAAAATTTTTTAACCACATACAACTAGGTTACTTAGGCTTAATCCCATTTTTAGGGTGTGTGGGTTGGCCACTTATGTTTGGTAGTAATAGCCTTAACTTAGAGTTTTTTACTTTTTACAGTATCGCCATTTTAGCATTTATGGCAGGTAACTTGTGGCGCGCCGGAGAGCAAAGCTATAGCAATGCAATTAAAGCGGTATTACCTGTTATCCCAGTTCCATTTTTATCATTTTTACCTGTTGAGTGGGCACTGGCTTGGCTAGGTGCTAGTTTTTGGTTGGTACTTATATTTGAAAAGGCCACTCCACAATGGCAAACCTACCATAAAGATTATCAAAAAATGCGTGTAGTACTTACCTCTGTTGTGTTTGTTTGTCACATTCTTACTATTGGTATGAGTATTTATCCTAAATAGCAGCTGTAAACTTAAATGTTGCACAGTAATAAGGTAATATCCGCGCACTGCTATTTGAGGACACACCATGATTGACCAATTACGCCAACAACTCGATGAACTTGGTGAAAACTACGTAGAAAAAAACGCGGCATTTAAAATCAAAGTGATCCCATTTTTTTGTGCTATTCGCATTAAAAAAGATCATAAAAGCGAAGGTCGTTTGAGTTTTTATTCAAGTCAATTACTCGAAATTTTCTTGGTTGTCTTATTTTTGCTATTCGGTTTAATGCTTTACGATACAAATGCAGGGTTTACCCACGGGCCTATTCATATTGCCTTTGCCATTTTAATTACCTTTAATCTTATTATTAAACAAATCGCCATTGAAGGATTAAAAACACGCCTTGCTTTTCATCGTTTACTTGCAGCGCAGTCTCAAAAAAGTACGCCTGATGCCGATAACACACCAACTAAACCATTTTAATTTATGTATTTAAATCCCCAATGGCGAATACTCACCGTAGGCGATGGCGATTTATCGTTTTCGAACGCTATTTACACTCATCTATCGCCAAAAGCTTTGGTTGCATCCACTTACGATGACCAAGCTACTATTGAGCAAAAGTATCAGCACAATGCACTTAGCAACTTAAAAGCGCATAACGTTGAGGTACTTAATGGTTTTGATGTAACAAATCCCGCGTGTTGGCAAACTCTAAGTGAAAACCAGCACAGCTTTGACGTGGTTATTTTTCAATTTCCGCTTATACCCGCGTTTGTTGGCCGTGAAGCGTTTGAAAACAACACGCGCCAAACCAGTATGAACGTATTAAACCGCGCTTTACTACACCAATTTATTAAATACGCTAACGAATACGCCCTTGATAAAAATGGTCCAATGCTGTGCTACATCACTTCAAAGGATGTAAAACCTTATCGAGAATGGAATATTGAAGGAAGTTTAAATAATGGTTTAACCGCTGATTATTTAGGCCAAATCCCATTTGATATTAACCATTTTGAAGGTTATAAAATTCGTAATGTTGACCGTGATAAACACGTAAAAGACACCAGCGGTATCACTTACGTTTTCAGCCAAAAAGGTATTAATACACACACTAGCGAATTAAGTTCACGTCTTACAAAGCCTGCATACTTAACATCTAACCATTGCCCCCTTTGCCGCGTTGGACCTTATATGGCAAGCGAGGACGAAATCAAGCATCTAAATGCTAAAAAGCATCAGCAAATGCTGCACCTTGAAAGCGATTGGCAACAATGGCTAAATGAATTTTATAGCTAATTAATAGCCCTACTAAAGTTGATTCAATTAAACATTTGCCTGTTTAATCAAATCAGCCGCTTTTTCAGCAATCGCAATTACAGGTGCATTTGTGTTGCCGGTAATAATGGTAGGCATAATCGACGCATCGACTACGCGTAAGTTACTTACCCCGTGTACTCGCAAATTAGTATCCACCACTGCCATTGGATCTTGCCCCATTTTACATGTACCAACTGGGTGATACTCGGTATCTGCCGTTTGGCGTATAAACTCAATTAACTGATCATCATTATTTATATCAAGCGGGTAGATCATTTTACCGCGTATGTTATCAAAAGCTTTAGTTTGCATAATAGCGAGTGTTTTTTTAAGGCCAGCAATCATTACAGCTAAGTCGTCTGGGTGGCTTAAGTAATTAGGGTCAATAAGTGGAGCACTACGCGGGTTGCTGTCGGCTAATGTTATAGTACCTCGGCTTTTAGGGCGCATAATACTGCTGTGTATACTGTAACCATGCCCAGTGTGTAATTTACGACTATGATCGTCCACCAGCCCAATCACAAATTCTAGTTGCACATCGGACGCTGGCGAGCCTTCAAATAATTTAATAAACGCGTGCGACTCTGCAAAGTTACTGGTTAATCGCCCTTCTCGCCTACTAAACCAGTTAACGCAGCCTTTAATAATGCTCGCAATACCAAGTGGGCTTATACCAAATGTACCCTTACTTGTTTTTGATTTATAAAGTGGCACTACCGTTAAGTGATCTTGTAAATTAGCGCCAACACCTTCAAGTACGTGCTCAACTTTAATGTTATGTGCGCTTAGCTGAGCTTTAGGGCCAATACCTGAAAGCATTAATACCTGCGGCGAATTAATAGCGCCAGCACTAAGTATTACCTCTTTTTTAGCACGTAAATTAATAACCTCTTTATTGCGCTCTATTTGCACGCCTTGCGCTATGCTATTGGTTATATTTACTTTATTAACGTGGCTATTGGTTAATACCGTTAAATTGGGGCGGTTTAAATGCGGTGTTAGATATGCTTTTGCTGCACTACAACGCTCGCCATTGTGCTGAGTTACCTGCGATAAACGTGCACCACTTTGCTCTATGCCATTTATATCGTCGCTTAAATTAACGCCCTGCTCAGCACAGGCATTTAAAAAGTATTGGTTTATATTGCTTGGATTATTTAGCTCTTGTACATGTAGCAGGCCTTTTGTCCCGTGCAGCTCATTATTTATAAAGGTTTTATTATTTTCAGCTTTAATAAAGTACGGGAGTAAACTATCAAAATCCCAGCCTTCATTACCAAGCTGCGCCCAATTATCGTAATCATACTTATTACCTCTAATATAAACCATCGCATTAGTAGAGCTCGAGCCGCCCAGCACTTTGCCACGCGGCACAAAACCACAGCGGTTATTAAGCTCTTTTTGTGGCACCGTATTGTAATGCCAGCTATTTATGCCATAAGGCACACTCGCTGCTATGCCTGCTGGCATTTGTACAAATACACTGTTATCACTACCGCCTGCTTCAATTAAGCACACACTTACATTTTTATCCTCAGACAATCGCGATGCCATAACGCAGCCGCCACTACCTGCGCCAATCACAATGTAATCAAATGTTGTATTGTTCATGGTGTACCTTAATAAAAGTGTTAAATGGCCTTAACAGTAATAGTGCATAGAAAAACCCAACAAAACTTGATATTTTTAGACATCATTTATTTGAGGTTAACCATGAGCAGCCTAATCAGAGCCACGTCATTACAAGGTATAGATACGCTAATTAGCGAATTTGGCGGCGATCCGCATGAAATAATGCAAAACTGTAATATTAATAACGTTGACTTTAAAAATCTCGATAACCAATATTTACCTTATCGAGATTACGCTGGGCTATTAGAATACTGTGCTTTTAAGTTCAATTGCTCTAGTTTTGGCCTTAAGCTCGCAAGTAGACAAAATTTTGATATTTTAGGGCATATTGCAATAGCAGCCAAAAGCAGTACTAATTTAGGTGATGCACTTACTTGGGTTATTAAATACCTTCATTTGCACAGCCCTGCACTTAGCTTAAACTCACACCCATTAGAGAATGATAAAAGCGTATTTTTATCATTCGAAATTAATTTAAAACCATTACCGCACATAAGCCAAGTAATTGAGCTCACCATTGGTTTAGCACTGGCTGTTATTAAAAAGCTGAGTAATAACCGCTGCAAACCAATTAATATATTTTTACCAAAAAAATTAAGTACTAATACTCGTGCCTATAACACTTACTTTGGTTGTAACGTTATAGAGCATCGCAACAGCGCTGGTATTGTAATCTTAAAAAGTGATTTAACTCTTGAGCTTGATCACCCTGAACTAAATAAAGTACAAGCAGCGCTAAACTTCTTGGCAAAAAACAAAGAACACACCCAACCATTGCCCAACCAAGTTAGTGCACTAATTAGGCCTATGCTTCCTATTTATCAATGCAGTAACCAAACTATTTCAGCTGCACTGGGTATGCACCCGCGTACTCTGCATCGAGAACTTATCAAACATAATACGAGCTTTGTAAAACTTAAAGATGCCACTCGCCGCGCTTTAGCTGAACACTACTTAGCGCAAAACCAATTTACAATATCGACTATATCTGAGCTTTTAGGGTATCAGGAGCAAGCAACGCTAAGTGTTAATGTAAAACGCTGGTTTGGTTGCTCTCCTAGGGCGTGTCGAACTTTGTGGATTGAAATTTGTTCAATCTAGGGGCGATTTAATCGCGGCGCGAGGTTTGTAACCTAGTGGGCTAAGTAAAAATCGAGCAAAGCTTCCGCGTCCTGCTCACGCCCCTTACCTACATCCATGTAGGCAACAAAGAGTCAATCGTCCCTAGAAAGAACCCATAGGGCAGCGCATGTTTGGCCTTTATGCTGCGTTATCGCCTATTTATAGGGAATAAACACACTACATAGGCTCTGCCTTGCCTAAAAACCAAACACACTGCTGTAAATTCAACCACCAAAGATCAACACGCCCTAAAGCATATAGAACTAAAAAAATGTTAAACTAAACACTCTTATTATTTTTATTTAAGCTAAGGAGTGAGCATGAACTTTGTTATTGTTGGCACCAATTTTATTAGCGACACACTGTTAGCCGCTGCAAATACGTTAAACGATTTTAATTTATATGGGGTGTGCTCGCGCGCAGTATCAAGCGGTGAAGCGTTTTTAGCAAAACACCCACAAAATACACAAGCAAAAATTTTCACCTCAATCGAGCAAGTTTGCCAAGATCAAAATGTTGATGCTGTCTACATAGCCGCCCCTAACAGCTTACATAAACAATACGCTGTTATGTGCCTAGAAGCAGGTAAACATGTCCTTGGCGAAAAACCATCAGCAGCCAATTCTAAAGAGCTTGCAAGTATTATAGCTACAGCAAAAAAGCATCAGCGCCTATACATGGAAGCCATGATGACCACTCACTTGCCTAACTTTGCAGGCCTACAACAGGCAATGGAAAAAATTGGCACACCACGTAAATATATTGGCCAGTACAGTCAATATTCATCACGTTACGATAAATACAAAAATGGCGAACGTCCAAATACGTTTTTACCCGAGTTTGCTAATGGTGCTTTGGTTGATTTAGGGATTTACCCACTGTATTTATTAATTGCACTTTGGGGAGCGCCGCAAAGCGTGAGTGCCAGTGGCATATTACTTGATACAGGTGTAGATGGTGCGGGCGATGTATTACTAAACTACGCAGATAAACAAGCCGTTATTAGTTACTCCAAAATATCGCAAGGCGACAACATAACCGAAATACAAGGCGAGCTTGGACGCATACGTATAGAAGCTGTATCGCAACTAAAAAAGATTGAGTTTATTGCTAATAATGGTGACGTAGAGGTTATATCCCAGCCATTTGATGAGCAGTTTATGAAATACGAAGTTGAGCATTTTATGTCATTAGTGAAGCAAAATATTTTTGAGTCACCCGTTAATACACATATTTTAGCCAGTAACGTAATGAGCGTTCTTGATGAAGCGCGCAAACAGCTTGGGGTTGTGTACCCTAACGACTAATTAAATAAAATATGGGCGTTAACCAACGACAGTTAACGCCCAGAAGAAAGCTTAAATAGCTCTCGTACAACGACACATTTTACAAAACACTTTTAAATAATAGCGATCCCCATCCGTGGGCAATCAAATACTTCTACAACAAACTTAACACTGACAACCTAAACTCGGTTTATTACCAATATTTATTATTCAATAACCTTAAAGCTAACCTAACACATAAAAACATTACCAATCAAGCTGGCCAATTGCATTATTTTGAACTAAATTGGTAATACAAGAATACAACCATTGGTGTATAGTGGTTTTTAACCATAACATCGCGTTAGAATTTTGACATAATAGTGAATTTTGAGGTAACCTCTGGTATTAACAGTTGGTTTTGACTTTTAGGCCCCAGAGGCCATTATTCCTTAAGGTAATGAAGGTAAAGTATGGGTAATCGTCGCTTATTTTGGCGCATAGTTGATAAAATTGAGTCTTTAATAAATCAAGGCGAATTTTCTGCTGGGAGTCGTTTACCACCTGAACGTGAACTTGCAGAAATGTTTGATGTAAGTCGCCCTACCATTAGAGAAGCTATTATCGCATTAGAAGTACGTGGCCGAGTTGAAGTTAAAACCGGTTCTGGTGTATACGTAGTAGAACAAAAAAATACATCTATAAAATCAAAAGAGATCAGTGCATTTGAACTTACGCAAGCGCGTGCATTAATTGAAGGCGAAATTGCCGCTTTAGCTGCTCAAAGCATTACAGAAGAAGAATTAGAGCAACTAAATAAAACATTAATCGCCATGGAAAAAGGCCTTTATGTTGAGCAAGCTGACCGTGAGTTCCATGAAATAATTTCGCGAGCAACACGCAATAAAGCACTTGAGTTTGCAGTATCTAACTTGTGGGATTTACGTTTAACAAACCCACAAATTGTTGCTGACTATAGTAGTGTATGTAAAAACAATAACGAATGCGTTATGGACGAACACACCGCTATTTATACAGCCCTAAAGTCTCATGATGCAAATGCAGCTCGCAGCGCAATGCACAAACATTTTAACCGCTTAATTAATGCTTTATTTGATGCCGTAGAGTCGCGCGCACTTGAAGAAATTAAACGCAAAAATAATGAAAAACGAGGCCTTTACTCTCTTGATGGCTTAGTTAATAAAAGTGCCCATTAGGGCCTTTTAACCAACTGATTAAAGTTAGCAAGCACCTGTTTGCTAACTTTACCTCTTACTTTATCAACCCACCCTATTTAATATTATATTAATTGCACTATTTTTGGTCGCAAACACTTACCTATAAATTTAAAAAAAGATACTATGCCGCCATTAATATCGGGCGGGTTTAGCTTTTATACTCCCTGCATTACATAACTAATTGATAGAGTTACTCAACTCAAGGATAAAAATGCGAGCATCTTCAAAAAGTTATTTACTGGCTATCGTGTGTGTACTGCTTGCAATGATGACCATTCAAACGGGCGCGTCATTTGCAAAACAGCTTTTTCCTATTGTTGGTCCTGAAGGTACAACTGCCCTTAGGCTTGGTTTTTCTGCCCTAATACTTTGCTTAGTGTTTAAACCTTGGAAACACTTACCTACTTCTGGTAATCGTATTTCTATAATTGTGTATGGTTTAAGTTTAGGCGGCATGAACATTTTGTTTTATTACGCCATTGAACGCATTCCACTTGGCATAGGTGTAGCGCTTGAATTTACAGGCCCACTGGCCGTTGCCTTATTTTCATCGCGCCGTAAACGTGATTTATTTTGGGTTGCCTGTGCTATTGCCGGTATTTTGCTTTTACTTCCTGATATGAGCGGCCAAGACAGCCTTGATCCATTGGGTGTTGCACTTGCTTTAGGTGCAGGAGCTTGCTGGGCTGCTTATATATTATTTGGTAAAAAAACGGGCACACAAAGCTCTGGTGGAGCAACTGTCGCATTGGGAATGACCGTTGCCGCTATAGTGCTAGTACCTTATGGCGGTATTTTACAAAGCGCCGCGTTTACATGGGAAATTATCCCATTGGGTATTGGCATTGCTATTTTATCAAGCGCATTGCCTTACACACTTGAAATGGTTGCACTGCGTAACATGCCCTCGCAAGGATTTAGCGTAATGATGAGCTTAGAGCCTGCAATAGCCTCGCTCGCGGGGTTTATTATACTGGGTGAGTTACTTACTTTATGGCAGTGGCTCGCTATTTTACTTGTGATTGTTGCATCTGTTGGTAGCTCGTTTTCAAATGCAAAAAAGCAGGTTGCTTAAGTAAAAACTGTAATCGACTAATTCTAAAAAATAAAGCCACCGCATAAGCAGTGGCTTTTTTGTAGCAACGTAATTAGCTTACCGTCTTACTTTGCTTTTTAGTTGTAACCAAATAGCCAATCAACGAAATAAGCGGCATACCCGTAGCAACCAGTGCAATACCTGTCCAACCACCCGCTTCATATAATGGGCTGGCAATAAGCGAGCCTACTGCGCCACCTACAAATATACTCGTCATGTAAATAGCGTTTAAACGCGCACGGCTTTGTGGCTCTAGTGCATACACTGCACGTTGTCCGAGTACCATATTTGCTTGCACAGCAAAATCAATAAACACACCGGTTAATGCCAAAATTACTATCCCGTAAGGTAACTCAAATAAACTTGGTAAAAAGCAACCAGCCGCTATAACTTTTGCAAGTAACGATACCTGGTGTGTATAGCCCTTATCTGCCAAACGCCCAACAATGGGGGCAGCTACAGCACCTGCAGCACCCACTAGTGCAAACAATGCTATTTCTGATTGGGATAAACCATACTCACGGGCAAGCACAACCGGTACGCTTGTCCAAAATAAGCTGAACGATGCAAACATTAATGCTTGAAAAAGAGATCGTTGGCGCAGCACTGGTTGGCTTATCATTAACTGTTTAAGCGATTTTAATAACTTAAAATACGTTGTTTTATGGGTAGGTTGCCTGCTTGGAATAGCAAAATAAATTACGCCTGCAATAAACACCATACACCCTGCTGCAAAGTAAAATACAGCACGCCAACCAAAGTGATCGGCTATTAAGCTCGATATAGGTCTTGCCAGCAAAATACCTAACAACAGGCCAGCCATAATATTGCCTAAGACTTGCCCGCGTTTTTCGTCAGACGATAAATGCGCAGCAAGCGGAATTAGCACCTGAACAGAAACCGAGCTAATACCTATCATTAAACATAAAATAAGCATTACATTAGGTGAGTCAGCAAGTGCAGTCCCCACTAAGCTTAAAAATGACACACCAAGTGTGATCAACATGAGCTTTTTATTTTCAACTAAATCAGCTAAAGGCACTAAAAAAAACAACCCCAAAGCGTAGCCTATTTGTGTAAGCGATACGATAAGGCTAGCACTGTGTGCACTTAGTCCCACCTCTGGGGCGAGTAACTCAATAATAGGTTGAGCGTAGTAAATATTGGCAACAATAAGGCCACAACACAAAGCAATAATAGTAACGAGTGTATTGCTAAGAGGTTGTGGTGAAACGCCTGTTTGAGTCATGTGTGTCTCTACTTTATAAAAATAATAAAACCCAACCCGCAAACGCGGGTTGGGTTTTGCTTAGGGCGTGTTTTATTTAATTGGAGATGGCTGCCCATGTGGGCTTGAGCGTAAATACTGTTTAGGTGCTGTTACTGTAGCGCCAAGCTCTGCAGCTGCATGCCAAGGCCAATGCGGGTTATATAAAATGCCACGCGCAAGTGCTACGCCATCGGCTTGCTGCTCACTAATAATATCTTCGGCTTGCTGCGCCTCAGTAATTAAACCCACCGCTATAACAGGCATATTCACAGCTTCTTTTATGGCTGTTGCAAACGGCACCTGAAAATTAGGTTTAACAGGTATTTGTTGATCAGGGCTTAGGCCCGCCGTACTTACATGAATAAAATCACAGCCGAGTTCATCAAGCGCTTTACTAAGCACTATCGATTGCTCTAAATCCCAGCCACCTTCAACCCAATCGGTTGCCGAAATACGCACACCAACTGCTTTTTCACTAGGGAATACCGCTCTTACTGCTTTAAACACATCAAGCAATAAGCGCATTCTGTTTTCTAGGCTACCACCGTAGTTGTCATCGCGCTTGTTTGAAAGTGGCGACAAAAACTGGTGTAACAGGTAACCATGCGCACCATGTAGCTCGATTAAATCAAGGCCGAGTTCATCAGCGCGTTTAGCTGCACTTACGAAGTCTTTAATTAATGAGTCAATATCAGATTGGCTCATTGCTTTTGGCACTGGGCTTTTATCGTCATATGCAATTGCCGAAGGTGCGAGCGTTTGCCAGCCATTTACGTCATCAGGTGCAATCGCATCGCCACCGTCCCATGGCTTTTCAGTTGATGCTTTTCGCCCAGCATGTGCTAACTGAATGCCAATAGGCATAGGGCTGTATTGCCTTACTGCTTTTAGACTTTTATCTAACGCTTGTTGTGTTTCGTTATTCCAAAGCCCTAAATCGCCGTAGCTAATACGCCCTTCTGGGTTTACTGCTGTTGCTTCTAAAATAAGTAACCCGGCACCGCTTAAGCTCAATTGGCCTAAATGAATAGTGTGCCAATCGCTAGCAGCGCCATTGTTTGCTGAATACTGACACATGGGTGCAATAATAATACGGTTATTTAACGTTACTTGCCCAAGTGATAAAGGCGAAAATAGTTGGCTCATTGTTAATCCTTAAAAAACACGCACAAAAAAGTGCGGACAAAATAAAAAAGAGAATACGAAGCGGCAATCAAACACGCCCACTCAAAAGCTTATGCAGTCACTTATAATTACGACTATCACTCATAATGGGGATAAAAACACACTTTAATAGTGCTAATAAAAGTATAAGTAATGACATTATGAAATATTAATTTTTAATGTAATAATCTGTTTAACGAGCACGTCATAACACCAGCTTTAAAACATGAATGACTATTTACCTTTAAACAAGGGTGTAATTTTTAACCTAACTGTACCTAATTCCACTAAGCTATTGCTTGTATTGCCTATTAACCAAATAAAAACCCTGAAAATAAGCCATATTTATTCTATAAAAGTGAATTAAAATTCAATTTAAATATTCCCAGCTACTTCACTCCCTGATAAACTGCTTAACTTAATTTACTAATGTAAAACATTTGAACTGGGGATCACTTTTTATGTTTAAACCAAGCTTGTTAACCTTGGCTATTTCGAGCGCTGTTTCTAGCGTATTTTTATTACCAAATGCCGCTCTTGCTCAAGAAGAAGTTGCCGCTAAAAACAAATCACTCGAAGTAATCGAAGTTACAGCAACAAGGCGTAGCGGCTCTGTGCAAAATGCACCGCTAAATATTACAGCGCTTGATGCAGATATTATGAAAGATCAAAATATCAGTGAGCTTGCGGATGTAGCACGCTGGGTACCTGGTTTAACAATTACCGATCAAGGTGGCCGCTCAGGCTCACCTATTATTGTTCGTGGTTTAAATACAAATTCTTCTGGTCCATCGTCAGATGGCGGCACGGTATCTACTTATATAAACGAAATTCCAGTTTCGGTAGATATGCGCTTAGTAGATATTGAGCGCGTTGAAGTATTAATTGGGCCACAAGGCACCCTTTATGGTGCAGGCACATTAGGCGGTGCAATTCGTTACATGCTTAAACAGCCTGAGCTTGATTTTACATCGCTTGAAGTTTACGGCGACCTATTTCAAACAAAAGAAAGTGACTCTTTAGGTGGCGAAGGCGGCTTTATATTTAACCTTCCTATTATTGAAGATAAATTAGCAGTTCGTGCAAGCTTAAACGTATATGAAGATCCGGGTTTTATCGATTACGGTTATGTAGTGCGTGAGCCTGGCGTATCGTTGCCCGATCCAGATTGGAGCGACAGCTCAGCAGTTAATAACAACCTTAAAAATGTAAAAGACGCCAACGGCGAAACCACCACAACAGGTCGTATTTCTGTACGTTTTAAACCAAATGAATCGTTTGAAGGTACGCTTAACTACTTTTACCAAAACCAAGACAGCGAAGGCCGCTCGATTGTTCATTACAACAGTCTTAATGCAAACAACGGTTTAAGCGACGTAATAGGTAAATACGAGTCAGCTTATCGCTTTGAAGAACCTCGCGAGAAAAAAGATCAATTACTAAGCCTTGAACTAAAAGCCGACTTAGGTTTTGCAGAGCTAGTATCGGCTACTGGTATTTCGAGCTTTGATGCCGACGGCCAACGCGACCAAACAGACTTGCTTATTCGTCTTGATTACGGCTATGAAGAGTTTCCTTCGTTTTCAACGTTTACCCGTGAAATTGACGAAGAAGATACCTTCACTCAAGAAATTCGCTTAGTGTCTCAAAGCGACAGCGACTTTAACTGGATTGTAGGTGGCTTTTACAACAAAACAGAAACCGAAGCATCAAGCAGAGAGTTTACGCCTGAGTTTGACCAATTCGCTGTTGATAACTTTGGTGGCGCGCAGCTAAGACCTGACTCGTTAGAATACTTAGAGCTTACAAAAAGTACCGTCACTGAGTCTGCACTATTTGGTGAAGTGGGCTACCAAGTTACCGAAAAATTAGATATTACCATTGGTGCCCGTTTTTACGAATACGATGTAGAGTCGCAAGCTGCTTTTGACTTCCCACTAGCAAATACATTGTATAATGGCGCAGGTCCTGATGAAATAACCGTCGAATACGAAAAAGACGAAGCAGACGATAACGGTAACTTATTTAAATTTAATGCAAAATACCAGTTTACTGACTCTGTAATGGGCTATGTAACAATCAGTGAAGGTTTCAGAATTGGCGGCTCAAACGGTTTAGTGTCTTGTCCTGATCCAATTGTTGAGGATCAACAAACAGGCTGTGGCAAACCTGACGAATTATTATATGAAGCAGACACCACAACAAACTACGAGCTAGGCTTTAAAAGTACATGGTTTAGAAGCCAACTACACTTTAACGCCGCGTTATTTAACGTAGATTGGGATGATGCGCAAATCACGGGCGCTACAGATATAGGCCAATTAACATATATTTCAAACGCAGGCAGCGCTAATGCAAAAGGGGTTGAAATATCAACTCGTGCAATTTTATCTGACTCGTTCTCGGTTTATGCAACTTATGCCTACACAAAAGCAGAGCTAACATCAGACGCCCCATTTTTGTTTAACGCCGATGGCACCGGTGGCGCAGAAGATGGCGACCGTTTACCTGGTTCACCTGAAAACCAATTTTCGATGGGTGTAAACTATCAAACAGATGTGTTTAACGACAAAACGCTTGATATTAACTACGGTTTAACCGCGCAAAGCGATGTACTTTCAAGAGTAGGGCTTCGTGATAACGGCGAAACACTACCAGGTTACAGCTTAAGTAATATATCAGCTAAATTAACGGCTGATGCATGGTCAACTACGCTATATGTTGATAACCTATTCAACAAATACGCGGTTACATCCGTTCGTCGTTCAGATGCAGATATAACATCAGCTAATGGCGCCGACATACAACGTAACTACGGCCATTACATTAATCGCCCGCTTACGGTAGGTGTTAAATTTAACTACAAATTTGAAATATAATTTAAGCGACTTTTAAACAGTCTCACTTTTTAAATACTGTTTTAAGGCTCAAATTTATTTGAGCCTTTTTATTTTCTTTTACAAAATAATAATTACCAAAACCATGCAGCCAAATTTAAAGCAACTTCATCAAAGCGCAATACACTCCCTAAACCAAGGTAAAATAGAGCAAGCACACAAAGCCCTAGTGGAGTTAGTTACACTCAAACCAGACTTTGCTGATGGGTATTTTTTGTTAGCTATGGTTAATTTAACTGTTGGGCAAATACACAAAGCAATAAAGCTCATCGAAAAAGCCCTCACCCTTGGCCAAAGTATTGAATACACCGCGCAACTTGCTAAATGTTACGCACTTACTGGCGAATTACAAAAAGCAAAAAACACCGCACTCTCGGTGCCATTAAAACAAATAACTAAAGCACTTGATGCCGACACACTCGGCGTTGCACTTACTCAAGCAGGCATTCACGAACAAGCACTTAACTACTTTGAGTGCGCTATTAAACTGGCTACAGCAGCTAACAAAGCTCAACCACCGTTTTATTATAACTACGGTGTAAGCGCTAAGTTTTTAGGACTATTTGATAAAGCCCAACACGCTTTTGAAAATGCCATAGCGCTTAACCCGCTGCACCATCAAAGTCATTTTGCATTAAGTGATTTAACTAAAGTAAGTAGGCAAAAAAACCACATTGAACGCTTAAAAAACGTGTTTGAGCAAGTAACGCACCCCGATACAAAACTACATATTGGCCATGCTTTAGCAAAAGAGTATCAAGATCTTGGTGAGTTTTCAGAGGCTTTTACCGCGTTAGAGCAAGGTAAAGTAGCAAAACGTGCTGTGCAGCCGTTTGATCATAAAAGCTCAACTGAGTTATTTGAACATATTAAACGCTTAAGTGAGCAGCATAAACAAGCGCTAACACAAGGTAACCCAACGGCCGAACCTATTTTTGTATTAGGCATGCCCCGCTCTGGCACCACATTAGTTGAGCGTATTTTATCGAGCCACAGCGACGTGCAATCAGCCGGTGAATTACAAGACTTTGGCCTAAGTGTTAAAAAGCTAAGCCAAACGCAAACACCGCATGTACTCGACACTCAAACACTCAGTAAAGCCTACGAGCTTGATTTTAATCAGCTTGGGTCAACCTATTTAAACGCTACACGCGTAATAACAGGCAGCCACAAACACTTTATTGATAAGCTCCCGTTTAACTTTTTTTATATCGATTTAATAACCAAAGCACTGCCAAACGCTAAGATTATTTGCATGCTGCGCGACCCTATGGACACCTGCATTGGTAACTACCGCCAGTTATTTACCATTAATAACCCCTACTACGCGTACTCGCTCGATTTACTCGACACCGCTAAAATTTACAGCCGTTTTTACAAACTAATGCAGCACTTTAGTACCCTGCACAGCAATATAAAATTAGTAAAATACGAAGAGTTAGTCGCACAGCCCGAGCAACAAATTAAAGAGTTAGTCAGCTTTTGTAACTTAGATTGGCAAGCACAATGTATAGATTTTCACTTAAACACCGCACCGGTTTCTACTGCCAGTAAAGTACAAGTACGCCAACCACTTAATAATAAAGCAATTGGCCGCTGGAAAGCATTTAGGCCCCATACTGATGAAATTGAAGAGTACCTTTTAAAACAAGGTATTAGTATTGAGTAATGGTTTTATGGCTTGGGAGTTAAAGGGATGGACTTAGGGATAATACGCTTTGTGCTAGCGTAGGTCGAATAAGCGAAGCGCCATCCTACACTGTAAAATACCTTGTCATTTATTATCAACATTTTATGTTGTCGAGTGGTTGAGCGGACCTTCATTATTCAGTCAATTCAAGAGGAAAAGACCAGGTTGTACATACTGGTAGAGTGAAGGTATCAGCTAAAATTCGTCTACAATGAATGCCTACGCAATGAGTGCAAAAAGTTAACACTCACTGCTGTAAAAGTTTTACGTTGACCCTGCCCCAGTATGAAAAGTTCACTTTCGGGTAGTTAAACCGTGTATTGACGTTTACACAACTCACATTTACACCCAACGTGCTGGTCACTTTGTCCCGTCTAAAACCGCAGCGGGACAAGAGATACGCGCCAATTTTATTTGACTATTAACACTGGGCAACTAGCTTTATTGGCGATCGTTTCTGCAACGTTAACATTCAAAAAATGAGAAAGTCCGGTTCTTCCATGACTGGCAATTACCACCATTCCTATATCACCACTATTAGTCTCATCTAAAATCTCATTAATAGCATCACCATGTCGAATAACCGTTTCAATCTTTAAATCAGTATTCAACTGACCTAATAGCTCGTGCATTTTACTCGCCGCAGCGTCTTCCATATTTTTAGCTAACTCTTGGGGAGTTATCGCAAGGATCATATAATTCTCATTATCTGAAGGCTGATCAACAATGTGTAAAATACGAATGCCTACTTGATATAAATATGCCATTTCAATGGCATATTGCAAAGCATGTGATGCAGTATCAGAAAAATCCGTAGGCCATAAAATATTACCTGTGCGCATATTATTCTCCTTCACAATTTAAAGTCATATTTTTCAAGGATATTACCAACTCCATAAGAATGGACTCGGCTCCATCTCAGCAAGTTAAGTGTAGTGAGTATTAAAGGGTTATCTATTGATTACGATCAATAAATAACAATTAGGCACTAAAAGTAACAATACCTCATCAATTTATGCTTCTTGATTTGGCTGTGATTGCGGGGTTTATTACTCTGGTTGTCGTTGTTGTTTTTTTTATAAGATAATCAATATTTGGAATAATTGGGGCTGATAGACAGTTTTTCGCTCACAGATGAACTCACACATAAGCAGTCATTGATGACCCCTGATGTGTGAAGTCCAGATTTGACCTTATTCGTTCTTGAATTGGATCATATAAACAGTAAACAAGCCAGTGCTTTAATTGGAGTCGCACCAATAAACAAAGAAAGTGGGCGATTTAAAGGTCATCGAAAAACACAAGGTGGACGACCGCAAGTGAGAACCGTTTTGTACATGGGAATGATGTCAGCGATGCAATCAAACCCTGCTTTTAAAGCAACATATCAGCGGTTATTAGCCGCAGGGAACCTCAAAAGTTGCCATTATTGCATGTATTAGAAAGATGATTGTTATCTTAAACTCAATGCTAAGAGATGGTGTTTTATGGGAAGCGCCAAAGTTACAAATTAACTATTGACGACATACTCTCTTGGTATATACCTTTTAAAAATTTTAGATTACTCAGGCTTAAATGCATCACGTAACGTACGAGGAACACTATTAAACCATGATGAAACTTCTTGAGGAAGATTTTTGGCGTCTGGTTCAATACGATATAGAGTACAATCTTCCCCTACATTTCCAGGGAGTTTTAATAACTGTTCTTCAAATTGTTCAAGTTCAGGCAAACTACAATAAGAGTAAAGGTGATCATTGTTGTAAAAAGTCTTAGGAGGAAAAGTTTGTTTTATTAACATACTTAGCGGAATAGTTTTTGAAGTTGTGTCTTTAAAGTAAGTTGGTAAGTCTAGTTTTATAAATATTAAGTCATTTTTTATATCAATGATGCTTTGTTCAGTCATGAATTTATTCCTTTAATTATTCAAATTTACAGCAATATTTGCCAAGGTATATAACGCCTCGCTCACCAGAATTTTGGGAGCAAAGCGAGTAAAGTTTCTGTGTGTAGCGACTTGTTATATTTTTTGTACACCCATTTCGCTATAAAAACTATTCTCTATTTCATTAGCTCTACTGCCATTAATCTTTGAGTAATCAAATTTATATTTTAACTCCATGGATGCTAACTGAACAGCAGAATGAATAAGTTCTAAATCAATTTCAGCGCCAAAATGATATAGCTCTTTCATAATTGTTGTGTATTTTGATGCATAATATCTAACAAAATAATGCTCGTCACTTAGGTTGTTAATCTCTAATAAAGCAATTACGTATCGTTGTAATCTTAACGTAAGGCTTTGTGTATAAGTTCGATATATTGCGTGTTCTTCCCTAACTCCAAACTTTATTAAGTGCGGAACAATTTCGTCAATTTTTAGAGTTGGATTAGTTATCATCGAAAAATGATGACAAACTTCTGATTTTCTCGGATGAGTTAAGTTCGAACTTAATAAATTTCTAACGTCTTGAGCTGGAAAAGTAATTGATAAAATATCTTTGATTTCTTCTTCACATTTGTTTAGCTCACTGCTCAATTGACTAAAAACAAAAGCTATCCTCGTTCGGTTTAAATTGTGTACAACAGCCCAAAGTGAAAATAATGCAACTGCTGCTGAAATACACTTTATAGGAAAAGAAAAAATCGTCGTGAAGTTGGTGAAACCATTTGAGCTAAAACTAAATTCTAGAGATCCTTCATTACAAAGGATTGAGAAGTAACTTATTATCGAGATTGAGAAAATAGTGAACATTAACCAAAAGATGGTTTTCTCAACTAAACCTAGATGATTTTTTTAATGCTTCCTTTCAAGGATTGTGCTCCGAACTTCTTAGAAAATATAACAGCTTATTGAACACCATTTTGGTGGTTATAACACAGCAAAACGGCGTATGTTACATACCATGATAATTTCACTAATAATTACCTTTGTAAACAAGCAATTAAAACAGCTAGAAATTAAGCATGTTATTTTGCCCCAAAACGGCGTTTAATAATGTTATTGGACAAAATTAGATTTCCACACAAAACACAGGAATAAATTTAACTTTTTCAGTGTCCGGTTATCGCTCTAAGCCAACTAATAGCTACATGCAATTTGCAGATACTCAATACTCTAAAGCAGCATAATTGCACTAATATTAGTTACAAATCGTTACTCGAATACACACTTAAAATAGGGAATTTATAATCGGCAAACGATACAGTTACCGATTGTGTTTCGTTACCTTTAAAACCGAGTTTAAATTCAATTGGCATGAATCGGCTGCCGTCAGCAAAAAGTGCAAGTATGTGTTCCTCGCCTAATTCTCGATTGCCTGACGATAAGTTAGTAAGTGTTATAACAGCCCAGCGTTCGCCCTCTTCATTGCTCATTAATACATAATTAACGATTTTAAAATCCCCTTTTTTAGGGGTTATGTTGCTATCGTTTGCAAACGATAAGTGCATGCTATTTGGTACTGCACGGTCAACATTTAGCGCGTTGATAGAGTCAGCTTGGGTTGCCCACGAAAGCACCAATAAAATAATCACTAAGACTTTATTCAATGTTAGTTCCTTTTTATTACCTAGTAAATTACCTAATAAATTACGTAACAAATTACATAACAATAACTGTTTAAATTATATTCGCATTCCATACCTATTATGTAAACAAACAATCATCGCAATTTTACCCAGCGCTTTGGCTGCGCCACTACAGACTAAGCGCTCATTCAGTGTGCTTGCGCTACTTTAGGGTAATAACGAGTGATAAGAGTAAATAATTCAAAGCTAACTTAAAGTGAAAAGCGCGATTAAACAGGAGTATAAACGTATGGCAAGCACACATAAAAACTCAACAATGGGTTTATCTGATCCCAGTAATAGCATTCAAGTAAGAGGGGCACGCGTTCACAACTTAAAAAATGTAGACGTTGATTTACCTCGTAACGCATTGGTTGTTTTTACAGGAATATCGGGCTCTGGAAAATCGTCGCTTGCGTTTGGAACGCTGTTTGCTGAGTCGCAGCACCGCTATCTTGATTCAGTATCGCCTTACGCCCGAAGGTTGATAGATCAAGTTGATGAGCCCGATGTTGATTCTATTGAAGGGCTACCGCCTGCAGTTGCTTTGCAGCAGCAACGCGGCGCACCGTCGGTTCGTTCATCAGTTGGTAGCATAACAACTATTTCTAACGCGCTACGCATGCTTTACTCTCGTGCTGGCGATTATCCCAAAGGGCAGGGTATTTTGTATGCCGATGCATTTTCGCCAAATACGCCACAAGGTGCGTGCCCAGAATGCTCAGGGATCGGTCGAGTGTTTGAAGTAACCGAAAAGCTACTTGTGCCAGATGATACAAAAACTATTCGCCAGCGCGCCATAGTCGCGTGGCCACCAGCATGGCAAGGTAAAAATTTAAGCCGAATTCTTACTTCCCTTGGTTATGACATAGACACGCCTTGGAACAAACTTTCTAAAAAAGCACGCGATTGGATTTTATTTACCGACGAAACACCTACTGTGCCTGTATATCCAGATTACACCTATGAGCAAACACAAAATGCGATAAAAAATAGCGAAGATCCAAGCTACATGGGAACTTTTTCAAGCGCTAAACGCTTTGTTTTACAGTCTTTTGCTACTACCCAAAGCCCGCGTACAAAAAAGCGCGTATCGCAGTTTATGCAAATATCGCAGTGCCCTACTTGCCAAGGTAAAAAATTAAAACAAGCATCGTTAAGTGTTAAATTTGCAGAGCTCGATATTGGCGAGCTATCTCAACTTACATTAAACGAGCTTGCTAAAAAGCTAAGTAACGCCGCTAATACCAAAGTAAATAAAAATACAAAGAATCCAGAACAAGCCATTGTTACGCAGCGCATTGCCAGCGATATTCTCACCCGAATTGAAGCGCTAACCATGCTTGGTTTAGGGTACTTGTCGCTTGAGCGCACAACGCCAACGCTCTCACCCGGAGAGCTACAACGATTGCGACTTGCCACACAAATTCGTTCTAAACTATTTGGTGTTGTTTACGTGTTAGATGAACCTTCAGCGGGTTTACACCCTGCCGACACTCAAGCCTTGCTAAAAGCACTCGATGAGCTAATAGCGGCTGGCAATTCTGTATTTGTAGTTGAGCACGATGTTAGTGTTGTTAAACATGCCGATTGGATTGTTGATGTAGGCCCTGATGCAGGTGTGCATGGTGGCGAGATTATTTACAGTGGCCCTGTTGAAGGGTTAAGAAAAATAAAAAACTCGCACACCGGTCGTCACCTTTTTGCTAAAAACACCAGTCAAGAGTCTACTCAAAACAGCGCGCAAAAAAAGGAGCAAAGGCAGCCTAAAGCGTGGTTAAAATTGGCTGATATTGAGCGTAACAATCTTAAAAAACTCAATGCAGAATTTCCACTGGGTGTTATGACAACCGTTACTGGGGTTTCGGGCTCTGGTAAATCAAGCCTAGTAAGCCAAGCGTTAGTAGAACTTGTTTACGAAGCGCTTGGGCAAAAAGTAATACCGGAAGCGCCAACCGACGAAGCCGACCTACTCGAACAAGAGCTGCAAACACACACCAGCGGACAAATTATTGAAGGTATAAATAATATAAGCCGCCTGATTACCGTCAATCAAAAAGCGATTGGCCGTACCCCTCGATCAAATTTAGCTACCTACACGGGTTTGTTTGATCATGTGCGTAAACTATTTGCTTCAACCCAAAAAGCAAAAGAGCGCCGTTATGATGCTGGTCGCTTTTCATTTAATGTTGCTAAGGGTCGCTGTAAAAACTGTGAAGGCGTTGGCTTTGTAAGTATAGAACTACTGTTTTTACCTAGCGTTTATTCACCTTGCCAAGTATGTCATGGTAAACGTTATAACGAGCAAACACTTGAGGTTACATATCGTAATAAAAACATAAGCGATATCCTCAATTTAACGGTTGAATCGGCGTATACCTTTTTTGAAAATGAACCTGCGATACTGCGAGCACTCGATGCACTTATGCAAGTAGGTCTTGGGTATTTGCGTTTAGGACAACCTGCAACTGAGCTTTCTGGCGGTGAAGCGCAGCGTATTAAATTAGCAACAGAGCTTCAACGTGCGCAGCGCGGTAACACACTTTATATTCTTGATGAGCCAACTACAGGTCTGCATCCATCGGATGTATCAATGTTAATGTCGCAGTTAAATAAATTAGTTGATGCTGGCAATACCGTTATTATGGTTGAACACGATATGCAAGTAGCCCGAAATAGTGACTGGGTGATTGATGTAGGCCCTGGTGCTGGTGAAGAAGGCGGCTTAATTGTAGCGCAAGGTTCACCCGAAAAAGTGGCAAGCGTAAAGGCGAGTAAAACCGCACCATTTTTACTTAAATAGTTAATGGGTGACGCTTTTAGTTGTATAAAAGCGTCATCTATATATGGTAGTTAACGCTGAAAATAACGGCTTGAGATAGATTAATTATCCAAAGTTCAGGTTTACTAATACATCCCGTTTTTATCTTGGTAACCAATCTGAAATAGCTTTACCTATTTCATTCGGCGAATCTTCTTGAATATAGTGAATACCGCTTACGGTTACCTCAGTTAGGTTTGGCCATGTGCGCACAAAGTCTCTTGCGTAACCAACTAAAAAAGCACCCGGTTCAGCATTAATAAATAGCTTTGGAATATTGTGAGAGTTAGCTAAATAGCTCGCATAGCTTTTAACTAAAGCCACGGTATCGGCAGGCTCTCCAGCAATGGGCAGTTGGCGGGGCCCTGCTAAAATTGCACGGCGATCTTCTCCTGCATTTATAAAGGGTCTACGATACTCATCATGCTCTGCCTGCGTTAATTTGCGTGCAATGGTCGCTGGTAATATTGTTTCAATAAAAAAGTTGTCATTAAGCACCATTTTTTCACCCTCAGCTGAGCGCATAGTGCCAATGGGTCCGTGCAAATCTTTAGGAAAATCGTCCCATGTTGGAAAGTCAGTAACAATTGCTTCCATAAACGCAATTGCTTTTACAGCATCACGATGTGTATTAGCCCAGTTAAAACCAACGCCTGAATCCCAATCGTGCAGCACCAAGGTAACGTTATTATTTACACCCAACGCTTCTAAAAGTGCAAATGTGTATTTGCTGTTTTCAGCAAGTGAGTAGCTGCCCTCATGGGTGTTATCTAACTTTTGCGAATCTCCTAATCCAATCATATCGATAGCAATTAAACGCCCTTTTCCTTGCAAATAGGGCATAACGTTTCGCCAAAGAAAGCTAGATGTAGGGTTACCATGTAAAAACACAATAGGATCACCTTCGCCTTCATCTATGTAGGCCATTTTTTTATCTAATACAGTTTTAAACTTTTTTGTATAACGTAATGTTTCTGAATCATTTTTCATTTAATTATATCGCTCTATTCAACTGATGAGCTGGCGGTAAATCCTCGCTCATCTAATTTGTGTAATATTCGAAGTAGATTAACTAATTTCGAGTTAATATACATGACTGAGTCACACAATAAATGAGAGCGCTTAATTTGCCACTATATTTATATGATCGAATCACATATAATTAAGTTTATGAAAAATGAAAAATATATATCAAATTTAATCGGCACGTTTGCTACTTCTGTTTCTAATGACATTGAAAAACAGATTGCCGAATTAGGCGGGCGAAGCCTAAGCCACGAAGCGGCACTGGTCACTATTTACAATCATCCGAATGAAACCATTGATGTACTAAGCAAGGTTTTAGGCTTAACGCATTCTGGTGCAGTTAGATTAATAAATACACTTGAAAAAGAAGAACTTGTAGAAAGGCGAAAGTCAGTAAAAGATGCCCGCTCTGTTGTTTTATGCGTAACGGATAAAGGAAGTAAAAGGGTTGAACTAGTACTAAGCAGCAGAGAAACAGCCACCTCTAAAATACTAAACAACTTTAATGATGAACAAAAACAAAGCTTTTTAAGTTTGATAGAAATAGCACTTAGCAGCCTAACAAGCGAGCAGATCGAGGCACGTAAAATATGCAAATTATGTAACGAAGGTGTATGTCGTAAACAAGGCTGCCCGGTAGAAAGTGCTATTAAATAGCTCATATAATGCTGAGCTATTTAAAATAAAGCCCTATTAAACATCTCTCTTAATATTTAATTAAATGACAAAATATTTAACGTTAGACGATGTTAAATTATTTTTCTAAACAAAGAATGCGTATTAGCCCAATGCTAACCACACACCTACTGCAACCATTAAGCTACCGGCAATACGGTTCATCCATTTTATATTATCGCCACGAGCTAAAAATAAACGTAAGCTTTTACCGCCTGTTGCGTAAGCTAACATACTTAAAAACTCGGTGGTCATTATAACGCCAAGCAATACTAAAAGCTGAGGGGCTACAGCATGCTCAACACTAATAAACGGCGGTAATAACGAGATCATAAACGCCCACCCTTTAGGGTTAGCAATTGCGGTTACAAAACCTTGCGTAAATAACGACTTTCTACTTACGTCACTTGGTTTTGAGGTATCGACCGACATTTTTCCTTTGGCTCGCCACATATTAAAGCCTATATAAATTAAGTACGCACCGCCAACCCATTTTAAAATAGCGAACGCATCTGGGTAATTTAGCATTACGCTTGCAACGCCTAATACCGCAGCTATAGCAACACTTGCTACACCTAACAGCTCACCTATCATCATCCATAATGTGCGGCGCACGCCAATGCTCATACCGAGTGTCATGGCAAGGGTCATACACATACCTGGCGTTATCGACACAAAAAAGAAGGTAGGAATAAAAACCGCAAGTGCTGCTACATCAATCATTAATTTACTCTCATATTAAAAGCAAAAACGCGGCTATAAGTAGCCGCGCTGTTGCTTACTCTGGTTATTACTATTGCCCAGCACTTACCACGGGTTCAGTAATAACCTCTACTGGCTCTGCTGTATCATTTAACAAATACTTATCTAACCACTGTTCTTGTTCCCACAATACATGCAATAAGCTTTTACGCGCACGGTAACCATGTGCTTCATATGGGAGCATCACTAAGCGAGCATCTTTACCTAAACCTTTTAGGGCTGCGTACATGCGCTCACTTTGCATTGGGAAAGTGCCGTGAGATTGAGGGTGGATCTTCTTGCACCCCACCCCATATGTAAAAAGCATCTATTGCCCAGTACTTACCATTGGTTCAGTAATGACCTCGACAGGCTCTGCTGTATCATTTAACAAATACTTATCTAACCACTGTTCTTGTTCCCACAACACATGTAATAAGCTTTTACGCGCACGGTAACCATGTGCTTCATAAGGGAGCATTACTAAGCGAGCATCTTTACCTAAACCTTTAAGAGCTGCGTACATGCGCTCACTTTGCATTGGGAAAGTGCCCGAATTAGGATCTTCCTGACCGTGGATCATTAGCATTGGTTCGTTAATTTTTTCAGCGTGAAAAAACGGCGACATATTAGCGTACACACTTTGTGCTTGCCAAAAATCACGCTCTTCTCCTTGAAAACCAAACGGCGTTAATGTGCGGTTATACGCGCCACTGCGGGCAATACCTGTTTTAAATAAATCGCTATGAGCCAATAAGTTAGCAACCATAAATGCACCGTATGAGTGCCCTGCTATGGCTATTTTGTTTTTATCGGCAATACCTTTTTTAACCAATACATCAACAGCTGCTTGTGCGCTGGATACTAGCTGCTTTCTAAAGTTATCGTTTGGCTCACTGCCATCAATACCCACTATTGGCATTTTAGGGTCGTCAAACACGGCAATCCCTTTGGCAAGGTAAGGCATAGGACCCCAATAGCCAATGTAGGTAAATGCGTAAGGCGACTCGCGAACTTGCGATGCTACGGCTTTATCTTTGTATTCAAGTGGGTAAGCCCACATAAGTACAGGTAACGGGCCTTGTGTTTTATCGTACCCTGGTGGTAAATAAAGCGTACCCGAAAGCTCAACACCGTCGTCGCGTTTATAACGTAATTGCTCTTTAGTTACCCCTTTAAATGCAGGATACGGATGCTCAAATGTCGTTAATTGCGTTAGCGTGTCGTTATCTAAATTGCGTATAAAAAAGTTAGGTTGCTCAGTTTTAGATTCACGAATAGTAATAAATCGCTCACCTTCGTCGTCAAGCAGAGCGCGTACACGCTCGTAGTATGGCGCTTCTGATTGCCATAAACGCTTGCTGCTATTTGTTTTAACATCGTATTGATCTAAAAACGGCACATTACCTTGCTCTGAAGCACCATTACCGCGCAGGTAAATATAACGCCCGCCTACAATTTTAATCACGTTTGCGCCTAAATCGTTGCGCTCGTAAATTGCATTACCTGGATCTTTATACGCGTCGTTGTAACTACGCTCTGAAAACAAAACGCGGTTTCTGTCGGCATTTCGTGGCTGTACTATGTAAGTACGTACTTGGCGATCGCTAAAGCGCCAGTCTGTCAGCATTGCTACGTTTTCGTTGCCCCACTCCATTCCTGCATAACGGCGTTCTACTTTGGCAAATAATTTAGGCTCGCGTTTAAATGGTGCACGCAAGCTGTATACATAATCATGATGCTCAACGTCAGTTTTCATGTCGCCGCCATCTTGCGCCTCGGCCCAAATAACTTCAGCGCCCTGATCGGCTCGCCATTCAAAATTACGGCGGCCTGTGCGTACACTGTCGTAACCTTGTGGAATGTTATCGGCAAGTGGTTGTTTTGCCAGCTCTGCTAATGCATAGCCGCGCATGCCCCATATTTGCCACGTGCTTGCAAAGCGGCTGTAAGGCACTTGATACGAAAACGGCTCATTAATACCGGCGACTAATATATTGGTAGAATCAGGTGATACCGAAAATGATTTAAATAAAGAAGGGCTACCTATTGCTTGAGTATTACCATCAAGCGTTACGTAAGCCAATTGCCCTTGGCCGTAAAATTTAAATTGTGATTCATCAAACGGGCTTGTTAATAAATTTTGGTAAGTACGTGCAGGCGCTTTTTCGCCAGTACTTTGTTGAATAACAGGCACTACATTTTGGCTGTTATTTTCAAGCCTTGACTTGCCAAAGTTAACAGCGAGGTTTGCAACAATGGCGCTGCTATCTGGCAGCCATTTATATGGTGATGCAGTTAGTACCGAATTTAATGCAGCACTAGTTAACTCTTTTGCTTGTTTGGTTTCAACGCTGTAAAGCCATAAATTGGCTTGGGCTGGTTGCTCAACAATAAAGGCTAAATATTGACTATTAGATGACCATTTAGGTGAGCGAATAATGCCATTAGGTAAGTTGTTAATGCTAATAACTGATCCGCTTTGAACATGCTTTAGCTCCACGGCACTAAATTTGGCACTCACACGAGAGCGCGAAAAATTAGCGGGGTTTAGCTTAATACCAGCAAGCTTAAGCTCTTCTTTTGCAAGTTCATCAAGGGTTACTACACGTTTGCGTTCAAAAAGCGCTAACCACTGGCCATCGCTCGATAAGTAACTAGTGGGTGCTAACTTAGCGTCAACCAATGCTGCAAGTTCAGGTGATGGGGTTTGATAGCCCTGCTCGGCGTAACTTGTTGGTACTAATGCCGCACAACAAATAAAGGCAACTAACAGCCTAAAAGCGCTCATGTTTTTATCCTTTTGTTATTTTTTACTCTTATAAGCGTATATAAACACGTTTTGCTTTGTTCATAAAGTATTAAGGTAAGTTAAACACCTCTAAAAGATGACTTAATAGTGCTGATTAAGCTAAACTACAGCGCTATTTATTCACCACTGCGGTACTTAAAATACAATGCATAACAAAGCCAAATCAGTCACTATTTTTGATGTTGCAGAGCGTGCTGGTGTATCAAAATCAACCGTATCTTTGGTACTTACCCAAAGCGATAAAGTGGGCAATAAAAGTAAACAAAAAATACTAAAAGCGATTGATGAGCTTGGTTACGTTTATAATCGTGATGCCGCTGCTATGCGCTCAAAGCGCTCAAATTTAGTGGCCATAGTAATAAACGATTTAACTAACCCAACTATGGCGCAACTTACTACCAGCCTACAACTTTTGTTAAACGAAAGTGGCCTACAAGCCATGATTGTAAGCAGTAATAATAGTCTTGAACTACAAGCAAACGCAGTTAAAAACTTAAAAGAATACAACGCTGCTGCATTTATTATTTGCCCCGTTGCTAATACTTGCTCCAAATGGCTTGATACGCTCAGCGCGCAACACAAAGTAATTACCGTAATGAGTGAAGTGCCTTTTAGCGCAGCTCCTTGTGTATTACCCGACTATAAAAAAGCCAGCCACGTAGCCAGTATGCATTTGCTCGCACAAGGCGTGACAAACATTGCATTTATAGGCAGTGAACTTACTTTAAATGATTCACAAGCACTACAAAGTGGCTTTAATACCGCTTGCGCGCAGCACAGCATTAATCCATTAGCCCCCATTCACTGCGCAGTAAACACAGCCCTTAGCGCTAAAAATGCATTTATAGAAGCATATAAACATAACCCAACATTAAACGCAGTGGTGTGTTCAAACGATATTATTGCTCAAGGTGTTATTGCCGCTATTAACTCATTAACTCATCACTGTATTAAAGTAGTGAGTTGCCACCATATTCCTAATAGCGCGGTTATAAATAATCACTTAACCACCGTGGCTATAAGTACAACCGATATAGCCAAGCGGTGCCTTTTAATACTGCAAGAGCTACTACAAAATACAGCCCCGCCAGTAAAAACACTGGTAAATGTAAACTTACAAATTAGAGATTCTAGCCAATGAAAAAAGTGCTGGTAATTGGCTACGTATGGCCAGAGCCAAATTCGTCTGCTGCGGGAACGCACATGATGTCGTTATTAAATGCATTTAGAGCGCAAAACTGGGACGTTGAATTTGCAACGCCCGCGCAGCGCACCGATCACATGGTAAACCTTGACGACTTCGGCATAACCAGCCAAAGCATTGCATTAAACTGCGACAGCTTTGACGAATACGTTAAAGCCTATAATCCAGATATAGTCATGTTTGACCGTTTTATGATGGAAGAACAATTTGGCTGGCGCGTCGATAAGCATTGCCCACACGCAATTAAAATTTTAGATACCGAAGATTTACAGTGCCTACGTAATGCTCGCCACGAAGCGTTTAAAGGTGAGCGTGACTTTACAACCAGCGATTTACATTCAGACATAGCAAAACGCGAAATTGCCGCTATTTTACGCTGCGACCTGAGCTTAATTATTTCAAGTTATGAAATGAGCCTGCTAAACAGCGTATTTAAAATAGAGCCAAGCTTATTACACCATTTACCGTTTATGGTTGACTTAAGCTCACTGCCTACAAGTACAAAAAAGTTTGAGCAGCGCCAGCACTTTATGACAATAGGTAACTTTAGACACGCGCCAAACTGGGATGCTGTACTTTACTTACAAAAAATATGGCCACTTATTCGCAAGCAACTCCCAAAAGCAGAACTACATATTTATGGCTCTTACCCACCACCAAAAGCCACGGCACTAAATAACCCTAAAACCGGTTTTTTAATAAAAGGCTGGGCTGATAATGCGTTTGATGTAATGCAAAGTGCGCGTGTATGTTTAGCTCCACTGCGCTTTGGTGCAGGCATTAAAGGTAAATTGCTTGAAGCCATGATAATGCAAACACCCAGCGTTACCACTAACATTGGCGCAGAGGGCATGCATAACGATTTACCATGGCCTGGTAAAATAGCCAACACAGCCGATGACTTTGCCAACGCTGCCATTGAAATGCACAACAATCAAAGTGACTTTGAACAAGCGCAGCAAGATGGTAATACACTCCTTAATACGCTGTACGATAAAGCCCAATTAAGCGCTGCGTTAATCCAAAAAATTGATTCAATAAGTTGCGATTTAAGCGCTCATCGCGAAAAAAACTTCACAGGCCAAATGCTCAAACATCATACAATGCGCAGCACTCAATACATGTCGCAATGGATAGCTGAAAAAAATAAAAAATTAGATTAAAAATGACTAGACACACACCAATTAGTGTTTAAAATCGCGCCCATCAAACGTGGGCAGTTTTAGCTGTATTGTCTATATTTTTAGCTTAGTTATCGCAATATTTGGTCCAAAAAGATTTGAAAACTGCAACCTTTACAGAAAAACGCAAATTTATCGTTAAATTGGGTAAAATGCTTCACAAGTATGGCACCCCAGCCTACCGCCTAGAAGCCCACCTAATGGAAGTGGCTACTTACTTAGGACTTAAATCGTCATTTGTTATGTCGCCAACCTCTGTAACGTTTGTTATTTGGACCGATGGCCACGAAGATGAGTACACCCACGTTGCACGTGTAGACCCTGGCGATCACGATTTAGGCTCACTTGCCGACACCGACGACCTTGTAAACCAAATGCTTGACGACAAGCTAAGTTTACAAGAAGTTGATGCGCAGCTAGACGCAATTTTTGTGATGCCAAACCCATATAATAAATTAACAACGGGCGTTGCCTTTGCAACTTCTGGCGGTGCGTTTGCTATGCTAATGGGTACTAGCTGGACTGATGTTATTTGGTCATCGCTGCTTACTTTAGTCGTTTATGTGTTTGTGCTTTGGTCTGGTCGCTCAAAACGCGTAGCTCACATGCTTGAGCCATTAGTTGCCATAATATCAGCAGTACTTGCCTGTGCAGTAAGCGTGTATATAACGCCTGAAATAAATATACGCTTGGTAGTACTTTCGGCCATTATTGTATTTATACCCGGTTTAGCACTTGCGCTTGGTTTAGCAGAGCTTGCAGCACGGCATTTAGTGTCGGGCACAGCAAGGGTAATGGACTCGTTTATGCTGTTGTTTAAACTGTATTTTGGTGGTTTTATAGGTATAGGTATTGGCTTTGCACTCTTTGGGCAAGCCGACTTTGTACAACCTGAGCCATTACCAAAATGGACCGCATGGCTGGCTATATTTTTACTTTGTAGCAGCTTAATCGTGATTTTTAGAACCAAACTTAAGCATGCGGTTTGGTCTATTGCATCAGGCTTTATAGCGTATGGCACCAGTATTGGCTCGGCTATGTATCTTGACTACACGTTAGGTACGTTTGTGGGTGCTTTATCGGTGGGTATATTTAGTAACTTGTTTAACCGCGTTGCTAATGCGCCAGCTTCTATTGTGGCCATGCAAGGCTTAATTGTATTAGTACCAGGTAGCAAAACCTATATTGGCTTAAACTCACTCATTGAAGGCCAAGACTTTATATACGCAGAACACATAGGCCAACAAACGTTTTTAATATTTATGTCGCTTGTTGCAGGACTAATATTTGCAAACGTCGCCCTACCGCCTAAAAAGAGTTTGTAAGTGATACTGAGCGCTCGCTTTACTTTGATTGAGTAAAGCGAGTGAAACATTAAGCTCAATCAACTACCAAGTAGCAATACTGCCAATGCTAAGTGTTTTAGCTCATTACATTGCACTTGAGTGAGCTCAAAAGCATCGTAGTGATTCCAACACTATACTAAAAAACCTTACATTTTAATCATATCCTACTTCTAATTTACACTTCCCTATTGAGCCAAAATACTCAACAGGGAAGTAACTCAACTAACGTGACCAGTTAGTTTTGGCAAGCTCTACAATCTCATTACCTTTGCCATTTATCAGCGCTTTCATCATGTAAACACTAAAGCCTTTTGCTTGCTCTAATTTAATTTGCGGCGGCATTGAAAGCTCTTGTTTTGCGGTATCGACTTCTAAAACAACAGGTCCTGAGTGGTTCATCATCTCATTCATTGCCGATGGTAATTTTTCAGGGTCGTCCACATGAATCCCTTTTAAGCCACAGGCCTCTGCAATTTTAGCAAAGCTTGGGTTTTCTAAATCGGTATCGCTTGATAAAAACCCACTGGCTTTCATTTCCATAGCCACAAAACTAAGTGAGCGATTATTATAAACAACAATCTTTATTGGTAAATTAAGCTGTTTAAGCGAGATTAAGTCGCCCATTAACATCGAAAAGCCACCATCACCACACATTGCAATGACTTGGCGGTCTCTATCTACAGATTGAACCCCCATTGCCTGCGACATGGCATTTGCCATAGAACCATGATTAAACGATCCAATTAAGCGGCGCTTTCCATTCATTGACAAATAACGTGCAGCCCACACTGTTGGCGTACCTACATCACAAGTAAAAACAGCATCGTCAGCCGCTTGCTCGTTGAGTAAACGTGTTAGGTATTGCGGGTGAATTAAATTTTGCGAGGTTTTGCCAGTAGCTAGTTCATCGAGATCTTGTCGAGACTCTTTGTAGTTTTTAACACTTTTTTCTAAGTGCGAACTGCTCCGTTCACCTTTAATATAATCAAGCAGAGTGGTCACTGAATTTTTGGTATCCCCTAACACGCCACAGTCAATTTGCACGTGTCGCCCGAGTGACGCGGCCTGATTATCAATTTGCAATATGGTGATATTTTCGGGATAAAATGCACGATAAGGAAAACTAGTACCAATCATAAGTAATGTATCGGCTTCTTGCATTGCATGATAGCCCGACGCAAAGCCAATGAACCCGGTCATACCAACATCGTAAGGGTTATCGTACTCAATAAATTCTTTACCACGCATAGCATGCACTATCGGTGCTTGTAATTTTTCGGCTAGCGCAACAATTTCGTCGTGGGCATCCTTACAACCAGCGCCGCACAATAAGGTTACTTTTTTACTTTTATTAAGGTGAGTCGCCATTGCTTCAATATCAGATAAAGCGGGAGTATGCGTTGCTGGTTTTGGCACGTTCCATTTTGGCTTAATAGCTTTAGGCATATCTTTTAATGCAATGTCGCCAGGTAGCACAAGTACACTCACGCCTTTGTTTAATATTGCTTGTCGCATTGCGGTTTCTAGCAGGTATGGCATTTGCTCGGGGCTCGACACCATTTCACAATACACACTGCATTCTTTAAATAATTCTTGCGGATGGGTTTCTTGAAAATAACTACTGCCAATTTCAGATGAAGGAATATGTGCAGCAATTGCTAATACTGGTACATTATTACGCTGGCAATCAAATAGACCATTAATTAAATGAAGGTTACCTGGGCCGCAAGAACCCGCACATACCGCAAGCTCGCCTGATAAATGCGCTTCGCCACCGGCTGCAAATGCGGCAACTTCTTCATGTCGCGTTCCTAGCCATTCAATTGTTCCCATTTTTCGCAGACTTTCACTAATGCCGTTAAGTGAATCGCCAGTTACTCCCCAAATACGTTTTACGCCCGCTTGTTCGAGGGTTTTAGTGATAAAACTTGCGATATTTTGACTCATAATATAGAACTCCTAAATATTCAGTTATTCTGTAAATTGATTTCTCGTCTCTGATCTATCAGGTAAGTCATCGTTTCGAAATGCGCTCAATTATTGAGAATCGATAAGCTTAAATATTTTGATAATGATAGATATATTACTACTGAGACTTTACTAACAAACGATACTCCTAGGTTTGCTACGCCTCATACTGATACATAAAACATGAATGTCCGCTTTAAAGTGTTTATGAATATGCGGGTGCGAGATTTTTAGTGGCTTAACTATGAATATGTTATTATGCGCTCAATTATTTTACTGAATGCTTTTCTCATACTTCTATGTCAAATTCTGCTTCTTGCTTTACATTATTTTCTCAAAATATTGATGCTCTCGCGCTTCCTGAAAAGTTTACTTTCCCTTTTTATTACGAGCCGCAACCATTAGCTGTAGCAGCCACTAAACAATTACAGCAACAACTTGAAACGTTAGCGCATTTAAAAGCAGAAAATGCAGGTAAAATGTTTGGGGTTTTAGTGGTGCAAAATGCTAAGCAACAATTAGGCTTTTTAAGCGCTTATTCGGGGCAAATTGAAGGTGATAAAGGCAATATTAGCTTTGTGCCGCCTGTTTCTAGCATGCAGCTGCAAGACGATAGCTATTTGGCTCAAAGTAAAATAATTAACGATATTAATGCTCAAATTGAGCAATTAGAAAATAGCGAACAACTGCATGAAGTTAATAGCAAACTTGATGATGCAACACAGAGCTACCAGCAAGCGCTATTAGCTCAACAGGCAGTAATGCAAGCCGGTCGTCAGCAACGAAAAACACAACGTACCGAAGGTGAATTAGAGCTTAGCGAAAGTGATTTTGAGCAGTTAAAAAATAAGCTTGCAGGGCAAAGCATCGTAGAAAAAAAGCAACTGCTGGCACTTAAAGCCTATTGGCAAAATATAATCGAGTCACTGCAGCAAACACACATCAATATTTCTGATGAAATTGCTCATTTAAAAAAGCGCCGTAAAACGCTTTCTAAAAGCTTACAAAAAAAGTTATTTGCTCAGTACCAGTTTTTAAATGCAAATGGTGAAACTACAGACTTAAATGCCATATTCGCAGCATTACCTGAGCACACTCCTCCTTCGGGTGCTGGCGATTGTGCAGCGCCTAAATTATTACAATACGCCTATAAACATGACTTAAAGCCACTTGCTATGGCTGAGTTTTGGTGGGGAGCAGCACCTAAATCAGCAATTAGGCAGCATAAAAACTACTACCCTTCTTGTTACAGTAAATGCCAACCAATACTTGGGCACATGCTAAAGGGTTTAGATGTTGAAGATAACCCGCTACTTATTAACCCAGCTCAGGGTAAAGATTTAAGTATTGTTTATAAAGATGACGACTTACTTGTGGTAAATAAGCCCGCTGAGTTTTTATCTGTGCCTGGCGTAAATATTGAAGACTCAGTTTATATGCGAATCAAAACGCAGTTTCCAGAGGCGTCGGGCCCACTAATTGTGCACAGGTTAGATATGTCGACTTCTGGGTTATTGATGATTGCACTTAATAAACGCGTGCACAAAGCACTGCAAAAGCAGTTTATTGAACGCACCATAGATAAACGTTATGTAGCATTAGTTAATGGTAACGTAGCTGAGGATAGCGGAGTAATTGATTTGCCCTTAGTGCTCGACTTTGATGATAAACCGCGCCAAATGGTGTGTTACACACACGGTAAGCCATCACTTACTACCTGGCAGGTTTTAGAGCGTAACAACAATATTACCCGATTACAGTTATACCCTAAAACAGGGCGAACTCATCAATTAAGAGTGCATTGTGCGCACAGCTTAGGTTTAAACATGCCAATTATAGGCGACACACATTACGGGCAAAAAGCCGAACGATTACATTTACATGCAGAATACTTAGCATTTACTCACCCTATTACGCTTAAACGATTAGAGTTTGAAGTAGCCGCAGATTTTTAATAAAACACTTTGCTATAACAGCTATATTATTCAATGTGTTGGTTTTTATTAAATTTAATTGATATTGTTTGTGGTCTTTTTCTTCAATGATGAGTATAAAAAACTGTTCAAACCCAAGTTTATTAAGCACTGTGAATAAGTATTTCAATAATAAAAATAAATCAGCAAAGGATTAACATGGCTAACAATACACAAATAAAGATTTTAGGTAATACTTTATGGGCAAAGTATATTGTTCTCCTTTTATTTTTACTTTTTAGTAAACTTGCCTCTGCTAACGGCGTTTCATTAAATGCAACTTCACATGCGCTAGACTTTGAAACAACTCAAACTCTCATCAATAACATAAAACTAAATGAATTAGACTATCTTCAAAATGAAGACAAACTCACTCAAGCGTTTAAAATAAGCAAAGATCAAAATTGGGAAAAGCTTCATCTAGAAGCGGCCGCTTTGTATGCGGAGTTACTTTTTAGACAAGAAAAATACGCAGCATTAAATACTCACTTATCCTATTACTTAAAGAACAAAGAGTTACCAAACCAAAAAAGTGTGTATTTATTATTTCTCGAATCACAACTCAAGTCTCTAGCGAGGGATGCAAACCCAGCTCCAGCACACACGCTAGCCACAAAATTAGAAGAGAGCTTGCAACAGCATTCATCTAAAGAAAAAATTATTATTTTACGAGCACTTGCTTACTATTACACCGATACTGATGCATTGAAAAAGACCCTAAATGTTGCACTAGAAGGGCTAGAATTAGCATTAAAAGATGACGACTCAGCATCTCAGGGATACTTTTTTAGAAAAATAGCCGATGCATATAATTATCTAAACGAAAAAGACAAAGCCGTATATTATGCAAAAAAAGCGGTTGCGGCATATGAGCAAACACAAGATGGGCTTTTTACCTCAAAAGCATATTGGAGCTTAGGCAATGTATTGCTGGAGATTAAGAAACCTAAAGATGCCTTAATATACCTAGACAAAGCATTGCTCTATTTCAAAAAAGTTAATATGCAAAAAGGCTTAACCTTTGCTCAGTACTCAATTGCTAGCATTGAGTACTTACAAGCCAACTACGATAAAGCTTTAACTTTAACTAAAGAGAACATTGAGCTTGCTCGTTCTGCAGGTGTTTATGATATGCAACTCGCATCGCTCATTTTGTTAGCTGACATATATATAAAACTAGATTTACTTGATCAAGCAAATGAAGCAAACGATGAGGTGTTTTTAAAATTAGATAAATTCAGCCGCAGTATTTATAAAGCCGATTTTTTAAGTAAACGCTATGAGCTAAAACGACGCCTTAACCACACTGACGAGGCTTTTGAAGCAATTGAACAAAAGCTCCTTTATACAAAAAAACACTACGAAGCAACCAGTGAAAATAATATAAAAACACTACAGATACAGTTTGAAGTAAAAGAAAAAGAAGAAAAAATACAGCAACTAGAGTACGCAAAAGATATTAGTGAGCTACAAGCTAAAGAAGAATATCATCAAAAAATAATTTGGCGACTTAGCGCTGCTATTGCGTTTATTTTAGTGATTGCTTCGTTATTTTTATTTTATCGACAAGCTCGACAACGTCAAAAGTATCACGATATTTCATTAACAGATTACCTAACAAATTGCCCTAATCGCAGAGGAATAATGCGCGCAGCAGAAGCAAAACTTGGTGAAGGTAAAATGACTATAGCAATTGTTGACTTAGACTACTTTAAAAAAGTTAACGACCATTTTGGTCACGATGTTGGCGATTTAGTTCTTATTGCCTTTGCAAAAGCTGCAAGAGAAACACTCTGTGATGATCATCAGTTTGGCCGTTACGGCGGCGAAGAATGGTTATTTGCACTAAATACGGCTGATGAACGAATAATTCGCGATATATTTAACCGACTCGCCATTAGCTTCGCCGAGCATTGCAGTAATATAGAAGACTTTCCTACAGATATAAAAATCACTTTTAGTGCAGGAGCCTCTGTAAGTAGCCCTTTAAAAAGCACACTAGATATTCTTATTAAGCATGCAGATAAATTACTTTATAAAGCAAAAGAAAACGGAAGAAACCAAGTCGTAGTTGATTAAATAAACACAGCTAAAAGTATTGGCTCACTTACTTGACTAAAGTTCGTCTAAAACCATTTGTTTAATTTTATGTGCTTTTACAAAATGATCTAATTTATGGGTGTGTATCCACCAAGTAGCAGCTTCCATAAGTAGCTCTGGATCGTCGTTTTTATTGGCAAAAAATGCATAAAAAGAAAGCCCTACATTTTCGCCTTTAACTGCTATTTTTTTATCGCATACGGTAATTATTTTTGCTCTTAGTTCTTCCCTCATACATACCTTATTTAGTTATATTTTTACTGTATATGTACTATTGAAATACACCATTTAAAAAGCTAACGATTAGCTGCAAAAGGCTTCTATCAACCAAGCCATGATTCTCAAGCTCTTTATTAGGCGTATTTACTTTTGCAGCTTTGCATTCATTATCTAATGTTTCATTTTTACGTGTATCGGTTTCGTATGCAATATCTGCTTGTTCCATACATTTTGCCGAGCCTGCGTAAGGCTGCGCCGCACAAGCGCTTAGTAATAAAAAAAGTGGAATTGCTATCAATAATTGCTTCATAACTAATCCTATTTTTACGCAACTTATTTACTTTAAATTACAGTTGCAAGTTAGCCTATTTACTTTTCTACCACCATTACAAAAAATTCAAAAAAGAACGTACCGATGGCATCAAAAAAAGTGTTATTTTTTTCATCCTTTTTAATTTGTGCGCTAATGCATTGATTGTAAACCTGTGAGCTTGTTTGAGCGCCATTTCGATCAACCATTTCAGCCTCTTCAATGCATAAGTTAGGGTCAGAACGCGGGGCTGTACTACATGCACTCAGTAAAGCGCACAGCAATAATGCGGCGACGGGGCTTTTTATGTTCATCCTTAAACTATCCTATTAAGTTAACGTGCTACCTGCATTTATGTGTGAGAGTAATATATAGGTTGTACCCAAATAACACTGACACTTTATCACTGCAATAAAATAAACAACCAGTAAATATTTGTAAGGTTCTGTAGGAATTTATACTCACTTTTATAATTGAACTGCGCGAAAGCCTGAAATTATTGCATTCATATCACTGTAAAATTTACAGTGATCGCAGCCAAAGAATAAAAAATTAAATTAAATTTATTAAAATACAATAACTTAATATTTGGCATTTAGTTTGCTAGTTAATGATATAAGCAAATAAATTGTAAAAGGACTAGTTATGAATATTTTTGAGGCACTACGTCATGACCATGACAAACAACGAGAATTGGTAGATGCGCTTATTCAAACACACGGCGACACAGAGCAGCGCCACACGCTAATGGATGAGCTAAAAACAGAATTAGAAAATCACGCAAAATTTGAAGAACGTTACTTTTATAACCCACTTATGTTTGATGACTTAACTCATGAAAAAGCGCGCCACAGCGTAGCTGAACATCACGAAATTGATGAATTAATTGAACAACTTGAAGATACCGAAATGAGCTCGTCTGCATGGTTAGTTGCAGCTAAAAAGCTACACCATTTGGTACATCATCATTTAAGTGAAGAAGAACACGAAGTGTTTCAATTAGCGGGTAAAGCACTTACCGAAGGGCAAAAAGAGAGCCTTGCTGAGCAATACAACGACGCTATGCATTAGTTGTAAACACGCAAACCGACTTCCACACACTCCCTGTGTACTTATTGGTTATAAGCCTTATGGCTTATAACCAATTTTTTTGCATGTACTTTATTACTTTACAGTAAATTTCACGTCTTGGTCGCGTAATAAGTAAAGTGCAAAACACGCAGCCCACATTGGCCATGCAGTAAAGAATAATAAATTATTAAAGCCATCTATGTACTGGTTGTAAGAAGAAAGCGTAGATAAGCCATGCATTACAAAAATGATACCGTACGTTATACGCTTTTTAATACCTGCTAAAAATGCTAAAACAAGCACTAACTGCACCGCACCAATAATGTAAGCCACTATATCTGTAGAGCCACTAATACCGTAAAAATGTTCAAAAATACGTGCGCTATGCCCAGGATTAACAAACTTATCGAATGTCCACATAACCATTACAATAAACACGCCTAAACGCAAAGATAAAAGTGACCACTGCAAACGGTTTTGCACATCAGAATTCATTGAACCTGTCATAAAATTTCCTTAAATGAATATTAATAAACGTAGAAGTAACCTAGACCGTATAAGTTATTTTTTATTTCAAAAATTTTTAATTAAATTCATTAGTTAAGCCATGCAGTACTAAAAGTGAAGCTTATTTAAGTAATTTAAAAATGCTGCATAAAAGTTAACTCTTTTAAAATGTTAGCAGGTTGAAAGTAGTCTATAATTAAAAATTCTATTAAAAGCATATATTTACATTCAGTCTAGTACAATCGCTGTATTAATATTTTATCAACTAATAAAACAATACTACTTAATTACCATCTTTATAATGCATCTGTTTTGTTATGTTCTAAAAAACAAAAAGAATCAAAATTTTACTGAAAGTTATTTTTAATCCTTTCGGTCTTTATCGCCAACAACATTTTAACCGTAGAGAGAAAACGTTTGAAACACGCATATTTAGCACTTTCCCTAGCCACCATATTAAATACACCACTTAATGCTTTTGCAGCCGAAGAATCAAAAACAGCAAAAGAAGGCGCAATTGAGCGTATTGAGGTGGCAGGCCAAGTTATTAAATCTCAAGGTCTTTCGGTTAAAAATGCCACTGTAGACGGCCCTTTTGGCGACAACTTAGCTCTACGAGATATAGCCCGTTCAGTAACACCAATTTCAAGCGAGTTAATAGAACAACTCAATATTACGACTTTACAAGACGTACTTGCAGTCAGCCCTAATACCTATTCAGCCAGTGGTTTTGGGGCACCAAGTTTACCTACTATTCGTGGGCAACTAGGTGAGCTTTTCCAAGATGGTACACGCCGCCAAGCAGGTAATAATGGCTTTGGTGTGCCGTTATCGTTCAACTCTATAGAACAAATAGATGTAGTAAAAGGCGCGCCACCGGTATTATTTGGTTCAAGCCAACGCAACGGTGGTTTTGTAAACTTACATTCTAAAAAAGCATCAACTGACGACAGTAAAGGCAAAGCAACGGTATCTGCAGGACGATGGGATCAGTACAGTGTTTTAGTTGATTACAGTGCACCTATAGTAAAAGACAAAGTAGGTTTTAGAGTAAGCGCTGAACACATTGATAACGGCAGTTACTACGACTTTTCGGGCACGAAAAGCGACAGCCTATTTGCAGCACTTAGGGTGTTACCTGATGACAAGAGCAGCTGGGATATTAACTTTGAGTTATACCAAGTTGAATTTACCGATAACGCAGGTATTAACCGCCCTACTCAAGCGCTAATAGATAATGGTCTTTATATTACCGGCCAAGGCGTGCAAGTAAATGGCAGTACAGTTCCAGCGGCAGGTTCTATTGTTTCACCTACTGGGCAAGTAAAAATAGACCGTAGTACAGTACTTACCGACCCTGACAATCAAAACGAAGCCACTACTTATTTACTACACAGTATTTATAAGCGTGAACTTTCTAGCAATGCATCAATAAAAAACATTACGTATTTTCAGCACTTACAACGCGAAGAAATTGCACAAAATAGCTTTGTTGAAATTATAGATGGTGCCGATACCGCGCAGAACCGTACCGAACTGACTTACCAATGGAGCAACGAACAGCAAACAATTTTTGCTTTTGATGTGCGTTACAACCGCGTGCTAGGCTACAGCCAATTTACAACAGAAGCCGACCTACCTATTGATTTAACTGGCCCAATTTCAAATCGCCGCATTCCTTTAACTGATACACAACAAGCGCGTTTAATTGAAATTAGTCCAGGTGTATTTGTATCCCCTGGTGGTCAGTACGATATTAATAACGATGGCAGCGGCGACTTTAACTTATCAGACACTACCGATTCGCGCTCATGGCAAACGGGTTTTGCTATTCAGCAAGATTCAGATTGGACAGATAAGTTTCATACAAGTGTTGGCTACCGCATTGATTTTTATGACGTAGACGCGCACGACCCAATAGCACCAGAGGGTGAAATTGCAGCGAGCGATAGCATTAACGATAAGCTACATTCGGGGCAAATAAGCTTTAATTACCGATTAAACGGTGATTACACCACTTATGGTGCAGCAAGTTACAACGAAGCCACATCAAATAGCATGGCTGGCGGCACGTCTCTTGGTGGTGGCAACTCGATTAGCGCACAAAACTTTTCAACCGAAAATACCTTAGTTGAATTTGGTTTGAAATACGCACCAACCGACAGTGATTGGTACGCCGATGGTGCAGTGTTTAGCCAACGTCGTAGTTTACGTAATCGCGATGGTAGTAATACCGGCATTCGTACTACCGGCTTTGAAAGCCAAGTATTTTATGATGCTTACCCTTATTGGTTAAGTGCCGGCTACAGCTATATTGATGCTCGCTACGATAATTCTGCAAGTAGCCAAGACTCAGCACAAGTCGCTGATGCATTTGACAACTCACGTCCAGATATTATTGCAGGTACCAGTGTTGGCGCACCTAGCTTTACCGCGTTTGCACCTTCAAACCGCCAAGTTCAGGGCATCCCTGAGCAATCTTTCAGCTTTAACGGAAATTATTCAATTAATTCGAAATGGCAAACGGGTTTTTCAGGTCTATATACAAAGAGTTACCCATTAGACTTTTTGGCGACAGTAAAAATTCGTGATCAGTACACCCTAAACGTAAATACTAGCTATGCTTTTACGCCTAATACCAAGTTACGATTAGATGTGAACAACGTGACGAATCAAAAAAACTGGCGCCCAGTATTTGAAGGCGGTTACTTTGGTGCAACTTTAGCTTTTCCTGAGTTGCCAATTAACGCCAAGTTAACCCTTACGCATAGTTTTTAAGAGAGAGAACATGATTAAAAAAATATTTCTATTATTGATTGCAGCGGCCGCCGTCGGCCTGTTCTTTCATTTTGACTTACACCAACTACTTACGCTTGATGGCTTAAAAGGATCGATGGATCAGTTTAACCAATACAAAGAGCAGTCACCGTTACTCGTTATTGGTGGGTTCTTTTTACTATACGTAGTAGTAACTGCTCTCTCTTTACCAGGCGCCGCTATTTTAACACTTGCCGCAGGTGCATTGTTTGGCTTAGTTGAAGGCTTATTGGTTGCATCTTTTGCCTCAACTATTGGCGCAACACTTGCCTTTTTAGTATCGCGTTACTTACTACGTGACACTATTAAACAACGTTTTCCTGAGCGATTAGCCGCCATTGATGCAGGCGTTGAAAGAGAAGGTGGATTTTACTTATTTACGCTTAGATTAGTGCCGGTGTTTCCGTTCTTTTTAATCAACTTACTAATGGGTGTTACTTCAATAAAGTCTTGGACTTACTACTGGGTAAGCCAAGCAGGTATGCTCGCCGGTACATTTGTATTTGTTAACGCAGGTACGCAACTGGCGCAAATAGAGAGCTTATCTGGAATTTTATCATTCAACTTAATCTTATCATTCGCTTTATTGGGCATTTTCCCATTCATTGCTAAAGGAATCTTAAACGTGTTTAAAAAACGTCGCGTATACAAAAACTACACTAAGCCTAAAAAATTCGATCGTAACATGATTGTTATTGGTGCAGGCGCAGGTGGTTTGGTAACAAGTTATATTGCTGCTGCTGTTAAAGCAAAAGTAACCCTTATTGAAGCGGGCGAAATGGGCGGCGACTGTTTAAACTACGGTTGTGTTCCAAGTAAAGCAGTTATTAAAAGCGCTAAAATTGCAGAGCAAATTCGCCACGGTGAAAACTACGGTCTAGAAAACGCAACACCGCAGTTTTCGTTCAAAAAAGTAATGGCACGTGTACACAAAGTAATTGCCGATGTAGCACCACACGACAGTGTTGAGCGCTACACCGACTTAGGCGTAGATGTTGTAAAAGGTTACGGTAAATTAATCGACCCGTGGACTGTAGAAATTAAACTTAACGACGGTGGCACGCAAACACTCACCGCTCGTACTATTGTAATTGCAACTGGTGCACGCCCATTTGTACCGCCACTACCTGGCATTGAAGAAACAGGCTATGTAACAAGCGATACATTGTGGAATAAATTTGCAGAGCTGGATGAGGCACCTAAAAAATTGGTAGTACTAGGTGGCGGTCCAATTGGTAGCGAATTAGCACAAAGCTTTGCTCGTTTAGGTTCAAGTGTTACGCAAATTGAAATGAGCGAACGCATCATGATCAAAGAAGACCTTGAAGTGTCTACTTTTGCTCACGAAGCGTTAACCGAAAGTGGCGTTAATATTTTAACATCGCACCAAGCACTTCGCTGTGAAACGCGCGATGGTAAAAAATATATTGTTGTTAAGCATGACGACAAAGAAATAGATATTGAATATGACGAGCTATTATGTGCCGTTGGTAGAAGTGCGCGTCTTAAAGGTTATGGCCTTGAAGAGCTGGGCATAGAAACAAACCGTACTGTTGTAACTAACGAATACTTGGAAACGCTATACCCAAATATTTTTGCAGCAGGCGATATTGTAGGTCCATACCAGTTTACACATGTGGCAGCCCACCAGGGTTGGTATGCAGCGGTAAATGGCTTATTTGGTAACCTTAAAAAGTTTAAAGTAGATTACCGTGTTATTCCGTGGACTACGTTTATTGACCCAGAAGTTGCACGTGTTGGCTTAAACGAGCAAGACGCAAAAGACAAAGGCATAGATTACGAAATTACTCGCTTTGAATTTGAAGAGCTAGACCGCGCAATTACCGACAGCGCTACAAAAGGCTTTATTAAAGTGATTACACCCAAAGGCAAAGACAAAATACTCGGTGTTACCGTGGTGTCTGAACACGCTGGCGATTTGATTGCTGAGTTTGTACTGGCAATGAAACACGGCTTAGGCCTTAATAAAATACTCGGTACTATACACAGCTACCCTACTTGGGCTGAAGGTAATAAGTACGCAGCAGGCGAGTGGAAACGCGCTCATGCACCTGAAAAAGTGCTTAACTTGCTTGAAAAATACCATACTTGGCGTCGAGGTTAATTATGTTTAAAACACCTCTAAAAGCATTACTACTTGGTTCGGCTTTAGTTGTAACATCGTTTACAACGTCATTTTCGGCCCAAGCCCAAAACATGCACGATAGCTGGAATGCATTGTTAAATAAGCATGTTGTCGCTATTAACCATAATCACAGTACTGAGGTTGATTACGCTGCCATAAAACGTGAGCATGCACAGCTAAAAACGTATTTAGATTCGTTAACGGCTGTAACGCAAAGCGAATTTGACGCATGGGAAAAGCCTAAGCAACTCGCTTTTTTAATCAATGCTTATAATGCGTGGACTGTTGAACTTATATTGACAAAGTACCCAGATCTTAAATCAATTAAAGACTTAGGGAGCTTTTTTAGCTCACCATGGAGTAAAGAGTTTGTGCCATTACTTGGCAAAACTCGCAGCCTTGATGATATTGAGCATGGTTTAATACGTGGCAGCGGTAAATACAACGACCCTCGCATTCACTTTGCGGTAAATTGCGCGAGTATTGGTTGTCCAGCGCTTCGAGAAGAAGCGTATACAGCCACTGATTTAGAAAGCCAATTGCAAGAGCAAACGGTGCGCTTTTTATCAGATATGACACGTAATATGGCTCAAGAAAATACGCTAAGCGTGTCTTCAATATTTAAGTGGTACGGCGATGACTTTGAAAAAGGCTTTAGAGGTGCAAACACGCTACAGCAGTTTTTCTTGCAGTATCCTGATGCCCTTAAACTGATACCCGCTCAGCAAAAAGCACTTAAGAATGATGACATGAAAGTTAAATTTTTAGACTACAACTGGGATTTAAATGTTCGCCATTAAGTTTTGGCAAACACTGACGCGATACAGCTTTTGCTGTGTCGCGTTTTGCGTTTGTGCAATCGTAAATTTAGCTGTTTTTTCGAGCACTGCGTTTGCTAATCCCGTTATTAACTCAAATAGTAAAAGTAATTTAGTAATTAACACACAACAGGGATCTCGCTGGCAACAAGTTCAAACACTTGGTCGCAATCAAGATGTATACTTTTATGCATGGGGCGGCGACGCGCAAATAAATGCCTATATTCAATGGGCAGCGCAGCAAGTTAAAACTAAGTACAACATTAACCTAGTGCATGTAAAATTAAGCGATACCAGTGAAGCAGTAAGCCGTGTACTTGCCGAAAAATCAGCAAACAATAACAACCAAGGCAGCGTAGATTTAATGTGGATCAACGGGGCTAACTTTGCCACCATGCGTGAGCACTCTCTGCTTTTAAAAGAATGGGCTAATAAACTCCCCTACTTTGCATTAACCGATCCGGCTAACAACCCTGCTGTAACCTTTGACTTTGGTTTACCTACCAATGGTATGGAGGCTCCATGGGGGCAAGCGTCACTTACATTTTATTACGACAGCATTGCAATAAATGGTAAGGCAAACAATAAATTGCCGACGACATTAAACGAATTATTAAACTGGAGCGCGCAAAACCCTGGTCGCTTTAGCTACCCAAAGCCGCCTGACTTTTTAGGTATGAGCTTTTTAAAATACGCCTTAGTTGTACTGCACCAGCAAAGCAGCGAAAACATTAAAGCGCAGCTAAACCAACCAGCTACAACTAAAAATACAGCGCAAGTGTTAAACCCACTGTGGGACTTTTTAGATAAATTACACCCAACTCTTTGGCGTGGTGGCACTCATTTTATGCAAAGTGGTGCTCAAATGCGCCGCTTAGTAGACGATACAGAGTTGAGTTTAGCCTTTACTTTTTCTGCACCAGAAGTACCGGCTGCTGTAAAACGCTATGATCTACCAAACAGCATTCGCAGCTATGCAATGAGTGATGGCAGTTTAAGTAATACCCATTTTGTGGCAATCCCTTACAATGCAAGCCACCAGCAAAGTGCGCAATTAGTGGCTAATTTTTTAATGAGCCCTGAGGCGCAAGCTGAAAAACAAAAAGCGCATATATGGGGCGATAAAAGCGTACTTATTCAATCAACATTAACGCCTGATCAGCAAGCCTTATTTAAAACAGCTAAACCGCATCCAAGTGCACTGCCTTTAAACAGTATTAAACGCACATTGAGCGAACCTCATCCAAGCTGGGTAAACGCCATTATGCAAGGTTGGCAAACCCGTTATGGAGTAAGCCAATGAGCGTCATTTCAAAAAGTGTACCAGTAAATACCAAAGCAACAACGCAGTGCAGCACCGATATGTTTACGCGCATTGTAAAATTTAGCCCGCGATTTTTACTCGCTTTACTTATATTACCCGTACTTGGTGGCTTAATTAGCGTATTGCTGCCAGCCTTTGGTTATGCGCCCGTACTTGAGCAAACAACGTTTAGCTTGCAAGGTTTTAATGCCCTTTGGCAAACACCTGGCCTTACCCAAATGGTTACCTTAAGCGTTGCAACGGGCTTAATAAGTACTTTGCTTGCATTTATCATTACCTTAATGATTTTAGCTGCGTTTTTTAACAGCCCGTGGCTTAACCGAATTCAGCGTTTATTGAGCCCTATATTAGTTATACCTCATGCCGCCGCCGCTATTGCGGTGGGGTTTTTAATTGCCCCTTCAGGTATGATTTCACGCTTAGCGTCGCCTTGGTTAAGCGGCTGGGAACTTGCGCCAAACGGCATGTTTCCGCATGATTCGTTCGGTATTAGTATTATTTTAGGCTTAACACTCAAAGAGCTTCCCTTTTTATTATTAATGGCACTGGGCGTACTTGCTCAACCTGAGCTTGGCAAAAAATTACGCCAACAACATAAGGTTGCGCTTAACTTGGGTTATTGCCCAATGACGGCCTTTTTTAAAGTAATACTGCCAAGTCTTTATCCGCTGCTGCGTTTACCCCTTTTAGCCGTGCTTGCCTATGCAAGTGCCAGTGTAGAAATGCCACTCATTTTAGGCCCAAATACACCACCCACGTTGGCCGTTGCAATAATGCATTGGTTTAACGATGTTGATTTAAACCTGCGTATTAAAGCCTCAGCAGGTGCTTTATTACAACTGGCTGTTACAGGCGGGTTGTTAGCCCTTTGGCTTGCCGGAGAAAAAGCCATAAAAGTATTATTTAGCGACTCGCTCACTAATGGGGTGCGTGAATACGGCGGATTTTATTGGCAAAAAATAACGGTCGTACTCACCGCATTAGTAATTAGCTTTATACTATTGTCGCTTATTGGTTTAGTTATGTGGTCGGTTGCAGGTTTTTGGCGCTTTCCAGAGGCAATGCCTGAACAATTTACACTACTGCATTTTAAAAGTGCGCTAATGCAAATGGGCAGCCCGCTTTTTAATACGCTAGCAATCGGTTTAGTAACCACGCTATTTGCCATTATTCTTACTTTATTGTGTTTAGAATCAGAGCAGTTGAGTGATAAACCTATTTCTCGTTTTACCAGTTTAATTATTTACTTACCGTTATTAGTGCCCAGTATTGCCTTTTTATTTGGGCTAGTATGGATACAACAATTGGTAAATAACCAAGCCGCATTTTTTAATGTAGTACTTACGCATTTATTATTTGTGCTGCCTTATGTGTTTTTGTCACTTGCGAGCAGCTATAGACGTTTAGACCCTCGTTTCGCTCATGTTGCAGCAAGCTTAGGCGCAGCGCCATGTAAGGTGTTTTTTAAAGTAAAACTACCTCAGTTGTTTGCCCCTATTTTAATTGCAGCCGCACTGGGCTTAGCTATTAGTTTTGGACAATACCTCCCCACGCTTTTAGCTGGCGGCGGGCGCATAGCCACAATAACAACCGAAGCCGTTACGCTTGCCAATGGCGCAAGCAGACGCACCAGTGCCGTGTACGCTATTATGCAAATGGTGTTACCGCTTATTGGATTTATACTGGCATGGGGTTTACCTAAATATTTTTTCAAAAGTGCACGTGTTTAAACGTGCACATATGTAAAGCACCCATGTTTAACACTATCAGGGTTAAGGTTTTTTAATGCAGTCATCGTTACAGATTAAAAATTGTCAGCTTTATCGCCAAAATGAACTGTTACTTAGCTTAAACGAGCAAGTTAATGGCGGTGAAATTCTGACTATTATGGGCCCATCAGGCAGTGGTAAATCAAGCTTATTAAATTGGCTTACGGGTACTTTACCAAGTAGCTTTAAGGCTAATGGTGAGGTGTGGCTTAATGGTCAAAATATCGATAACACCCCTCCACACTTACGCCATATTGGAGTGCTTTATCAAGACGCTTTATTGTTTTCGCATTTAACTGTTGCTGGTAACATTGCCTTTGCAATGCCCAAAGGTAATAAAAAACAACGCCTTGAAAAAATAGAACACGCACTTGAAAAAGTCGGTCTTAAAGACATGGGTAATCGTCACCCCGATAACCTCTCAGGTGGGCAACAAGCCCGTGTTGCATTATTACGTATGCTGCTGAGCGAACCTAAAGCCATTTTACTTGACGAACCCTTTAGCAAACTCGACACCCAACTGCGTGTTGATACACGCGAACTCGTGTTTAGCCAAATACGCGATCATAAGCTACCTGCAATTATGGTTACTCATGATCATAGCGATGCCGACGCTGCAAATGGCAAACTCATTACTTTAAGTAGCGCACTTTAATACATGACTTTAATGAATAGTTTTAAACGCATAAGGCAACAAACATGCTAGACAAATTTATCACCCCTGTAATTAAGCCACTGTTAACACCTGTGGTTATGCTTATGCATAAACGCGGCATAACCGCCGATCAGCTAACCGTGGTTGGCTTTTTAGTTGGCTTATTAGCAGTGCCATTACTGGCGTTTGAAATGTGGTACGGCGCATTAGTTGCCATTGCTTTAAATCGAATTTTAGATGGACTTGATGGCGCATTAGCACGCTATGCAAACCAAAGTTCAAGCGCTGGTGGCTTTTTAGATATCACACTCGACTTTTTATTTTACGCGGCTATTCCGCTTGGCTTTATTTTGGCAAACCCTGAACAAAACGCGATAGCGGGATCGTTATTACTTGCTACTTTTATTGGTACGGGTTCAAGCTTTTTAGCTTTTGCGATTGCCGCCGAAAAATTTAAACTCGAAAAACCGCAATTTAAATATAAAAGCTTTTACTACTTAAACGGCTTAACCGAAGGCACTGAAACAATAGCGCTATTTATTGCATTTTGTATTTGGCCGCAGCACTTTGCGGTTATGGCGAGCATTTTTGCTATTGCGTGTGGCATAACTATTTTTACCCGTATACATGGCGGTTATCACACACTTAAGCAACAAGAAGCCGATGCTAACAAAGCAGCTGAAAACGTGCCTAGCAGTTCAAATTCTGAGGTAATAGATGACTAATGAAGTATGGTGGCGCTTAGGCTTCTTTTTTAGCATTTTAGTTATAATGATGCTGCTTGAAGCGCAAAAACCAGCGCGCAAATCACCAATAAAAAGCAGTACACGTTGGTTTGCTAACTTTGGGTTAGTGTTTGCTTCATCAGTTGTTGCGCGCTTAGTGGTTCCCATTGGGCTAACCGCCGTAGCACTTTACAATCAAGAGCACGGCATAGGCTTATTTAATCAAATAGCTCTACCAAGCAGTTTAATTATTATATTGAGCATACTTTTACTCGATATATTAATTTATTGGCAACATAGGTTATTCCATAACGTGCCTATTTTATGGCGCTTACACCGTGTACATCACGCCGATGCACACGTAGATACCAGTACAGGGCTGCGCTTTCACCCTATTGAAATTGTACTGAGCATACTTATAAAATTCATTGCAGTAACTGCCCTTGGCGTACCTGCCATTGCAGTACTTATTTTTGAAATAACACTTAATGGTTTAGCACTATTTAATCATGCAAATATACGCCTACCTAATGCCATTGAAAAGCCGCTGCGTTTAATACTAATGACGCAAATATTGCATCGAATTCACCATAGCCAAGTGGTTAGCGAAACTAACTCAAACTATGGTTTTAGTGTAATTTGGTGGGATAAATTATTTGGTAGTTACAAAGGTAAAGCTAAAAAAACCGACGCAGATATAAATATTGGCTTAAAAGAATACCCAAGCCAAAACCAAAATGCGTCCCTTTTGGGGTTACTTACAATGCCTTTTAAAAACAAGTAAAAACAAGCATATTTTATCTCATACAATACCAATCCACTTAAAATTGCTTTTATGTAGATTGGTATAAACAAAATACTCCTTAAATACTATAAATATACCTGTAACTAACCTTTTAATTGTTAAGTCCTTTCCTACTTTTTTGACGTAAAAAATATTCCGCTCACGCTCCCATCAAAAAACACAAACAACATAACTAATTGTATAAACTGCAATTTATATACAATCTAAAATTGGTAAACTGGTCTTACCGTAAACTAATTGTAAATAAAATAAACAAATATGTTGACCATTTGCGTACTCCACAATATCATTTGTAAGCGCTTACAAAACACATATCAAAATGTAAGCGCTTACAGCATGAAAAAACAAAGCTCAAAAAACAATTAATCTGACAATAATCTGTTGAAACCGGGGTTCAGTTATGAACATTGAAACAACGCACATTACACGTTTACTTGCCGCTATCTCTTTAGTTACGTTAGCTGGCTGTGGTGGCGACTCTGCCACTAAATCAAATTTTGAAAATGTAGATGCCTCTGAGCCAGTTTCAGATTGGCAAATGGTTTGGAGCGACGAGTTTGAAGGCTCAGCCATTGATACAAACAAATGGAACTATGAATTAAACTGCGATGGCGGTGGTAACAACGAGAAACAGTGTTACACCGACAGCGAGCAAAATGCATTTATTGCAGACGGTGTGTTAAACATTGTTGCCCTACCCGCTGAGGAAGGTGCAGAAAAACCTTACACTTCAGCACGCTTAAATACGCGTTATAACGCCGACTTTACGTATGGCCGTTTTGAAGTGCGCGCCAAACTTCCATCAGGACAAGGTAGCTGGCCAGCATTTTGGATGCTACCAACTGATGAGGTTTACGGCACTTGGCCTCGTTCTGGCGAAATAGATGTTTTAGAATCAGTAAACCTTAAAACACCAGATGAAGATGGCGGTATAGAGTCTAGTATCCACGGCACCCTTCATTACGGACGCGCGTGGCCAGATAACAGCTATACAGGTAAAGAATACAAATTCCCTGAAGATACTAATCCAGCAGATGACTTCCACACGTATGCTGTTGAATGGCAAGAAGGTGAAATTCGCTGGTACGTAGACGGTTACCTTTATGCAACTCAGCGTCAATCTGAAGTTCGTACTAATGCAAGTGGCGAGGCTGTAGGTCTAAAACATCGTGGCTGGTTTGCAGAATATTTTGAACAAGGTTCTGGCGAGCTTGAAACTCACTGGGATAGCGCACCATTTGATAAAGACTTTCACTTATTACTAAACCTAGCAGTAGGTGGTGACTGGCCTGAAAACGTAAATGATTTAGGTGTAGATGCTAGCGCATTTGAAAATGGCCAAACCTTTGCTATTGATTACGTACGTGTTTATCAATGTGCATCGAACCCTGAAACAGGTAAAGGCTGTGAAACTATTCGCCCTGGTTACAATAGCCTAGATGATGCTTTGCTTGAAGGCGATGCACCAATTCCTAGCCCACCTTCGACAGGCATTGCAACACCATTAACTATTTTTGGTGAGTCATTTAATCCAAACTGGCCTGCATGGGATTGTTGTGGTGGTTCTACTCCCGCTATTGTTGCAGATGAAACCCAAGGTGATGTAGTTGAATTTGTAGTAGGTGCAGAACCCACAGTAATGGGCTTTATTAGCCGTGAAATTTTTATTACTGACGAAGCAGGAAAAGCTAGCCCATTTGATGCATCTCCAATGCTGGATGAAGGTTACGTTCGCTTTAAAATGAAAGTAACAAGTGCACCAGGCACAGCTGATGCAGCTTGGCTTGTAAAACTTGAAAGTAATGAAGGTTCTAGCGCACTAGAAATGCCAATTACAGATAGTCTTGAAGGCGTAAGCCCTGTTGTTGGCCAATGGCAAACTTATACATTTTTACTAAAAGATTTAGATGCTGCAGATTTAGATATTAGCGCAATTGATGTGATCATGGTGTTTCCAGCATGGGGCGCAGGTGAAGGCGCTGTTTATTTAATTGACGATGTTGAGATTACTCAAGATAACTTAGGCGTATCACCTGAGCTTACTATTTTTGAAAATGAGCAAAATCTAGCATGGCCAATGTGGGATTGTTGTGGTGGCTCAACCCCAGTTGAAGCCATGGATGATGAAGAACATGGTCTAACCGCAGAATTTAGCATTGGTGCAGAGCCTACTGTAATGGGCTTTAATAGCCGCACATCGTCAGGTGGCGCAGGCGAATCGTTTGATGCTAGTAGCATTTTAGATGAAGGTGTTATTCAATTTGATTTAAAAGTAACCTCAGCGCCTAGCGATCCAGCTACACCGTGGTTGTTTAAAGTTGAGTCAAATGAAGGTGACTCTGCAGTAGAGCTTGAATTAACGGCAAGTGTTGAAGGCGAAGCACCAGTTACTGGAGAGTGGCAAACATATACATTTAAACTCTCTGATCTTGCAGCTGCTGGCTTAGATGTAAGTACTATAGATGTATTAATGATTTTCCCAGCATGGGGTGCAGGTGAAGGCTCTGTTTACCGTGTAGATAACGTTAAAATTTATAATCCAAATGCAGCGCCAGCTGCAACGGGTGAGCTTACTGTATTTAAAGATGCAGCGGCCGAGCAATGGAGTATTTGGGATTGTTGTGGTGGCTCTACACCAACAACAGAAACCGATGATGACGCGCATGGCGCAGTAGCGCAATTTAGCATTGGTTCTACTGCTACAGTAATGGGCTTTATAGCTGATGAAGACGTATCGTTTGATGCCTCTGCAATACTTGACAATGGTGCAGTTCAATTTGATATGAAACTAGTCTCTGCGCCTTCAAATATTGATGCTCAGTGGCTATTTAAAATTGAATCAATTGGTACATCAAGCGCAGTAGAGCTTGCTTTATCAAGCAGTGTTGAGGGCCAAGCACCTGTAACGGGCGAATGGCAAACATACACCTTCCCTCTTCAGCAATTGTTTGATGCAGGCTTAGACATTAGCGCATTAAACGTAATTATGGTTTTTCCTAGCTGGGACATGGGCGATGGCGCGCTTTACCGTATAGATAACGTGATTATTGCAAATCCATAAAACACACACCAATGGGCGCTTAGCGTCTATTGCTACACAACAACATTTTATAAAGCAGAGCTATTATGAACACATTCAATTTTAAAAAGAGCCAACTTGCGGCTTCTGTGTCTCTCATCATTGCTGCGAGCACATTAAACACAGCTATCGCTGCAGAAGCAGACATATCAGCAAAGCCTGATGTAGAAATTATTGAAGTAAAAGGTATTCGTGGTTCACTTATTCGTTCTATGGATATGAAACGCGACTCTTCGGGTATTGTAGATGCTATCTCGTCTGAAGAAATGGGTAAATTCCCAGATACAAACTTAGCAGAATCATTACAGCGTATTACCGGTGTATCGGTAAGCCGCGCTAACGGTGAAGGTAGCCAAATTACAGTACGTGGTTTTGGTCCAGAGTTTAACTTGATTACCTTAAATGGCCGCCAAATGCCGGGCACAGGTTATACACGCTCGTATAACCTTGAAAACGTTGCCTCTGAAGGCGTAAGTGCGCTTGAAGTGTTTAAAACAGCTCGTGCAGACGTGCCAAGCGGTGGCTTAGGTGCAACGGTTAATATTTCTACTGCGCGACCTTTTCAAAAGCCAGGTCAAAATTTTTCGGCAACCGTTAAAGCAAACCACGACTCGTCGAACGAAGCTGGCGATGACGTAACACCAGAGTTTTCTACTGTTTACAGCAATACCTTTGTAGATGACACTTTTGGTTTCGGTTTTTCATTTTCGCACCAAGAGCGTGACTTTCAAAAACAAAGTGCCAATATTCAAGGCTGGCAGGCAAACGTAGACTTACCTGAATTAGATAGCAGCAACGTAGTTGATAACCGCACAGATTCTGCAGGTAACTACTACTTCCCTAAAGACATGAACTACTCTATTGAAGATGTAGAGCGTGAACGTACAAATGGGCAAGTTACTTTTCAATACGCACCGGTCGATGGCTTTGTAGCAACACTTGATTACACAGCAAGTAAAGCTGTAACCGGCTCTCAAAGCATTGGTTGGGGTATTTGGAACGACTTTGGTAGCAATATAAATGGCTACGAACTAGATGAAAATGGCACTGCAGTATATGCAGACATTAGCGGTAATGACGCGTCATTCACAGCTAATAAAGGCACTACAGAAGTAAAAGCCCGCTCTCTTGGTTTAAACCTAGATTGGGAAATTAGCGACACGTGGCACGTAGAGCTTGATTACCACGACTCTAAAAACGAAACCGATAACGGCGCCGACAACGGGCTGGGAAGTGCAGGCCAAGTAATTTTAGGGTCTGATCAGCTAGCTAATAAAATTTATGATTACCGCACGGGCGAAGTACCTAGTGCACAAGTTAATTGGTTAAATGGCACAAGTGAATTAACGCCTGGCGAAATTGATTCAAACTTTAGTCAGTTTACTCACTCGCCGGGTGAATCAAACATTGAACAATTACAGCTACACACAACATGGTATAACGAAAGCTATGACATTGGTTTAGTTAAAGTTAAATTTGGCGCATCACGTACAGAACAAAACACAGGTGGTTACACCGCTTGGAGTGGTTTAGTAGGTGGCCCAGGTTTTAACCCATCATATACAGAAATATTCCCAGACGGCATGTTTACCCGTAATGATACATCAGGCCTTTTAGATCAGTTTGATGGCGGCGGCAGTGACTTACAACCTGGTTACTACTATACCTATGACTTTGACGAAGCTGTTGCACGCCAAATTGCTTACTTAACGGCAGATGTTACAGGTGGCGATGCATATGCCGCTAATGCATACGCAGACGGAATAGATAGCGAGAGCTACGTAGAAGAAATCACTAATAGCTTTTATGTTCAATCAAGCTGGGAGTTTGACGTAAGTAACTACTACGTAAAAGTAAATGCAGGCCTACGCTATGAGCAAACAGACGTAACCAGTACTGTACGTCAACGCGTTGAAGATCAAGTTAACTGGATCAGCGCTTCAGAGTGGATCATGCAATACGCTGCGGGCGGCGATGATAACTTCTTAGAACAACAAGGTGATTACGATGTTTTACTACCTTCAATCGACGTAAGTGTTGATTTAACTGAAGACGTAGTAGCTCGCGTATCTTGGGGTAAAACAATGTCGCGTGCACCACTAGGTAATTTAGCCGGTGGCCGTAGTTTAACAGGCAGCCCAAAACCGGGTTCTCGTACAGGTAGCCAAGGTAATACAAACTTATTGCCATTTGAATCAACAAACCTTGATTTATCACTTGAGTATTACTACGCAGAAGGCAGCTACGCGTCTGTTGGTTACTTTAAAAAAGACGTTGATAACTTTATTCAAACCACCATTACGCAAACTACTATTGATGGCTTGCACGATATTTTAAACGGCCCTCGTTACTTACAAGCCGTAAGCGATATTGAATCACGTGGTGAGCAAGCAACAACCGACGCTATTTTTGCACAAATGATTGCCAGCGGTTACGGCAATGCAAATGGCGTTATTGAACCAAACAGCGACGATCCGCTAATTACATGGAATATTAGCCAGCCACAAAACACCGACAGTAAATCGGTAGATGGTTTTGAAGTTGCAGTTCAGCACTTAATTGGCGAAACCGGTTTTGGTATTGGTGTTAACGCAACATTTGTAGATGGCGACGTTGAATTTGATAGCGAAAGCCTTGATCAACAAGCACCGCTTACAGGCTTAAGTGACTCAGCTAACTTCCAAGGCTTTTACGAAAAAGACGGCCTATCAGTTAAAATTACTTACGCATGGCGCGACTCGTACCTAATTGGTGTTGGCCAAGCGCAAGGTTCAGCTGATGCGCCTCCGCAATATGCTAAAGCGTATGGCCAATGGGATATGAGCGTTAACTACGATGTAAACGAAAACGTAACGGTATTTTTTGATGGCATAAACTTAAATAATGCCACCGAAGAGGGTTACGGACGTTACGAAGAGCAGTTCTTATTTGCTAATCAGTACGGTCCACGTTACTCAATTGGTGCCCGTTACACGTTCTAACTAAATTTCCTTTAGTAAAAAATGCAAAAAACCGCTCACTGAGCGGTTTTTTATTGTCTAAAGTTATAATTTTTTAATAAATGGTACCAATCTGTTTATATAGGATCTATTTAACGTTAAGAAAATTACGCTAGAACTAGACAAAAATTTTTGTACCTAGTTGTTCTAAATAAAAATTTCAGCGACGTTATAGTGCAATTTAATTCACTAAATTGCTCAAAGATACATGCCGGTTGGTATGATTACATATACATACCGCCCGATACCTCAAGTCGTTGGCCTGTCATCCAACGGTTTTCGTCCGCTAATAAGTTAGCAATCATAGGCCCTATATCGTCTGTTACACCAACTCTGCCCATTGCCGTTTGTGATGTAATAAACGCATTTACTTCATCGTTATCACGAACGACGCCATTACCAAAGTCGGTTTCAATTGCACCAGGGGCTACAACATTTACCGCAATATTTTTAGGTGCAAGTTCTTGAGCTAAATACCTTGTCATTACTTCTATTGCACCTTTGGTCATTGCATAAGTAATATGACCGGGTAATGAAAAACGCGTTAAACCACTTGATAAATTAATAATACGACCACCGTTTTTTATAAAGGGTAACAACGTTTGGGTAACAAAAAATACTCCCCTTAAGTTAATATTTACTAACGTATCAAAAGTTGATTCACTTGTGTCTGCAAAACTGCTAGTAAGCCCCACCCCTGCATTATTAATTAAGTAATCAAACTCACTTTGTTGCCAATGAGTCTGCAGGACATTTTGTAGTTGCTGTGCAAAATCCTCAAAGCCGAGCATATCACTTACATCTAATTGCAATGCAACCGCTTTAGAGCCTAGATCCTGTACTTGCTTTACAACCTCTTTTGCTTCTTTTTCATGACTACGGTAAGTAAAAATGCAATCGATACTTTGCTTTGCAAGGCAAAGCACCGTGCTTTTACCAAGCCCACGATTACCACCGGTGATCACTGCAATTCGTTTGTTCATTGTTATATCCTGTTGAAAATAAAAGCGGGGAGTTAAATAACTTCCAAGCCAGTATATTTTTTCAAGCAACAAAGATAAACAGGCTGAAAAGAGTTACACTGTTCAAAATAAACGAACAATAAACGGTATTATGAAAGACCTAAACGCAATACGTATTTTTATTAAAGTAGCGCAACTCAGTAGTTTTTCTAAAGCAGCAACAAGCTTAAATCTTCCTAAGTCAAGTGTATCGCAAGCAGTAACCATGCTCGAAAGTACATTAAATACGCGTTTATTACACCGTACTACACGCACTGTAAATATGACTTCAGACGGTGAGCTATTTTATCAACGTGCATTGGGAATTATCAGTGACGCTGACGATTTAAAAAATTTATTTGTAACTGAGGATAAAGGTTTAACAGGCAGAATACGTGTAGATATGCCACAAGCTGTTAGTCGAGATACCATAATTCCAAACTTAAGTTCGTTTTTAAAAATGCACCCAAATCTTGATATAGAACTTGGCAGCTCCGATAGACGAGTAGATGTCATTAAAGAAGGATTTGATTGCGTAGTAAGAGTGGGCGAACTTACCGACTCATCGTTAATTGCTCGGCGATTAGGAAGCTTTAAAGTTTTAAATTGCGTAAGCCGTTATTATGTAAAAAATCATGGTTTACCTAAAACTCTAAAAGATTTAAAAAATCATTACATTGTTCGCTACAGTCAAACACTTGGTATCCCTGATCCGGGTTTCGAATATTTAGATAGCAATAATCAATTGCAATCAATGACGATGAAAAGCCAGCTTACTGTTAACTCCTCAGAGGCATATTTAAGCGCCGCACTAAATGGCTTTGGGCTTATTCAAACCCCTATTCATGGTATTAGTAAACATTTGGAATCTGCCGAACTTGTCCAAGTTTTGCCTCAATACGCTATGCCCGACCTACCAATCAATATTTTATACCCGAATAGGCGTCACTTACCTAAACGAGTAAGTGCATTTATGCTTTGGCTTGAAGAACAATTGAGTGTATTTACAAAGTAATAACCTAGTTGCTCGCTTGAGTTACTAATACAAGTTACAGATTTTTAATCTGCTCAAGCAACACATTAGTTGTCCAATCAATGCCGTTATACGCAATATCTGGCTTGTAGTAAGACCCTGCCCCTCGCGCTCTGTTTACGTATACTTTGTTAGGTACAATCACTTTCCCCAACCCTGAAGGTAAATCAGCTAAGCGTACTTCCATATACATAGAATCAGCACTGCTTGGCGCACCGAATAATGTTGTATTTTCAAAAAGCTTAAACTTATCAAGCGCATCTAAACAAGCACTGGCGCACTGCGGCGGAACAATAACAAACACCTTGGTTTTAAAGTCACTAGTTAAAGGATTTTGTGGCATATTATTTAGCGTATTAGTTTCTTGTTCTACATAAAATGGGGCATCATTTTTAAGTGATAAAGCCATACCAGCAGCTACGGTTTTAAGCGTTTTCAGTACTTCGGGTTGATCTTTTACAACACCAAATAAAGACTCTACATAGTCAATATTATCTTTTGATGCTCTCCACCACACTTGCGTGTTTTGAGAAGTATCATTTACTTTTTGTTCTACTACTTTTTCACCCCATAATTCTTTAGCTATTTGTAAGCTCCAGTAAGATGAACCACCTTGGTTATGGCGCAAATCTAATACCACGGCTTTTGCATTAAGTAACTTGCTACGTTGATGTTGTATTTTTTCAAACACTTTATTGTATGCAGCTGTTTGTTTATCTGTTGATGAAAAGCTAGGCATAGCAATCCAAGCAATGTTTTTTTCAGGCCACGTTAAATCAATGGGAAGCTCATCACCGTTATAAGCATTTTCTAAATACTTGCTTGCTGACTTAGGCCTTACTGACCAATTTAATACGTGTGTATAGGTATCGCTATTGGCTTTAACAAATTCACATTTTTTTAGAGGGGTTAAAAATGGATTGCCCTCGTCAATTAGTAACCGCCAACCTTGCTGCCACCTATGCCCAGGTTGTGCAACTTCACCATGAAACTTAAATATTCTCTCACGCATTAAGGTATCGGTACTTTGCCCATCACATTGGCTTACAACGTCGCCTTTGCTAATATTGCTGGTTTCGCTGTAATACACTTTTAGCGCATCACCTCGCCATACAGTTCTAAAGCCCGGCCAGCGGCGCGCGGGTCTATCTACGCTTGAAAACGCACCAGCGTGACCATCTTGTAAAATAGTGCTAAAGCGCGCAATTGCCGCTACATGCGCCTGCGGCCCACTCGCTTGAGCCGACAATGTAAGTGCCTCCGCTTTTGCTTGATTTAATAAATCAAGGAAAGTTGGGTTATTACTATCAAACATACCAGGGTGATTATGTGCGGTAATACTATAAGCCGCGTTAATATCGCGCTCTGTTATGCTGCGCCACTGCTCAGGCGTGGCTGGTAATGCTTGGTTTTTAGCTGCATTAACAATAGGTGATATTAGAAAAGCAGCGAGTAATACATAGTTGGTTGTTGTTTTTTTTATAGTCATAAAAATCCATTTAATTATTTACCAAAATAGAGCTGCGGTAGGAGTAACTTTTATACTTTGTAATTATTGTTTAAATTCAGGCTTTAATAACCCATAGCACCTCAAGTCATGAAACTCATTTTTCCAGTAACCACTTGCTCGGCGAATACCTTCTTCTTTGAAGCCTAGCTTTTTCAAGACCGACTCTGAGGCAAGATTGCCAATCATAGTATCTCCTTGAATTCGGTATAGTTCACCGAATAGAAGTTGATTTGAGAATGCAGCATTAATAACCTCATGTAATGCTTCAGAGGCAAACCCACCCCCCCAATACTCAGAAGCTATTTCGTACCCTATGCTGGCATTTTTCATCTTTTGGTTCCATGTATTAAAGCCGCAAGTGCCAATTAACTTACCTGTAGCCTTTAGACGAATAGCCCATCGAATACCAATATTCTCAGTGAAGCGAGCATTGAAAAAATCAATTAATTTAGCTGATTGAGCTTCTGACTTATAAGCCTCTATATCGTAAAATTTAACAACTTCTGCATCTGAATAGATATTTAGAAGTGCTTCACTATCGCTTGCTGATAAGCTAGTAAGTATCAGACGTGCTGTTTCTAGCTCTGGGAAATTCATAAGCTCTCCGTGCCATAACCGAGTTTACAAAAACACCCGCGTTAAATTCATTCTATTTGTGCACAAACCATAGCTGAGTTCCTATTTTGGTTCAATTGCTACTTTCTGTTTTTTAACCTAGCGAGCTCTCTTGATTTAATTTTTAGCACTTTAATTTTAGCGCCATACCAATTAGCCATAGGTGCTGCAGCAATACCGTGTATTAACGTGCTCATCCACACTGCATTAATCGCAACTATAAGTATTGAGTGGCCGTATTCACCTAAAATATCTTTAGAAATAATAAGTGCAAAAAGCGCTGTGGCAAGACCTCGAGGTCCAAAAAACCCCATAAACACTTTTGTTAATACTTTAGCTTTTGTACCAATTAGCGATAGGTAAATAGCAAGAGGGCGTACAATAAATATACTCACTAAAATATAACCAACTACGGGGAAGGTTAAGTGCTCTATAGCTGAAGGCAGTAAACCAAGCCCAATAATAACAAACGAAGACCATATTAACATTTGCCCTTCGCTTTCAGTAAATTGGTATATAAATCGGCAATGCCCTTTTACACTATTACCAAAAGCTAAACCTGCAACAAACGCTGATATAAATCCATTTCCACCCATTAAAGTAGCCATTAAATATGATGTGCCGGTAAGAGCTAAAACGCCAATCCCTTCATATATAGTCGATGATATTTTTTTTGACTCAGAGTATAAAAATAAACGTCCGCTCGAGTATCCCATTAATGCACCAACCAAAATACCTATAAATATTTGGCTAAATCCAAACACTAACCATGACATTTCATTTTCTTGAGAACCGGTTTCCATAGCAACTATACTGGCAAAAAATAAAATAACGGGTAATGCTAGCCCGTCATTTAAACCACTTTCAACAGATAGACTTTGTCGCTCGTTTAAAGGTACGCTCTCATTACTAACAACCGCTTGACCTAAAGCTGCATCAGTAGGTGCTAAAATTGCCGCAACTAGGGCTAGCATTGCCCAAGGCCACTGTGGGAAGAATAAATAAGCAAAGCCTGTACCAATCAAAATACTCAACGGCAAACCTATCAATAGCATTCTTAGAGGCCACGTATTTTGCCTTTTTAATCTTCGTAGGTTTATTTGTGAAGCATCTAAAAACAATAATACAACTAGCGATATTTCTGCTATTAAATATACGGTTTCATGTGCGTCTCCAATACTAATAAACCCAAGTTGAGAAACCGCAAAACCAATACCCAAAAATACCATTGGTGCGGTAATAATGGTTGTGGACAGCTTTTTAGCTAGCATAGCGTAAGCACTAACTGAGAAAAGAAGAATGAGTAATCCTATTTCCATTGGGAAATCCTATTAGGCATGGCTTGGTATTTTTATTAGAAAATATCAGGGTTGGGGTTAGCTATATTAAATCAGCACAATTTATTGAGTAAATTTGTATAAGTGTATTTTTAACTTTAATCTAAATAATAACCGGCACCTAAGTGATATTAGCGTGCCGGTTACGTTTAACGTTTAATATATAAAAGCTTACTTAGCACTTGCACGTTTTGCGTCTAATCCAAGCAACTTATCAATAGATAAAAAGCCAGGTCCACGAGCAAATATCACTAATAATGAAACAGCCCACCACGAAGCAGGATTAATCCAATGATCGAGTGTAGGAAAAACTGCAAGCTGGATAAACAGCGTCATACCAATAAGGCCTAACGCTGCAAAGCGAGAAAACAAACCGATAATCAGTAATATTGGAAGTAACACCTCAACAACACCAGCAACTACAGCAAGCGTTTCAATTACTTTTACAAGAAATGAGCCATCAACATAATCTAAGGTTTGAGGATTACAAAGCTGCAAAGCACCTTCTCTAACTGGATCAGGACAGAAAAATTCATATTTAAATAGGTCGTATTTATCAACATTAAATTGTAAAAAGCCATCCCATTTGCTCAATCCCGAGTCGAGGAATACTTTAGCAACCATAAAACGAAGAAAAAACAGTGCTATAGGTTCCAAGAACCGCGATAACTGTTCTCCCATCTGCACGTACAGTTGTTGTATTTTTTTTATCATGCCCATATTTATTCCTACTCTTGTAATATGTACTAATTGATTTGGATTTCTAATAATTCATTTTGTAAGCATGCTGTAAAAGCATCACTCACTTCAAAGTGTTCATCTACCGTTATTGCTGCATCAAAAGCTTCACCTAAAGACCTACCTGTACCCTGTAGAGCCTGCATAAGTGCAACTTCTGCGATAGAAAGAGACCGGGCTTGCACCGCACCTTGCAAACGCCATAACATAATAAAATCCTCAGCAGAGGATTTAGTTACAACGCCATCATTATTATTTGTTTTTAGCGAAATCCATTCTAAAAAAGCGCCTTCACTCACACTAAGTAACAGTACGCTGGAGTTAACCTTTACATTAAGTTCAGTAAGCTCAGTACCTTGTTCCATTAGTTGAGTAACATATTCTATAGTTAAAGTTTCAGTTGAATCAGCGCTCATCAAACTCATTAGCCACGCGTAATCTAAATGCGCAATATCAACTAAGTTCATATATAAATTTGATGCACTTTGCTGATTTTCAGTAACTTCTAAAATATGTTTATTTTCAATTTCACCATCTTTAATCAAATCAGTTACAAAGCCAGGAAAGCTTAGTCCGTATCCCACCAAAGTGCCCTGCTCTGGCGGAAAACGGTCAACATAAAGTCGTGCCATTTTACGAAAGTTCTCACTACCTACTTTTTTTTCACACATAGGAAAGTTAGCTATTAATGCATCAACACAGCCTTTATAAAACCCGTTACGATACACAGCTAACCTTTTAATATGCGATGGATTTTCGCAAAAATGCTCCATTTCACTTGGATCGCCCGTTCGCAAATAGCGAGTAAAAGCATCAATATATTGGTTGGTACTCATCAGCGAACCACTTCTTTATGAGATATATTTAAGCGACTTTGTAGCTCACTTTGATTCAAATAGCTTTGCGCAGTTTCCCGCTCGATCATAAGCTCTTCAAACGATGGAATATTCGCATCTCGCTCAACAAGTACTGGTCGCTGACCAAATATCTCAATTGCTTGTTCTAGCAAACCCCATACAGGAGTCGCTACCGGTGCTGCATGGCTGTCTATCAGTAATGACTGACCAAGAGCTGGATCAGGATCGTGCCCTGCAATATGAATTTCTCCAACAAGCTCAGCAGGGATCTGCTTTAAATAATCAAGCGCATCAATACCCGTGTTTTTACTACTTATGTATAAGTTATTAATATCGATAAGTAAGCCGCATCCAGTACGCTTCGCTGCCTCAACTAAAAATTGAGGTTCATCCATATCACTTATAAAATCTAAATAGTTACTTGGGTTTTCAACTAAGATTGACTGGCCAATGCCCGTCTGGTAACAATCAATACCATTAATTAAAGACTCAAGTGCATCTTGGGTGCGAGGTAACGGCATTAAGTCTGCAAAATATTTGCCATCCGACTTAGACCATACAGCGTGTTCAGATACCAGCACTGGCTGAAATTCATCAATTAGCGCTTTTACCCGTTTAGTATGAGCAAGCATAGCTTTATGATCAGAGCCTAAAGAGCCGCCAACACCATGAAAACTAATATCAAAGTTTTCACGTACAGCTCTCAAATAATTTAACCGAGGACCACCTGCCACAAAATAATTTTCTGTATGCACTTCAAACCAAAGATTATTATTTGTAGATGGCAGCTCTACGGGTAAAGCTAAAATGTCGTTAAGATGTTCTGGTTTTAAACTGAGACCCGCGCCTAATTGCTCCCCAGCAACAATGTGCTGGGGAAAACTTGCTTTATTAACCTTCAAGCGAACCTTTTCCATTAGGAGTTACAATTGATTCACACACGCCTTTAGGTGCATATGTCCATGCATTAGCTTGGAAGTCTGTCGTTGAAGTGCCTTCACAACTTGTTCCTGCACCTGCTTTACAATCGTTTTCACCCGCTAAAGCAATACCAAAACATTTATCTTTACGACCGCGAACTTTATCACCGGCTACCCAGCCTTTAAATTGCTCTTGTACTTTTGCTGAAGCACCTTCTGCAACAGTTAATTGACTATTAGGACCAGCTACTGCGCCTGCGCTTAAAACTGCTGCTGATGCGCCGATTAATAAAGCCTTAGTTAAATTTACTTTTTTCATTTTTATGCTCCGGATTAAAATATTTTTTCTTGTTTTATCAATGATTGTTAATAATACCAATCCGCAATAATACTTAATCATTTTGCGGGGCTAAACGTGTCGCTACCTGCGTTAAAAAATTCTCATTTAGAACAACTAAATAGCGAATTTTTTGCCTAGCTATCAACACGTTTTTCCATACTCAAAATAAATCACTTAATTAAGCGAATTGGTATAAAAACACTCATATTTTGATAAACAAGCACAATGGAGATAAGCAATATCGCCGTTTTATCAATTTAATAGACCTATCGTTGTTATAAAAACTTTCAGATTATTTGCTTACAACGAAAAAACAACTGTAAACAAGAAGTAAATATAGTGGGCTAAGCAGTTAATACAAACATTAGAAAAGCTAACCTAATTATTTTGATAATAAAGAAGCTTGAAAAAGTCCATATTTAGATGGTTGAATGCATTGCGGCACTTTATTCTGGTAATGATCTACAAATAGAAATTTACTCAACTGAGGAAGGATAAAAATATTATTTAAAGGCTCCTTATATTTACACCACTCTATACTCGCTAAATTAGCGTTTTTTAAGTAGGACTCGTAAACACCGTCATTATAATGTTATTTTTTGCAACGCTAAAATGTTGGACTATATGGCCGTTACCAACGGTTGATTGCCTATAAAAAAAGCGCTACAAATAGGTAGCGCTGGCATTATTACTTAATGGTTGTTTATTTAAAGCTTAGGCTCTTTATTTAAAAGAAGCCGAGCGGATCTTCGCTGTAGCTCACTAATAGGTTTTTAGTTTGCTGGTAGTGCTCCAGTGCGAGTTTGTGCGTTTCGCGCCCTATTCCTGATTTTTTATAACCACCAAACGCAGCGTGAGCTGGGTACATGTGATAACAGTTAGTCCACACTCGCCCTGCTTCTATTTTGCGACCCATACGATAAGCACGATTCATGTTTCTGCTCCACACACCGGCACCTAAACCAAACTCAGAGCTATTGGCAAGCTCGAGAGCTTCGGCTTCATCTTTAAAGGTCGACATTGAAATAACAGGGCCAAAAATCTCTTCTTGGAACACACGCATATCGTTTGTGCCCTTTAATAACGTAGGTTGTATGTAGTAACCACCGTTTAAGTCATCACTTAGCTGCTCTACATTACCGCCAGTGAGTACTTCAGCGCCTTCTTTTTTGCCTATTTCAATGTAGCTCAGTATTTTATCAAATTGCGCTTTTGAAGCTTGTGCGCCAACCATAGTTTCGCTGTCTAGCGGGTTTCCGCGTTTAATTTTTAAGGTACGTTCGAGTATTCGCTCAATAAACTGCTCGTAAATGTCTTCTTGAATAAACAACCTTGATGGGCACGTACACACCTCGCCTTGGTTGAAGTAAGCAAGCACGGCGCCTTCAATAGCTTTGGATAAAAACGCATCGTCTTTTTCCATTACATCATTAAAAAATATATTAGGTGATTTACCACCGAGCTCGACCGTTGAAGGAATAATATTTTCAGCAGCGCATTTCAAAATATGTGAGCCCACAGGCGTTGAACCCGTAAATGCAATTTTAGCGATACGCTTGCTTGTTGCCAGTGCTTCACCCGCTTCTTTACCAAAGCCGTTTACTATATTTAATACGCCTGCAGGGAGTAAATCGCCAATTATCTCCATTAAAACTAAAATAGAAGCTGGTGTTTGCTCAGCCGGTTTTAAAATTACACAGTTACCTGCAGCAAGTGCTGGCGCTAGTTTCCAGGCGGCCATTAAAATAGGGAAATTCCACGGAATAATTTGCCCAACCACACCTAGTGGCTCGTGAAAATGATACGCAACGGTGGTTGCGTCTATTTCACCTATAGTGCCGTCTTGCGATCGTAGGCACCCTGCAAAGTAGCGAAAGTGATCTGCCGCTAGCGGAATATCAGCAGCGAGTGTTTCACGAATTGCTTTACCGTTATCCCATGTTTCGGCAACAGCTAGTAACTCTAGGTTTTGCTCAATTCGGTCGGCTATTTTTAGCAGTATGTTACTTCGGTCGGTCACCGACGTTGTGCCCCATTGCTCTCGCACTGCATGCGCTTTATCGAGAGCCAGCTCTATGTCGTCTTTGTCTGAACGCGGTATTTGGCAAAATACCTTACCGTTTACTGGGCTTATATTATCAAAGTATTGGCCATTTACTGGCTTCACCCACTCTCCGCCAATGTAGTTCCCGTATTGTTGTTTAAAGTTTACGAGTGCGCCATCGCTACCTGGATTTGCATATATCATGTGTGTGCTCTCTTTATTGTTGTTAGCTAAAGGTCGAACATTTATATAAAACAAAATGCTTTATATTTAATCAATGTTGATTGACATTAAACTAACAAGTACCTAAAAACTTGATTAGCTGTCCACAAAAGTTGTCTGTGAGTCCAAACTAATAAAAACCTAAAGGATTGATATGCACACATCTCAGTTAAACAAAAAACGCCAACAACTTGATGTATTAATAGAAAATAAAGTCACATTCGCTGCAGATAGCAGTGAGTTGAGTATTTACGACACGTATCAAAGCGCGCAAAAGGTAGCACTGCACTCAAACGAGCTGCTGTTTTGTGCCATGCTTAGCGGCAAAAAGGTAATGCACGTAGAAAGCAGCCAATACCATAAAGCATTTTTACCACACGAGTCGTTTGTATTAGCGCCAGAGCAAGGTGTTTTAATTGATTTTCCACAAGCATCAATGCACGCCCCAACCACCTGTTTAGCCATTGAAATTAGCACAGATAAAATAACGAGCGTGGCGAATGCACTAAACATGCAGCAAAATTTTGCACACGATGGCTTATTTGAATATGTACCTCAGTTAGTGCATACCCAACATAATATTCAAACGCAGCAATTATTAGAGCGCATGGTGCATTTATTTAGTGAGCAAGGCGCACAGCGACATTACTTGATTGATTTGTCGTTGAACGAATTGATCACCCGTTTATTACAACAACAAAGCCGCGAGCTATTGCTAGCTAGCTGCGATAAGCCACGCCTTAAAACAAAAGTGAGCGATGCCCTGCTTTATATTGAAGAACACTTAAGTGAAACGCTCGACATAAATACCTTATGCAAAATAGCATGTATGAGCCGAAGTAAGTTTTATCATCAATTTAAACTCGCATTTGGCACTACCCCAGCCCTTTGGCAGCAACAGTTAAGACTAAAAAAAGCGCGTACTCAATTACTACAAGGCCATGCAATTAGCCAAGTGTGCTTTGATGTTGGATTTAATAGCGCGAGCCACTTTAGTCGCCTATTTAAACAAACCTTTGGCATTGCGCCTAAAGAATGCCGACATTAGCCCTAAAATCTTATTTTTTTACTTTGCTAACGCCCTGAATATGTTAGTTTATTAACATGAGTATTGAGTAAAGAATTGGTATGAGTAAGCAAACCCGCTGGACCCTAAAAAGTATTGCTAAAGAGTTAGGTGTGTCTAACGCGACAGTATCTAATGCGTTTAATCGCCCTGATCAGCTATCGGCTAAACGCCGAGACGATATTCTTGCAGCGTGTAAAACTTTAGGCTATTACGGGCCCAATAAGGCCGCGCAATCGTTGCGTAATGGCACATTTAATATTGTCGCTTTAGTGCTGCCCGATAGTGTGGAATACATGGTGTCGGACCCTGTGGCTAGTAGCTTTATGCGCGGTGTGACCTCAGTGCTTGAAAAAAACGGCATTAATGTTTTATTGTTTTCAGGTAATAGCGATAACCTTAATAACGTGGTCGACTTTGTCGATGGCTTTATTTGTTATGGCCGCCCTCGTAATAACGCGTTAGTAGAGCAGTTAAAAACAGTGTCTAAACATGTAGTGACAATTGATTTTGATATTGCTCGCAATGCCTCTGTAAATATTAATAACGAGCAAGCAAGTTACGAAATAGCTAAACACGTACTGCATAATCAAAACGATAAAGTGGCTATATTAGGGCTTAGATTACTTGATGAAAACGTATTATGCCGCGTGTATGAGCATCACGAATTTGAAACCGGACAATCTATTTCGCATCAACGTTTACGCGGGTATCAACGCGCTTTAAGCGAGGCAAATATTACGGTGGCTGACGATCGCATTTGGAACATTCCTGAAAGTAGCGAACGTTTTGCCAATATTGCTGCAAAAGAAGTACTTAGTGCATCACCGCGTCCTAACGTTATAATTTGTATGAGTGATTTAATTGCCCTTGCCACAATGCGAGAAGCAATAAAACAAGGCATAAAAATAGGTGAAGAACTGCGTATTGTGGGCTTTGATGGTATTGATGAAGCAGCCCGGTTTGTACCTCGCCTCACCACTATTCATCAAAACAGCCAAGAAAAAGGCGTTATAGCCGCCGAATTATTTATTTCTAAAGAAGAAAAAACTCAGGAAGTCAGTTACGAATTAGAGATTGGTGCGAGTAGTTAGCTTACAAGCCTTGTAATCGTTTTATGTGTTAAAAAGCCAAGTTTAAGTAGCTTGGCTTTTGTTTTACATGGCGTTTGTAAATTACTTTTATAACATTAAGCTAAAAATGAATTTAAGTTAATCGTTGTTTCTTCATCTCCGTTTACTTGCGTAATAAGTGCATGGCGCAATTTAAAATCAACAGTGAGTGAAATAGTTTGCTCATCTAGTTGCCACGATAAACAACACATACTGCCTTCACCTTGGGCACTAAATTCACCTGCAAACGCGGGGTGTGAATTGCGAATTTTAATTAATTCAATTAAACCTTTTACTACAGGCTTATTTAAGGCTTTGTCGATTATATTTGCATCTAAATATGGGCGGTTAATATCACGGCCTACATTTGTATTAGCTAATAGCTCCATGTCGTTTTCGCAAGCAAATAAGCCGCCGTAATATACTTGTGGTACACCTGGAGCAAAAAATTGAATTGCACGCGACAGTAAGTAATCAAAGTCTTTCGCGCCTAATGCGTTGTAGTACGTACAGTTAACTTGATATAAGTCGACATTACTCGCCGCAGCGCCCGTAGCTTGGCGGCTTTGGTTGTTGCTGTTGGCGTGCATTGTTTCTACGAGGTTATCAATCTGCTGTGCATTTAATAGCCCTGGTTTGTCGCCCATTGGACCTGCGTCAATAATGCCAATACCGTCGTGTGTATCAAGTACAGTTAAGCAATTACGTGGCGAAATTTGTAACCATTTGAGCAGTGCATCTACATCGTTGTTAAATAAGCTGTGTAAAATAAGCGGTGGTAACGCAAAGTCGTAAACCATATTTACGCGTTTTGCCACTTCTACCTGAGTTTGATAATGGCTATGAATTTCTGCAATGGTTTCCATGCCTAAATCGTTTGCTTGCTTAGATAAGTTATCTAGGTAGCCAAACGTTTCATCAAGCATAAAGCAGTTAGTGCCAGCTTGCTTAATGGCGTAACCCGCTGCATCTAAACGAATAATATTTACATTGTTAGCCGAAAATTTAGTAAGTACATTATTTAAATACGCAACACCGGCTTCTACTTTTACGTTTATGTCAATTTGGTTATCGGTAAAAGTGGTCCAAAAGTCATACGTTTTACCATCACCACATTTCATAGGGGTAAAGCAACTACCAGGACGTGGGCGGTAAATTGCTTTTTGCTCAGCTTCACTCATACCATTTGGAAATACATCATCTTTGGTTAAAAACAAATCCCAAAATTCTGATTGCTTACCCTTTGCTAGTAAATCTTGAAACTGAAAAGACTGCGCCGATACATGGTTAACAATTAGGTCTGCCATTAAATCGAGATCTTTACCTAATACTTGTATGTCTTCCCAAGTGCCTATTCTAGAATCAACTTCACTATGATCAATAGGGTCAAAGCCAGCATCGCTGCCATCAATAGGATTGTAAAATGGCAATAAGTGCACACCACCAAATACGCCTTTTAAAGGGCCGTTTAAAAGTGTAGTTAGCGCGCCTATATTTTGGCCAGTGATTCGATCAGCATATGTGATCAATTGAACTTTATTCTTCATCATTGTGTGATTACCATGTTGAAACTTAATCGATTAAGATATATCTTTAACTAGCGAGTAAGAATTTACAAGTAATTTTTAATAATTTTACATACAAATTTCGTGGCTAACGTAATACTACAGTAAGCAACTGACTGACTTACGAAGTGTTAATAGAGAATTTAACGAGGAATAAACACATGACAAAATCACACACACACGTAAGCAGCGACCCACTGCAACAAATACGCTGGCTTACATACATGATGTTTTTTATGTTTGCCATGACCTCTGACGCAGTCGGCATGATAATCCCCGAACTTATAAAGGATTTCGGTTTGAGCATGACTCAAGCTAGTGCATTTCATTACGCTCCCATGGCACTAATAGCCTTTAGTGGATTATTTTTAGGCTTTTTAGCTGACAGCCTTGGTCGTAAAAAAACCATTATGCTAGGTTTATTAATATTTTCTGCGAGTTGTTTTTTATTTGCATTTAGCACCAGTTTTACCTTCTTTTTAGTATTGCTTTGCTGCATAGGCTTGGCCATTGGTTTATTTAAAACCGGCGCACTGGCGTTGCTTGGCGATATTTCACATAGTAACGACGACCATACTAAAACCATGAACAAGGTTGAGGGCTTTTTTGGTATTGGCGCTATTGTAGGCCCTGCCCTAGTTGGTGTTTTATTAGTGCAAAACGTAAGTTGGACATACCTGTATATTATTGCGGGCGTAATGTGTTTAATACTTGCTTTATTAGCATGGCGCGCAGACTACCCTGACGTGGTTAAAACAACTGAAAAGCCAGCCTCTTTGGCAACCACCCTAAAAATGGTAAAAAACCCTTATGCACTTGGCTTTTCTTTAGCTATTGCACTTTATGTAGCGACTGAAGTGGCTATTTATGTATGGATGCCGACGCTACTAAAGGACTACACAGGCTCTTGGCCGCTCCTTGCCACTTATGCACTTACTATATTTTTTATACTACGTGCTGCAGGTCGTTTTATTGCCGTATGGTTACTAAATCGCTATAGCTGGCAAGGTGTTATGGCTTATTTAAGCTTAGGTATTGCGCTTTGTTATGTGGGTACACTTATTGGGGGTGTTGATTGGGCTGTAGGGTTACTACCTCTTTCAGGTTTATTTATGTCTATGGTTTATCCAACTTTAAACTCTAAAGGTATATCGTGTTTTCCTGCAGAGCGCCATGGAGCCGTAGCCGGCGTTATATTATTTTTCACCGCATTATCAGCTGCTTTAGCTCCTTTATTTATGGGTATGATCAGTGATTACTTTGGCCATGTGCGCTATGGCTTTTACTTAGCAACAGGGTTTGCCGTGATTTTATTTGTAGCTATGTTGTTCAATTATTTACGCGACCCATCAATGAGTGCTTTACAAGAAAGTAACCCAACAGCTTAATAAACTTGTATCTCAATACAATAAAAAACACTTTTAAAATCAACATATGAATAATAAAAGAGCAAATTAAACACAAAATGATTTGCTTATTGTAAAATATTTGTTATTTTTACTTAATCGATTAAGTGAAAATAACAAATCCTATTGGGATCAACACAACGAGGCGTTCACATGACAACACACAATACACCTTTATATTTAATTAGCGCTTTAGCACTTGCCGTAAGTCAAGGCGTTAACGCACAAGAAACAGACCAAGCAAAACCTGAAGCATCACAAAACAAAGGTCTTGAAACAATTGTTGTAACCGGCGTACCACGTCGAACAACAATCATGGCTTCAAGCGTATCAGTTAGTAGCGTGTCACTTGAACAAGTTCAAGTGTCTACTCCTCGCTCAACAGCCGAAGCTTTTAGAATCATCCCTGGTATTCGTGCAGAATCTACAGGTGGCGAAGGCAATGCAAATATTGCTGTTCGTGGCCTGCCAGTTGCTTCAGGCGGTGCAAAATTTTTACAATTACAAGAAGATGGTTTACCTGTACTGCAATACGGTGATATCGCTTTTGGTAATTCAGATATTTTTATGCGATTAGATAACACTGTGCAAACTATCGAATCGATTCGTGGTGGTTCAGCATCTACTGCAGCAAGTAATGCACCTGGTGGCATTATTAACTTTATCTCTAAAAATGGCGAAAACGAATCTGGCAGTGTATCTACAACACTTGGCTTAGATTACGACAGCGTTCGTACAGACTTTGAATACGGCACTTACTTAACCGATAGCGTGCGTTTTCATGTTGGTGGCTTTGTTCGACAAGGCGAAGGCCCGCGCGAAACAGGTTACACGTCTAATAAAGGTGGCCAAATAAAAGCTAACCTTACTAAAGATTTCGACAACGGTTACGTGCGCCTTTATTACAAACACTTAGACGATAAGAGTGTTGGCTACCTTCCTATGCCAATGTACTCAAATGGTGACTCTATTGCTGGCTTTGATGCACAATCAGACACACCTCACTCAGCGTTATTTACTAAAACAGTACGCTTAAATGGTGAAAACCAAATTAGTAGCGGCGATATCCGCGATGGTATGAATCCAAAGGTTGACTCTGTTGGTTTTGAAGCTGTATTTGATTTAGATAACGATTGGCGTATCGAAAACCGCTTTCGTAAATCATCAATAAGCGGCAACTTTAATTCACCTTTCACAGAACAAGTAGGTAGCGCAACATCAATTGCAGAAAGCATTGGTGGCGTAGGTGCAACCTTGAGCAACGCGAACACCGGTGAAGCGTTTAACGATGGTTTAGCAATGAAGATAGTGACATTCGATGTCACAATGAATGACTTTGGTTCTATAGTTAATGACTTTAAATTAACTAAATCGTTCGACGATGATACTAGCCTAACATTTGGTTACTATGCATCTACGCAAAACATTGCGATGTCGTGGTTATGGAACTCTTACGTAATGGAGCTCAAGGGTGACAATGCTGCATTATTAAATGTAACAGGTGCCGATGGCACTGAGTTATCTGAAAACGGTTTATACGCTTACAGTGCATTTGGTAACTGTTGCCAACGTGATTACGATACAGAGTACGATACTCGTGCACCATACGTTGCATTTTCTACTAAATTAGGCGACGTAAGCATTGATGCAAGTGCTCGCTATGATAGTGGCGAAGCTCGCGGAACATACGCAGGTGCAGCGACTTCAACAGTAGATATGAACCGCGACGGTGAAATATCAATCCCTGAGCAAAACGTTGCAGGTATTGATACTGCAAACGCCAGCCCAGTAAATTACGACTGGAACTATTCTTCTTATTCAATTGGTGCTAATTATCAAATTGATCCAAGCCTTGCTACGTTTGCACGTATTAGTAAAGGTGGGCGTGCAAATGCTGACCGTCTTTTATTTGGTAAAGTACGCGCCGACGGCTCTGTTGCAAAAGAAGACGCTGTTGATGAAGTAAACCAGTTTGAGTTTGGTGTTAAGAAGCGCTTTGATTCATTATCAGTGTTTGCTACTGCGTTTTTTGCCGAAACTGAAGAGCAAAATTTTGAAGCAACATCACAAACGTTTTTTGACCGTGAATACGAAGCAAAAGGGATTGAAATAGAATCTACTTACTTTATTGATGCATGGGATTTTCGCGGTAATTTAACCTGGACCGATGCAGAAATAGCAAAAGATGCGCTTAACCCAGGTGTGGTAGGTAATACACCACGTCGTCAAGCCGATTTAATTTACTCATTAATGGCACGTTACAACTATGAAAAAGGCGCTGCAGGGGTAAGTTTCATTGGTACTACCGATGCATACGCTCAAGATAATAACGACTTGCAATTTGACGGCTACACACAGGTAAATGGCTTTGTAAGCTATGATTTATCTGAAAACCTTAATATTGCGCTTAATGTGAACAACCTATTTGATACAGTAGGTATTACAGAAGCAGAAGAAGGCTCAGTACCTGAAAACAACATTATTCGTGCCCGCGCTATTAACGGCCGCACAACGTCGGTAACTTTAAAATACGCTTTTAACTAAATGTGTGTATTGCGCTGCGGTGAGTAATCACCGTAGCGCCTTTTAAAGTATGGATAAATAACACCCTTCACGTTTTTTAGCCTAGCCTTGCTAGGCTTTTTAGGATATTCCAAATGACCAAACTTCTGTGCTTAGGCGAGCTATTAATTGATATGCTGCCACAAGATGCTGATAACTCTGCCTATTTACCTATACCAGGTGGCGCGCCTGCCAATGTAGCTGTAGGCTACGCAAAACTCGGCGCAGAGGCTGCATTTTGTGGTGGTAAAGGGGACGATCATTTTGCCAATCAATTAAGTAATGCATTAGCGCAATACAATGTAAATACAGACTATTTATTTACCATTGCAGGCTCAAAAACTGCCATGGTTATAGTAAGCCTTGATGAAACCGGCGAGCGTAGTTTTGGCTTTTATCGCCATAACACAGCCGATGTACTATTAACGCAGGCGCATTTAGCGCATATAAATTGGCAAGAAATAAGCACACTACACTTTTGTTCAAACACATTAACCGAATCAGCAATTGCTAACACAACGGTTAAAGCGCTAGAACTTGCAAAAGCGAATAATAAGCTCGTCAGTTTTGATGTAAATTTACGCTACAGCTTGTGGGAAAATACAAACGATATAGCAAGCAATGTAAAAGCTTGTTACACCTATTGTGACATAGTAAAACTCTCGCGTGATGAGCTTAATTTTTTAGCTCAGCATAGCGATACAACGAGCGATGATTACATTCAAGCGCTATTAAATACCGGAGTAAAACTGGTGTTTTTAACCGATGGGCCAGAGCCTGCCAAGGTTTACCACAGCGCATTTACACTTAACGAATCGGCACCAAAAATAAACGCCGTAGATACAACAAGCGCGGGCGATGCATTTATAGCGGGGGTTTTATACTACTTAAATAACTTGGGAAGTGATTTACCACTAGCAGATAAACTAAATGATAAAGCGAGCGTAAAAGACGCCCTGCACTTTGCTCTTAAATGTGGCTCTAAAGCGTGTTTAGCTAAAGGGGCATTTCCGGCATTACCTGTACTGGCTGATGTAATTTAAACGATTAAAGCCCCATATTACAGGGCTTTAAATTAGAGTTAGATCTATTGCTTTATAAAGGTGACACCTTTAGGTATTTCATCTTGGGGTAACCGAGTAGAGTGCATTTGCGATAACAACCATTTATCGCCCACTTTTGATACAACAACGCTTTCTAACCAATAAATATCAATACTTCTTTGAGTGTTTTTAATATTGGCTTTATTCCAGTAATTAATAAATGCAACATCACCCACTACACGCGAATTTATAACACTAAAATAATTAGTTCTTATAAAGTCAGAAGGCTTAACTACATTTATAAAGTCATTAATAGTCCACACTTCACCGTGTTCTAAAAGTAGAAATGAATCATCAACGGCTGCACGCATTTGCGAGTGATCAACGTTAGAAACAGCTAAAAAAAGATCGCTAACCGGCGTGAATATGTTGTTATCTTTTGCATGTATTGATGTAGAAAATATCAGGAATGTAATAAAGATAAGTACTTGTTTCATTGTTTTTATAATATGTAATTTGCTCAATAATAATGAGTGTATTTTAATAGAGCAGTATTAACAATTGAAATAAAGCGAATGTAACTACTTAATAACGTTACCCATAGAGCAAAAAAGCACTCTATAAGAGTGCTTTAATTTAAGTTTTTAAACCAGGCTATTCGTCTAGCCAATCTATGGCTGCGGTAGCATTTTCAAAGTATTGAACCTCACCCGATATAAACCAGTTACCTATTTTTGCCATTCGAGCTTGCCACTCTTTATTACCGTAAATAGCTACTTTTTTAAATTCTTTAGAGTGCTTAACACCTAACTTTAAGTCATCCCACGCTGCGCGTACTTTCCAACCTTCAAGTTCGCTACCATCTATTAAGGCGTTCACGACTGGATGCTTAACTTCGCCAAGAGCTGAATTTATCATTGGGGTAATTATTTTGTAGTCGTCGTGAGTAAGCGTACCAACGGCTTTAAGTTTTAAAAAAAACTCTCTTCCTGCACGTTCAAGACCAATCGATAAACCATGTGTTGTGTGTACCATTACTGCTCTCCTTAAATAGGCTGAGCGGTAAAAATACACCTTCTAAAATTAATTAGTCCTGAACTAAATCAATAAATAATCTCAAATAAACGACTGATTTACGCATTTTGTACGCGAGATATCTGGTTTTCTACATCAGTTAAATGGCCCGTTTTAAGCCATACTTTTGCGCCATTACTTCCCGCCTTAACGTTAATGGAGCTATTAATAGGCACTCTTAACCAACTGTTTTTTACAAAGGTATCGGCTTGCTCATCAAATGAACCTTCAAGTACTAGCAGTTCTGCTCCACCTTTTGCGTTTATAACCATGCTGGCGTTGGGCTTAAAGTGCAACAAGCTTACGTCTTCAAAGTCGTCTTTGTACAAAGGAGTTACAGCTACATTTTTAAAACTAGGGTGCGCCGTACTTTGCATCAAGTCCGTTTGTAAACGCACGTGGGTTCTATCATCTGGCTGAAACTGCCATAACTTTACAAATATAACGCAGCCATTTTCAGACCCCGGTTTGTGCTTTGATTGCGGTGGGTTACGGATATAAGAACCTGCCACAAAGTCACCATGCTCATCTTGAAATACCCCTTCAAGTACAACAAACTCCTCACCGCCGGTGTGTACATGCGGCGAAAATTCACTGCCTGGTGCATAACGAACAATGGTCGTGGCGCGAGCAACTTCGTCGCCCACACGGTCCAGTGCTCGTCTATCAACGCCCGACATTGGCGATGCAACCCACGGGAGCGTTTCGCTGTGTACAACAACTCGTTTACTAAAATCGGCAGCAATTTTCATATTTGGCTCCTAACCGTAACTCCACTTAAACTTTAAACTAATTACGCCGCAACACTTGGGCGTTTTGCTACTTTTTCTTGCCATGCTAATAAATGAGTTAACTCATTCGGGATTGCTATTTGTGCAAATCCAGCAAATACCAGCCCAGCATACAATGTAATATCAGCAATACTAAACTGCTCACCAGCAACAAACGCCGACTGCGCTAGTACATCATTAAAATAGCTAAACCCTTGGCGTGCTTTTTCACCTTGTTTTTCACCCCAAGCCACATTTTGATACGTTTCAAGCTCTGGACCTAAGCCATCAGTTGCATGATGAAAGTAAGTTGCCACAGCGTCAAGCACCATAGACTCTGCACGCTTTTGCATCATGTTAATTACTGCTCGCTCTTTTGCGGTTTCACCCATTAATGACGGGCCTTCAAATGCGGTATCAATATACTCAGTAATAGCGGTACTTTCTGATATAAACGTGCCGTCATCTAGCTCTAATACGGGCACACCTGCTAGTGGATTCTTAGCTAAGAAGGCTTCTGTTCTGTGCTCACCATTTAATAAATCAACAGGTACAAACTCAACATTTGAAGTGGCATTTTTTTCAGCTAAAGCGATACGAACACGAAGTGGATTTGGAAAGTTTTCTACATCATAAATTTTCATAGTAATCTCTATCTTTATTGTTTAAAAGTGAATTAGTGGCAGAAACCTACCTACCGATAGGTAATTTATAATATTAAACTAAATTTAAGTCAACGTTTAAATTTTTCTGATGTATAGGATTTAACTTAATTCATTGTAAAATTAGGGGGTTGCTTAAAAATAAAATCGCTTGTAAATAACTACCTACTGGTCGATAATTTTACTATACCAATTGCATTAAATAGGTGACCTATTATTACGCTAAGAAAATAGCGTAATAACAAGGCGAAAATTATGACATATAGTTGTTCTATATGAGTAATTTTTAACGCAGTTAGTAAGTTATTTAATGCGATAGAATGATCATGTTTTAATAAAATTGGTATTGCTACGGATAGGAAATATTAAAAATGAGTAAAAAAGAAGCTTTATTAAAAGCAGCTGAAAACAAGGTACGCCTTGGCGGGTACAGCAATTTTAGTTTTAGAGAGCTTGCCAGCGAAGTTGGAATTAAAAGCGCCAGTGTGCACTATCACTTTCCGACTAAGGCCGATTTAGGTGCAGAGCTTGCTCATCAATATACAAATTCTTTTTTAGCTGCGTTAGGCGAGCCAAGCGAGCTTAAAGCCAGCGGTAAAAATCCTATTGATGTGTACACTCAGCTTTTTAGAAGTGCTTTAGTTACCGACCGAAAAATGTGTTTATGTGGGTTACTAGGAGCCGAAAGCGATAGCCTTCCAGATAAAGTACGCCTTGAAGTAAAACGCTTTTTTAATCAAAACCTAACATGGCTTAGCGCTGCGCACCTAGCTAATGGTGAGCTTAACCCTACTAAAGCGGCTATTCAAACAGTGAGCTTGCTTGAGGGCGCTATGATGATAAGCAAAACGCTCGACGATAACAGTTACTTTGAACTTGCAACTCAGTAATACCTAAATTTAGTGCACAAAAAAAAGCGAGCTATTCATTATGAATAGCTCGCTTTTTTAATGCTTGAAATAACTTATGTGATTATTATTAAACCGCTGTTGGTTTAACTTTATGCTTAGAGTGCACAATTGCTAAAACAATTAAGCCAATCACTGTCACTACAGCGCCAATAGGTTTACCTAAATCGCTTGATAAGTTAAGACCAATTGCTGCAGTGCCAATATAAGAAACCGTTACCGCTGTTGCTATAACAGCAGGAACACTCGCAATCCAGTGGAATGCTCCACGGTCAAACAAGTACTTAGTGGCAAGCCATAATACGCTTGTAGAAAGCAGCATGTTTGAAAATGCAAAGTAGCGCCAAATTAACGAGAAATCGAGTTTCGTCATAAAGTATGCAATAGCAAGTATAGGTACCGCTACCAATAAGCGGTTACGTAAACTTTGCGGAATATTAAACGCATCAACAACGGTTAAACGTAGTGAGCGGAACGCTGTATCGCCAGAAGTAATCGGGAAAACGGCTACTGCAATAATTGCCATTATACCGCCAAATACACCTAAGTAACTGTTAGCTACATGGTTTACAACTAAACCTGGACCACCTTGATCAAGCAATGCTTTTAAGCCAGCGTAACCATCTGGGAACGCTGCAATACCTGCAAGTGCCCATACACAACCAACAATACCTTCACACATCATAGCGCCGTAATAAACTGGGCGTACGTATTTTTCGTTAGTTAAACAGCGCGCAATAATTGGCGCTTGAGTAGAGTGAAAACCACTAATAGCACCACAGGTAATTGTTATAAATAGCAATGGCCACGTTGGTAACCCATCTGGGTTTGGTTCTAAAAAGTCATGTGCGTGGTCAGCTTCAAAGTAAGCTAAAAAGTCACTTGGAACAGGCAAGTGCGGCGCATTAATAAGTAATGAAATAGCAATTGCCACTGTCATTACAATCATTAGCGCACCAAAAATTGGGTAAAACTTTGTTATTATTTTATCAATTGGTAGCAAGGTAGCTAAAAAGTAATACGCTAAAATAGCAAGTACCCAAAAGGTGTTATTTGCCAGTATTGTACCTTCAAAAAAATCAAGGTTACTTAACAAACCTGCAGGGCTCATAATAAATACTACACCTACAAAAAACAGTAGCATGGCAGTAAATATAAGCATAAAGCCTTTAAATACCACATTGTAATAATGGCCTGCGATTTCTGGTAAGCTTTTACCATCTTCTTTTATACTCATTACACCTGAGAAGAAGTCGTGTACAGCACCACCTAAAACATTACCAAGTACAATCCATACCAATGCAACAGGTCCGTATAAAGCACCTAAAATTGGGCCAAATATTGGACCTACGCCTGCTATGTTTAAAAACTGAATTAAAAATGCTCTTACAGGATGAATAGCTACGTAATCAACACCTTCGCTAAAGCGTTTTTGTGGTGTATCAACGGTTGAATCCAAGCCTGCTTGCTTTTCAACAAATGGGCTATAAAACTTATAGCCCAGTATTAAAATGGTAAGGCAGATAAAAAAGATGATCATAAAGCACGTTTCTCTTTTTGTATGTATGTTATAGAGCGCATGTGTGTCGCCCCGCCTGTTCAATCCGTGAATAATCGACGATTTTATCAAAGCGTCATAACCCTAACAATAAGACGTTTAGCTAATACAATAATCGATATAAGTCACTATTTACGCAACATGCACACTTAACACTCACTTATCGCCTACGTCTTATTTTAGGCACAAAAAAAGCGGTTAAACTTTTACGTATAACCGCTTTCACACACAATGTTTTTTTAAAGTGGGTTCATAAACTCACTAATTTGTTGATGCGTTAAAGTAGGTGTTGCACCAGAGCTTTCGGCGACCATAGCGCCAACAGCACATGCAAAGTCAACGGCATATTGCGCGTCGTCGTTGCTACAAAGCTGATATATTAACGAACCTAAAAACGAATCCCCTGCGCCAACAGTATCAATTACGCTAATTAAATAACCTGAATTATAAAAATTATCGCCTTTGATTGTTAACAAAGCACCGTGGCTACCTTTGGTTACACATAAGTAATCGGTATTTGTTTGCTGTGCAATAAACGCTAAATTTTGTTCAAGCGAATGAAACTTACAACCCATCGCTTTTGCTATTTCGTATAGCTCTTCATCGTTTAATTTAATAAAGTCTGCTTTATTCATTAAATCTACAAGTGTTTCTAGCTTGTAATGCGGTGCACGTAGGTTTACGTCAAATACTTTAAAGTTTGCTACATCAACTAGTTGATTTAATGTTGCTAAAGACGCTTCGCTTCGCCCAATTAAGCTGCCAAATACAAATACATCGCTACTTTTAACTTTACTAAGTAACTCATCTGTAAGCGCTATATTATCCCACGCAGTGTCTGCAACTATTTCATAACTTGCAGAACCTCCACTGTCGAGCGTTACCTCAACCGTGCTAGTTTTTTTATCACTATTGATAGCAATGTATTCGCAGCTTACGCCTTTGCTAGTAATTTCGCCTAGTAGCTCAGCGCCTAACTCGTCGTTACCAACAGCGCTGATCATATCGGCTTTAATGCCTAGTGAGTTAATACGCACACACATATTAAGTGGCGCGCCACCTAAGCGTTTACCTGAATCAAAACAATCCCACAGCACTTCGCCAAAACAGCTAACACTTACGGTTTCACTTGATTTATGATTAATTAAAATGCTCATAATTAGTTACTCTTTTGATCAAGTACAGCCTGCATAATGGCTTTAATTTTACTATTAGGTGCATACAACGCAGCAATCGACTTTTTATACTCAGCAGTAAATGCTTCGTTATGCTCAAGCTTACCAAACAAGCTCGTTAACTTTAAAAATGCAGACGGGCTAGTTTGAGTCTCTTGCGCGTAAGAATTAAGCTCTTTGTGCATCGCATCTTGAATTTCAAGCTTTTCGCCGTTTTCACTTAAACCTTTATCGCTGTATAAGCACCAAGTAGCAATAACAAGCGTTGCCAGTGACACATCTCGACCTTGTACTAGGTTTTCGTTAATTGTGGCAATTAAAAACTTAGGCAGTTTAGCTGAGCTTTCACTGCAAATACGCGCTAGGCTATCTTTAATATTAGGATTAGCAAAACGCTCTATTAACGTATCTTTGTAGCTTTCAAGGTCAATGCCTTCAAGTGGTTCAAGATTTGGCGTTACTTCCTTATCCATAAAAGCACGTAGGTATGTGGCAAATAGTTCATCAGATACCGTTTCGTCAATAGTGCCGTAGCCATGGATTGAACCTAATAAACCAAGTACCGAATGCCCTGCATTAAGTAAACGTATTTTCATGGTTTCATAAGGCGTTACATCAGTAACAAACTGTGCACCAACAACATCCCAATTTGGACGAGAGTCACTAAATGTGTCCTCTATTACCCATTGTGTAAACGACTCACAAGTAATTGGCCACTCGTCGCTAACACCATATGCATCAACCACGTAATCAATATCACTCTTTTTAGATACCGGTGTAATACGGTCAACCATCGCATTTGGAAACGATACGTTTTGCTCAATCCACTCACTTAGGTCTTTGTCTTGCTCTGTAGCAAAGGCTAAAAGCATTTTGCGTGTTACGTTACCGTTGTGCTGAATGTTATCGCACGACTGCACTGTAAATGCGCCTAAGCCTTGCTCTTTACGCAGTTTTAACGCAGCAGTAATGTAACCAAACGCTGTAATTGGGTCGTTCGGGTTATTAATGTCGTTAATAATATCTGGATTACTGTAATCAAACTCGCCCGTTGCAGGATTAAAGTTGTAGCCGCCTTCGGTAATAGTAAGCGACACAATTTTAGTATCGCTGTGCGCTAACTTATTAATTACCGCTTGTTTGTCCTCTGGAGCAAACAAAAAGTCGATCATTGAGCCAATTACTTTGTTATCTATTTTACCGTCTGGGTGTCTAACAGTAAGCGTATAAAGGTAATCTTGCTGCTTTAAAATATCACGCAGACCACGGTTACCCTCTAAAAGGCCAACACCACATATGCCCCATTGCTCAGAGCCTGGGGTTTTTAAAAGCTCGTTAACATATACCGCTTGATGAGCACGATGAAAACCGCCCACGCCAATATGAACAATACCGGCTTTAACTACGCTACGGTCGTAGGTTGGTGTATCAACATGGCTTGGTAATTGAGCCAAGCTTTGTTGGTTTAGCCCTGTAACTAGAGCGTCAGTGTGTTGATGTTGCGTCATGGTGCGACCTTACTAAACAAAAATAAAATATAAATTACGATACTGTATTACGATAAGTAATTACGATGCTGTATTGAGTACTTTATGGCGTTTTAACGACCAGTACGCAGTAACAAAATAAATAACAGTACAAATAAAACAGGCTATTTCGAACTGCGATTTATTAGCGCTGTACATACTCATAGTTTCACTGAAAAACATCACCTGGCTGGCAAATATAAAAATAATAACAAGTGAAACCGTAGAAACCGCATTAAGTACTTTGGTAAATACAGAGCTGTCAATTACTGGCTTTGGAATGTCTTTAGCTTCAGCAGCTTGATATTCTTTAATATCACGTTGCTCTTGCTCTTCTGCTGCAATCTCTTGTGTGTAATCTTCACCGGCGCCATATTTTTTAGCTAAAAGCGTATAAATAACGATTGTGAAAATCCACGTAGGAATAAACAAGTAGTAAAACGACATTACATCAATAGCATTTAAACCAAACCCAAACACAAGTGCTAACGCCCAAGATGCTATAGCCGGTACGCTGCGGGTAATATTTTTATATTTAGCCCAGTAACGTGTTAGGCCAATTTTAGGAAATAACACATGTTCAGCAAACACAATGCCGCCTACTGGCACAACTAATAAGCCTGCGTAGGTAAGTAGCGGAAGCATTTGTGAAAATACAAACGGGAAACACGCAATAATCACGGTTACAACACCTACAATAGCGGTTGTGCGTTCACGTGATTGATTAACAAATATAGATTGTGCTGCAAGGCCTGCACGGTAAAGGTTTGCGTTAGCTGTAGTCCAACCGGCAATAATTACAATAACAAAACCAGTCCAACCTAATGCATGGTATGCAACATCGCCCGGATCAAGTGATGAAATAGTTGTTTTAAGTAATACCGCAACACCTGCGCCCATAATACCGGCAGAGATCCACGCTAAGTAATGACCAAAAAACATGCCCACGCCAGAAAACAAGCCATAGCTTTTGCGTTTAGCAAATCTAAAAATAGCCATGTCGATTAAACCAAAGTGAGTAATTGAGTTAGCAGCCCATGCAAAGCCAATCACTTCTAATAGGCCAATGCCTTTTTCACCATCGGCATTGGTGCCCGTCCATATGGAGGAGTCGCCTATGGTCATAAAGTCGCTAAAGCTAGTTAAAGAGGTAGAACCTAATACGTGATTTGAAAGCTCAGGGAATAACGCGAACGAACCTGCAATAAATATAACAAATAGCCACGGCGCGCACAGTTTTGAAAAGTCAGCAACCGTAGAAAAGCCATACATCGCAACAAACACAACAATAGAGCCAACAGCTAAAACAATGGCTACAAACCAAAAGCTATTTGGATACCAATCAAGTTGCGCTGGTATATCAAACAAAAACCGCACGGCGGTGGAGGATACCGTGATCATCGCGGCCGATATAACACTAAAAATAACCACGTTAGCCCAGTTATAGAGCTTGGTCATTGAGTTACCAGCAATTTTGTTTAAGTAGTTATATAAACTTAAGCGGGTTTCTACTGCAATGGGTGCAGTAATCAGCCACCAAGAACACATTGCTAACAGGTTACCTATTAATAAACCCAGTAGAATGTCGATGGTTGAAGCGCCTAATGCAACAAACGTTGCACCAATAACAAATTCAGTAGCCGCAACATGTTCGCCAGCATATAGCCCTGCAAAATGTTTCCAGCCATGAAGCTTATTATTAGCAACAGGAAGTTGCTCTTCGTTTACATCTTTAAATGTTTGTGTGTGTGGACTCGTTGCCATGGTATTTCCTATTGTTAACAGCAAAGTACTTAATACCTAAATACTTCGCCTTTTATAATTTGGCTTATAAACGCATGATGTTTTGCCATGTTTTGTTTTATTTTTAGTAAAGCAAAACCATCTACATTTATATTTTGCGTTTGCTTGCCTGTCAGTGTGTAAGGCGAGCAAATCGCGTTTAAAACTTTGTTTATTTAAAAAGCTGCGTGTTTACTGCTTTTTAAGTGCAGGGTATGCACTAAAAAAATCTTGCCAATGCGTTAAATGATCAACATTTGGGTAAGCACTGTGTACATGATTAACAGCGCCTTGCATATGTTGCCCACCGCTGTAATGCAGTACTTGCATGTTAGCGTCAATTCCTGCATTTACGCCGGCTTTACTGTCTTCAATCACTAAACAATGCGCTGGCTTTACACCCATTTGTTTAGCTGCATGTAAAAATAAATCGGGTGCTGGTTTGCCACGCTTAACTTCGCTGCTGGTAAAAACCGTATCGCTAAAGTACTTACTTAAACTCACTACGCTCAACGCTTTTGCGGTGCGTGCTGGGCTGCTGCTAGTAGCTATACAAATAGGCACAGCTAAATTGTTAAGTACGTCTTTTATACCGTCAGTCGCGGTTAGCCCTGTTTCAAATTCGTTTAACAGTGCTTCGCGGTAGTCACCTTCAAAGCTTTCAGGAAGAGTGACATTAAATGCATCCGCTATTTTTTGGCTTACTGTTTTAAAATTGCAGCCTAAAAAGTGTTGCTGTACATAAGCACGGTCAATATCAACGCCTTTTTCAACAAGCATATTAATGAGTACTTGTGCGCTTAAAATTTCGCTATCAATAACAACGCCATCACAATCAAATATCACCAGCTCAATGTTAGTATTCATCTTGTCACCTTATTAAAACTGTTTGGTTTAGCTAATTTAAGTATAACGAGTTAAGCGCGATTAATATTGTGCAACTTTTTAGTGCAACTCAACAGTGAGCATAAGCCCAGCGATTGAGCATATTCCCTTTATTGCACGAATATGTCAACACACTGTAAGTATAAAACGCACCAGCTTGGTGAAAATACGCTCAGATAAAACTAAAAACCCTTGTATTTAATCAACTTTATAAAAGCATATTGCGACCAAGGTCGTAGTAAAAAAATTCCGTTAACGTAAAAAGCGCACCTGTTAAATCATTTCATCTATTTTACAAATCACATCAATCTAATTAATCAGTTTTACCGAAGTTAATAAAATCAATACTATCGTTAACAGATTAACAGCCTGCACCACTGCCGGCACTTTTAAATAGATGAGGTCGACAATGAATACTCAAATAAACAAAACAAAATTAACACTAACTGCACTGGCACTTGCAATGGCATTACCGGCAAGCGCAGCAACAACACTTACTAAAGATAACGGCGCAGCTGTTGGCGACAACCAAAATTCAATTACTGCTGGCGAACGTGGTAGTGTATTACTAGAAGACGTGCAGCTAATCCAAAAACTACAACGCTTTGCACGTGAGCGTATTCCTGAGCGTGTTGTGCATGCTCGTGGTACTGGCGCACACGGTGTGTTTGTAGCATCAAAAGAGCTAGACGATTTAACAATTGCAGCACCGTTTGCACAAGCAGGTAAAGAAACAGACGTATTTGTTCGCTTTTCATCAGTAATCCACTCTAAAGGTAGCCCAGAAACACTGCGCGACCCACGTGGCTTTGCAACTAAGTTTTACACAGATCAAGGTAACTGGGATTTAGTAGGTAATAACTTACCGGTGTTCTTTATTCGCGATGCAATTAAATTTCCAGACATGGTTCACTCTTTAAAACCATCTCCGGTTGATAACATTCAAGATCCTAACCGCGTATTTGACTTTTTCTCGCACGAACCAGGTTCTACACAAATGCTAACGTGGGTTTACAGCGACTACGGAACACCAGCAAGTCTTCGTAAAATGGACGGTTGGGGTGTACATGCATACAAAATGATTAATAAATCGGGTGATGTTAAATACGTTAAGTTTCATTGGGTAAGCCAACAAGGTATTGATAACCTTGATGCTAAAGAAGTAGCTAAAGTACAAAGCCAAAACTTTCAGCATTTAACACAAGATTTATACACTGAAATAAACAAAGGCAATTTCCCTAAATGGGATCTGTACATTAAAACGCTTGATCCATCACAACTTGATGACTTTGATTACAACCCATTAGATGCAACAAAAATGTGGCTAGACATTAAAGAAACTAAAGTAGGAACAATGACGTTAAACCGTATGCCAACTAACTTCTTCCAATCTACGGAACAAGTAGCAATGGCACCGGCAAACATTATTCCAGGTATTGAGCCATCAGAAGATCGTTTATTACAAGGTCGTATGTTTTCATACGCTGATACACAAATGTACCGCCTAGGTGCTAACCACCAGCAATTGCCAATAAACCGTGCAAAAGTTGACGTAGTTAACTACAACCAAGACGGCGCAATGAATATTGGTAACACAACAAGCAATGTGAACTACCAGCCAAGCCAAGAAAACGTAGCTGAAAACCCAATTGCACGCAGAAGTAATACAGAGCTTAAAGGCTACGTACAACAAGCAGCGATTAAAAAGCAGCAAAACTTTGCTCAAGCCGGTGTTTTATACCGTGGCTTTAGCAAGCAAGAACGTACAAATCTAGTTAATAACCTAGCGGGTGATTTAGGTAAAGTGCAAAACAGCGATGTTAAACACAAAATGCTTAGTCACTTTTACAAAGCTGATACTGAATACGGTACCCGCTTAACTAAAGCTGTAAACGGCGATATTAAAATGGTTAAACAACTAGCAGCTAAATTGTAAGTCGCTAGTTGTACATAACAACCCCAGCTAAATGCTACATAAGCAACCACAACCATGAGGAAGAGAGTTAATCTCTTCCTCTTTTTTAAAGGTCATTTTTATGCGTAACTTATTAATTATATTTACTCTAATACTTAGTATTGGTAATAGTGCTTATGCTCAATCAGCTGCCACTACACAAAATACGAATACCCAAACCTCAAGTGAACAAACACAAGATCAGGCAAAAGAGCAATACCAAAGCTTATTTGCTTATTATTTTGCCGCAGCACGTACCAACGACACCGCTGTAATAGAGCAATTTGTAGATGCCGGTATTCCTATCGACAGCTACAACAATAAAGGCTACACCGCGTTAATGATTGCCACTTATCACGGTAATAAAGACACGGTTAACACGCTTTTACACTTAGGTGCTAATGCCTGCATGGAAGACAACCGAGGCAACACTGCACTTATGGCTGCTATATTCAGAGGTGAATTTAGTATTGCTAAAACACTCGTATCACTTGATTGCGACAACGCGCATCAAAACAAAGCCGGCCAAACAGCCGAGCAATTTGCACAAACTTTTGGTCAACAAAAAGTTATAGAGTTACTAGCACAGGTAAATAATGGAAAATAATCTGCACGCAACAAAAAGCCCTAAAATAATAGGGCTTTTGATTTACTAAATATATGTTCAAATTAAACGTACTTACTCTAAAAACAGTGTGTTTATTAAGCTTTCTTGTTCTTTCCCAGCTTCATGTTTTAATGCTCGTATAAAATCCATAGAATTGGCGGGACTGTTTGGATAAGCATGATTTTTCCAAACCAACTTGAGCGCATTAATAATGGGTTTATCCCCAATCGCAGCGCGTAGCTTAGCAAAGACAATGGTTGCTCGCGAATATTGGTCAAAGCTTTGTGTAGCATCAACTAAGGCTGATCGCTCCTTTATGTTCATCAACATACTTTGCTCATAGCGTGTTGTTTCATACTCAACCAGCGCTTGCATGGTCGCTTTCCCATAACGCTGCTCTATAACAACAAGCTCAATATACTTTGCCATAGACTCCACTAAAAAAGCGCTATCTGAAAATACTCCATTACCAATATCATGGCCAAACCATTGATGCGCAGTTTCGTGAACTGCACGGCGATAGCGTTGATCAAAGCCTGCATTAGCACTTGGCTTTGCTCTAAAACCAACACTGTCTTCAATAAGTATAAGTTGCGGCAGGGCATAACCTGTTCCACCAAATTTAGGCGAGCCTATTAAGCTCAATTGTTTTGCTCTATATGGGCTTATATTATTAAGCCATTTTATTGTGTCGCCCATTGCACTAAGGTTTACGGCTATAGACTCCCCTCGTGCTGGCTCGTTTTTATCTTTAGCAAACACGTTTAACATCACGCCATTTTGCTGCTTGGTAACAGGGGAATAAGGCACCGTCACCCAAGCTGGGATTGCATTTATGGGTGTACGAGTCTCAAAATGAAATATTTCGCGGTCATCTTTGCTGGTACGTGATATTTCCTCTCCTTGGGTTATAACCTGATAATCACTTGTTGTACTCACTTTACTCGACATAGTAAGCCACTGGTAATGAGTACTTGCTTTCGCCGTTTTAGCAAATAGCTTCGTGGGTCTAATCACCGATTTCACTTTAAGTGCGTGTTGCTGACGAAGTATAGGATCGGTTAATTCATAATTATCTTGATAGCCAACAGTCGGCAATAAAGGCACTGATCGTATATAGCTAAATTCAGGGGTTATTATCTGATGGCCTCTCACTGGCCAAAGCTTAGCTTGATGAACATCAAACCGTGTAACTAGTTTACGTATTTCTCCTGGCTGCATTTCATTCTCAAACTTAAACACAGCTTGATTAAGCAAGGGAAAGCTTTTAGCCCTTTGCGCGCCATCGATTTCAATATCGGCCCATTTATAAAAACCAGAGCGCCCAACCAATATCTCTTTAATAGGGGCTTGATGGGTGTTTTTTAAGGTATATATTAAGGAAAAATGAGCTTGCTGTTGATGCGGATAAAAGTCTACATTAGCATCAATGTGCATAATGCTTGGCTGTGCTACATTGCGCCATTGTGAGAATGCTTTTTCGTATTGTGCTTTAAATGCCTCGCGTTTATGCGAGTTGGTTAAAGGCTTCTCCTCAACCAGTCTTAAATGTAATTGAGTAAATAGTGCCACAGTGATAAGTAAAGGAATAAGTAACCAAAAATGTTTAACCCCCATTACTCTTTGGCTCAACCCGGCACCTCGGTGATTAAAAATCCCCGTAATTATAACTAAACTAATACACGCCACTAACCAAACTGATATATAAGGCCAATAACTACTTATACTTGCACGATAATCCCAAAAGTTATCAGGTGCCTGCAAAGGTGTCCAACCAACACTCCACAATGTATGCGTAAGACCAAGATAAGTCATTATCGGTGTAAATTTAATCAGTAAAATAACAGCAATTAGCAAACCCGCAATAAGCTGCGAACGACACAAATTAAATACACACAAAAATACACACGCAATAATGGCAAGCACAATTGCCATCAAAAATAAAATGGTTAAATGTACTTCAAATTGATATGCACTGTGTAAAAACCACTGAGCTGCACTTGCCCCTAATAAGCTCATTGTTAAAAAAACCAATATCATAGTACCTAGGACCAATAACTGACTGTTTAAAAAGTAATATGTTTTGAGCGGTGTGGCAGCGATCAGCTCAGCTATATTATAGTATTTAGCGAAACAGCTTACTTGCCAGCTCCACAAAGCCATTAATAAAGTGCCAAACAACAATTGCATATCAAATGCATAATAGCTAATTGCATCAAGGCTTGTGGTGCTCATAATACTCATTGGTTCAACATAACCAGAGGACGAGGCAACACTATTAAAAACCATCACCGGCCAAACAAAAATAATCAGTAAAGTAACAGGGTGTGAAACCAAATTAACCAGCGTAATTTTGTATAAACTGGCCATCATCAAAAATGGTTTTTGCGTGACTCTCGCAGTTTTATATTCAGCGGGTTCTAACGTGTTGTAACGAACGCATTCGTTATTATTTTTACCTTTTTGACTCTTTAATAGACTCTTTAATAATGTGTTTTTTTTATTTTTACTAAAAGTAATATAAAAAATACCAACAGCAAGCATACTCACAACAACGCGATTAATAGCAAATGAAGCTCCTAATGAATTGGTTAAACTGTTTATTACGGCGGTGTATGCAAAAGGGTCAAGCCAAACAAATAATGTATAAAAGCGATTGCTTATGATACTACTTCCAGCAAGCATTGGATTTCCGGTAATACTTGCAAGCATTATGTAGCCTATCCACAACACCGCAAAAACAACATAATTGGGTAATGAAGTCGTTGATTTATGGCAAACAAAAAAGGCAACAACAACTAAAAAGCAGCTATTTGGTAACAACACTAAAAAGCTATTAAATACAGTAAAAGAAACCATATTTGATATATAGCCAAATTGCCTTACATGCATGTATATCATTACTAAATCGCTAATTAAGCTAATAATAAAAACCAAGCAAATCAGTAAGCATACTCTTGCTAAACTGCGCTTAAATAAGCTAGGTTGCGTAGCATAAATAAGCTCCTGCATTGACGCGTGCTGATCTCGTAAAAATATAACGGGTGCCAATACTCCTACAAGCACAGGTAACTGCATCATTTGTAGCATTGTAATATTTAACTTAAATTGTTTTAACGAATCAACTTCAACTGTTGCAAGCCCAGAGGACAACATAACCGAAAATATTAAAGGAATAATAATGCACAGCCAAACAAGTGGTTGGCGCACTGCATATCGCCACTCATTAAAAATTAACATGTTTGACTTCCTTTATTGAGTGCAAAAAAGTACTTGTCTTGAAGCGTAGCGGGCGAGTTTATTGCATTTTGTGCAGGCGCTGTGTCTGCATAGACACGAAATGACGCTCTACCATAGCGATGGCTCTTACTTAATACATGCTGATTCGGTATGCCCGTAGGTAAACTTTCGAGCTGCCAAATCTTACCTTCTAAAGGAACTAGTAACTCTTTTACGTCACCGCTTTGTATGAGTGCTCCTTGATCTATAATGGCCACGTAGTGACATAAATTTTCTACATCTTCAACATTATGGGTCGATAACAATACCAACCTATTTTGACTAATACTAACGAGTAAATTATTTAAACTTTCTCGTTCCACAGGATCAAGCCCAGCAGTGGGTTCATCCATAATAATTAGTTTTGGGTTACCTAACAAAGCCTGAGCCACGCCAAAACGCTGCTTCATTCCTCCCGAAAAATTAACGACCTTTTTATTAGCAAACTGAGTCAAATTGGTTAGTTCAAGTAAGCTATTAATTTGGTTTTTGCGTGCATTACCATCTATGCCTTTTAATACGGCAATATGCTCAAGTAACGCCCGACAACTCATATTGGGATACACGCCAAAATATTGTGGTAAATAACCTAGCTGCGATCTAAGCGCATCTGGTTGGCTAATCACATCAAGGCCATTAAAATTAATATGCCCGGAGTCGGCATTTTGTAAACACGCGAGTGTGCGCATAAGTGTTGATTTACCCGCCCCATTTGGGCCAAGTAGACCGACCATACCGGCGGGTAGAGTGATCGTCACATCATTCAAAGCCTGCGTACCATCTGCGTATTTTTTGTTGATATTTTTCAGTGTAAGCATTATTTTCATCCTTAATTGGTATAGCACCAGCTTAAGAAAGCAAGTCAATACAAGCGAGAAAACAATGGTTAAGGTATTGAAATAAATGATGAACATAAAAAAGTAACGTTGGTCATTTAAATATGACCTTTCATCATTTAAATAAACCGCCTAGTATGCTTAAAACGGTTACTAACCCTATGAAATAAAATAACTATTTTAAAAATAAATTATGATTGAAACAATTTTATGGATAATATAGCGCGCTCAGCGTAGTGAATTGTGCAAAGGTAATGTTTAAAATAAAAAGACAATTTTATCTAAGCGTATCTGCTCAGAAACTATAATAAAAACGGAGTCACATATGCAGCAAGCCAATACACCAATATGGCAACGCTTTAGCATTACCCAGCTAATAATTTTTTTACCGCTAATAGCTGCTATTATGCTCGACTCTCATATACGCTTTTTGTCATCACATATGGATTCAACGAGCCAATATCTGGCTATTAATATTCAACTTTTTTTACAGTGTATTCCCTTTTTTATTGCCCATGCGTTTGCATATCGTTTTTTACTTACACCCGCAATCATAGTTTGGCTGTTAGGCTTTTTAGCCTATCCATCTCTCTTGCTAGTATTTAATAACCAGCTTCTTAACTTTTCGCAATGGCAACACCTTGATGCACAATGTTGGACACTGTGCGCATCTGCAAGTGGTATATGGCTTATTACTAAACGCACTAATAAAAATAACAATGTGTTGAGTAATAAATGGCTTAAATCCTTGTTTTCACTTGATACAGTCATGTTTATAATACTTTTAGGTTGGGCAATAGTTACATCAAGCATACTCAATACGCACACTGATCCTATGTTAAACCAGCCTATTGAGCCTGTTATTGACGTTTATAAAGTATTCATACAGTTTGATACTTTTTTGGGTTATCTTTGGCAAATTACTGTTTGTGCCGGATTAGTATATGGAGTGTATTTATTAAATAGATATTTATTAATACGCTATGTATTAACCTATCATGGTGTACTGATGTTTTTGTTTGCAAGTTTAATAAGCCTCGTTGCACTTACACCTGTATTAACATCGTGCTTGCTACTGTTACCTATTAACGATTTACCCTCAGGCATTGCTAACTTAACACCTGGCGGTAATAATAATATTTTTAGCCCTGAAAATTATCAGTTCGTATTTTTGTTTTTGGCTATAAGCACACCGATTATTTTAGCGTTTGAACGACAGCAACAACACGTTCAAATTAGCAACATTGCCCAACAACAAACAAAAACAGAGCTAAAGCTACTTCAACAGCAAATTAACCCTCATTTTTTATTTAATACATTAAACAACCTTTACGCACTGACATTAAAAAAAGCAGATAATGCACCAGATCTTGTTATGCAATTAGCTAACTTACTGCGTTACAGTGTTTATGAAGGCCAAAAAGCACAGGTGAGTTTAGAAAAAGAAATTAATTACTTAAAAGGTTTTATTGCATTGCAGCATTTACGAAGTGCTGAGCGCTGCAACTTTGATGTGCAATGGCCTGAATATCAACAACACTATTTAATTTCGCCACTACTGTTAATAATGATTTTAGAAAACGCGATAAAGCATGGTGTAGAGCCCACCTCACAAAAAGTAACGGTTGTGTTTAAAATCACCATGGCCGATAACATACTAACGCTATTTTCCTCTAACCCTATTCTACCTAATAACAATTCAGAGCATGGGATGGGACTTAACAATTTACGCCGTAGGCTAACTCTTTTATATCCAAATAAGCACACATTAATTATTAATGAAAATAAAAACCTTTGGCAAACCACACTTAAATTGGAGCTGGCTGCATGCTAAACACAATAATTGTTGATGACGAGCCGCTCGCGCATGACGTTATACTGCATCATTTAAGTGCCCATAAAGATATTAATGTAAGCGGACAATACCTTAACGCTAAAGATGCATTATGTGCTTTAGCCACATCATCTATTGATTTGTTATTTTTAGACATAAACATGCCCGAACTATCAGGCATTGCGTTACTAAAAGTGCTCGCGAATCGACCACAAGTGATTATTATTAGTGCGTATCAAGAATATGCTTTAGCCGGTTTTGAACTTGACGTAACTGACTACCTACTAAAACCAGTCTCTGCGCAGCGCCTTGAACAAGCACTCAATAAAGTACGGAAAAAAAGAAAACACATAACGCTAAATCCCAGGGCACCTCTGACTATTACCCTTAAAATCGATCGTGAAAAACATAAAATTCAATTAGGCGATATAGACATGTTTGAGGCTTATGGAAATTATGTAAAAGTATGGCAAGGTGAAAAAGCATTACTTGCAAGCAGTACTCTCAAATACATATTGCAAGAGCTTGATACTTCATTTATTCAAGTCCACAAATCTTACGTTATTAACAAAAATAAAGTTGTTGCGTTAAGTAATGAAAGCGTTCAACTAGCATCAGGCGTGTCAGTTAAAATTGGCAAGTCATTTAAACAACAAGTGCGCGACATTATTTAATTTAAGCTCGGTTAAAGCTCCCCCTTTATTGAAAAGCCCTAATGCTTTAGGGCTTTAAATTATTTTACCTTTAAAAGGTAGCGTTACAATTTCCAATTCATTATTTTAGAAGCACGTTAAAAACGATACGTTACTGAAGCACCTAATGTTTGTGGGTTAACAACAGCAACATAACCCGTTGGGTAACGCCCGCTTGCAGGCTCTACCGACGTAAATGCTTCTTCATCTAATGTATTATTAATAAAAGCACTCACCAACCAATGATCGCTGTTATAGCTTATTGTTGCACGCGTAATTGTGTAACCGCCAGCAACACGCTCCTCGGTGTTAGTTAAATCACCGTAGTACTCGTCTACATAATTAGCGCTCACATTTAGCTTTAAGGTATCTGTAAACCAATGCGATACCCCTAAACTTGCAGTCAGTTCTGGTGCTGAATTTAATTCATTGCCCACTGCATCAGAATAAGTAGTTGATTCATCTATTTTAGTTTTTAATAAACCCAGCCCTGCGTGTAACTGCCATTGCTCACCTAACATGCTATATGCTTCAAGCTCTAAACCATAGCTATGTGCGTCGTCAATATTAGTAATTTTCCTATCAGAACTTAATGCTTGATAACCATCAAAATTATTGTAAAAAATATTAGCACTAATATTTAAATCACCATTATTTAGTACGCTACGCGAGCCCAACTCGTACGTATTTACTGATTCTTGATCGTAGTAATAATATTCCTGCGCGGTAAAATTCAAAGCACCACCACCAGCGTTATAACCACGACGAGCACTTGCAGATAGGGTCGTATCATTGTTAATTTTATATTGAATAGCTAAGGTCGGTAGCCTTATAGTGTTAGAATTGTCTAGCTGCTCAACTAATCTACTGCCACCAAAAGCCATGTCAAAATTACGAAGTTGTTCTTCACGCTCAACTCTAAGCCCAGCGGTTAAAGTAAGCTCATTAGTTAACTTAAAGCTGGTTTCGCCATAAATTGCTTTAGAGTCACTACGATCGTCACCAAAATAATTGGTTGCACCAACGCTTTTAAAGTCTTGGTCACGGTCAAAGTAAGCAATACCAACAAAGCCTGAATAAAATTCACTATTTAAGCCAAAGTTTAACTTGCTATCAATGGTGATATTTTTTTCATCCATAGAAATATCAGACTCAGCGCTTGCCAGTGCTTCATAAGCCTCGTAGCCCCATTCATAATCCATATAAGCGAGTAATATATCGAACGAAAAGTTATCATTAATTTTATAATCAATATTTACCTGAGTCGTGTCTGACTGGGTATCCATGTCACGCTGAAATAAAGGCACATAATCAAACGGTTTATCACCTTCATAATACTTACGACCCGTATTACCTTCTTCGCTATACGTTGAGTAAGTCAGCTGTACAGCTAAATCTGTTGTTGGGGTATACAGTAATTTTGCTCGCGTACTGCTGGTATTAAGGTTATTTAAGTTCTTATCTGTTGGATTGGTTTCATATATCGTTGGATTACTAAAGGTTTCACCGTTTACATATTGAGTAGACAAGCGAAATGCTAATACGTCTTCAACTAATGCCCCCGAAACAACGGCCGCTGTATCAAGGTAGCTGTCTTGATTTTTATAACCAACGCGTACAGCACCTTCAAAATCTTGTGTTGGCGCTTTAGTTGTCATATAAACAGCACCACCAATACTATTACGCCCATTACTTGTTGACTGCGGTCCACGGTATACCGCTATTTGCTCTATATCCCATAAACCGGTATCACCAGTTAAATCAGCAACAAATGGCTGACTAACCCCATCAACAAGTGTTGATACTCGCGCTTTTGAGCCACCACTAAATGAGTTAAACCCAGTTGCACCACCATTACCCGACACACCGCGCATATCTGGCACAGCGCCAGTAAGTACCACCACATTTGCCATTTCTGCCAAGGCTTCAGAAACAGAGCCTAGTTGCCCATTTTCTAATAACGAACTATCTACAACTGCAACCGATGTAATCGTATCCTTGAGTGACCTTTCGATTTTTTCGCCTGTTACAGTAATTGTATCTATTGATTCACGACTTGTTTCATCAGCAAATGCATTGCTTTGAGACAACAATAAAGAGCCTGTAATGATTAGTGAAAGCTTATTTAGTTTGAATGACCGCACCGCTATTATTCCCTTTTATGGATGGTTATTTGATTTTTCGGAAAAATAGCACAAACACGCACTTGTTGCAATTGAGTTTAATTATCATTTAGAATGGCAATATCATTAACAAGTGTTTTTATTTATGTTGCAACTTACCCTTTCTCTTATTTTATTTACTGCTACATCGCTGTTTTATCTTAGTAACCGCCACCAGCGACTACTAAGCAAACCCATTAATAAAAGCTGGCGCAAGCTCACATTTGTCCTTTTTGTTATTGCAATACCATTAGCCTTATATGCTTTTTCTAATGCGGCAGCCGTATTTTTTATCATTTTAATGATAATGCTCGCTTTAATAATAATTCCGCTCGTCAGCCTAATTAAACGCAAGGAAGTTAAATAATGTCATCTGCACAAAGGCAAAAAATAAAACCAACTTGGCTTGGAAAAAGTTTGGCGGGTTGTTTTTTAGGGCTCGCACTAGCGTTTATTCTCGTTGCTTTTTTTGCATGGTACGGAGCGGGAGGCATAGATGCGCCTGATAAAGTGCAATTTAATATGTGGATAATCCCTCTTTTATGGTTAACCATTTTTAGCTTCACATACCTGTTTAGCTCGGCAAAAAATGCTTGGCTGACGCTTGGGGGCTTAAATATAACGCTATATAGTTTATTTATAATTTTAAGGACTTGGCTATGAGAGTTAGAGCCGATATTTTGCGCACCTATCAAGGTGTGCATACATGGACAGGAATAATCACAGGCTTAGTCCTTTTTATAGGGTTTTATGCTGGTAGTTTAACCATGTATAAACACGAATTAGCACAGTGGGCAAAACCCGTCAGTGCACCAGTGACTAAACCATACACTAACAATTACCAAACATTAGTTGACCAAGCAATAGTTAAGTACCCTGAGCAAATGGGCAATGGCTTTTCCCTCGATTTACTAACAAATCAAGCACCGCTCTCTTGGTACAGCCAAGGAAAAGAGCGCGGTATGGCACTTGATAACCAATTACAGGCGCTACATATAAACCAGCAAAATAATCTGGTTATACAGCAACAAAGTGAGAATAAACTTGCAGATTTAATAGATTATTTGCATCGAACCGCAGGGTTTGCAGGCGAGATTGGTCACGACCAATCAGGGGTGTATATACTCGGTATAGCATCTGCGCTGTACTTTTTAGCATTGGTGTCTGGCGTAATTATTTTACTACCTACGCTTATAAAAACGTTTTTTGCAATACGAAAAGAAAAAGGCGCTAGTCGTTTTTGGCTCGACAGCCATAATTTAGTTGGGATCGCCAGCCTGCCTTTTCATTTAATTATAGCGTTTACTGTTGTTGTGTTTGCATTTCATGATCTAATTTATGATGGTCTATCAGCATTTTATGACGATAAATCCTTTTTTCAACGCCCTGCCCCAGCAGCACATAATTATCATATTGCAAATTTACCAAGTATAGATAAACAGCTCCTAGCGGCAAAAAACTACGCTACAGGTTATGAGCCAATTCATATTGCGTTTAATCGTTTAAACACAAACAGTCCAACAGCAACATTAAAAATGAGTAATAGCAGCGCTGTCGTTCGCGGACCTGATACTGACTACTTATTTCTACATCCTTATACATTAGAAGTACTTAACTCAAGCTATCCGCAAGGAGATGAGGGTGTTTGGGGTAATATAGTAGGAAGTTTCTTTTCACTTCACTTTGGTACTTATGGAGGTGAATGGGGGCGTTGGGGGTATTTTATTATGGGGCTGCTTGGCGCATTCTTATTTTATTCTGGTAACTTATTGTGGTTAGACAAACGCTTTAAAAAAGATCCAAACAAACGAAGCACACGATTTATGGCAAATTTAACAATTGGTGTGTGTGTAGGTTCAATAATTGCCGTGGTTGCCACGTTATTGCAAGCTAAATGGACAAACCTATATATAGAGAACGCAAATTACAGTTACCTTTATAGTTACTATTTGGTATTTTTTGTTTTTGTTGCTTATACCTTTTTTAAAGGAACTCACCACGCTAGCTATTGGGGCTTAATCGGCATTGCATTTTTATCTGCTGGTATGGGAGTTTCAACACTAGTACAGGCTTTATTAGCTGATGATTTTTTTAAATATTATCAAAGCGGTATTGTTGATATTAGCGCTGCAGTATTTGCGTTAATATTTTATTATTGTGCAAAAAAAGTTAGATACAAATCAGCAAGCTATGCCGTTATGCCTGCATAGTGGCCACAAACTTAATGAGGCGTATAGCACGCCTCATTAATCGAGTTACATATAAATATAATTTAGCTTAGTGTTTTTGCTGGCTCTGTAACAGACTTTTCTCGCGTTACAAAGTAGCAAATTAGCGAGCCCACGGTTACCAGTACAACTCCTTGCCAAAACGAAGCGCTCAGCGTAATAGATAAATACAGCGCTGAAATAATAGTAGAAAACACCGGTGTAAAGTACGAAAGTGTGCCAAGCAGCATTAAGTTACCGCCAATAATAGCTTGGTTCCACAGTGCATACCCGCTCCCTACCACTACTCCTGCTAATAGCAATGTTATGCTTGAGCTGAGTGAAAACGTTAATGGTGCTTCATTACTAAAAGCATATTGCGCCCATAAACTCATTGCCGTAACAGTAAAGAATAACGTAATGGCATTTTTGCCATTACTCAGCTTCTGCGTAACTACGCAATAAATAGCCCATATAAACGCTGCAGTTAATGCCATTAAATAAGTAGCAGGATTATCAGCAAAGTTAGCTACAAGCGTATCGAGTGACATTTCTTGATCGCCCGTAATACACCAAGCAACGCCTAAAAAAGCAATAATCATGCTTGGGTACACCCAATAACTTACTTTTTTGCGACCAATAATAATAGAGAGCAATATAGTCAGCGTGGGCCATAAATAATTAATAACCGCCATTTCCATTGCCTGATGACGGCTATTTGCCATACCAATAGAAAGCGCCAAGCAAATTTCGTACGATACAAATAATAAAGTACCTACTACCAGGTAGCGTCTTGAAAACCCACTAAACTTAGGCACTCCCATAACCAAAATTAAAAATATCGCACTGACAGAGTACATAGCCGCAGCACCACCAATGGGGCTAAACAACTCAGAAATATCCCGTAGTAATGCCACTAAGCAACTCCACAGTAATATTGCAGCAACTCCATAAAGCGTGTATTTATTTTTGCTTAAAAACTCCATTTGCCAATCCAAAAGTACTACTCGTAAATTTGAAACTAAACTAACAGTAATTATTTAATTAAACAATTAGGGTCTGTTGATCTTTCAAGGTTAAATTTGCAGCAGTCTGTTTGGTATTTAGGCAAGGCAGAGCCTATATAGTGTGGTTATTCCCCATAAATGGGCGATAACGTAGCATTAATGCCAAACAGGCGCTGCCCAAAGGGTTCTTCCTAGGGACTACTTACTCTTTGTTGCTCGGTTTTTACTTAGCCCACTAGGTTACAAATCTCGCGCCGCGATTAAATAGCCCATAGTTTGAACAAATTTTAATCCGCAAAGATCAACAGACCCTAAAGTTTATAGCTTAAACCTCTTCCCCTGTTTTTTACATTCACACTTTTTAGTAATTGACCTTTTGGTCAGTAAAGCTACAATCAATCAATACGTTAAACACGCAAACTCAACAATGACCACACAAATAAAACCAAATAAAAAAGAAGTAACACGCGAAAAAAACCAAAAACTAATTTTAGATGCCGCCGAGCAATTGTTTTCGCAATTAGGTTACGACGGAGCAAGTATGAGCATGGTTGCTAAAGAAGCGCAGGTGCCAAAAGCTAATATTTTGTATTACTTTAAAAGTAAGGATGGTCTGTACGAGTCTGTGATCGACCGCATAATAGCTAATTGGAACTTAGGGCTAGATAACGTCACAATTAACGACGATCCAGCTACCGTGCTTTATAACTATATTAAAAGTAAAGTAATACTCGCCGTAAATCAGCCAATGCAATCTCGCTTATTTGCCAGCGAAATACTGCGCGGTGCCCCTTATTTACAAAACTACTTTAGAACCAATACCCGCCCTTGGGTTAAGCAAAAAGTTGATGTACTTCAAGCGTGGATGGACGCAGATAAAATGGATAAGGTTGATCCCTACCATTTGCTCTTTACTATTTGGTCTACCACGCAGTATTACGCCGATTTTCAGGCTGAGGTTTTACTCGTAATGAACAAATTAGAGTACGACAAAACCGATGTGGCACAAATTACGCAATCAATTGCCCACATAATTTTAAAAGGTATTGGTCTTAAAATACCTGAGCAAAGTGAGACTTAACCCATGACACCCTTTACTACACCCGATTTATTTGACGATCATCGCGATAGCGCACAAGTAGCCGACAGTGGCCTTTATCACTTTGGTAAAAAAACCACGTTTTACGGTCAAGTCGTTACCGTTACCTGCCCAGAAGACAACTCTTTTGCCGCCGATATATTGCATGAAAATGGTGAAGGTAAAGTATTAGTTATAAACGGGTTTGCGAGCAAACGCTTTGCGTTTATTGGCGATATTATGGCTGAGCGTGCCCTAAATAATGGCTGGGAAGGGGTAATAATAAATGGCTGTTGCCGAGATATCGAAATACTCGCCACTATGGACTTACCGGTTATGGCGCTAGGCTCTACACCGCGTAGTACCTTAAAGCGCGGCTTTGGTGATAAAAACCAAGCTGTTACCATGCTTGGCACCACCATAGAACCTAACGATTGGGTTTACGCCGATATTAACGGTTTAATCATCAGTAAAACGTCCCTTATTTAGCGCTCACAACCATATAAATAAAGACCAATTTGGTGCACCTGCGCACCAAATTGGTTTGTTTTAGCTCATTTTAATACCACTATTTTTACAGCCCATATTTACTAACCTCATACAACTCGCCAAATCCTGACCAATTGGACAGGGTTTTAATTTATGGCATTCCTCTTGCTTAGGTTTTAAACAATATAATAAGCTAACCGATTAAAAAGCGGATCAGGCTCTGTAAAATAAAAACAAGATGTTACGCAGTGAGCTGAAAAATAATAAAAATTAATCCGTCTTTTTAATCACTCTAAATCTGAACTGCTTGGTCAGATTTTTTATAACGAGTGGTGATATGAGTACCAAAAATAATAATACGACCGGTATTTTTTGTGACCATGGTCCTAAGGCATGGCAAACACATTACCAAGGCACGCTTATTAATAAGCGTCTTGCGATTAAAGATGTATTTGCAATTAAAGACGAGCGTAACAGCGCAGGCAATCCACATTGGTTTAAAACAGCTAAACCGGCTCAGAATACGGCAAGCTCGGTTAATAAGCTCATGACCGCTGGTTGTAACTTTATAGGCTTTACCCATACCGATGAGCTTGCTTACAGCTTAGAGGGAAATAACATTCACTATGGTGCAGCACAAAACCCAAAACTTAGCGGTCATGCAAGTGGCGGTTCGAGTATGGGTTCTGCTGCATCCGTTGCTGCTAACTTAGCCGATATTGGCTTAGGCACCGACACTGGCGGCTCAATTAGAATACCCGCCAGCTATTGTGGTTTATTTGGTATAAGGCCAAGCCATAACGTGATTGAAAAAGACGGCCTAATACCGTTGGCACCGCCTTTTGATACTATAGGTTGGCTTACCCAAAGCGCCGAGCTATTAAGCAGCGTTGGCAATGTATTATTACCACAACAACCTATTAATAAAGTAAATACGTTAGTTATTTGCGAAGCACTCTTTGAACTTGTTGACCCCTCTTTACAAGCACCACTGGGTAATCTTTTAGAAAAAACCAAACCTTATTTTAATCATCATATCGAGTTTAAACTCCCCAACGTTGGTTTACTAAGTGAGCTTGCCGATACCTTTAGAATATTACAAGGTCGTGCGATTGCTAAAACGCACCGAGATTGGATTGAACTCCCAGATCAGCTTTCTCATTTTGCGCCAGCAATTGCAGCTCGTTTTAAAATGGCACTGGCTTTAACCGAGCAAGAAGAACAAGAGGCATTAAAAATACAGTATGAGTGGCAAGCAATCGTCGCTAAAAACCTAAATAAGCACAGCTGCTTATTTTTACCTACCACCCCTACAACCGCACCTAAATTAGGCGCCGACACAAGCGCCTTACGCATGCAAATTATTACGCTTTCGGCAATTGCAGGGCTGAGTGGTTCGGCGCAAGTACACTTACCGCTGGCTAATTTAGCAAATGCACATCCGTATGGCTTTTCATTAATGATGAGCCACGGTAACGATAAAAGCCTACTTGCGTGCGTACAACAATTAGCTGCACACTTAAAAAAGGACACACCGGCATGACCACACACAACATTGCATTTACCGCGTCTCATTTTTCGGCCACTGAGGCAGGTATAAGTATATTAAAACAAGGTGGTACAGCCACCGAGGCTATGGTAGCCGCGGCCGCTGCTATCAGCGTTGTATATCCACATATGAACTCAATTGGTGGCGATAGCTTTTGGCTTATCGATAACCCAAACCAAAAAACGCCCATCGCTATTGACGCCTGCGGCCGAGCTGCAAGTAATACAAGTGCTTATAACACGCTCACACAAATACCAGAGCGCGGCGGACTAAGCGCATTGACTCAAGCGGGTACAATACGCGGTTGGCAAAAAGCCCTTGAGCTAGATGAACACGCAGCACTGCCACTGTCAAAAATTTTAGCGCCCGCCATTGCACTTGCTCGCGAGGGCTTTACCGTTACAAAAAGCTTGCAAGCAGGCTGCGAAAAGCTAGCTGCTGCAAATAATACCAATGACGCGTTTAAAAGCCTCTATATACCCAATGGTAAGCCCTTGCAAGCAGGTCAGCATTTTAAAAACCCTAAACTTGCAGCAACATTTGAACACTTAGCAAAACAGGGTTTAAACGCATTTTATGAAGGTGCACTTGCTAACTCATTTGCCGCCGACTTAGCAAAAGCAGGTAGCTCAATTACCGTAAGTGATATTGCAAATACTAAAGCCGAGGTCGTTACTGCGCTAAATGCAAACTTATCAGGTATTGATTGCTATAACTTACCCGCACCAACACAAGGCGTGCATTCACTGCAAATAATTGGTGCCGTAAATAAACTAAAACACAAAGCTAAAACCGATGCCGACTGGATGCATTTAATTGTTGAGGCAACCAAACAAAGCTTTACCCATCGCCCTACTCTTTGGGCTGACCCTGAAGTATTAGGAGACGGTTATAAAAACGCACTAACCGATAATCGCTTAAGCCAACTTGCTAATAATATTGATATGACCAAAGCCAAAAAATGGCCTTTTAGCGCAGAGCCTGGCGATACCGTGTGGATGGCAGCTAGAGATAAAAACGGCCAATTAGTCAGCTTTATTCAAAGTATTTATTGGGAATTTGGCAGCGGAATATTAATGAGCGAAGGCGGTTTTGTGTGGAATAACCGTGGTTTAAGCTTTAGTTTAAACAATGAAGGTATTGATGCGGATAACAATATTAACGCCCTTGCGCCAAATAAAAAGCCGGCTCATACACTTAACCCAGCAATGGCAAAGTTTAGCGATGGTCGTCGCCTTGCCTACGGCACTATGGGCGGTGAAGGGCAACCACAAACCCAAGCCGCTGTTTTTGCAGGCTACGCATGGCGAAATAAATCAATAAACCAAGCCATTAGCGACCCTCGTTGGTTACTTGGGCGCACATGGGGTGATACAAGTACAAATTTAAAAATTGAAAAAGGGTTAGTTTTTCATATAGAACATGAATTAAATCAACGTGACCACGATTGGGTAAGCGTTGATAATAATAACGAAATGATGGGGCACGCTGGGGCTATTTTAGATACACCTACAAGCCTTGAAGCAGCAACAGATCCTCGTTCAGATGGACGTGCAACCGTAACTACAGCAGGAACACAATGTCAGAAATAATAAACCAATGGCCAATAGTAGTAGCCTTAATAGCAACCGGTATTTTTGCCGGAATTTTAGCAGGACTTTTTGGTGTAGGCGGGGGTATTGTTATCGTACCTGTGCTGTATTTTTTACTGCAAGGCTTTGGCGTAAGCCCAGAGTCGGCAATGATGATAGCCACAGCTACATCACTTGCAACCATAGTACCTACTTCGCTTTCATCTATTCGCTCGCATCATAGCAAAGGCAATATTGACCTTGCGCTAATAAAATACTGGGCACCGTTTATATTAGTTATGGCGGTAGTCGGTAGTATTATTGCTCATACCGTTCGCGGTAACGCATTAGTGCTCATGTTTGCCTGCATTGCTATTTTAGTCAGTTTAAACATGTTATTTAGAGCCGGCGCACCCGCGCTTGTAAACCAACTGCCAGGTAAATTTGGTCAAGGCGTTATGGCAAGCATTGTAGGTGGTTTATCAGTAATGATTGGCATAGGCGGCGGTACTATTGGCGTACCTATGCTTAACGCATTTAATGTACGTGCCCACGTTGCAGTAGGTACTGCGGCCGTTTTTGGCTTATTGATTGCGCTACCTGGCGTAATTACCTTATTAAGTATTGGCACAACGCCAACCGATGCTCCCCTAGGTACGTGGGGGTTAGTTAACCTCCCTGCCTTTTTTCTTATTATTCCGCTAACTATTTTATTTGCGCCTATTGGCGTAAAAATTGGTAGTAAGCTGGATCAAAAACAACTAAAACGCGCTTTTGCCGTTGTCTTAATGATAACGGGTATTCGCATGCTCATTCAGACTCTGGGAGCCTAAAAAATGTTTAGCAACACGCAAATTCAAACCTTAAACCCACCACAGCGTTTATTAATGGGACCAGGTCCAATTAATGCCGACCCTCGTGTTTTACGTGCTATGTCGGCGCAGCTTATCGGTCAATACGACCCAGTAATGACCGGTTTTATGAACGAAACTATGGCGCGTTACCGCGAAATATTTAAAACTAAAAACGAATGGACCATGCTAATAGATGGCACATCGCGCGCTGGGATTGAAGCCGTACTGTGCTCTATTTTGCGCCCTGGCGATAAAGTATTGGTGCCAATTATGGGGCGTTTTGGGCATTTACTGGCTGAAATTGCAGAACGCGTTGGCGCAAAGGTGCACACAATAGAAGTACCGTGGGGCGAAGTATTTACCCCTGAACAAATCGAAAAAGCCATTGTTGATGTAAAACCCCATGTGCTTGCCATGGTACAAGGCGATACATCCACCACCATGAACCAACCTCTTGAGCATATTGGCGATATTTGCCAAAAGCACGATGTACTATTTTATTGCGATGCCACCGCATCCATTGTGGGTAACGAACTTCCTGCCGATGAATGGAAACTCGATGCACTTTCGGTTGGTCTGCAAAAATGTTTAGGCGGACCGTCTGGTTCAGCACCTTTAACACTCAGTGACAAGTGCGCCGAGTGGATCCAAAAACGTAAAAAGGTAGAAGCAGGTATTCGCACTGCCGATCATACCGACGGCACAGAGCCATTTGTACGCTCAAACTACTTTGATTTAGGTATGATCATGAATTACTGGGGCGAAGAGCGCCTTAACCACCACACCGAAGCCACCAGCATGCTGTATTGCGCCTCAGAATGTGCTCGCATTGTTATTGAAGAAGGCGTGGATAACTGCGTAGCGCGCCACAAATTACATGGCGATGCCATGCTAACAGGCATTCAAGCGCTCGGCTTAAATGTATTTGGTGATTTAACACATAAAATGAACAACGTACTGGGTGTGTATATACCCGAGGGCATTAATGCCGATCACGTACGCGGACAAATGCTAACCGATTTCGGAATAGAAATTGGCACCTCGTTTGGCCCGCTGCATGGCAAAATTTGGCGTATTGGCACTATGGGCTACAACGCCCGCAAAGATGCTGTATTACAAACACTCGCAAGCTTAGACGCTTGCTTACATGCCAACGGTTACAAAGGCCCTAAAGGCGAAGCCGCTATTGCCGCCCTTGCTCACTATAAATAAAAAAAGGATTTAGCATGACGATTGTAAGCCCACAACACAGCCCTTTATTAGATAAAGAACTTGCTGATGAATACGCAACACGCGCTTTATCTCGCTGTAAAACCCTCAGCGCACTATCGCAAATGCAAGGCGGTATTCACCGCGTGTACTTATCAAAAGAGCACAAAGAGTGTAACGCTGTTACTGCATCGTGGATGGTTGAGGCAGGCATGCAATCGTGGCAAGACGAAGTGGGCAACCTTTGGGGGCGACTAAAATCATCAAACCCACATGCTAAACGTTTAATTATAGGATCGCACCTCGACACAGTACCAAACGCAGGTGCGTTTGATGGTATTTTAGGTGTACTGCTGGGGATAGAAATTGCAGCGCTTGCACATAAGTTAAAGCTCGACCTGCCCTTTCATTTAGATGTAGTGGGCTTTTGCGATGAAGAAGGCACCCGCTTTGCCACAACTTTAATTGGCTCAAAAGCCCTCGCTAACGAATTTGATCCACAGTGGCTAAACATTGAAGACACAAACGGCATAACTATGCGCCAAGCCATGCTCGACTTTGGCCTAAACCCTAACGACTACGCAAAGGCCGCACTAAACAAAAACGAATTACTAGGTTACTGGGAAACTCATATTGAACAAGGTCCGGTGCTCGAATCGGTTAATCAGGCGTTAGGCGTTGTAACGGCTATTGCAGGGGCAAAACGCGCCATGCTTACCCTAACAGGCCAAAGCGGTCATGCGGGTACAACCCCTATGAACTTACGTCAGGATTCCCTAGCTGGTTGCGCCGAACTAGTAACCGAAATCGAAAAACTAGCAAACAATGCTAAAAATGGCGAAGTTGCCACCGTGGGGCAAATACAATCTCGCCCCGGTGCTACAAACGTGATTGCCGGTAAAACAACCATAAGCCTAGACGCACGCGCACAAAGCGACACCGATCTCGCTAACTTACTAAGCGCCATACAAAGCAGCGCACAATCTATAGCAAGCAAACGTAATTTAACGCTTGATTGGCAATGGACGCATGCCGCCGATGCCGTAGCGTGCGACACCACTATCCAGCATTTGTTCTCAAGCGCATGTAAACTCAATAACCAAGCATCACCTTCACTTGCCTCAGGCGCTGGACACGATGCAATGGCAATCGCTCCTATTTGCCCCGTTGGAATGTTGTTTATACGCAGCCCTGGCGGTATAAGCCATCACCCAGCAGAGGCTGTTATCGACAAAGATGTAACAAAAGCACTCAGTGTAATGTACAGCGCGCTTTTACTTTACGTGAAAGAGTGTGAGTGATTTTAAGGTAATCGAGTAAACCAAGTATATTAACTTGGTATGCTTAGGGGCTTAAACCTCCTCAAAGCCATTTGGAGGTTATTACTGAAGGCTGGTAAATGCAGGAAAACGCAGGAATATACGTTATTTAAAGTAGCTTTATCGAGCTACCCTTTGCTCTTTTAGGCTAAGGCGTTTATGTGAGCTATATACATGTTGAATGTTTGTACCATTGACCAAATATGCATCCATTTCAACGGTAATTAGCCCCGATAATGGCTTGATTTCGAGAACACCCAACTCACCTAAATTTGCAGATAGTAAAGTATTATTCCTAAAAGCGAACAAAGTTTTGTCAGTATCTCGTAAGTCACCATTTACATATAATTTAGCACCACTAAACCAAGCGTTAATTATTTTAACTTTGATTGACTTAACAGTAAATTCAAAGGATTTTCTCATCAGATCTCCATACCCAGAAAATGTAATTACTATACTTTATGTTCTTATGTGTTTTGCGCACAAACACTTTCTTTTAATACCCGCTTAGTCGATGCTGGGTAATTTTTTAGTGCAGCCAAAGGACGAATTGGCCGCTGAACCAAATTACCTGAGCAGTTTGGGCACACGTTATTTAACAGCATTTGAGCACAGCCAGAACAAAACGTGCATTCAAATGAACAAATAAAAGCCTCAGTGGACTGTGCAGGTAGATTCTTATCACAACATTCACAATTAGGTCTTAAATCTAACATTTAGAGCTCCTTTTTAACGGACCTGTAAATGAACTCGTTTTTAATGTATTGATATTAAGAAATAAACCATAGCCAGATTCTTTTTTTGATTAAATCATTTACTGTATCTGCACACAAAATATTAAAAAATGTTGTTTTAATTGGTGTTTGAGTATTTTTTACTATTGGACTGCATTGAGCCTATGTATTTTGTGAGAATTGTATCCACCAAGATTAACTACAGCATCATGGCAATGCACGTTGAATGTTTTTTTTGACATATATAATGATAAAGCGAGAGAATATAGTTCTTTTTCTTTTAAAGGGATATGGCAGAGTATGTCATTCTCTAATATTAGAAGTGCGTAGCCAGAACCATCTCTAGCTTCCCATTGAACAAACTCCTTAATTGTTGTATTACCTGACTGCACCCAAGCAGATACATTTGCTGAAAATAGAGCCAAAATTAAAACTAGTTTTTTCATAAATTGTCCTTGAAGAGAAGTAAATATAGCAAGCCGGCGAGTTTATGCGCTTTATAATTAATAAATCATAGCCGACTTCCTATTTTGATTCAATCGTTTACCCTGTTATATAAAGTATAGCAAAGTAGCTAACTACTGCTTAATAACTACTTTAGCTATCCTTTACTCTAGCATCCGATTAAACAAACGTCTTAGTTGCTATAATTGCCTACCAAATCAAAATATAGCCACCCGTTTTACTTTAATGCTTATTTAATCGTTACCTTTGCATCACTTACCCATGTCTCAGTTATAGCTTCATCATTTTTATCAACTAAATACGCGCGTATGTTTACCGGATTATTGTTAGCTTGTTTGTAGTCAAATGCTAATCGCCATTGGTTTGTACCAACTACCGGATAAACCCCAATAGGCTCTAGTATTTCACCGTTGCTGGCTTCAACAATCGGCTTTATACCACTTTTGTTATCTAAGCCTTTAAATACAGGGCCTTCAAAATCAATCACCATTTTGTTAACGCCTTCAGGAATAGGCTGGCCAGGAATTCCGCCTAAGCCTTGGCGAGTATTAACAACGCTTGCAAGTGTTTTTGATTTTGGATCGAGTGGACGCCACTCAATATCATAAGAAAATGTAAACTCATCACCTTTACGCGCCTCTTTTTCGGGCACCCAATAGGCAACAATGTTGTCAAACGTTTCATCTTTTGTTGGAATCTCTATTAACTGAACTGCCCCTTTTCCCCAGTCACCAGTAGGTTTTATCCACGCTGATGAGCGCTTATTATAAAATACGCCATCGTCTTGGTAGTTATTAAAGTCACGATCTCTTTGAATTAAGCCAAACCCTTTTGGGTTCTCATCAATAAAGCTATTGGTCGAAACCGACTGAGGATTATTTAATGGGCGCCAAACGTATTGACCCGATCCGGTGTGAATCGCCAGGCCATCGCTGTCGTGAATTTCTGGGCGCCAATCTTTGGCAGTTGTTTTATCTTTTTGTGAGTACCAATACATACTGGTTAGCGGTGCTACGCCTAAGCGTTCAACATCGGCGCGCATATACAAATTAGCCGTTACAGAGGTGATGTGGCCTTTAGCTTCTTTGTTATCTTTGCTTAAACCAAATCGATAAGCACCAGTGATAGAAGGCCCTTCAAGCAATGCCCAAACAGACACACTTTCACCTTTTTTCTCTGCAGGACCAATCCAAAATGCAGAAAAACGCGGAAATTCTTCTGGCTGATTCATACCCGTATTAATCGCGATACCTCGAGCCGACAGTCCATATTGCCCCTCTGGCCCGTCGGTACGAAAATAAGACGCGCCTAAAAAAGATATCCAATCTGGTTTCATATCTGGCCGCATTATTCTAAAGCCTGCAAATCCAAATCCTTCAGGGAGGTCGTGAGCTGGGCTATCATCAGGCATATCAAAAACGTCATTACTAAAAGGTATGTTTTGAACCTGATTTTTATCATCTCTGATGTAAATACTTACTGGCTCAGGAAAATATCGCCCAGGGTAAAATAATTGTACGGGCGCCTTTTTTCCACTTGGGTATAAGGTTTCATCTTCTTTAAAGCGTATTTTCCAGTGTTCGTCATACGTAATTTTATCAATTAACTTCGGCGCTGGCACCTTAGTTGGCGTATAGGGCTTTTCGGCTGAGGCTTTTGCCAGCGCTTTTAAGTCTTCGAATGAAAACTCCGTTTGATCTACTGCTTCTGTCGCGTAAGACGACATCGAAGTGCTAAAAATAATTGCGATAAATAACTTTAATTTCATAAAAAGAATGTCCAATAAATTGAGTCAAATAAAAATGGGAACGCTGCACGAACGTATGTTTAACTTAAAGTTCTGTATGGATATTACGTGACGTAATATGAACTAGCGTTTACTAAAGTATTGTTATTTGTCTCTTAGTTAATTTGTTTTGGTGCGGCGCGTTTGATGATATCGCTGAAGTGAAAATAAGTGGGGATAGCGCAATTGATTATCAGATCGCTGGTATTCAAATGAATAGGGGTTGTATTTAGGTGGTGAAAATGAAGAGGCTCACTACTTTTAAAATTTGCAATTAATAGCTGAATTTTACTAGTCGTCCACCTCAGGGCATGTTGTTATATTTTATATGCAAATCAGCCATTGGTTAATGCACTAACAATAACACCTGAAATTATTGATGTAACTAATGCTAATGCAGCGACTAAATACCAACCTTTTCTAGTCTCATTTCTTGTATTAAAATACTCGATTGATTTAGAGCCAATATATAAATATGAATCATCTTTGTTACCCATGATAGTTACCCCATCATATGTTTGACTTCCATCTCCCTGAGAATATGCCTGAAACATTCTAACTTGCTTATAAGTTTCAAGTTTACCATTGTTATCAAAGTATACAGGCCCTGTAAAGCCGATATATTCAGAGTCCAACAAGGCAGCGAGTGAGTAAAAATCACGATGGTCATTATGTGTACGAATCATAATTGATGATATTTCTTTAATACCCGCATCATCATTGTCATAAATATATTTTAGAATTTGATAATGACTATTTTTCAAAGTGACTCCGAAATTGAATAAAAATATAACAAGTCTCTAGGTTAACCCGTTTTTTATTTGTTTTTATTAATAAACAAACCATAGCTAAGTTCCTATTTTGGTTCAATCGGTAACTCAGTTATGCATAAATTTTCAAAAACGGCTCTGGTAATAATCCAAAAGCCTGTCATCTCAATTCAATATATCGGCATTATCTTTTGTTTGATTTATACCAATAAGGATTTTCTCCAAATAAGTAAAAATAAGCATTATCGCTAATTGTAGGCAAACAAAAATAATAATGGAGAACGGTGAACTTGATAGCATACTTTGTGTTGTTTTTTCTGAAGTGGCGGCCAAGTAAAAATCAACATAGGTCAAAAGTAAAAATAAGCCCGAGACATAAAGTACAACTTTAACTTTTGCACTGCGTAGCTTTGAAACCACTTCATCATTAGTCATTTAAAACGCCTTTAACTGTATTATTTTTTTAAGACGTTTTTTAATGACCTTTTGCTCGCAATAAAGCCCGATAAAACCACCAACAGCAATTGAAGCCACAACCAACAACCAATATAAAGAGCTGTTAGATGCCTGAATACCCGAAATATAAAGGTATAAGTTAAACGGGATAATAAAAAATAAGCTACCTAATACTTTAATGAATTCCCTAAAAAGCTCTGTATCAGACTTTGCTTTGTCGATATGAGAGTTAATAGTTTCATTTGATATCTCATTTAGCTCTGGGTATGTCTTTTGTAACCAATTTAAATAATTCAATTATGCATCCTTGTATTTTTATATCTAGTGCTGCCTTAAATAGGCAAAATATATTTGTAAAAATAAGCATTGTGGCAGCAAAGCGAACTACTTTTTGTTCTTGGTCAATTTATTGCTAACTTCATATTTAGCTTTACCTTGGTTTGCACGTAAACCTGCAAAATAGGTTACCGCAGCTATAGGTAAGCAAATAAAACCGTATGCTTTAAAGCTTTCTAAAAAACCACTTTTCTCGCTTATAATGCCACCAAATAAAACCCCAAGAATGGTAGGCAATAAAATAGCTGCAGCTGCGTATATAAATTTTTTCATTCTTAAATCCTTTTATGATTAGTAATTTTGTTTGTAATGATGCTCACCAAGAGCAAAATGTATTTTTATCTTATTTTAATTATTCTTATCCGCTACTGGTTAAATCGCTTTTCGCATTTTATTTAATAACTCGTAGCATGCTTTATACAACAGTATTTCCATGTCTTCGTTATGATACAAAGGACCCCAACGAAAAAAACCTCTTAAGCTAAATTTTTTAGCAATAAATTGACGCCACGTAACAGATTTAGAAACGCTGAACGTTTTAATCGTCTTATTGTGTTTAATGTTATACAAGCGCGATACTAACTTAACTTTTGGTCGCCAAAATAGCGGAATAATAGCTGTATCAAAATCTATAGTGAATGCATCACCACCATGCAAAGTAACTATAACAACATCTAAACCAATATCTGATTTTTTAGGCTCTTTAATAGACGAAATACTGTGAAGACAAAAAATATCTTCAAGCTTCTTGTGCATATGATCTTGTAGGGAATCCCCCGTTATATAAAAAAACGACTCTATTTTAGAAAAATGGCTGTTATTAGCCACAGCTAACGATCTAAAATAAACATTCGGCTTTTCAGAGCTAAACCAATCAAATAGCAAATTCAAATTCCTTTTTACTTATGCCGAATAAATAGGCCATAAAGTTGTTATCTAAGGTTAGGGTGAAAAAAGCAAAAACCAGCTGTTTATGTTCTGCTTTACGATTTTTTATTATGCTTAATTATTTTACTACGTAATTGAACCCCAAGTAACGTCCCTAATAAAACAGCAATAACATGCAGCAAAGCCGAAACCAAATATACTAAAGGCTCCATTGATATCTCTAATAAAATGTATAGTAAGGCACCGACACTTAGATTAATAAACCAATAAACCGCCATAACTAAAAAGGCTTGTTTATAGGGACTCACTGTTTGCTTATAGCCTAAGTAAAAATACACGATTAAAAAGGTTACAAATCCGAGGACGTAATAAGTAAAAGCTAATGAGGTACTTTGAGTCATCTCATCAAAGCCAACAATCTTTGTTGCTATTGTTGATAAAGCAACTAGCAATAAATACAAGCCTAATGAAAAGAGTACAATCCTAGAGTATTTCACGATAATCCTTTAGTAATAAAACGAGGCTGCAGAATAACTCCTATAGCCAAATTCAATTAATTAGTTTCTTTAATTAACTCTAAGCATTTTAATGCAATGTGTAATAAATGTATTACCCATTAAAAATGGCTGTTTTCTTAAAAAAGTAATTCTACAATCTCAATGCTTACATGAGGGGCTGATAATAACTTGTCGTAATGTGTAGCAAAAAGAACTAAGCAAACAGTTAGTAGTCGCTTGTTAGTAGTTTATACCACTAACCTCACGTAGAAATTTTTAATAAAAACAAACCTAACCCGCCGAATAAAGTTAAAAATACCACCAACATTATAATCAGCGTTTTGGATTCACCTAATGATTGCATTAATCCCATTTCAGTCGGTAATACTTGCTCAAGCAGACTTGGCTGTTTAATTTTGTTTTTTTGACCTCTATCCATAATACACATTCCATATAACTAATACTGCTAACGAGCTTGTAAATTAACTCGTTTTTTATTTGTTTTTATTGATAAACAAACCATAGCTGAGTTCCTATTTTGGTTCAATCTTTTACTGTATTTCACGTGGAATATAAAAAGAGTTAGCTGTTGTTTTAATTGGCGTTTTGGAATGAGTTACGAGTGCTTGAGTGTCTTTATTTTAGGTTAAAAGGGCTTTCCCTTTTCAGTACATCGTGTTTTGCAGCTTTTCTATATTATGAACAGGGCAATACAGTTGCCATTGCGTAAAATAAAGGCATTCACATTCGTTTTACCCTGTAAGGTCAATTTATTCATATCTTTATTGACCGTATTATTCCGATTTTTATTTAAAGGAAAGCAGACTTAACAAAGCCGAGTTGTTTAACATTTTTTAATAAAAATTGTTGTCGTCTATCGGGTTACCTATTACTACTTTCATCTTGTCAACGTAGCTCAGCTTTTTTGCGTGATACACTTTCATGGATTCAACCTAACTCACTGCTATCATTAATTATTTCCGTAAAGTTAGAATGGGTGTCATCCTAACTTATTTCGTAAATGGTTTTATTATGTAACGTCACCGTCAAGTCCAAATTTTTTCCTGTTCAAAACTAGCGCTGCCATCAGAGTTACTCCTAGCACTGTACCAACAGGGAACATGAAGAGTAACAATGTTGAATATATCATTAGTGCCCAAAAAAGCCACTCAGTTCGATAGTTTAAGCCCACAACGGAAAATGTTAAAAAGCAAAGCGCAACTAAAAATAAGATGAACCCTGTTATTGTAGACAAAGCTGTTGATGACATTTCTTCTTGTGATATTTTAGGTTCATTATTTCCAAACAGCGTTATCTCTTGAAATGAAGATGACATAATTAAATACGAATCAACAATTCCCCAAAGTGGTGCCCAGAAAAGCAATAATCCCAAAACTGCGACGTATTTCCCTATAGTTTCCTTGTTCATCATCTCTCCTCACGTAGTTATATAACGAACCTGTAGATTAACTCGTTTTTTATTTGTTTTTATTGATAAATAAACCATAGCTGAGTTCCTATTTTGGTTCAATCGATTACTGTACTTTTACGCAGAATATAAAGAAGTGTTTGATTTTGTTTTAATTGGCGTTTTGGAAAGTATTACTGGAAATTTGGTATGGTTGTCTTTTTTACTCTTTGTAGAATGAGCAGGATTATCTGTGCGTTATTTATTTGGGGCTAAAGCATCGTTAATTGACCACGATAGTTGGCAGCAAAAAGTCAAAGGAAAACCTCATAATACCATCATCAAATCATTGGCATTTAAGTAAATACAAATCCTATTTAGGTCCTGGAAAACACATACGCCCTACGATGAATCAACTTACTTAACTGCATTAAAAAGTAAGGGATCCCCCCAATTAAAATTTGCGGTGGAAAGTGAGCTTTAGCGCTTGCTGTCCACCTCAGGGCGTGTTGTTATATGTTCGTTATTCAACAAGATAATTCTTTTTTTGCTGATTTCACCGCTGAAACTAGTTGTTCGTAACCATATTTAGCCATAAGAGCCTGCACGTAGCCTTGGCAAACTGTTCTTTCTGGTTCCCACGATAAATGCTCAGATTCGTTAATTTGAGAACTAGCAATACTCTGCACTTCACTAATTTCATAGCGCTCATCACCTGTTAGTTTATTTGCTCTAATTTTTGGTAAAGGTCTTTGCAAAGAAAAAATTTCTTTACCACCATCGATGATGGTATTTGATCGAGTGTCAAATAAAACCATTTTCCATTTTTTTAATTTTAAATCAACGGAAAGTGAGGGAATAATACAATCAGAAATTAAGCTAGAAACAGTGAGGGAATCATTCGCTTTAGCTGATGACTTTATCTCTTTAAAAATACTTGAATTAAACTTAACCAATCGGTCACTACGCACAAATTTAGCTTTATTGCTATCTCTCAGCCTAAATTCAAGATCTGTAAACAACCTTGAGGAATTTATCATTTTTTCTGATAACTCTCTAAATTCAGATTCAGATAAGTTTTTTCTATTTGCATGTTTTTTTAAAACCATAATGCCCTCCAATTAACGATAAATGGAGTTTACACCGTACATCCTGCACTTACAACCCCCCCCATTTAATATACACCCCCCAATTTAAAAAAAGGTAAGGGCATACAACGAGACTGTAGAATAACTCCTAATAGCCAAATTCAATTAAATAATGAGTTTCTTAATTAACTCTAAGCATTTTAATACAATATGTAATAAATGTATTACCCATTAAACAGGCTGTTTTCTTAAAAAGAGTAATTCTACAATCTAAACGCCCGCATAAGGGGCTGATAATAACTTGTAGTAATGTGTAGCAAAGAGAACTAAGCAAACAGTTAGTAGTCGCTTGTAAGTGGTTTATACCACTAACCTCACGTAGAAATTTTTAATAAAAACAAACCTAACCCGCCGGATAAAGTTAAAAATACCACCAACATTATAATCAGCGTTTTGGATTCACCTAATGATTGCATTAATCCCATTTCAGTCGGTAATACTTGCTCAAGCAGACTTGGCTGTTTGATGTTGTTTTAATTGGCATTTTGGAAAGTATTACTGAAAAATTTAGTGTGGGTACCTTTTTTATTCTTTCTAGGATGAGCTGGATTACCTGTGCGTTATTTATTTTAGGCTAAAGCACCGTTAATTGACCACGATAGTTGGCAGCAAGAAGTCAAAGGAAAACCTCATAATACCATCATCAAATCATTGGCATTTAAGTAGATACGAATCCTATTTAGGTGCTGGAAAACACATACGCCCTACGATGAATCAACTTACTTAACTGCATTAAAAAGTAAGGGATCACCGCTGTTAAAGTTTGCGGTGGAAAGTAAGCTTTTGCGCTTGCTGTCCACCTCAGGGCGTGTTGTTATATGACTTTTACGTTTTAAATTATGACCACAATATATGAACTTTAACCTTGTAGGTTTGCCAATTTATTTGAACCCAGCCACCTACAGCGTTCTCTTCTCCAGGGTATATTTCATATTCACTAATAAACTCTGTTATAGATATTGGGTTGTTATCCTTTAACCGTTTTGAGTTACTTATCCAATTTTTGAGATTTGTCTCAGTACTAGTAAACTCCATATCATATGTTCGATTGAATCCACCGCCATACATTTCTATATTAAAGTCTTTAATATTTTCAGGTAAACCTGCTAGTCCACCTCAAGATAAAGTGTGCTTAATAGAGTCATTTACTCGCCAAGGGAACATATAGCTTGAAGTTTCATACCAAAGCATTCCCATAACAAGAACAACCAATATGAAGAAACTCCACAATAATTTTTTTAGCACGGAACATCCCTAGTCATATAAACGCCGTTTTAAGCGGCAAATTGCAGTTAGCTAAAATAAGTGAGGCACGAAAAAAAAGCCAACTGTAATTTGTCCTTGTTTAACAGCTTCTTATGCATTAATTGCACTTGGTTTCACCGCCCCAATTGTCAGTGAGTTTTGCTTGGTAATAAACTTGCGCCCACGATGGTCTTTCAAGTTTTAAATTATTCGGGCTGTAAATAATCTGACTTAGACAACCGCCGAAAACAAAACCAGAAGACGATAATGTAACAAAAACATTACCTTTATATAGTTCTATTTCTGAAGCTCCAACGACCGATAACAGATTTAAATATTCAAGGTATCGTGTTTGCGTAAGCTTATACTCTGATAAAATACGCACGAATGATACATAATAGCCATATTGCTTTGCCCATCCCTTATCATATAACTGATATTCACCTAAGCGATCATTTCCAACCTTAAATTTTTGGAGAAACTTTGAGTCATCAGTGATCATTTCGCGTAGCTGAGTGTATTGCAGTTTGTGCTCAGAGAATTTGGTCTCAAGCTCTTTATCGGTCAAAGCTGAATCAATGTTTTTACTACATGACGTTAAAGAGACAATTAACAATATAAAAAATATGCGCACTGACTCTCCTTAATGCATAACGAGCCTGTAGATTAACTCGTTTTTTTATTTGTTTTTATTGATAAACAAACCATAGCTGAGTTCATATTTAGGTTCAATCGATTGCTGTGTTTTTACGTAGAGTAAAATTGTTTTATGTTGTTTTAATTGGCATTTTTGAGGGGTTACTGGAAAAGTTAGAATGGGTATCATTCTCACTTTTTTCAAAATTCACATGGTCAAAGTATGGGTTTTTCTCTCGCGCTTTAAGTACGCTGATTGTAGTTAGCACAATGAGTTGCAACTCGCTATTTACGCTAACAACTATGCATTCGTCTCTATTAGCATTGCGCTTTGTGTCAGTTGCTACGCCACATACACCATCGCCATTTTTTAATATAAGCTCAATGCTTAAATGGTGCATACAGGCAATTTCGATGTAGTCGTATTGGTTGCAACTAATCATAACGTCCTCTTTATATGTTATTTAGTCGGTTTAAAAACCATTAAAAAAGCAATAACAACAAGGTTGGCTATATACCAAAGATCTTTAATTACAAACTGCCCTAAGCGTTCCAATAAAGTGGAAGAACTAAATGCACCGGTTGCGGTAATTAAGAACGTTTGGGTCATCATAAATACGCTTAAACACGCTAAGCCACTTACAATAATTAGCTTTTTATTATTTAAAAATAGCCCTAAGCCCAATAACACAGCAAATAATACATCAAACCCGCCAATCACGTTAGATGCACCTTGTACGCTAAATACCGTGTATAACCACGACATAAACGGTGAGGTTTCTACTAAACTTACAATGCCTTTTGCTTCAAACTCGTAAAACTTCATGCCGCCGATCCACAGTAAAACCATAGCAACCGGTATAAAGTTTAAAAGTACGTGTTGTTTGTCGGTAAGTTTGTCTTTATAAAACAAAAACAAATACAAAGGCACTACTGCAAAGTATTTAATTATGCCCTGCCCACTACCAATGATTGGAAAGCCACCAAGTTGCGCCATCCAACGGTTACTGGCAAACAAGGTAAGTAATGCAACCAAACTTATAATTGCTGCAAGTAAAAGTGCTGGCGTAGGTTTCATTAGTTTAAGGCGAGCGATCACGGTGGCAAACGCTAAGGCAATCATAAAGGAGCCACTAATTAAACCTAACGCAGATACAGACATTAGTGAATCAACGCCGTAAAAACTAAACGTAGCCGTTAACGTATTAGGGTTTGCCCCTAACGCAAACGATAAGCCAAGTAACAAAAAGCTACTCGCTAATAAAAAAGTAATCACGTTGTTGGTTAGTTTTAAGTTCATTGTATTTCCAAGTATTCGTTAAGACTTACAAAGACCTTACGAACCTATAAAACAATTCAAGCTAACTCTTAAAAAATAAGAGTTGATTAAGCACAACGTAAGCTCTCATCGGGTAACTTAATTATTCATTTAGTTTATGGTTTATTACCTCTTTATTAATAAAATTAAATAAGTTTAATTTTCATATGATGTGTGTCATTTTTTTTATTATTAAATGAAGTAGAATAACGTTGCCTTTTCAATACACTGAATGCATGCATTTCTAAAACTTAGGGACATTTTTAATGAAAGGTAGTGATATTCGAGTTACCTCTGGACTGATTTCTATAGCCATTGTTTTATTACTTTGGTTTGCTGTACCGCCTCCGCAAGGTGTTACCGAAAACGCATGGCATTTGCTCGCTTTATTTATTGGTACTGTAGTTGCCATTATTGGTAAAGCAATGCCTATCGGCGCCATTGCTATTTTAGCTATTACCTCTGTTGCATTAACGGGCGTAACTAATGACAGCCCATCTGGCGCTATTAAAGATGCATTAAGTGGCTTTTCTAATTCATTAATTTGGCTGATTGGTATTGCTATTATTATTTCTCGGGGTTTAGCTAAAACCGGTTTAGGTAATCGTATTGGCTATAATTTCATTTCTTTTTTTGGTAAAAAAACTATTGGTATTGGCTATGCACTCGCGCTGTCTGAACTTGTTATAGCGCCTGTGACGCCAAGTAATACCGCGCGAGGCGGCGCTATTATTCACCCAATTATGAAGTCGATAGCAACAAGCTTTGGCTCGTCTCCTGAGGAAGGCACATCTCGTAAAATTGGGCACTACCTTGCTTTGGTGAGCTACCATATAAACCCTATTACATCAGCTATGTTTATTACGGCAACTGCGCCAAACCCTCTAATTGTAAAGCTGATTGCTGATGCTACCGGTGCAAATATTAGTATTACTTGGAGTACATGGGCGCTGGCAGCGCTTGTTCCTGGTTTGCTATGTATTGCCCTTGTCCCTTTGGTTGTTTATGCCATTTACCCACCTGAAGTGAAAAGTACACCCGATGCTAAAACCTACGCAGAATCTAAATTAACTGAAATGGGCCCAATGAGTTATAGCGAAAAAATAATGGTGGGTGTTTTTGCTATGCTGCTTGTTTTATGGGCCGGCGTACCCGCAATGATTTTAGGAGCTGAGTACGCGGTTAATACTACCGCAGTGGCTTTTTTAGGTTTGTCGGTTTTATTAGTAACGGGTGTATTAAGCTGGGACGATGTACTTAAAGAAAAGTCTGCGTGGGATACCGTTGTTTGGTTTTCAGCATTAGTAATGATGGCCACTTTTTTAAATAAACTAGGTTTGGTAACGTGGTTTTCAACGCTTGTTGAGAGCAACATTGCGCAATTGGGCTTTGACTGGATTGTATCGGCTATTATATTGGTAGCTGTGTATTTTTATGCTCATTACTTTTTTGCCAGTACCACAGCACATATTACTGCTATGTTTGCCGCATTTTACGCCGCAGGTTTAGCGCTTGGCGCTCCACCTTTATTTTTAGGTTTACTGTTAGCTGGCGCTTCATCACTGATGATGTCGTTAACGCATTACGCAACAGGCACATCCCCTATCGTGTTTGGCTCAGGCTATGTATCATTAAAAGACTGGTGGGTAATGGGCCTTATAATGAGTATTATTAATTTAAGTGTATGGGGAATTATTGGCGGGCTTTGGTGGAAAGCACTTGGGTATTGGTAGTATTGCCTTTGTTAGTTTGGCTTGCACATTTAATACTGCGCACTTGAGTTTAGAACAAGTTCAAGTGCTTCAGCCCTAAAAATATAAACATTAGGGCTGTTAGAAGGGAGCATTATGGTTTTTAAATTCATAAAGGCAGCATATTCAGACCGAGACTACTTATTAAGCCTCAGAAAACTGACTATGGTTGAACACTTAGAAAATGCCGGGTTATTTTTAACTGATCAACAGCATGTTTTAAGGCTTGATGATCAATATGATTGCTCTCACCTTATAGTTATAAATGAGGTACAAATTGGTACTTTAAAATACCAAACGCACGCTCAATACATTGAAATAATGCAATTACAAATACATCCATTGCATCAAAATAAAGGGTATGGGAGAGCTGTTATTGAACAAGTTATTACAAGTGCGCAATCAAAACCCATTAAACTCACTGTGCTTAAAAACAACCCAGCATTAGGACTTTATAAGCGGCTGGGTTTTACTATAACTGATGAGAATAATTACGAGTACTACATGCAAACGCGGGCTACTCGTAGCTAAAATTAGTCGCTTTGATCTCTGAAGTCTTTTTTTCTGAAAATAGTTAAATGCCAACCCCAATGCAAAGAGCCTAATCTTAAAAAGATAGTCGTGAAAAATGATCCTAAAATACACCAAATGTAATCTACATTAAGGCTAAATAAAGCGGCATAAACTGCACCACCCGCTAAACACGCAGAGGCGTAAGGTTCGCTGCGCATAACCGTTGGCACCTCACGGCAAATTACATCACGTATTAAACCACCAAATATGCCTGTAGTAATACCCATGGTAATCGCGACCACCATGCCGGAGCCATTAATGAGTGCTTTCTCTATCCCCATAATATTAAATAGCGCCATACCAACAGCGTCTACCAATAAAAAGTAGTAGTTATTAACGCGCGGTAAGTATCGAATAAATGCAATTGTTGCTATAATGGCCCCGTAGGTCGAATATAAATACTCTGGAGTGGCAATCCAAAATACCGGTTTGTTTAAAAGTATATCTCTGAGGGTTCCGCCCCCTAGTGCTGTAACGGTTGCAACCACTACTACGCCAAAACCACTAATGTTTTTTTCATACCCAAGCAATGCCCCTGCAACAGCAAAAAATGCAACACCGAGTAACCCTAGTACCATAAAGTATTCAGCAGTCATGGTAATTCCTTTTTAAAGTTTATTAGGAGTTGTATCAACTTACGTGCCAAAAAACTGAGTAAATATAAATAAACCAACAATTTAAGTGACTGAAATTTATAAGCTTATTTAATTTATTAAAAAACGTTAGCTATGTGATATTTAGTGAAGGATTAACAAGAGTAATTATTTTAATTATGGGTAGTTTTTACACGTTAAAGTACAGAGGGATTTTGTTACAGAGTTGCAGTCGAGCACTTTTAAATTTTAAGCAAAAATTAAATGAACAATAAAGCTATTACCAATATTACAAAAATAATAGGCAATATTGCATGTTGCCAGTTTTGTTCTTTATTTTGATTATAGAGTGTTTGCATTGAGCTTTTATCATTATTGGTAAAACTATGCTGGCACTGCATACAGTTTTGGGCTTTTATGCTCACCCAAGTACCACATTTAATACATGCGTAACACCTCGACAGTTTATCAAACTCGTTTGTGTTCCTAAATATTCTCATTTATCACCTCATTGATTTTCGCCGCAGTAAGAAACCCAATGAATAATATATGCTCTTTAAATTCATTGTTACTTCTTTACTTTATTCAATAATTTTTACATTTGGAATGTTTTGTAAAAGGTAGGATTTTAAAGATTCAAACGCATCTTTATTGAAAATAAACTCAGTTGTTTTACCATCAACTTGATTATACGGTAGTGCAAATACACCGTGCCTCTTAGTTTTGTCGATGACAACTTTGTTAATATCGTTAATATTAAACACTTGCTTATAAACGTATAATATTTGCCCCTCAACGCGTACAGCCTTTAACGGGCTTTGCTCAACATTGCGCGAACGAATAAACACAAAATATAAAATAACGGGAAATAAAAACAGGTTAAACGCTTGCAAACTAAAAGGTTTATCTATCAATACAATATATGTTGAGTAACAAATTAAAGAGGCCGCTAGTGCTAAAATTAGCTGTGTGTTGTTTTTCATAATCATCCTTGGTTACTAGTCAAAAAAATCGGTAAGGTTTTTTAATTATATTACCAATTTAGTGAAATACGCCATTTTGTAACTTTTGCTAATCAAACTTAAATCCGGGCAAAGCTGCCATAATTAATATCCTGATTAATCTACATAACTCACTTTTGTTCCCGCTAAATGATCATGTAAACATCGTTTATCTTTTCCAAATATAAATAATGGATTAACAAAACCAGCTATAAACTGACCTACCGAAGGGACAAGTGATAATAGTTGCATACAAAGCATGCGTTTAAAGTAAATTGTAGTAAAGCTTGCTTGTGTACCATCTAAATTTTCAATACGGATAGACATTAAAGATTTACCAATTGTTTGTCCGCGTTGGTACATAAGGTAACCATGAAGCACTAACGTGCTTAATATGCCATAACCTAGCAAACCTGCAGATAAAGTAAGTGTTGGTTGGCTTAAATTATCAAACCATACGAGCATGAATACAGGAATAAAACAAACAACACCTAAAATGCCATCAACAATAGCAGCCACTAGCCTATCTGAGCGCGTTGCTTTTTCTCCTGCTAGTTTTGATACAACATTTTCAGATGGGCTCTGTGCTTCTCGCGTTTTAATTAAGTCGTCTATTTCTTTTGCTCGATCTGGGTAGGTTTCGCGATCGATAGCTCTCGCTGATGAGTAAAGCTCATCTAAAGTGTAGGTAGAAAAGTCTATTTCAGAGTCCATGAAAACAAAATCCATATAGTGTTATTAAAAAGTAATTTAACACAACTAATTTAAGCCATTCAATTATTTAAGATTATCAAATAAAAAAGCTACTAAAAAGTAGCCTTTAATTATTAATTAAATACCATTCAATTAGCTGTTAAAAATGCCATTTAACCAACAGGTTTGGGTTGTGCTCTGTTTGACCATCTACACCAAATTTATTTTTCCAATATACATACTCAATACCCACATCAAGGCGGCCTGTATCTAAGCCGAGCATAGGTGCAATATTGTATTTAATCTGTGAGGTAAAGTTAAAGCCACCTTCACTTTTACCAAACATTGTGTCGGTGCTATCTACAATATCTAAAAAGCCATCGTATCTAAAGTTACCTTTGTTATAGCCCCATGTGACTGTTATTTGGTTATTATCTTCACGCTCTATACCTATTTCATCTTGAAAACGACGATAATAAGCCACATTAAAATACTGAAAGCCAGGTACATCAAGTGATACACCGCCCCCTAATAAATAGTTATTTTGATTCGTATCTCCCGAGCCATACTCTGTTTGTAGGCCTAAAAACACCTCTTTAACAAAGCTATCTTGCGGCTTGTAAAGAGTAGGGTTTATGTTTAGCTCCCCATACACTTCATCGGGGTTACTTAGTCTATCCATAAAAAAGAACGTACTGCCCCAAGTATGGCCCGATGCATGCTCAATGGTTACCACACTTCTGTCGTCTTCCTCCCCTGAAAATGGCTCTAGGTAGTCGGCTCCGGTCATTGCGGTAATACTAAAATCAGACCAAAGCTCTTTAGCCGATACACCTGTAGAGCACATTGTAATTGCAGTTACGAACGCTATATTTTTTATTATTTTGATTTTCATTGTTAATCCCTTTAATGATTTTTATTAGTTTAGTTAAGATGATCTGTACTTGCTGAGTAATTCTCTGGTAGTACCAACGTCATTATTATTGCGGTGATACCCGATACCGTCACTGCGCTACCAAATATAGCGGTAACTAACTTAGGTGCGTTTGCAAACAACTCTGGTACAAAACTAACACCTAGCCCGAGCCCTAAACTCACTGCAATAATAAGTAGGCTTCTGCGATTTATTTTTTCGCTTGCGAGTATTTTTACGCCCGCGGCGGCAACGGTGCCAAACATTACAAGCGTTGCACCGCCCAAAACAGGTTTAGGTATATTTTGTAATACAGCACCAATCACAGGAAACAAACCAAGAATGATTAAAATACTGCCGATCCACAGGCCTATATGTCTGCTGGCAACACCGGTTAGCTGAATAACGCCGTTGTTCTGACTAAAAGTAGTATTAGGAAAAGTGTTAAATAAGGCGGCAATCATCGAGTTAACACCATCACCTAAAATACCACCACGAATACGTGCTAAGTAACTAGGTCCTGTAACAGGTAGCTTAGAAACAGCACAATTGGCAGTAATATCACCAGTCGATTCAATTGCAGTAATAAGGTATAAAAAGCCAAAGGCTATGAGTGCACCAAAATCAACATTAAAGCCGTATTTAAAGGGCAGTGGGATGGCAATTAAATCAAATTCACCTAATTTGAATTTAGCGATACCTAATACAAAGGCTAGTAGCCAGCCAAGTATCATTGCAACTACGACAGCCGTTAGCCTTACCCATTGATTTTTACTGGCATTAAGCAGCACTACTAAAGCAACAACCGAAAAACCAACAATTAAGTTACTCGTTGAAGCAAATTTTTCAGGCATATTAGTAAGTAACCATTGCCCGCCGCCTATATCAGTCATGCCTACTTTAATTAGGTAAATACCAATAGTGGTAATCACCACACCAGTGACTACTGGCTTTATTACTTTGCCTAATTTACTAATAAAAAAACTAATGAATACTTCAACAAAAGCGGCTAAAAAGCACACAGCAAATATAGTGCCAAGGACTTCGTCATTATTGCCACCCGTTGCTTTAACGGTAAAGCCTGTCGCTAAAATAGTTCCTAAAAAGGCAAAGCTTGTACCTTGCACACATATCAATCCTGACCCCACCGGGCCAACACGCCGCGCTTGTATAACCGTGCCCACACCAGATACAAATAATGCCATACTAATTAAATAAGGTATTTCGCTGCCAAGGCCTAGCACCCCACCAATAATAAGCGTGGGCGTAATAATGCCAACAAAGCTTGCTAGTACATGTTGCAAGCCTGCAAAAAATGATTCGGTCGCGCCTGGGGTGTCATCAACCGCATATATAATATCGTCAGACGAGCTTGTGTTTATTGACATATAAACCTCTACGTTTTGCGAGTTAGCCACTGTATTTGTCTAAGTGACCAACTCATTGTTATTGCGTTAACGGCTTATTTAAGCTGCCCTTCAACGCCCTCAACATAAAAGTCCATACCCAACAACGTTTTGTCGTCTATTGTTTTACCCGCCTCAATAACCAGCTCACCTTGCTGATTTTTTATAGGGCCAGTAAATGGATGGAATTCACCTTTACCAATTTTCTCTGAAATCGCGTTCACTTCACTCACAACATCACTTGGAATGTCTTTACTTAGCGGCGCTAAGCGAGTCATCCCTGAGCCTATACCTTTCCATATATCTTGCGATTGCCATTTATCGTCAAGTACCTGCTGTACACGGTCTGCGTAAAATTCATCCCAATGATGAACCGCCGCCGTTAAATGTGCTTTTTTACCATAACCGCTCATATCTGAGTGGTAGCCAATAGCGTAAATACCAGCGGCTTCAGCTGCTTGCAGTGGTGCAGGCGAATCAGTATGTTGAGTTATAATATCAACGCCTTGATCTATAAGGCTATCGGCAGCTTCTCGCTCTTTACCCGGATCAAACCAGCTATTAACCCACACTACTTTTACTTTTGCATTAGGCTTTACTGAGCGCAGGCCAAGCGTAAATGCATTTATACCGCGTATTACCTCCGGAATAGGAAACGCAGCAATATAACCAATACTGTCGGTTTTACTCATGTGCCCTGCAATAACACCTGTTAGGTAGCGTCCTTCGTAAATGCGATCAAAGTAAGTGCTTACGTTTTTTGCGCGTTTATAGCCTGTAGCATGCTCAAACTTTACATTAGGAAACCGTTTAGCCACTTTAAGTGTTGGGTTCATGTAGCCAAACGACGTTGTAAATATTAAATCGTGCCTGCTTTTGGCTAGTTGCGTAATAACACGCTCAGCATCGGCTCCTTCTGGTACGCTTTCAACAAAAGTAGTTTCTATTTTGTCGCCAAATTTGTCTTCTAGGTACTGCCGGCTTACATCGTGTGTATACGTCCAACCGGCCTCACCAATTGGACTTACATATACAAAGCCTACTTTTACGTTATCTTTTGCAGTAGCTGATGCGCTTATGCACAAGCTCAATGCAACCCCGAGTGTTGTTATAAGTTTTTTCATTGTTATTCTCCGTGTTATATTTTTAATATCCTGTTGAAGCAGGTGATTTACCTTATTGATTTTGTAATTAATTTAATGACCCTTGTGCCAAGGTTTACCTAGCCACATGGGTTCGTACATTTTTAGCTTTTGTTTATTTTTACTGAGCATAATCAGTACAATAAGTGTTGCACCATAAGGCAGCATGGCTAATAAGTTAGAATCAACCGCTAAACCGAACGCTTGTGCAACTAAGTGCATAATGCTGGCAAAGCCAAATAAATAAGCGCCAAGCATTACGCGCTCAATACGCCAGCTTGCAAATACCACGAGCGCAAGGGCTATCCAACCTCGCCCTGCCGTCATGTTTTGAGTCCAAAGTGGTGTATAAGCCAACGACAAGTAAGCGCCCGCAATACCAGCCAGTGCGCCGCCAAACATAACGGCTAAATAACGTGTACGCATTACAGGTAAACCTAAGTTATTACCCACACTTGGGTTTTCACCAATAGCCCGTACTGCAAGCCCTGCTCTGTGGTATTTAAAAAACAAATACGCACCAAGCACTAAACTCCAACTTAAATACACAATGGCGTCTTGCGAAAATAGCGCTTTGCCTAATACCGGAATATGCTCAAACCCTGCAATTGCTAAAGTAGGTAACGCGTTAATGGTTTTTCCTTCATAGTCGGCACCTAAAAATGCCGAAAGGCCAGTACCAAAAATAGTCAGCGCCAAACCTGCAGCCACTTGGCTAGCATTTAAATTAAGCGCTACAAAAGCGAAAATAAGTGAGGCCATAACACCAACCAAAGCTGCTACCGTAAAACCAATAAATAGGTTGTCGCATTGGTACATGGTTATAAACCCTGCCACCGCGCCTAAAAGCATCATGCCTTCTTGCCCTAAATTTAAGGTGCCGCTTTTTTCGCATACCATTTCACCCAGCGCCACCAGCAATAAGGGGGTGCCTGTACGAATAGTGGCGTATAAAATATTAGTAATTACATCTAAATCCATAATTTAAGACTCCTGTGCAATATGTATTGGCTGCGCTTTTTGTTGTTTAAATGGCAGCGAAAATCTAAGGCGATAAGTAATAAGCACATCGCACGAGAGTAAATAAAACAGCATTAACCCCTGAAAAATACCGGTAATGGCGTTTGGTAAACCCATGTTAATTTGCGCAAGCTCACCTCCCATATAAATAAGCCCCATTAGTAGGCCCGCAAACGTAATTCCTACTGGGTGCAATCGCCCTAAAAAAGCAACAATAATGGCGGCATAGCCATAACCAGGTGATATTTGTGGAACCAGCTGTCCAATAGGCCCTGCTACTTCGCCCGCACCAGCAAGCCCCGCTAAGCCACCGCTAATAACTAACACTCCCGTAATTAATAATGCTCGCTTGTAACCCGCCATTTTGGCCGCGGATGCATCAAGCCCAAGTACTTGTATTTGAAAGCCTATAAAGGTTTTACTAATAAACACCCACGTGGCGCATAGCGCTAATAACGCAAACGCTAGGCCTAAGTGCAATCGAGTACCGTCGAATAAAACAGGCAATAACGTGCTATCGCCAAACAATGCGCTTTCAGGAAAGTTATAACCGTGAGGATCTTTGAGTGGCCCATGAACAGCCCACAGCAATACATTTACTGCTATGTAGTTGAGCATTATGGTGACTAAAATTTCATTAGTGTTTAAACGCAGCTTCATAAAAGCAGCAAGCCCCGCCCACAACATGCCACCAGCAATACCCGCAAGTAATGTTAGTGGCATTGCAAAAGCACTTGATGAGTCAACAAAGTTAACGGCTACAGCACTTGCACATACACCACCAATAAGCAGTTGCCCTTCTGCGCCTATATTCCAAACCGATGCTCTATAACAAAGCGCTAAACCATAGGCGCATAGCAAAATAGGAATGGTCATTACAAGTAGCTCAGTTACACCATACCAATCGGCAACAGGTGCTATAAGCAATGTATATAAGGCATTTAGCGGGTCATGCCCTAATAAGGCAAACACCACGTAACCGGTTATTAATGTGAGTAAGATAGCTAAGACAGGAGAGAAATAACTCCAAGCCGGCGAGCGCTGAACACGTGGTTCTAACTTAATCATGCTAGAGCCCCTTTTGATGTTTGTAATGTAGGCAGATTATTAAGGTCGTCACTAAAATCGCCAGCCATCCACTGTCCTAACTGCACAAGCGGTACGGTATCGGTGTTTAAAATAGGAGACAGTTTTCCATCGCAAATTGCGCCAATGCGGTCGCAAATCTTATAAAGTTCATCTAAATCTTCTGAAATAACGAGTACCGCACACCCTTCGTCACGAAGCTTTAAAATAGCTTCATGTATCGCCACTTGTGCGCCTATATCTACTCCCCAAGTAGGATGCGACATAACGAGTAGTTTTGGGCTTTGCTCTACCTCGCGACCAATAATAAATTTTTGTAAATTACCACCTGAAAGGCTAGCTGCATGAGTGCGAAAACTTGGCGTTTTAACCTTGTATTTTGTTATGATTTTATTAGCAAGCTCGGTAATTTTTTGTTTTACTAAAAAGCCATTTTTAACTAGTCCACTATCAAAACTAGTCAGCAGTGTATTTTGCGCTAAATCCATAGTGGGCACGGCTCCTCGCCCAAGTCTATCCTCTGGAACACATGCAAGTCCAAGGCGGCGCCTTTTAAGGGGCGACAATGCATCAACAACAGTGTTTTTAAATTTAATGGCACGGCTACTTGCTTGAATTTGCTCCCCCGAAAGCACTTTTAATAACTCTTCTTGCCCGTTGCCAGCAACACCTGCAATGCCCACTATTTCACCTTGCTGTACTGCAAAGTTAATGTTTTTAAGGGGTGTTTCAAATAACGCTTGTGCCGCGGTGGTTAAACTATTAACGGTTAAAAAGTCAGCCGTCCCCAAGGCTCTGCGGGTTTGGTTACTAATTGGCCTGTTGTCGCCTACCATTAGCCTAGCAATTGACTCACTAGTTTCGTTTTTAGGAATACAATGCCCGCTTACTTTTCCGCCTCGCAAAATGGTCGCACTGTCACATAACTCAATCACTTCGTGCAGTTTGTGGCTAATAAACAGCACGGAGCAGCCTTCTTTTTTAAGTGATTTTAGAGTTTTAAATAATGCATAGACTTCTTGTGGGGTAAGGACTGAGGTGGGCTCGTCTAAAATAAGTAGTTGAATATCTAATAACAAACACCGCACGATTTCTACTCGTTGGCGTTCGCCAGTTGAAAGTGTTGAAACCAATCTGTGTGGATCTAATGGCATACCATAACGTGTTGATGTTTTTGTAATTCGACCCGCAAGCGTGCTGCTATGCCCTGCTAAATCACCTAACGCTAGTTCAATATTTTGGGCAACCGTAAGTGTTTCAAATAACGAAAAATGCTGAAACACCATTCCAATGCCTAAATCACGCGCATCAGCAGGCTCTTTTATATTCATTATGCGGCCATTAAAAAACATGTCCCCTTGGTCAGGTTTAACCACACCATAAAGCATTTTCATTAGTGTGCTTTTACCGGCACCGTTTTCACCTAATAAGGCATGCACTTCCCCATGCTTAATTTTTAAGGTTACGCCGTTATTGGCTATACATCCGGGATACTTCTTTGTCATTCCCTGCATAGTAAGGCGGTATTTATTATTCATTATTAACACCTTTTCAGTGCTTATTAAGTTAATAAGCATACTAACAACAACCAGCTGACCGAGCGGTCAACAATGGCATGGTAACTGCAATATACTTACCAAGATTAAAAAGTATTTTTCTTACCCGAGCGCAAACAACAAGAAAAAACATATGCCAAGCCTTTATGTATCAGGGCTTTATAAAAATTAAGGGGGTCTGTGTGATTCAATTTTTATTAAATAACACGCCAATTGAAATACAAGAATGTTCGCCAAGTCTCACCATTTTGGACTGGCTTCGCACCAAAAAAGGGAAAATGGGCACCAAAGAAGGCTGTGCAACTGGCGACTGTGGCGCGTGCACTATTTTAGTGGGTGAAGAGCGTATAAATGCAAACGGGCAAGCTAGCTGGCAATACAAAACTATGAACAGTTGCTTACTGTTATTAGGTAATGCGCATGCAAAACATATAGTAACAGTAGAAGCTGTGACTACTGGTTTATACCCAAATTTAACCGATTTACACCCTGTGCAGCGCGCGCTGGTAGAGTGCCATGGTTCGCAATGTGGTTTTTGCACGCCCGGTATAATAATGAGTTTGTTGGCTCTTTATATTAATGAGCCTACGTACCCCGGTAAAAAAGCGGTTATTCATGCACTTGGCGGTAACTTATGCCGTTGTACAGGCTATAGCCCAATATTACTTGCAGCCGAAAAAGCCTATAGCTATGAACGTAAAGCTGAACCGTACTCAACAATGGCCGCAAAATTTAAAGCGTCACTTAATACGCAATATGATGACGATGTTCCATTTTTAAAAAATGGTCCTCGCAAGTTCTATTTACCACAAACTGCCCAACAACTTGTTGAGCTAAAAGCGCTTTATCCTTATGCACATTTAGTTGCTGGTGGCACCGACTTTGCCATTGAGCTTAGCCAAAACATGCTCTTACCGGATGTAATTATCTCCCTTAGCCAAGTAAAGGAGCTTTGTACCTTGGCAGATAATAACGGTGAGTTACATATTGGTGCAGCACTACCTTATAGCCAATTTGTTGAGGCATTTTATAATCATTACCCTGAGTCAAAAGAGCTATTTGAACGCTTAGGATCAAGCCAAGTAAGAAACAGCGGCACACTCGGTGGCAGCATAGGGAATGCCTCACCAATTGGCGATCCAGCTCCCCTTTTAATCGCTCTTAATGCATCAATGGATTTATTAAGCAGCGCAGGCACGCGCACTATTAAAGTTGCCGACTACTTTATTGATTACAAAAAAACGGTTCTTAAAAGCGATGAAGTAATTAGTAAGTTCACCATCCCAAAGCGCCCAGAGTCACTAAAACTGGCATGTCATAAAATATCAAAACGATTTGAAGACGATATATCTACCGTTTGCTTGGTGCTTGCTATAGAGCATTCACAAAACATGATCACTCAAGCTCGCTGCGCTATGGGTGGGATGGCAGCTACTCCTAAACGCGCGCAGCATATTGAGAAAAAGCTGATATCTCAATCATTACAAGTGAGCACTTTCATAGATGCAGCTACCGCTATAAACGATGACTTTGCACCCATGAGCGATGTACGCAGCAGCGCACATTACCGCAGTACGGTAAGCAAAAATTTGCTACAGCGTATTGGAATTGAGTTTTGCGATGCACAGCCAGGTAGCAGTAAAAATAATAACAACATTGCCATTACGAGGATCTCACATGCGTCACTTTGAAATGGATAAACTAAAAGCCCAAGGTGGTAGCGTTGGACAATCTAAATATCACGAAAGCGCTATTAAACAAGTTTGTGGCAGTGCAAATTTTGCCGACGATAATCCTGAGCCTTACGGTTGCTTACATGCCTACCCAGTACTTGCGCCTGTTACAAGCGGCTTTATTAAATCAATAGATACTAGTCACGCACTTGCAGTTGAAGGCGTTAAACGCATTTTATCGGCGAAGGATGTACCGGGTAAATTAGATATTGGCCCGGTATTTCCTGGTGACGTATTACTCACCAGCCATGAAATTCAATACCACGGACAACCTGTATTAGTAATCGTTGCCGACAGCTACGAAATAGCGCGCCGTGCTGCTCGCCTAGTGGTTATTGAGTGCGAGCAAACTACGCCAATACTTGATATTAAAGAAGCGATAAAAAAAGAGCATTGGGTAAGGCCGCCTCATTCACTTAACCGTGGTAACAGCGAGCACGCAATTAATAACGCAGCCCACCAGCTTAAAGGCGAAATACACATAGGCGGGCAAGAACATTTTTACCTTGAGGGGCAAATAGCACTCGCTCAGCCCGATAACGACGGCGGGATTCATGTTCAATGCTCAACTCAGCACCCTACTGAGGTTCAGCACTTAGTTGCTAAAATTTTAAAAAAGCCATTTAGCTTTGTAAACGTAGAAACCCGCCGTATGGGCGGTGCTTTTGGCGGTAAAGAAACTCAAGGCGCACCATGGGCATGCCTTGCAGCCCTTGCGGTTTACTACCTTGGCTGCGCAGTTAAAATGCGCCTAGCCCGTAGCGACGACTTTAAATTAACCGGTAAACGCCACCCTTTTTATAACCACTATCATGTCGGTTTTGACGAATATGGTTTAATAGAAGGTGCCGACATTACCGTAAACGGATTTTGTGGCTACTCGCCCGATTTATCGGATGCAATTGTAGACCGCGCCATGTTTCATGCCGACAACGCCTACTACTACCCAGCCGCCACAATTAAAGGTAATCGCTGTAAAGTAAATACCGTAAGCCATACCGCATTTAGAGGATTTGGTGGCCCGCAAGGGATGATTATGGGCGAGCTAATAATGGACGATATAGCAGCCAAATTAGGTAAAGATCCGCTTGAGATCCGAAAACTTAATTTATACAAAAAAGGCCGCGACACCACGCCGTATCATCAAACCGTAGAGCAACATATTTTAATAGATATGATAAGCCAGCTTGAGGAGTCGGGTGACTACTGGGCACGTAAAGATGCTATTAAAGCATTTAACGCATCGTCACCTATTATAAAAAAGGGCCTTGCGATGACGCCGGTTAAATACGGTATATCGTTTACTGTACAACACTTAAATCAAGCTGGTGCACTTGTGCATGTATATAGCGATGGCTCAATACATTTAAACCATGGCGGCACCGAAATGGGCCAAGGGCTTAACACTAAAATTGCACAAATTGTGGCTCATGGTTTTGGGGTTGATTTTAACGCGGTAAGCATTAGCGCTACCCGTACAGACAAAGTACCAAACACCTCACCAACAGCGGCTTCAAGCGGTACCGACTTAAACGGTATGGCAGCCCTTAATGCAGTAAACACAATAAAAGAGCGCTTAATAAACTTTATAAGCGAGCACTTTGAAGTTGAGAGCAACACTATTGTATTTAAAGATAACCTAATTACCTTTAGTAAAGGCGAAATTAGCTTTAGTGAACTTGCAAGCCTTGCTTACATGAATCGTATATCGCTTTCATCAACCGGTTATTACGCCACGCCTAAAATTCATTACGATAGAGCCAAAGGCGAAGGCCGGCCGTTTTTTTACTACGCTCACGGCGTAGCACTGAGTGAAGTTGAGGTAGATACACTTACGGGCGAAAACACGGTAACACGCGTTGATATTTTGCACGATGTGGGAAGCTCAATTAACCCAGCACTTGATATAGGCCAAATTGAAGGCGCCTTTGTACAAGGCATGGGCTGGCTAACAACCGAAGACTTACAATGGAACGATAGAGGGCAGCTTGCAAGCTTTGGTCCTGCTAACTACAAAATACCAGCCATTGGCGATACACCCGCCGAATTTAACGTCAATTTATATAACTCTGCCAATCCAGAAACCACCGTATTTAGATCAAAAGCGGTAGGCGAGCCGCCGTTTATGTTGGCCTTTAGTGTATGGAGCGCTATTCGTAACGCCATAAGCAGTGTGGCTGATTACAAATACACCGCCCCACTTGATACGCCTGCTACACCTGAGCGTGTATTAAATGCAATTGAGCAAACCGCTAGCTGGTTTAAGGAGCATCAAAATGGCTAATTTAAATGAGTCGTTTCAGGGTTTTCATACTCAAAATTGGGCGCAGGCTATAAACGAGCACGAACAAAGCGGCACTAATTATGTTATTGCCACAGTGCTTGGCACAAATGGCTCAACCCCACGCGGCACAGGCTCTAAAATGGTAATAAGCGGCGAGCATATTTACGACACCCTTGGCGGTGGTCACCTTGAATACGTAGTAATTGAAAAAGCCCGCGAACTACTTGCCAAAGGCGAAGCCGCCCAAGTGATAGAGCAGTTTAACCTAGGTGCAAATTTAGGCCAATGCTGCGGGGGAGCTGCCACCGTTATGCTTGAGTGCATGCAATGCGAGCGCTTTACCCTCGACATTTACGGCGCAGGCCATGTAGCACAAGCGCTTATTGGTATATTGGCACAACTACCTATGCGTATACGTTGGATAGATAGCCGCGCCGATGTATTTCCACAATCAATCCCTAATAACGTAGTAAAAGTGGTTGATGAAGAGCCAACAGAACAAGTAAAACGTGCGCCTAAAGCTAACAATTACTTAATACTGACCCATAACCACCAGCTCGACTTTGCACTCACCCAAGCCATTATTAAACGCGCTGATGCCAATTGGCTGGGCGTTATTGGCTCTGACACTAAAGCAAAACGTTTTAAACAACGCCTAGCTCATCGCGACTTTACCACCGATCAAATAAAGCAAATGACCTGCCCTGTTGGGCTTGAAAATGTAACGGGCAAGCTCCCCATGGAAGTAGCAATATCAATTAGCGGGCAGTTAATTGGCCTTTATCAAGCTATGCAAACCCAAGCGCCAAAACGCCAAGGCCTGCAATGGCGTGCACTTAAAAATGCATTAATTAGCACCACGCACGAGGAAGAAAGCGCATGAGTAGCTTAAAAATTAATAATCTAAATGCGGCGCAAGCGCATCAAGCTTTAGAGCATTGCTGCGCCGCCCCTAACTGGGTAAGCGGTATGCTAAATATCATGCCATTTAAAAGTAAAGAGCACCTATATCAAAGCGCGCAAAACGTATGGGATAGCCTAGGCGAGAGCGACTATTTAGCAGCCTTTGAAGGTCACCCGCAAATAGGAGATTTATCAACCCTTAGCAAAAAATACGCCGCCACTGCACAAAAAGCGGGCCATGAGCAATCGGGTATGAGCAAAGCAAACGAAGCCGTACTTACCAAAATGATTACCCTTAATAGAGAGTACCTCAGCACGTTTGGTTTTATTTTTATTGTGTGTGCCAGTGGTAAAAGCGCCGAGCAAATGCTTGAACTCATAGAGCAGCGCATACACAACACCCGCAGTACAGAGCTAAATATTGCAGCGGGCGAACAAGCCAAAATAACAAAAATAAGATTGGAGTCATTGCTATGAATAAAAGTATGAAAAAAAGCCCTATCACTACCCATATTCTCGATACCAGCACTGGTAAACCGGCTGCAAATGTAGCAGTAAAATTATTTGTACAGAGCAATAACGAGTGGCATTTAATTGCTCAAGGCAAAACAGATACTGATGGGCGAATTACCGACTGGCTAGATACAGACGTAGAATTTGCAACCTACAAACTGGAGTTTGATTTAGATAGTTATTATCAAAATAAAGAAATGCCAGCGTTTTACCCAGAGGCGCAAATAACCTTTAGATTACAAGACAAAAAACACCATCACATTCCGTTATTGCTTAGCCCATTTGGCTACTCAACGTACAGAGGCAGCTAACAATGAGCACGCAAAACAAGAATAAAATGACCGTAATTTGTGCCAACATACTCGACTTTGTTGATGACCCAGCTATAGCCGGCGAAAGCGCCCATCGCTATTTTGAAAAAGGCGCATTAGTTATTCGAAACGGCAAAGTAATTAAACTTGGTTACGAGCAAGACATACTGCCAAGCTTAGATAAATCAGCCACTATAATACGCCACGATGGCAAACTGGTTATGCCCGGCATGATAGACACGCACATACACTTGCCACAAACCGAAATGGTGGGTGCTTACGGCGAGCAGCTTTTAAGCTGGCTCACCGAATACGCGTTTCCAACCGAAAAAAAGTTTACCTGTGAGCACTATTCAAAAGACATATCTAATCGCTTTTTAGATGAGCTACTGCGTAACGGCACCACCACCGCATTGGTATTTGGCACTGTGCACCCACAATCGGTTGATGCGTTTTTTAACGAATCTCAAAAACGTAATTTACGTATGATTGCCGGTAAGGTAATGATGGATAGAAACTGCCCTGACGATTTATCAGATTGCGCGCAAACTAGTTACGATCAATCAAAAGCACTCATCGAAAAATGGCACAATGTTGATAGGTTAAGCTATGCGGTAACGCCACGTTTTGCGCCTACATCAACCCCTGAGCAACTTCAAAAATGTACTCAGTTGCTTGAAGAATACCCAGACACCTACCTGCATACACACTTATCTGAAAACAAAGACGAGTGCGAATGGGTAAAAGGGCTATTTCCAGAAGCCGAAGATTACTTAGGCGTGTACGAGCAAGCAAAAATGGTGCGTAAACGCTCTGTATTTGCTCATAGTATTCATTTATCTGAGCGCGAGCTTTGCTGCCTTGCAGATAACAACGCGGCTATTTCGCACTGCCCTACCTCTAACTTATTTTTAGGCTCAGGCTTATTAAACTTAAAAGCCTGTGAAGAGCACGGTATTAACGTAGGCATGGGTACCGATGTAGGCGCAGGAACAAGCTTTTCTATGCTGCAAACAGGTAACGAAGCGTACAAAATTCAACAGTTACAAGGGCAAAAGTTCTCGGCATTTAAAGGGCTGTATTTAGCCACGCTTGGCGGTGCACGGGCGCTTGATTTAGAAGGCACGATAGGTAACTTTGCTATTGGCTGTGAAGCCGACTTTATTGTAATGGACTACGCGGCCACCTCGTTTTTAAAATTCAGAATTGGCCATGCAAAAACCCTGCACGAGCAACTTTTTGCCATGATGATGCTAGGTGATGACCGCTGCGTTGAGCAAACCTACATTATGGGTAAAAGTGTGTACAAGCGCGATGATAACAATCAATTTTCAGACACCCACACACCGCAATTAGAAGAGGCTTAACCTAATGGAAAACTATTTATTTGAGCTTGCCCATTTAGTACTGCGTTATTTTCATGTGATTGCAGGCATTGCGTGGATTGGGGCGTCATTTTATTTTGCGTGGCTTGATAATAACTTACAAACCCCGCCACAGTGGAAACAAGACAAAGGCATAAAAGGCGATTTATGGGCCGTGCACGGCGGTGGCTTTTATGAAGTGGCTAAGTATCAAAATGGCCCTGAAAAAATGCCGCATACCCTGCACTGGTTTAAATGGGAAGCCTACACAACTTGGATCACCGGTATTTTATTATTTAGCCTACTTTATTATGTTGGCGCCGATGTGTATTTAATTGATAACAGTAAAAGTGAGCTAAGTAAATTTGCAGCTATTGGCGCATCCCTTGGTTTTATTGGCTTAGGTTATGGTGTTTATCGTTTATTGTGTAAAACCTCACTGGTCGAAAACGGCAAAGTGTTTATTGCTGTAGTTATTGGTTTATTAGCTCTGTGGACTTTTGGGGTTGATCAATTATTTAGCGACCGCGCTGTGTATATTCATGTAGGTGCACTTATTGGTACTTGTATGGTTGGCAATGTGTACCATATTATTATGCCAGGGCAACGCTACATGGTAAGCGAAGTAGAAGCTGGCCGTATTCCCGATTCCGCACCGGGATTAAAAGCAAAGCTGTGCTCTATTCATAATAACTACGCCACGTTACCAGTGGTATTTATTATGTTGAGCAATCACTTTCCTTATACTTACAGCCATAGCTTTGGCTGGCTTATTTTAATTGCGCTGTTTGGTATTGGCATGTGGATACGCCATTACTTTAACTTAAAACATCAAGGCGTTAATAAACCTTCAGTACTTGTAAGTGGTATTGCCGCCTTTTTTGCCCTTATGCTGGCAATAGCACCTTGGCCCAGTACATCAACAAATGCAGACGAAAACGCGCCTTTACAAGCAAGTATTACCGACGCACAAGCGTGGGATATAATCAGCAAGCACTGTACCCAGTGCCACAGTGAAACACCTACATCAAAGCTTTTTCAAGCAGCGCCACTTGGCTTTAAGCTCGACTCTATTAATGATGTAAAAAAAGCCAGCACGCTTATTCATACCCGTGCGGTTATAACCAAAGACATGCCATTGGCTAATATGACCAACATGACTGATGCAGAGCGTGAAACGCTAGGCTCTTGGCTCACAGCGCTTAAAAAGGAGCAATAACATGAGCGAGCAATTTAAACACTACCCGCGCGATTTAGTTGGTTATGGCCCTGATGTACCACATGCAAATTGGCCCAATAAAGCCCGTATAGCTGTACAAGTGGTATTAAATTACGAAGAAGGCGGCGAAAACTGTGTACTGCATGGTGATGCAGCGGCTGAAACGTTTTTGTCTGAAATAGTCAGTGCCCCACATGTAGAAGACCGCCATATAAGCATGGAATCTATTTACGAATATGGCTCGCGAGCAGGTGTATGGCGTTTACTTAAACTCTTTAAAAAATACGATATACCGGTCACCATTTTTGCAGTGGCGATGGCCCTTGAGCGCCACCCCGATGTAGCTAAAGCCTTTGTTGAAGCAGGCCACGAAATTGCAAGCCATGGCCTGCGCTGGATTAATTATCAAAATATAGATAAGCAAACCGAACGCGAGCATATGCAACAAGCCATTGATGTCATTAAAACGCTTACCGGTAAAAAGCCCAAAGGCTGGTACACAGGGCGCACAAGCCCTAACACAGCAGCCCTTGTGGTAGAAAATGGCTCGTTTTTATATGATGCCGACGATTACAGCGACGACCTACCTTTTTACAGTATTAAAGAAGGTAAACCACAGTTAATAGTGCCCTACACGCTTGATGTAAACGACATGCGCTTTGCTGCCGTGCAGGGTTTTAATGCGGGGGATCAGTTTTATAATTACTTAAAAGATGCATTCGATACACTATACGAGGAAGGCGACCCACAAGGTGAAAACGCCCCAAAGATGATGTCGATAGGTTTGCATTGCCGCCTAATTGGCAGACCAGGAAGAATAAAAGCATTAGCACGGTTTTTAGAATATGCTCGCTCGCATGATCAGGTTTGGTTTGCCACACGTGAGCAAATAGCCGAGCACTGGCTTAAAACCCATCCGTATAAAAAAGCATAGTTTATATTTTTTTAAAACATAAAAAAAGCCCAGCAATGCTGGGCTTAAAGTCACTTTAGGAGTAGTTAGTTAAATGAAACCGTAATGATGTTAGAACATACATTTTCAGTTACACATAATTGGTAATCGTACGATGGTAATGTAGCACCACGTACGTAGTCACGGTAACGACCTCTGTCAGCAGTAGTATCTACAAGCTCACCATTACGGTAAACACTTAGTGATTCAGCGCCAACACTTTCCCAACTAAGCTCTACACGCATAGTATCAAGGCGAGACTTATTAGCACGTTTTAAGGTAATTTCTAGCTCTACATCACTTACAACAACCGTTTGAGTTGATGTACTTGTATTGCCTTCACTGTCTGTTACCGTTAGTTCTACATCGTAATTACCTGATGCTGCATACACATGCATAGGGTTTTGATCAGATGATGTTGCACCATCGCCAAAGCTCCAGCTCCACTGTGTAATATCGTTATTTGAATCAGTGCTTGAATCAATAAAGTTAACTGTTAAGCCTTGTGTCTCAACGTCAAAACTAGCACGTGGTGGTTGTGGGCTAACTTCGCCAATAGCGCTTAGCGTTAATGACCAGCCATTAATTGTGCCGGTATCGGCTGCGGCAGTATCTTCTACTTGTAGTGTCCAATCGCCTGTAGCTACTTCACCGTTAAATGATTCAGACGTAAAGCTTCTAACAATATCATCTGCTGAACCACCTACATTGCTTTGTAGTGTTACTTGTGTGCCTTGGGCAGATACTAACTTAACCACTAAGTCGCCAGAGTAAGTATGAGAAATATCAACATCTGCTGTAGTGCCAAATACGGTTAAATCATCGCCAATGTTAATTACTGATACGGCCCCTACTGGTGAGTTATCTGGAATTTCAACGCTTTGACTACTGCTATAAGTAAAGTCGTTTAATCCTACAGGCTGAATCATTAAATCAACTGATTGCTGCTTAACAATATCACCTGCCGTAGCTGTTACCATCAGCTCGTAATCACCCCACTGAGTGTCAACGTCTGTTTCAACGTTAAGTCTTACTTCATCGCCAGGACGCGCTGTAACTGCTGATAAGTAAGCACCAGCTAATGTTGTTGATAATTCAAGCGTTACTTCTTCATCCCACTCGGCAATAGAGCCAATTGTAAATGTGTAGTATGTAGCCTGGCCGGCCTCAACTTGTTGCGTAAGTGGATCGGCTGAAATTTTAAAGCCTGGTGTTGGATCGGCATCAATAAGTGCCTGGTTTACATTAAGACGAGTACCTGCAACAGTTACACCTTGTAGCGCAGCATTCGCATCGCCAGAGCTCATTAGTAGTTCTTTAAGCTCTTGAGTACTTAGCTCAGGATTAACCGATAACACTAACGCTGCAGCACCTGCAACATGGGGGGTTGCCATTGAAGTACCTGAGTATGACGCGTAACTTTCACCCGGTGTAGTAGATAAAATAGCTGTGCCTGGTGCGCCCATGTCAACACTTGTTAAACCATAGTGCGAAAACCACGAAATATCATCAGTTTGATTCGTACTAGCAACCGATAACACACTGGCGTTTTCATAGTTTGATGGGTAGTGAGGGTTAACATCGTTATCAATAGTATCGTTACCCGCTGCAGCTACAAATAGTAAATCAGCCGCTTCGCTAGAGTCTATAGCATCAGCTAATGCTTGGCTGTAACCACCACCGCCCCAGCTATTGTTTAATACGCGTAGGTTAACTCCAGAATTTTTAAGGCCAACCATATAATCAATACACTTAATAGCGTCTGATGTTGAACCATTACCCGCAGCATCTAAAAACTTACAACCTACAAGTGATACTTCATGATTTACACCCACTACTCCCACAGAGTTATTACCACTGGCACCTATAGTTCCAGACACATGCGTTCCGTGACCTTCATCATCCATAGGGTCACCGCTATCGGTAATCGCATTAATACCATGAATATCATCGATAAAGCCATTACCGTCATTATCGATACCATCGCCTGCAATTTCAGAGGTATTTACCCACATATTGCTCGCTAAATCACTATGGCTATAATCAATACCTGTATCAATTACACCCACAACTACATCTCGGCTACCTGTAGAAATCGTCCATGCTTCGACTGCATCAATGTCAGCGTCGGCTGTACCGCCAGTCTGACCTTCATTATTTAAGCCCCAAAGCTCGTCAAAGCGAGGATCATTTGGTGCGCTTGCTATACTTACACGATAATCAGGTTCTACGTATTCAATTGCTTGATGAGACTTTAAAAGAGCAATAGCGTCTTTAGTACTCATTCCCGACACTTTAAACTTAGCTAAACGCCCTGAAAGTAAAGACGTATAACTGTCGTCAATTTCATCTTTATTTATATCAGTAATTTTAGCTTTAACTAATGAACGAGCCTGCTTACGCATTTCTTTCGTTGCATTACTTTTATATTTAACAATTATTGAATCACTGCTAGCAGCTACAGATTGCTTTACACCCACATCAGGAAGTTTTGCTGCAGCTAAACACGGTAGTAAAGCAAGAGTAATAATAGATAATTTTGTTTTCATTGTTCTATCCATAGTTTTGTTGGGTTAGCTTAGATGCTCTAAGCACGTTCTTTCACTATTTCGAGTACAAGGGATCACATGGCATATGTTTAGGAAACAACCAAACGAATCATTAAACAAGCTAAAAAATGAAAACGCTGTAAAAACCAACTATTTTGACCAGTTAATGTATTAAAAAAACATTAAATACAGACCTTTTAATGAAATTAACACTCAGCAACTTACCTAATACAGGGCCGTTAATTTTTACTGCTTTTTATATAAAATTAATAAAAAAAACCAAAAACCCTCATAAGCAACTGAAAAATAAAAACTAAATAATTGGTAAAAAATGATGATTTAAGAAATGACATTAGAGGAATACAGTAATTGGGTACTTAATAGTTAACAGTTATTAAACGTAAGTTAAGAATAATGACAAAACGCTTAGTAATAATTATTAATGACATCGTAAATTTTACTTTAGAGCTTTTCAGGTGGATCACAAAACATTATATCGGCACGGCATGCTGACACAGCAAATACCTTATAAAACCTATAAAATTTAAGGTGTTTGGTTTTAATATTTCAAGGAGAAAATAATGAAGTTGAACAAATCACTTTTAAGCTGCGCAGTAGCAATTGCAATGGGTACTAGCTTTGCCTCTTATGCAGATACGCCAAGCAAATCAGCATCAAACTCAGAACTTGCTACTAACGTTTCTGTAGCAAGTATTGAAAACTCGATGACTCTAACACAAACTTTTAATGAAAATACTGCGCTACTAACTCAAGACGGCGACAGCAATACCATGCTTGTTACTACGACAGGTAACAACAATGAAACTGAAGTTTCTCAACTTCAATCTGGAAACTACGGTGAAGTTACAACTATTGGCGATAACAACGCGCAAGTATACGCCCAAGATGGTGTTGCTAATGGTTTTATTACTGAGGTGACTGGCAATAATAATATGTTATTTGTTACGCAATTTGGCCAAGGCTTTTTTGTAAATAACGAAGCAATTAATATTGTAACTGGCGATGATAATATCATTGATGTTGAACAAGGCACTGGTGGCCACTGGTTCTACAACATGGATATGCAAGGAAACGCAAATGAAATCACCTCACTACAAACAGGTGAATGGCATGAAGCTGAAATAACCATGCTTACGGGCGACGAAAATGTTCTCGATTTAGTACAAGATGGATATTGGAGTACATTCAAAGTAAGTAGTCTTCAAGGTAATGAAAATGAACTTGAAGTTGAGCAATTGGGGGATCGCAATACAGCAACATTTAGTTCCATTTCTGGTGATGCTAATGAGCTTTCAATTGAACAAGATGGTAATACAAACGCAGTAACATTTGCAGCCGTTATTGGCGACGATAATGAAATAGATTTAGATCAAGAAGGATCAATGAATACTATTGAATCTAACTTGTTTGAAGGCTCAAATAACGAAGTTTCTGCTACACAAGTTGGCGCTGAAAACTTAACAACTGCCGATATTATTGGTGATAATAACGAAGTTACTGCCATCCAAATGGGTGACTTAAACGAAACTTATATGGGTGTTATTGGTTCTGATAATGAGTTTATGACCAATCAAGTGGGCGATTTAAACTCTGTTCATTTAGCTAACTTTAATGGCACAGGTAACGATGTTGATTTGGTTCAGTCTGGTGATGAAAATGCAATGCTAGTGCAATCGTCATACCCCGATGTATCACTTACATCTAATAATAACGATATCGATATTACCCAAAATGGCTCGCAAAACGAAGCAATTGTTACACTTGCAGGCATTTTAGACAGTAACGATAACCAAATTGATATTGCACAAAATGGCATGTTAAATCTTATTGATATGATGGTTGAAGGCAACAACCATAGTATTGATATTTCACAAACAGGCGAAGGTAACTGGGTTACTGGCGTTGAACAATCAGCATTTTTAGTTGGCGGTGAAAACGTATCATTTAGTGTTACTCAAATTGGTAACGATAACATTGTTGAAGGCTCTGTAATTGGCTTTAACAGCACTGTATCTGTTACCCAAATGGGTGATGGAAATACAGCAACAATTACTCAAATGTAATTATTGAGGTGGGGAGAGCGACCCTCTCCCCATTTTAAATTATGAAAAAAAACATTAGCTTTAATAGTTACCTACTCACACTCTTCCTATGTTTTTCTGGGGCAACTCATGCTGCTGATGAACTAGAAATAGATGGCTTATTACTAGATAGAAGTATTAGCCGCTTTGGTCATCAATTTTATTATGAATTTTCAAACTATTGGCGAGATCTCCCCTCAACGGCTGGTTTTAATATAGAAATAAAAGAAACCGTAATACCAAAAGCAGGTACACAGCTTTCTTTAATAATGAATAACCAGCTTGTTTACGCGACTTATTTAGGTCGCAGATTAGAACCCCTTGATGAGCGTGTAGAGCAAGCTGTTTATACAGTAATAGATGCAATGGCTCGCTCAAACATGGCTGCATCAACCCCTGATATGGCTAAAGATGGATGGTAAAATGAAAAAAATAGCCCTTATAATAATAACAACATTAAGCTTTTCGTCCCAAGCGACTGAAATAATTTATACCCCAATCAACCCAAGCTTTGGTGGAAACCCACTAAACGCAAATATGTTGCTGAGCAAAGCGCAAGCTCAAAACAAGCATAAAGCGCCAGTAATCGAAAAAGGTTACGCTGAACAATTTCAAGATTCTTTAGAGCGCACCTATTTAAACCGCATGGTAAGAGAAATTACCGATATGGCATTTGGTGAGGACATAGAAGATAGCCTTTTTAATCAGGACTCTATTTTTATGAGTGGTGATTATCAAATTGAAGTTATAACCAGCACAACCGATTCTATTACAGTAAAAATAACAAATATATTAGATGACTCTGTTGTAATAATTGAAGTACCGAGGTTTGGATAATGTATAAACTACTAATAACAATAACATTACTGGGTTTGAGCGGCTGTGCAAGTTTGGGAAATCTTATTCCACCATCACAGCAAAAAGCTATTAGCTTAGAGCCAACTGAATTATTTGCGGATCTAAAAAACCTACCTAAACCTGTCGGTAGTATTCCTGTATCGGTTTACTCATTTAGAGATCAAACCGGGCAATATAAGCCACAAACTAACGTAAGCTCGTTTTCGACGGCTGTTACTCAAGGTGCTAACTCAATACTTGTCCAAGCACTACACGAATCAGATTGGTTTACGCCAGTAGAACGTGAGGGTTTACAAAATATTTTAACTGAGCGAAAAATCATTCGTGCAGGTCAAGCCGATAACCCTAACCAAGCTGATTTACCACCGCTTACCACCGCCAAAATTATTTTAGAAGGCGGTATTATAAGCTACGACACCAATGTAAAAACAGGTGGTTTAGGTATGGAGTACTTTGGTATAGGCGCCTCTGAGCTTTATCGCGAAGATGCTATTTCAATATATCTACGTGCTGTTGATGTTCGAACAGGGCAAGTATTACTAAGTGTAGCCACCAGCAAAAAAGTATTAAGCCAAGAAATGCGTGCAGGATTTTTTAGATACGTGAGCTACAAACGTTTAGCCGAAGCTGAAGCTGGCTTTAGCGACAACGAACCTATGAGTATTTGTGTAACACAAGCAATAGAAAAAGCGCTTACAGATCTTATAACAAAAGGTATTGATAAAGGCTTATGGGCTAAAAAATCAGCGTAAACTGATTTCCTGAATTAACTAAAGGCTACATATTGTAGCCTTTATAGGTTATGTGACTAGTTAGTTGAAAATAACTCGCTTACCCTAACTTTATAAGAATCTAGAGGATAAAATTTTACTTAATTGACTTAATTGACCTAGATAACATCTTGGTGGCTTTACTCTTATTTTGCCATTGGCAGCAAAACTGATATATAGCGCTGAGCCCAATTAGCAAGTTCTACTCTATTGCGTGAGTTCGTTTTTTTAAACGCGCTATAAAGATGTGTTTTTACAGTATGGTCACTAATATTAAGTTTATCAGCAATTGTATGATTACTCGCACCTTGTGCAATTAAATGAATAACAGACTTTTCACGCTTTGTTAAATGATCGTAATCGTCCTGCTTTAATTCGATGTCGTCGTGTAGGCTATTAAACGATGATGCTACGGCTAAAATATCGTTAAATGCTTTTGAAATCACTTTGCGTGTAAACCAAAGCTCGCCAGTATTAACCCGAAGTAATCCTTTAAAAATATCTTCTGGTGCATCTGATTTATAAAAAACGCCATTAAAATGGTTAAGCAATAAGTTTTGCTCGCATACATCTTCTCTATCAACATTAAAAATGACAACGTTATAGTGTTTAGCTAAACAAATAAGATCTGCAGGAATGAGGTCTTGCCATTTGCTTTTAGCACCATCGATTAAAAACAAATCATAATTAGCTCGCTGCTCAGTTTTAGGCACAGCATCATCCATTTTAACATCACTAAACAATGCTTGAAGCGTTCTTAAAATAGCGGTGTAATTATGTGAGTGAAAAGATGTTTGAAATGTTGTTTTTACAAATACTGAGCTTTTATCTAGCATAAATTTCGTCCTTGAAACATTTACCCCACATTACCGAAACCAAATACAACTTACAATCAGATTTTGGTATTAAAGCGATATTCTTATATTTCATCCTAAAATAAATAAAGACGAATAAAATCAGCATATAACCATCATTTATTTCATTTTAAAAACTGCTTTTATAAGATAAATAACAGATCGGATTAGTAACTTATAAAGCCTTAAATATGCATTAGCCTAAACTAACTTTTAGGATCAATTATTCTATACTCGCTTTTAATTTATTTAACGCATCTACCGAAAAACCTCGGTCATAAAAATATAAAATTTCGCCGCTGCTATTTATAAGTACAACACGTGAGTTATTCGGGCTTTCATTACCTGTAAATTTTTGAACCGCTTCACCGTCTTTATAAATAGTGATTACTCCACCCCATAATTCTTTAGGGATGCCTTTGCGCATACCGCTGTCTATAAATGTGCTGAACATGCGTGGTACCATGCCCGCAATAGTAGGTAGCTCGTAAGTAGGAAGCTTAACGCCTGCCATGTCTAAGCCAATTAACCAACGATCTATATCAAATTGGCTATCTTGTTTGTAACCAATAAGCAGTAGTGTTTTATCTGCTTTAAAGTCGCTAGGTATATTTACCATATTTTGTTCTAAGCTTTCGCCACTAATGCTTGGAAACTGTTTACCTGTTAATTGTTGGTTTGGGTATTGTGTTGTACATGCACTAAGTAGTAAAAATGCAAAAGCACTTAATATTAATTTGATCATAATAAACCTAATATTTTTAAATTTCATACCGATACGCTTAGTATGGCAGCTGAGATCTAAAAATGTTGATTAGCTATGTAATTTTTAAATTTAGACGCGGTCATGGCCTTGCCATACTTCCAACCTTGTCCGAAATGTACTCCCGCCATTTTTAAAATAGCTTCTTGCTCTGTAGTTTCAATCCCTTCTGCTATGCAGGTATAATTAAATTTATGCACAAGCTCCATAATATTTGGGATCATAGAGGCTTTTAAGCCCTCAGTGGCTATATCTTGTACAAATGTACGGTCAATTTTTAGTTGATGAAAACTCAAATTTTGTAAGTTTCTTAAATTTGAGTAACCCGTACCAAAGTCATCTAATGATAAGTTAAATCCCGACTCAACCAAGGTTTTAAAATGAGCATGCGCGATACTTGTATCAAGGTATTCGTCTTCAGTTATCTCTAAACAAATAATAAAGCGTGAGTTGGTAAGCTCTGTAATTTGCGGCAGTAACGACACATTACCCAGCTCTACATCACACGGAAATATATTAAGCGACACTTTAAAGCCTTCTGGCAATACCTCTATAGAGGTTAACTCTTTTATTGCCGTTGCAATCATTGCTTCAGTAAAAGTCCATGTTAAATTATTTTTTCTGATAACCGGAATAAACTCATCAGGAAATAAAGCTCCGTACTTATCTTCAAAACGTGCAAGTACCTCGCAACCAATCAGCTTGCCACTTTGCAAACAAATAATGGGCTGGTAAGTCCAATAAAATGACCCCTTTTTAAGTCCTTTACGAATACGCTGATTGGTAGAGCGGCGTGCAGCAATTCTCGCATCAACTATTAACGCACTCGATATCCCCGCTAAACAAGTTAAAATTAACGAAATTATTAATAATAAGTGATTATTAGAAAAAAACAGACTCCAAGGTAAGCGCACTACTACACAATATTGACTACTTGTAGAACTACAAACTGAATTAGTTTCGTAAGGAAAAAAAATATTACTTTTTACCTGCTGATACAGCCCTTCTTTACCTGCTAAATGATGCAAAGCATTTGGTGTTTTATAAATAACTTCCCAATCTGGCGCAGTAATTCCAATGTTGGTAAAAGGCGTACTCTGCATAATTAAATTATAGTCCCCTTGTCTGACTATAATTACCTCCATAGGGCGCTCACTAAATAATAATAGATAAAGCTCTGGCTCAAAACGAACCCTCACCTGTTCAGCATCTCGAATAAAGTCAGGCTGTTTGTCGTTAATTGGTTTACTTAATAAGCCTGCACCCGTAGTGCAAACTAGCTGGTTACCTTTAAAAAAGCCTATATCAATTACATATTTTGCATCAAATAAAGCGCGGCGCATCTCAAGAAGGGTTGTGTTGTCACACTGTTTAAACGCAAGCTTATTTAATGGGGTAAGTATTCGACGCCTCTCCGCAATTGCACCTTCTATATGAGTGAGAATATACTCAGCATCTGACTTTGTTTGTGCTGTTAATTGTTGAGCTGCAAAGTTGAGCAAAATAAAACAGCCAGCTACAAATACCAACCCTCCGGTTAAAATGGCTATAATAGATTTTTGTTGGTACTTTTTCATAGCATCTCGAAGTTGTTAATTTATGTCGTTTTTTTTAGATGATTACATAAGTCGTACTAAATTCAAATAGATAGATTCAAGAATTGTTGAGCAAATTTCGAACCAGTTGAGTGATTTTAGTGCTTACAGTTAAATGCTGACTACTTTCAAAGTGAATCCCATCACCGGTTGTTACATTAATAAATGTATTAAAATCAATAAAGGTGCATTTATTATTAGCCGCAACACTTTTAAATGCACTAGAGAGCTCTGTTGCTTTTATACCTGCATCTTCATAAATACGCGAATACTGCTCGGTAATTCTTATTTTAGGTGGGCTAGCAATAATAATTTTAGGTGATTTTAAAGTACTACTTTTCTGATAATAACTATGTATTGAGTTAATTAAATCATTCAAGCCATCTGCTATTAAACTAGGTGTTAAATTAAAACGCTTTTTAAGATCGTTTGTACCAAGAGCTATAATAATAAAGTCGAGATCATGCTTATCCAAATAAGGCTTTAAATAGCTAACACCATTAAGCACACCGTCAAACGGGGGATTATGCACTAACGTGCGATTAGGTTGCCCTGCCTCTATTACGTTAAAACCACACCCTAAGTTTTTATTTAAAAGTGATGTCCAACGGATATTTTCATCAAAACGTTTACCCGTTACAGGGTTTAAGCCCCATGTATTTGAATCCCCAAAGCAGAGAATATTTTTTATTATTTGAGTCATTAAAATGGGTTGAGCGTATAGCCTTGCTGTTGAAGCTGTGCGTGAGCGGTCATAGCTGAAAGCGACATTTTTACACCCTCAATTAAAAGCGCTGGCGTTACTTTAAAGTGAGTAGCAGATTGCCCGCAAACATACACTTTAGTGTTATTTGCTAGTAGCTGCTCAATTAATGCTTGGTTTTTATTGTCAGCGTTAAAACGTTTTTTATATTCGCTATTAGCTAACACATCAACACTTGCACTACCGTGCACAACTAAAGCTAGCTGTATGTTTTCAGGCTTTACACCATGCGCTACGTGCATATTAATAAAGCGAGCAAGTGAGTTCATTGAATTGTTCTGCTCACCTTTTTTAGCGCCATCGCCAACATCAAAGGCTATTTTGAATACCGTAGAGTCATTTATTTCATCATGTTGAGGAACATTGTAATAATTCCCAAACCCTTTAATTGGTTGCTCATTAGCATTAATAAACGGGCTAAAAATTAGTACTAACCATAGTAAATATTTCATTAAACTATCCTTTGTTTTTTAAGCGTATTACTAAACTACCAGAGACAACCAATAAAGGCTGCAATTTAAGCAACCTTTTGGGTACTTTTATGGTTGTGGTTAATAAACTGCATACCTAAATAGCTAAACGTATTTTTAAACTGCTCGACAAAACAGGCGGGAGCTTCGCTTGATGACGCATTCGAAAGCACTGAAAAATGCTTACTACGTAAACTACGAAGCTTAGGTTTTAATGCTTCATCGTCCATGTAATCGGTTATTCTATCAATAAATAATTTCATTTGTACTGTGGTGCTGTACCAATAAACTGGCGAAGCAAACACCCAATGGTCATACGTTAAAAGTGCTTCAAACACAGCGTAAAAGTCATCATTTTTATAGTTTTTGTTATAGCAGTACGGCGCAATTTTATAATCATCCAAACATATTACACGCACATTATTTTGCTCTGCAAATCCGTTAACGTGCGCCTGTGTATTACCATTTTTGCGTGCGCTTGAATAAATAATAACAGTGCTACGCTCAAGTTTTTGTTGCATTTAGTTAGCTCCTTTTTTAATGTTGAAAGAAGCTTAAAACCTCAAGTTATATTGAGGTCAAACGGAAATTAAAAATAATGCCAATAGATCAAAAAAAACTAACAGAGGCCAACTTAACCGTGGGTTATGTAGCAAAGCGTAGCGGCGTAAAAGTATCAACCCTGCATTTTTATGAAACCAAAGGACTAATACGTAGCTGGCGAAATGGCGGCAATCAACGCCGCTATAAAAAAGATGTACTGCGCCGTATAGCGGTAATAAAAGCCGCACAAGCAATGGGAATAACCCTTGATGAAATTAAACAAACACTGGCAACATTACCTGATCAGCGCACACCTACGCAAAAAGACTGGGCAGCCCTTTCAAAGCAATGGCAAGCACAGCTGGACGAGCGAATAGCATATATGCAGCGTTTGCGCGATCGCGTTGATGGATGTATTGGCTGTGGGTGCTTATCTATGAGTAAATGCCCTATTTATAACAAAAACGACCACTTAGGCGAAAACCAAAGTGGTGCTATTTTGTTAGAGCGAGATTGAGGGCTAGATTAAAGTTAATCTAAGCCACTTAGCCCCTCTCTCGCCGCTCGGTATAAAGCACCTAGGGTTGAATCGAATACCGATTTTATAAAGCTATATGTAAGCTCCACCGCTTTACTAATTACTTTGCCAGCAAACACTAACATATGCCCTAGTAAACCTAAGGTTTGTGTTGCAAACGAGGCTGACGCTTTAGCTATTTTATCTAAAGTACGCGCCAACATATCGTAAAAAGTGAGCCCAGTACCAATAGCAGCTTGAGCTGCTACTGCACTGTAATAGCCCGCATCTTTTAAAAGTGTGACTAACGCAGCCCCTAGCTTATCAGCCCAGTGAGAAGTAAAAGAGGCTTGATTTCTATCTTCAAATTTTAGACGCACAGGGGTACTCAAAAAATGATTAGCTTGAATGGTTAAGTTATTCCAATTATTACTATTGGCTGTGTTTATATAGCCAGGCGTACCATTGAGGGTATGGGCAGCACCTTTTAAACCTTGCCCATTATCTAAGCGTATTTCTTGACCGCTATAAGGTGCATGCGAGAACGGCCACAAAGGTACCTTAGCAACTGGGTCTGCACCATGAGTACAGCGATAAATTTTATCAATTCTTGATGTCGCAGCCCGAGAGAAGTTTTCAAGCCCAACGCGCGGTGAGCCAAACGTATATAGCTTTACAGGTATTGAATATTCAGCTCTAATCCAATCGGCAGAAAGCGTCGCTAATGCACCACCTAAGCTGTGGCCAACTAAATGAATACAATCGGTTACTTTATCTTTAATATTAGCTTCAACAAACTCCTGTAACGCGGGCTTCATACTGTAAAAGGTCTTATTAAACCCAGCATGCACCATACTGCCGTTTGAGCCTCCACTTAAACCAAAATGGCCATCAGTTAAGCCATCTCTTAGCGAGTTAGTACCTCGAATTGTTATAACTGAATCACCCTGATAATCGCCAAGCCCATGCCCTACTAAAGCAAAACCCGTACTTAAATTAAATAAATGGGAGAAAAAACCTCCCGTTACACCTTGTACTGCGCCAGGGTTAACTGAAAAGTTAAAATTGTCGCGCAAAGATGCATGAAGTGAACGATGAAGTAAGTTAGTGGTTTTAATGCTTTTTGCTTTATAAGCAAGGTTAGCTAACTGTACCGCTTGGGTTGGCGTCAAAGTATTCATATAAGTTCCCTTTAAATTAATAGTTAAAGTTTACATGATGTGTAAATCGCAAAAGCGTGGCTGGTATCTTCTTTAATTGGAATATCGTATGTTTGCGGCTCTTTAGAAATATCGCACTTCAAGTGTGCAAGAAGCTCTTTAAGTGTGTCACTTTTTTCATGAATTGAAACAAGCGTGTACCATAAAACAATTCCTTCTGGCGTGCCGTTTTCTAAATAAATATGTTGAACCAACGAGTCGTTATCAAACATATTAGAGGGCTTACCTGTCTTTATTGTTTTTTCTGTAAAAGTAAAATAACCGTGTTCGTCTGTTGTGGTTTCGTCAACGTATTCATCGCCATAGGTGAGTGAGCGCATTACTTTAGTGTTTGCAACTGGCTGCCCATTATCTAATAACTGCCCCTTTACTGGAGCCGATAAATAAAATTCTTGTTTATTAAAAAAGCCAAACATATCCGCACAAGCCTGTGATGTAGTAAAAAAAACAACGGCAATAGAGACTATTACCAACACAAAAATTTTTAAACGCGATAAAAACAAAGCAAACACTCTCCCAAGACCTAGCTATAAGCTACTTAATGTTTATGGCCAATTAATTACACCAACCATATTTATATTAAAAAAAGTAGGGGAACATACTAATTAGGTACAATTATACTGCATGTTTTTTAATCAAAAAACAATCCTAATTTAATTATAAAATAGCGTATATATTAATTTACCAATACTACTAAACGCGATACCGCCCACAAGCAAAAAACCATATATAAAACTAATAGCACCAGCTGAAGGATCGCTCCTTTTATCAATTTCTATACATGCCGTGCACACAACAAAAAATATAAAAAAGTTAGCGATAACGCCTAAAATAAAAGCATGCCCAAATAACGGTGATACACCTGCCAAAACTGCGCCCAATATTAAGAGCAAGCCTGAAAATGAATGTTTATTAAACCGGCTCTCTATTATTTTTATAACTAATGTGGCTAACATAAAGAGTAAAAAGTATAGCGTTGGCCAAAACTGATAATATAAATACCCCCAGTTTAAAAGCTCACCTGTAGTTGATGAATAAGTTTGTTCACCTATGACAGGCGCTGAAGCATTCGCGGCATTTTCGCTAAAAAAATATCCTAACCCACCAATAATTAATTTTATAATCCAAAAAAATAAAAAGCTGGCAATAGTAAACCCGATAGCGTCATCTCTTGTTAATCGTTTTTTAGCTTTGCTTTTTACAATAATGGCAAGCATTAAACCTAGTAGGCATACACTTCCTAAATAAAGTAACGCCTGCCAAAAGTTATCAGAATAAAATACAGCTAACCCTGGTGCTATAAAAAGATACATAGCATCTTCGTTATCTAATGAACGGCTTGGAGTACTCCGATCTGACTCTTTAAAAAGAGCTAAATATACAAATAAAGGCTGTAAAAACAGCATTAAAATACTCGTGGTGATAAGGCTCATAGATCATCCTTGATGAGAAAAAATTAATGCAGCACTAGTGCTGCATTAATATTAAAAATTGAGTGTGTAATTATGATGGGGGTTATAGGTTTATTTTTTGAAAGTATGTTTTAAGTTTTAAAAGCCCTGACTCAAGTTCAAATTTTTGTATTTTAGGATTTTTGAATTTAAACCCATTAGAAATATGGGTATTAATCATCGTCGCCATGCCCTCAAACCCAGCTGGCGCTGTGGCAACTAAATCGCTCAACAAAGGGTTTATAAGCACTTGATGCTCTTCTATTAAAGCTGGGTCTTCATATATATCGTAAACAAGGTTAGTTAGTGTTTGTTGGCTTTGTTGTTCCATATCATTTCTATAGCGCCTTAGCTTAGGCGTTCATAGCTCCCTTTATATTTATAGGTAAATACATTTAGCGTTTAATTTTTAGCCAACGAAGCTTTGGCTTGCTTTTGTAAATCTTTTGCAACTGCTATGCGGCCATCTCTGTCGGCATTATCTATGACGTATTGTGTATGGGTTATTACTTTTTCCCACATAGCCAGCTTTTCATATATTGTTGCCAATTCATAATGGGTAGAAGCTTTAAGAAAGATTACTTGGTTACTCTCTTGGGCCAAGTAAAGTTCATATAAACGTGCTGCTTCTCTTATATCTTTATTAACAAAGCGACCACTTTGGTATAGCCAAGCTAATGTATTAATAGCATTAGCTTCACCTTGATTCATTCGCGTATTTAATTCATCTAAATAACGAGAGCCATCCCCAGTATACATCCCTATATAATACAAAGACTCCCAGTGACCCATTACATAGGCTTTTTCACACCAAAGTAATAATTTATGTGGGGCATGCATAAAACTTTTTGCACATTGCTTTGCAGCAGTATCTGATGTCAAACTTGAATCATTAATATCTATATCAGGAAACATAGATGCGTTAGCATGTACAAAAGTCAATAAAGATAATGCGAACACAAACGAAGTTAATCCTTTTACCATTGGAAAGACCCATCACTATTTATACGTTTTTCGGGTAAGTGTACTTGGAAAGATTTAACTGTATTTTCATGTGGGAAGCCTTCCTTGTAAAAGTACTTCGCTTTCAAGTCCTCGTTCTGACTAGACATACCCTCACAACTTCTGTCACTGTAACAAGCTAAACCACCGATAAAATCAATAAAGCGAACATTTTGAATACCATGTTCTTTAATTAATGAATCAACTCCTATTTGGTACTTTAAATTCTTAACCGCATGCCATCGACTCATGAAAGCAACAACCTTATTTTGGTTAGAACTCTTAAGGATTCTAGCTAAATTATAAGCCCAAAGAGCATTTCTAAATGTATGTGCATCAAAACATTTTCCAGTAAGAGCTTTAGCTGATGGGCATACACTATCCATTACCTCCATAGTTTCGATATAAACATCTAGCGCTACAATTTTTAATCCTAAATCACGAGAAGCCTTTACAAGCTCAGCATATGCATGAGCCGTAAAATAACCATGAAACCAGTATTTATCGAAAAACTGTTGTATGCTGTCAAAGCCTTTACCTGTTCTTTGGTAAAAGTCTATTTTTTCCTGCATGTAACGGGGCAACATTTCCATAGCAAAATGTGTAAAGCCCGCTGCTTTCAACTGCCTAATAGCCTTTATAGCCTCATATTTGTACCCAGCAGCACTATGACTTGATTCACCAAGCATCACTAAGCGCGCATTACCGGCCATTGTTTTATAATTTACTTCCGTGTTTATTTTATTCACTGTATTTCCTTATATAATAACTTCAAAGGGCTTTTAAACTAGATATTTTACATTTACTAACTGTTACTCGTTTATTAAAAAATGGCTCAGTAGTTACCTGAGCCTTAATTTAATTACTAACCAATACCCAAATGTGGTGAAACCTTAACCGCAGCAATTACAACTCTACTTAGCTTTTCTAGCATCCAATATAATATTTTTTTCGCTTGAGCGTATGTAAAGTCAGCAGCTATCACTCCAGGCTTACCGACAAAGTTTAATATGTGTCCTAGTAAACCTTGGCAATCATCAGCGTACTTTGCGGACATTTTGGATATTTCAACCAGGCTGCGAGCTAATGCATCATAGATAGTTAGCGTTCCTGCGACTACACCTTGTGCTAAAATGCTTGTTATTTTACCACTTTCTCTTAGTAGTGTTAGTAAGGCACTAGTTATCTTCTCTGCCCAATGAGCATTAAATGATGCATGATGGCTATTACTATATTTTAGGCGTGTCATGGTTAGATTAGATAATGACCCCTTTTGCATACTCTTATAATCAGGGTAACGAGAAGCAGTATTAATATATCCAGGTGAATCGCCTGCCATTTTATGAGCCGCACCCGTTAGTGAAACACACGTACTTAGCCTATATTCGCTCCCTCCATGTACAAACGGCCAAACAGGTACCATAGGTACAGGATCGCTGCGATGAACAGCCCTATAAATTCCATCTAAACTCGTCTCACTTTGCATCGCAAAAGGCCCATGGCCTACTCTAGGAGATCCAAAAGTATATAACTTAACGGGCACTTTAAATCTTGCTTTTATCCAGCACGCAGCCAAAGTAGCTAACGCACCACCAAGACTATGACCAACGCAGTGAACTGGTCGACCGCCAACCTTAGTCAATATTGCTGCTAATTGTGGTTTAATAGACTCAAAAGTTCGATTAAATCCCGCATGAACAGCTTTATAATTTGGCCCAACAGTTAAACCACAGTGCAGATCTGTTAGGGTATCAGCAATACCAGCAGTTCCACGAAAAGTAAGAACAACTTCCCCTTTGTGATCCCCTTCTTTTGAGCCAATACCAAAAAAGCCAAAACCTGTTGAATGATTTAAAACATGCTCAGCTACAGTACCTGATACACCAGTAAAAGCAGACTTTTTTGCATCAAAAACAAAATGTTTACTTATGACTCTACCTGGCTCTATATTTGAGGAGCGATCAGACACAACGCCAATACTATCGTATGCAAATTCAGCTAATTGTGATGCAACACTAGGTGATAAAATATTCATATAAATTCCCTTTTATCTAAAATCTTTAAAATAATCTTCGCTATCTTCTATCTCATATATTTCAAAATCATGTTCCCATCTACATATACTAGAAGCATCAAATTCCAAATTTGGATTATCATAATTAGGAAAAGTAAAGTTTACTTCTGTAGATTCTAAGTCAGCATTTAAGCTACTTAACTTGTATTTATATTCACTTCGCTCTTTTATGCCATTGAGCTTTGAGCTCCAAAGCTCATATTCTTCACCGCCATGAATTGCAGTAATAAGTTGATAAGTAACTTCATGCGAGAACATATCACCGGGTATTTTTGACTCAACTACAACTTCTGGCATATAAAACATGCCATCGGAAGCTGTAATAACCTGATCTTCTTTTTCAATTTTATGTGCAAATTTGAGGCTGCGATTAATTAAAACACCTTCAACGGGATTGCCGTTTAAAGTAATAATCCCTTTAACTTCAGAGCTCATATGTACATCATATTTCTTTATTAAACCAAACATAGTGGTTTGGGCCTCCTTACCTATATTTCTAATTATTTAAAATAAGTACCATTAATTAAAAAACGTGGAAGTGAATCACTTTCAACCGTTACCTCATTAGCCATATCATGTTAATCTGTCCTGATTGGGCTTCAAGTATATACACGCAGCTAGTACAGCTTCATCCAATAGTTCCTGAGACTTTAATTGGCCCTACCAAAAGCGACCTTTACAGTTACCTTCTTATTTGCTCTGTGGCTATGTCTTCATTTAACAAGCGCATAAACCAGCTGATACTAGCTAAACGCTCTAGATATTGTTTGACCGTTCGATTAAAAAATAGACTTAACTTTACTTAGCTTTTCACCTTGGATGACCTTTTGCGTAAGTGCAGTGCCTTTACACAGCTTATCTCATCTGATAATTGTAGCTTTGTCATTTAACCTATTAGCTTTTATCCATTTACACAGTACTAAGTGAGTGTAATTACTAACTACGGCATAAGCACTAAGCCAGTACAAAATACCTTAGCTAATTCAAGCAGCTTGTCTTCAACCCACCCTCTACGATGCTCGTAAGATTGACCAGTAAAGTGGTCTCTCCACATTAAAATGCACGGCGCACGCAACGTGATATTCAGCGGTAGTACTTTGTATAAAATTAAGATTGGTGTCTAGTTTATTTACTTCGGTGTCTATTTACTTCTTGACTTCAAGGGATCGTCCATATATGTCTAGTTTATTTTCTTAGTTTCTAGTTTATTTTCAGAACGAATCTAAGTACTTTCTTTAAGCCACCAAACCTTTAAACTATTCGGAGGTATATTAATTAACTCGATATCCTCTTCGCTATCATCAAAATCTGTTCCATCAGGAAAGCGCGGGAAAGATACATTATTGATGAAGCGATCATACTTTGCTTCGCTACAAGAAGGGCACTCAGGTAAACTTAACAAAAATCGGTCAAGTTTACCCTTGTAGTACTTCCTATATTCACTCCCGCTATCTGGAACTGAGTTTGGCTTAACCTCTGCCAATATAGCGTTAGTTCTGGCCGTAGCCCAGACGATTGTATTACAACAGGAACATTGCCCCCCAACTACTTCACTATCATGCCAAGTGAAATAGCATAATCCATGCTGTTCCATGCCCTTGACTTTAGCAGGCTGAATACCAAGTTCATCTGCACCCCGTAAAATTAAATTGCTCATGGGCTTATTTTCCTATCTAAAATTAACGTTATTGCATCAGAGTCATAGCGACCACCAAACAAAGTAATTGCTCGATTATTTCCGTTCTTTCTACTACTTGGATACAAAATTCCATTATAACCGGCGTCGAATGCTTGGTTGGAAATCTGATTTGTATAACCGTATATTGTTTTCTGCTGAACAGGATTATCGACTTTCGCAGCCAATTTTGCTGGGTCAATACTCATTTTTTTAAGCACATTCGGATCTGTCAAATCCAAAATATTATCCACTCGCACATCACCAACAAACAGAGACTTCCCATCTAAATTTTTACGGACTTCTACATATGAGGTAACAACATTTTCACCAAAGTAAACATCTTCACCAGTTGGGCGATACGTAGGGTCAGAAAAGCGATATTGCGCACTTGGATTTGTACTTAATGCGGGGAAATTTGAATCATATATTTTATGTCCATCCATATGCACATCAGAGCCACTACCAGAAATAATATTCGGTTCGTTATTTGAAGCTTTTAATGCATTTTTAGCACCTTTAGTCCCATTCAAAACAGTCTTACCGCCAGCTAAGGTAGCAGCAATTTCAACAGATTTATGCGCCATTGTAGCAAGTGCTGGTGAACCTGTCGCCTCAAGCGTCGCATCACCAAGCGCTGCCATATTGTCTTCATAATACTCTTGCACGATCGGAGCTAACTTCTCTGATACGGCTTGCCCTGCATCAGTAAATGGGCCTATTTGATTGGATTGTACACTTTCTATGGTATGAACCGCTGCATCTATATCACCTCCTGACATAGCGAGAGTGACAATACCTGCACCACCAGCTACAACATCAACTACTGAGTTGAATAATCCAGAAACAAATAAATCAAGTCCGCCTGTAACTGCATCAAAGGCATTAATCTGCTCAACCATCTCGTCAGCTGTGCATCCTGATTGCTCTTGTTTACAAATATTTTCTATTTGGCTTCTAAGATCACCTGAAATCTCTGGCTTTGCATCAAGCGCTGCTTTTACTTTTGCCTGCCCCTCTTTACACAACAGCCCCATTGGATCCACCCAATTCACCGGGTTTGGCGCGTATTGATAGTGGTTTATGCCACCCACTAAACCAATTGGATCTTGATTTATAAATCGCTGTTGTTTTGGGCTGTAGTAGCGATAACGGTTGTAATGCAGGCCGCTCTCTTCATCAAAATACTGCCCTTGAAAACGAATTGGCTGAGTGAAGCTATTTTTATTGCTTATCTCTGATTCTTCATAACCATACACATCGGCTTGATTTTCCCACACTACTTCTGCTTTGTTGTTGGTTACAAAACATGGAGTATTCAGTTGGTCTAGGTGGTAGTAGTACACCTCACCTTGTTTAATTAGCGCGACCGGGTGAAATTGATTTGGTAGGTTGATATACCAGGTATATTCACCGTGTTGGTATTCACCGATTAACTGGTCGTTATCCCAAATGTAATCAATTTTGCCTTGCTCGGTGTGCTTGGCTATACGACGACCTAATGGGTCGTAGTCGTATTGAGTAAGCGTACCGTTGTTATTAAAACAACTTAGCTGATTAAATGCGTTATATTCACGGCGGGTTTTTATGCCTTTACCGGTTTCGCGTATTTGGTTACCGAATTCATCATAATGAAAGTCGCTATCGCCAAAGTGGGTTAAACGGTCGGCATCAGTGATGCCTGTAATAACCCCATCGTCTTCGCTTAGCTCACTAGCAACCGTTGCTGTGCTTGAATCACTGTACTCACTATGAATTACATTACGTGTGCTTTCTGACTGATTACTTTCAACCTTATTGGTCGCATCGCTATTATCATTTGGCTGAGTAGTTTGCTGCTCGGCTAATTCGTTATTTTGAATTCTTGATTGGCTAACTGGGTTACCAAAACTATCCCACTGGTATTGCCTGGTTTTTGTATTCTCACCACTGGCTAGGTTTTGTTGAATTAACTGGCCTAGGCTGTTGTACTCAAAATTAATATTATGACTACTAACGCCTTCCTCTTTACGCGCAATCAGCTGGTTGATGCTGTCGTAGTTGTACGTACAGGTATCAAATAGCGCTTGCGCAGGATGGGTTAACTGCTGTTGTGTTAAGCGGTTAAATACATCAAATTGTTGGGTAAGGGTTATATCATTACCAAACTTTTGCGTTTGAATATTACCTTGACTGTCATAGCTAAGCGCTGCAAGTTCAACAGCCGTGCTATTGGCTTGCTGTAAGTGAATAGCACTTAGCTGGCCAAATTTATTGTAGCTATATTTAAGTGTACTTGAATCTGGCAAGGTCAGTGATTGCCTTCTGCCGTATTCGTCGTAGCTGTATTTTAAGGTATGTGCTTGTTGCTGGTTATTAACTTGCTCGGCGTACAGTAGCCTGCCGCCTTTATCAAACGTTTTTTTAAGTGTTGATTGCGCATTATGTGCACGCGCAATTTTACCTTGCTTTGTGTAGCTGTAGTAATTGGCGTTATTAATTATATGTGAGTCGCTTGCAAGGCTTGCATGCTGCGCAGTTACGCGGCCAAGGCTGTCGCGCTCTATTTTTACATAGCGTTTGTTGCTTTGCGTTACTGAGGCTAAGCGATTACAGGCATCGTATTTATACTGCTGTAGCGTACCATCAAACCCGGTTATTTGTGTTGGGTTTTCGTTCGCGTCGTAACTTATGCGGTATACGTGGCCGTCGCTTCGCTCTATGGCTGTTAAGTTTCGCTCTTTGTCGTACGTTAAATGCAGGGCGCTGCCATCGGGCTGAATAACACAATGCGGTTGGCTTAGCCCTTCAAAGTGCTGCTCGGTGGTGTCGCCTTTGCTGTTTTGCGAGCTAATTAATCGCCCTGCTTCGTCGTAGCTAAAGTATTGATGCTGCTTATTTTCAGGCTCGTTTTCATCAAAGGCAATTGTTTGTGTAAGCTGGCCGTGCTCATTGTATTTATATTGGGTGAGTAAGCCTGCGTTATTCAGTGTGGCATTTACGCGGCCTAGGCTGTCGTAGCTGTAACGTATTAACTCATCGTTATAATGCTTTGCTAATAGCTCGCCTTGCTCGTTCCAAATAAATTTGGTGATTTGACCATTTTTATTAATATGCTGGGTTAACTGGCCGAGCTTATCGTAGCTGTATAATGTGGTGCGGCCATCACCAAAGGTTTCGCTTTGTAATAAGCCAGCCACACTGTATTTACGCGTAATGGTTTGCCCATCAGGTAGGGTAGTTAATACACGTTGCCCAAGTTGGTTGTAAGCAAAATGGGTTTGGCTACCATCTGGCTGCGTTATTGTTTCTAATTGGCCGAAAGGTGTGTAGCTATAGCGCGTTGTGCTGCTATCGGGCTTAATTTCACTGAGCTTTTGGCCTTGCGCATTGTATGTATATTGCCAAACGTTGCCGTTAGGGTCGGTATGTTTTACCAATTTACCTTGTGCGTTATGTACAAAGTGCTCTTTGTGGCCGCGTGAGTCTATACAGGTTGTTTCACCAGCCTCTAAGTTATATTCAAACTGGTAAGTATAGGTGTTGTTATCGCCCCATTGTTTTATACATTTAGCGCTGGGTGAGTAGCTATCCCACTCAAAATGATGGCTAAAGCCACTGGCTCGGGTACGCTTTGTTAATAAATTAGCGGCGTTGTAGGCGTAACGCTCAGTTTCGTTTTGCTGATTAGTAGACTGAACAAGGTTTTTGTTTTCGTCGTACTCGTAGCTTGCTAGTAATGGCGATAGTAATTGCTGTTTGTTGTTTTTATCGGTGCAGTACGCTGCTATTTTGCTTAATAAACCTTGCGCGTTGTAGCTAATAATGCAGCCACGTACTTTGTTTACTTCTATGCGGTGTAGGCGCTCTTTTGCATCGTAATAAAACGCGATGCTTTGGCCTTTTTCGTTAATTATTTTTTCAAGCAACCACGCGCTTTCGCCTGGTTTAAAGGTAAGGTGTTGGTCATCTGGCGTTACAAGTACTTGCTTACCATTTGTTTGGTAATGCAGTGCAAGGTTACTACTTAACTGATAGCTCGATTGGCCAGGCTTTACCTTTTCAAATTTATGTTTAGCGCCGTGCTCGTCTTGATACTCTAACCAGTAGGTGCCTTTTTGTTTAGGACCCACTTTTGGCGGCGGCAAGTAATGCTCTGTAAGGCTTGCCATAAAGTCATGGCGCCAACCATTACCCATTGTTATACACACATCAGCATGAGATGAGCGATACAAACGTCGCCACACTAATTGGCGACTGCCCGCCAATGTAAAGTCGATAAGCGGGAGGATTTCTTCGCCAGAGAGCATTGATACCGGATCTGAACGGCACTCTTGATTTGTAATGGGCTCTTCGCTTGCGGTGTTATTACTTGCACCGCCAGTGTTTTTAGCGGGTGCTTGCGATGCGCTTTTCCCTGATGCTGTTGAGCTTGGTTTTTTGCTCGACTTTTTGCCAGCTGCTCTACTATTGGTGTTATCACTAACTTGAATAGATGACTTTGCTTTTTGGTGATAACACGTTACAGCGCCAGCTATTAAAGCTTGGGTAAGTGCACTTGCGGTTTCGCGGGCAGAGGCGCTGCGTGGGCAGCTAACGCCTGCGCTATTTAATAAGTTAATTACGTCGAGGCGTTTGGCAGCATCGCCAGTTAGCGCACCACCAATTTCAGCTATTTGCTGTTTAGCACTTTGTGCCGTGTTTGCTACTGCAGGTGCATAGCCAGAGGGCGTTTGGCCTTTACCAGCAACGAGGCAAATGGGGTAACTTGATCCTTGTAAAACAACTGTATTACTTTGCATTAGTTGTGTACTTCCTCACTTATCCATAAGTATGATGCTGCGGCCTGGTATTTTGATTGTTCTTGAGAAATCACTAACGCATGTTTAAAGTGATTTACAATAGCCGGGCTTGAGGTCAATTGATATAAATTGACGAGTCCTTCAAGCGCACCAATTTTACCTAATTTGTAATTAGGTAATTCATAATGTGTATGCTCACTAATTAAATTACTGAGCAATTGTAAATTTGTTAACCACACATCGCTTTCGTGGTTTACGCCATTACCTGGCGCACATATAAAATCTATTCGTTTTTTACTATTAAGCGCAATGTTAGAAAAAATCCCACTTAATTGGTTATGCTTTATAAAATCTACAGATGGAGCCAGTTCGTGGCTTTGTTGCATCCAACCAGTTTTAACCGCTGTAACAGTTGCAAATGCACCACCAACACCTCGATAGGCATATTCACCATTTATATTTGCTTTGTATGTTGCGTCTACTGCAAGTACGTTAACCTTTTTCCACTGATTTTTTTGCACAAGTTCGATCATTGTATTAGCGCCTGTAGCACCATAAAACAAAATATGACTTACATGCTGTGGAAATAACTGTTTTAAACTATTTGCCAAAAGTTGCTTAAGCTCGCCTTGGTATTCAAGCGCAGGAAGCAACCAAACTAAAGGTGCTTGTAAGTCTTCAACTTTTGCAAATAATTCTTTTGCTTTTAATATGCAATCGTAAATGCATGCATTCCACGATTGCCATTCTTTAAACTCATTTGATGCAGACTCTTCGCCGTATAAAAGCTCATCTATGTCTTGAGAAAATGGCGCTAAAAAACACTCCATATTAATATTAAAAGCACTCACAACACGGCCTCCGCAGCTAACTTTTTAGCAGTAGCGTATTGGTAGTAGTTATATAAGTTAAATACAGCTTGGCTATAGCTATCCATAGCAGACATTTCTATAGCATTTAACTTAGTATTTAGCGCTTTACCTGCTATTAAGCGCGAAGATGAAAGCTCGCCCTCAAACTTTGGCCAGTTAGTGTGTAACTGACGCTTAAATTCACTACACGATAACTCATCACCTTGCCATGCTTGCAGTTGTGTTTCAAAGCTCACCAATAAATCAAGCTTATCGCCAAGCAAGCGCCTTATTAAAGCAATAATGGTATGTGGTTCTTCAACTTTATTTAAAAAAGTATTAGCTAATGGAATTAATTTTGCAAAGCTACTTTGCAGTAATACCTGCATGGTTTGGTCAACCGTTAAAGTGTTGCTTGCATGGTTGCCAACTACATTCACCTGTTCCCAACTAAGTGATAATAAAAAAAGCGACATTAACGGAGAATTAATAAGCCCAGCATTGCATAAGTGTTTAAACGTATTTATTACTTCGGTATTTTTGGCTTGGCTACTTATTAATAAATTTTGCTCCAACGCTGGCTGTAAATGCTCAAGTGACTCTTGATTAGTAGTTAATGCAAAGCACAAAGTTTTTAAGTCAATATAAGCGATTAAATTCAAGCTATGCTGCTGTAACAAAACTTTATAAATAATTAATTTAGTTAGGCTATGTAAGGTAGGCTCGTTCATTAAAGCGTTAATAAACGCTAAGTTAATGTTTTGAGGCAAATTAGCCATTACCTCAACGCATGCTTGTGCAGCGGAATCAATATTGGGGTCACTTTGTAAAAAAGTGATTAATTGCACTAAATCTGGCTGGCTAAATTTTTGTGGGACGTTATTTTTCTTAGCCGTTAACCAACATGCTTCTAATAGCTTTGTTTTAAGTGTTTTTATAAAACCTACGCATGTAAAAGGGCAATATTGTGCTTCACTAATTGCTAGCAGTTGCGCTTTATGATTACTTAGGTATGTAGATAGCAAGGTTAGCCACCTATTAATACTGTAGGGTTGCCAACAACAATTTTACCGCCGTGGGAGCTGTCATCACCCATTCTAGCTGCAGGCTTACCGTTAATTTTAACCGAGCCAGAACCCGATTTAATACTATCTGGTGGGCCAATACACACCATCATGTCGCCTTTACGCGCAGCAGGCATTCCACCAATTAAGACATTAGTTGAACCAATAACTACAGGGCCGCCTACATGCGGCACTGTGCCGGTTGTTTTAGGACACACATGCATGTGACCAATTGTAGCTGCGGGCTTGCCCATAAAGACTCCTTGTCTGTTTATATTTTTAAATAAAACTAATCAAATAAAGGGATAATTAATAACTTGCTGTGCGCCACTAATAGAGATAAACACTCTATTAATTCACTTTGAGAATAATCTGAAAGTGCAACAGGGCTTTGCATAGCATATTGGTATAATCCCGACACAACATCTTCACTATTTAATACTGAGTGTAAATTATTTAAAAACTGGCCAGCGTAATAACCATTCATTGCTTTTAGGTGACTTAATGCTGGATTTAGCAATGGATCGTCTGGTCTATTAATTGGCAAACATATTAAATGCGCAAGCCCATAACGGCAATATACAACATATCCGTTATTATTAATGCCGTTTCTAAGTCCTGAATGAAAGCTATTTATTATTTCCATATTTGCACTAATTTAATTTAATCATTCCAGCTGATAAAGTAATAGCACTGCCGTCAACTTTAACATTACTACCTTTAATATTTATATTAGTGCCTTCAATAGTTATATTACCATTACTGCTCATTTTAATTTGTGCAGAGCCTGTTTTAATAACTATTTCATCACCCGCTTCTATATTTAATGTTTTACCTACTTTTAAAGTATCGTTTTCACCCATTTCGGCAATACGATTTTTAGCAACATTAAGGGTGTCGTTGTTAGCAATATCTGTTTTTCTGTCGTTGCCAATTTCGATGTTGTGGTCGTGATCTGTCTTATCGTTTTGATCGTTTTTAACATAGAGCTGCTTGTCTTTTTCTGCTTGAAGATAAACCAGCTCACTGCCTTTTTTATCTTCAAACCTAAGCTCGTTAAAATTATCTGCTCCGCCTTCTTTTGTAGAACGCGTTTTTATGCCGCTTTGCGTTTTTTCTGCCGGTAATGCATACGGAGGCATTAAGTCTGCGTTATACACGGCCCCACTTATTATAGGTTGATCTGGGTCGCCATTTATAAAATCCACAAGTACTTCTTGGCCAACGCGAGGGAAGAAAAAAGCCCCCCACTTTTTACCAGCCCAGTTTTGGGCAACGCGGATCCAACACGAACTTTTAGAATCTTTTTTGCCTTCTCTGTCCCAATCAAATTGCACTTTTACACGACCATATTGGTCAATCATAATTTCATCAGCGCTATCGCCAGTTACGATTGCCGTTTGGACCCCGTTTATTACAGGCTTTTTCTTATTTATTTGTGCTCTGTAAGGGATTTCTTTTGGGACACATTCAAAGTGATTTGAATAAACTTCTTCTACCGATGACTGCTGCGAACCTGATTGGTTGGGTACTGTAATTGAAGTCATCATAGAGGTAATAACAAATGTTTTACCTTCAAGACGAGGGTCTTCGTGCTTTTTAAAACTAAATAACTTACCTACAGTAAATGAGCGGCAATCACTGCGCCCACTAGAAAGCTTCATGTCTCTTTGCAGTGACTCTAGCTGCACAGACGCTAGATTAGCAGCGCGCGGGTGGCACTCTTGCTCGCCCGTGTATTCAAAAATTTCAGAGACCGATTGAGTAGGAAGTTCAGCGTTTGCTTGCTCGCCATCTGGGTATCGTGATGGCTGTTTAAAATCGTAACCAACACGTTTAAAACTACCAGGGGCAATACTTAAGCCACCTTGCCAGCGCGATACGTGTGATTCGCTTAAATGGCCAGTTGAAAATACAACTTTGCCTTCATTACATACTTCGTAAGCCGTAATATCATCAGCTAATACAAGCGTATGGTTACTGTTTGAGTGTTCAAAAAAGTAAAAAATACCTTCTTGTTGGAATAAGCGCTGAATAAAATCAAAATCAGACTCTTGATACTGAACACAATATTCATATTTAGGGTAGGTTTTACTGGTTTTATCGCTAAAGGCAACATTGTGTTGGCCAAATAAATCAGCAAATATTTCTTTAATTGTTTTCTTTTGAAAAATGCGGCTATTTTTACGATTGCGCATTGAAGCTGCGAATGGAACTATCGTCGCTTGATAATCTATATAATTTTTTTGCTCGTCAACATCAGCCGTACGGCTGCCATTTGAAACCAAATGACTAACAATGCCGTGGTAGTAACGCTCACCACCGCCATCTGCATTTTTTACTTTAATAGATACAGGTTTACCCACTAAGTCTTCGTGCGCGATTTGTTTACCAATAGTGTACATATTGGCAGACATAACAAACAAATCAGACATTGCCTCTTGGGCAACAAAGCGAGTTAAATAGAGGGCATCTTTACCAACAGGGGTGCTAATTTGAATTACGTTTTTATCTTGTGTTGCTTTTTGCATTCCTTGCTTTTCCCGTCCTAAAGATCAAAAAAAGCTCTGAGCAATGCCCAGAGCCATTATAAGGTAACAAATATTACATTTGTTGACCTTTAACACCGCTGTAACCGTATACAAGAGGAGCAGTAATGTTATTTTTGTCGTCTGTTGGAGTAACAGTCATCATCATTTCTGTGTAGCTGATAGTGATTGTTTCGATTGGACGATCATTTTGTACTGAAACTGAGTAGCTAGAAATCATTGCATCTGTAAGTTCGATTTTCATGATTTCTTCAACCTTATCACCTTGCTTAGTGATATGGAAAACAGCTGGTAAACCTTTACCGATTGTCGCTTCTTTGAAAAGATCCGGAGATGCTTTATCTTGAAGTTTAGTGATTGTTACGTCACCAAGGCGAGTAGAGCTTGACTCACGGTCCATCGCTGTACCAGTAGCTGAGCTAATTTCGCGACTTACATTCCAATCAAGAGATAAAACTGTAATTAAATCTTTGAAAGACTCAGCAGTAGTTTCGCCTTTGATTGAACCGTATTTTAAATATGTATTTGCTTGCATTTGATAATGCTCCTTTTTATTAAACAATGTTATCCATTAATACTGGATTCTTTACTTTGGTATATACCAAAATTCCTTTGAAACCATTATCTTTAATACAGCAATGAAAAGGCCTTCTGATTCCTTTCCTTAGATGAAGACAATGTCTCAAAAATTCCATGTAGTGATATCAGGCACCAAAATTATAATGCCCTCAAACTAAAGAAACAACCTTAATAACAAGTTATTTCAAATTAACTTTAATTAACCTTTAATTCAGCTCTAGTTCAAATTCATTATCTTTTAATAATAGCGATATACTATTAATTTCTTTGTCGTCAATCATGCTAGAAAGTAAAACCTCAGACAACAATGGCAGCACTCTATTTTGAAGTATAGTGTGAATATTACGTGCACCTGAGCCTGCATTTTGGCAATTAGCAATAATATATTCAATTACATCGTCATTATAAATTAACTCTGCATTGTAGTGTTTTTTAACACGTTTAATTATTTTATTTATTTGAATAGCGGCAATTTCAGTAAGAATATCGTCACTTAATGGAATGTAAGGAATTACATTAATACGACCTAAAAATGCCGGTTTAAATGAAGCAAGTAAATCATCTTGTAATGCCTTTAATAAACCCTTGATGCTTGGTTTACTTTCTTCGTCTTCAAATAAGCTCATTGTGGTATCTGTGCCCACGTTTGAGGTCATAATAATGATTGTGTTTTTAAAGTCGATATCGCGGCCTTCACCGTCTTTAATTGTACCTTTATCAAACACTTGATAAAAAATATCTTGTACGCCTGGGTGTGCTTTTTCCATCTCATCCAAAAGTACAACACTGTATGGCTTTCTTCTTACAGCCTCGGTTAATATTCCTCCTTCACCGTAACCTACATACCCTGGAGGAGAGCCAAGTAATAAAGACACTTTATGTTCTTCTTTGAACTCAGACATATTAATTACGGTAACGTTGTCTTCACTGCCATATACTTCTTGAGCAAGTGATAGAGCTGTTTCGGTTTTACCTACACCGCTCGGCCCAGCTAACATAAATATACCATTAGGGCGGCTTTCATCTGCTAGCTGAGCACGCGATGTTTGAACAACTTTAGCTATTAAATCAAGAGAATGGTCTTGCCCTACAACGCGTTGCTTCATTTGTGTGGCTAAATTTAAAATCCCATGAATTTCATCTTCATGCATTTTACCAACAGGAATACCCGTCCAATCTGAAATAACTTGTGCAATTAGCTCCTCGTTGACTTGCCAATGCACCATATTATGTTCAAAAGCGGCTAGTTTTTCTTTACTAGCTCTAAGCTTATTGAGTACTTCTTGAGATGACTCTTCATCTTGTGAGTTAATAAGCTCTAACGCTTGATTAAGCTCAGCGACTATTTCTTTTTCAGTTTTAAATTGCGCTTTTAAAGGCTCTAATTGCTCTTCAATTGTAATAAGCTCTGCTTTTAAAGTGTCTAACGGCTCTGCGTGATCTAAACCTGTTTTTTGTTCTCTATTAAGCATTTTTACTTGTGTTTCTATTTCGCTTAAGCGATTTACAAGCTGCTCAATAGTATTTGGAGTAGATGCTTGGCTCATTGCAACACGTGCACAAGCTGTATCTAATAGCGCCACAGCTTTGTCTGGCAATTGTCTAGCCGTAATATAACGATGAGATAAATGCACTGCGCCTTCAAGTGCTTGCTCAGAGATAAACACCTTGTGATGCTTTTCCATTACCGGCACTAAGCCACGTAACATAGCTACGGCTTTTTCGGGCGTTGGCTCTTCAACTTTTACAACTTGGAATCGGCGCGTTAATGCAGCGTCTTTCTCAAAAAACTTTTTGTATTCAGCCCAAGTAGTCGCCGCTATTGTGCGTAATTCGCCACGTGCTAAAGCGGGCTTTAATAGGTTTGCCGCATCATTTTGACCCGCTGCACCACCGCTACCAATCATGGTATGTGCTTCATCAATAAACAAAACAACCGGATTTACCGCATTTTTTACTTCGTTGATAAGCGATTTGAGGCGATTTTCGAATTCACCTTTCATACCCGCACCAGCTTGTAGTAGTGCTAAATCTAAACTGTGAATTTTTACATTTTGTAATACAGCCGGTACATCTTTTTGAGCAATTCTTAACGCGAGCCCTTCAACAACTGCTGTTTTACCTACACCTGCTTCACCAGTTAAAATTGGGTTGTTTTGACGACGCCTTGTTAAAATGTCAACCATTTGGCGAATTTCGAAGTCACGACCAAGAATAGGGTCGATTTTTCCAGCGAGTGCTTGGGCAGTTAAATCAACAGTGAATTGATCTAAGCTTGGGGTTTTAGAGCCAGCATTTGCCTGAGTCGACGTATTTTGTACTGAATGGTTACGCTCTTGAGATTGCGCAACGATTTCAGGCCATGCATGAAGCAATTGACCTGGTTCTATTTTATTAAATAACTTACTACAACGTGTTACTAAGCTGGATAATGTATCGTCTTTGGTAAGGGTATAAATAACATATGCACTACGAATTTGATTATCTGTAAACTCAATACTAGTACTTAACCATGATTGCTTGAGGAGACTGGTTACATGCACTGACAAACTAGGAGATGACTCACTACCCGTTTTAAACGACTCTAATGATTGATTTAAATCCTGCTGAACTTTATCAATATCTATATCGAATGAGCCAAAAATCAGTCTAACGTCATCTAGTTGCTGCTCAATCATTGAAAGTAGCCAATGCTCAAGTTCAACCGTGAAATGACTGCGGCTATTACATATAGCAACAGCACCTTCTAGGCTTTTTCTGCAATCAGGACTCAGTTTTTCAACTAGTTTATTCAGTGTCATCGAAGACATACTTTTTTCCTTTTAATTTTAATTATCCCTTAAACGATAACTTAGTAGGGTTAGATTTTAATTTGTTATCTTGTACAGATAAGAAGCTATTGGCACCTAACTGACACTCATTTTTTGAAAGTTTAGCGGCACCTAAATTTTGAAAATTTGACTCAATGACTAAGCGAAAGTTAATGGCATTTCCAACATAGTCTTTTGTTATTTTATTCGCGATTTCGAAAAGCGGACCTTTGGGCAAAAGTTGTTTTGCTTTATCTGGATCATCTGATTTTATGTGAATTTCGATATTAGAAGATACGTCCCATACTTTATTTCCAATAATGGTATCAACGCCTAAACGGGCGTGCTGGCCTTCATATAATGCTTGGCTTGCTAAACGGGTTTGTTCTTGCTCTTTTAGCTCGTGCCATTGGCCAACCATTTGTTTAATTGATACTTCACAGCCTAAGTATGACGAAAGTACATTTTTTAAATCAAATGCATTTCTAATTTTACGGCTATATAAACCCGAAAAATGCAGTTGGTGTTCGTTGTAACCACCACTTAATAGACCCAGTATTTGTGTATAAGGATCTCTGTTTCTATCTTTATTTACGTGATTAAGCGATGGTTTATATTTTTTCCAAGCACGGTAATACAGTGAGATTAAACGATGATTAAACATGTCGTAAAAGTCACGCATGGTTGTATCTTTATAGCGCAAACGCTGCATCACGAGTTCGCTATAAAACTGGGGTAAAGCGCCTGAACAACCCGTTAGCCCCATAAAAGAAACCTGCATATTTACTTTATGCATACCGTCTTCGAAACCTATTTCTTCTAATTTGGTAATTGCATTACCTGGATAGCCAAACTTTTGGGTAGCTGTAAACTTAATCAACTCTTGCTTTGGATTACTGTCGTAACCGACATGTCGATAATCTAAGCCGCGCTTTTTGAGCTGATTTTCAATTATGAAAACAGCTTTATAAAAATCAATTTGAGAAGCTTGTGAGATTATTTGCTTAATCATAATAATGGACTGTCACCCACTCTTGCAGGCCATTGAAAATAAATTTGTTCTTGCTCTTTAAGCCTTAAGCTTAAACGTGTGTAGCTATTTATTGCTGCAAATTGAGCAAAAAAGTGATCAAGTATTGATGCAAAGAAAAACATCCCGCTGCCAGAAAAATCATCGTTAGCAAATGTAATTTCTATTTCGCTGCCTGTGGCAAAGCTTACTTTACCTTTTTGAATAACACGGGCTGTTGAGGGCTCTATTACCACTCTATAAATATTATCTATCATACCCTTAGTTTGTGGCGATGCTCTAAAATCGTATAAACGTAAAACTTCTTTGAGCTTATTACATGCATCTTCACCACTAAAGGTATCTAGCGTTAAATGATTAACTAACTGCCAACGTGTTGCATCAGCTAATATAGGTCTCACTGCATGAGTAAATGGCGTTAAACATCTAATTTTTTTAATTACATCGCCGCGCTCAGGCATTAATAAACCAAGTTCGTCATCACCAAAGGGCATGCTTGCTGGTAGGTTACGATTACTACAATTTGCGCGCACAGTAAGTACAGAGTTTCCGTCACCATATTCCATCGCACTATTTTCAAAAGTAGCATCAACTAACGATAAAAATGTTTCGGTTCCTGACTCTACATAACCGCCAGCCCAAGAGGCAGTTTCTCGACGAATATGCCAAAACAAATCATCATGTCCATGATATTTAGGATGTGTTTGACCATAAAAAGGCGAAACAATTTGTTTATTGCCTTTATGATCAAATGCAATAACTTCCGATATACCAATTACTTCTGATATTTCCGAGTCCATATAACGCGGTGTTAACTGATATTCATATTCACTGATCTCAGGTCGTATTGGCTCAAGCTCTTGTTCAAATAAGTTTATTATTGGTGTACAGCCTAATAAGAACATATCTTTATCTACTTGCTTTTCAAGCTCAGCAGATTCAGTATCTAGGTAAATATAAATACTACATTTATTAGATTGCTTAGGCAGTGATGAAAGAATGCCTTCAAGCTCAAAAAACCTAAACTTCTCAGGAAAAGTAAAATTTTCGACGAGCAAACGATATCCGGCAGATGAGCGCTGCGAATAAGGAACCACAGCCTCGTTAGAATCAAAGCCCACTGCTTTTAATTGGTTTTTTGACAGATATCTAATACCTTCATCGCCATTGTCTATAGCAATACCAATACTATGTTTGAACAGTAGTTCGTAAACTTTAAGTGTATGATGCCATTGGCCATTGATAAAAATCCGTAATTTTTCAAGGCCAGTTTCTGCAAGCGAAACCCCTTTATACTCACCTGTTAATTCTATTTTGAAAATAGATTTTGCTTTTTCTTGCCAGCGAGGCTTAGGCGCTACAAATGGGCTATTATCAAATTGCACATTTGTTATTTCAACAGGCCAAAGGTAGGTTTCATAACACGTTTGAAATTTACATTGCTTCATTGAGTCAACGTTAGTTTCTACTTCACTTGCCTTTGGTATAACAACACCTGCCGTAGATAAGTTCTCAGCTTCAAGCTTAACAACCGACATTGATGGAATTGGCGCTTGGTAATCTGGTAGCATTTGCCCTAGCAAAGCATCCGTTAACTCCGGGAAGCTATCGTCGAGCTTTTGCCTTATGTTGGCGGTTAAAAATGCAAACGATTCTATTAATCTTGATACATGAGGGTCTTCAATATGATCTTCACTTAACTTTAAACGCCCTGCAACTTTTGGATATTTTTCAGCAAAGTCTTTACCTAAGTGACGCACAAATGCTAATTCACGATTGTAATACTTCAATAACTCATCGTTCATAATGATGCCTCAATAATCTTCATACCCAAGTTCACGGGCTCTACTTCTGAATCAAAACTAATAAACTCTGGCTCAGGATCAGCGTATAAAAGCGCATTAATTCTTAAATTTAATACTCTGTTTAAAGGCACTTCTTCGTCTGTAAACACTTCAACTTCAAGAAACCGTGGCTCAAATTTTAAAATTGTATTTCTGACGGTTTCGCACAGTAATGCGCGCCCTTCGTGAGAGCTTACAGACATACTCGAAAAGTCAGGTAAACCATAAGACAAACATGAAGTAGCTAGCTCAGTATATTGAGTTGGCCATGTATGCCACTGAATTCGAGCATTTAGCAAAGCTTCAATATCTCTGCGCACGTTTTTTCTAAGCTCACTAATAGTGATGCCTTCGGTACGTGATGGTGCATCCTGAAAATCAGGCTCGTCATCAATGAGCCTATCTATTATAGATGCTTGAAGCTGTTGTTTATGCTCTATCATGGTTGCTTAAACTTAAATTATGCTGTTTCAAGTGAGCTTATTTTTAAATTTGGAATAGTGATAGCTTCATCATCAACAAACAGCATTTTCATTCCCTTGCCTATAATAAATTCATCTTTTAGCTCGACCCAATCAGACACTTGACCTAGCTTTTCAAGTTCTGATTCAGAGTTAATATAAACAAGTGGTAAATGAGCTGTACCTGACGGGCCATCTTTAATCGTAATTTCAACACGTAACCAAATGCTTTCTAATAAAGACTCTACTGGCTCCATTTTCAAAGATTCAATTTCGTTAAAGTTAGCTAAATAAAACTCACCATTAGTCCCTAAAACCTCTAGGTATGGGTTTAAGCAATCATCAAGATCTCTTGCTGATGCCTCGCCTGTGCTAACTCTTATAGATTCCATTTCCTGAGCTAACTGAGCTGCTTCGTCGGTTGAACCTTCTAACAGAGCAACATGCATTTTCAAAAATAGTGTGTCTAATTCATTCGCATCATGAAATAACTTAGGGATGCCTTTACCTTGATAAAAATCTACACGAGATTGCTGAGCACGAATTAGGTGTCTTAAATTTACTGCACCTACTGCAAATTCAGGATTTTTTTGCACCATAAAATCTAGTTGTTTATCGGCTTTCTCAAGCTCACCATTTATGCAAAGTAGCTCGGCGTAAATACTTCTGATATCAAAATTTAGTGGCTCATCTTGAAGCTCTGTAGCACAACAAGATAAAGCATCAGTAAGTTTCCCCTCGCGAATTAAGCTATGTATTTTTTTCATGACTATTCCTTTATTTTATGATGAGGACTGAGCTCAGTAATTAATTTAATACTGGAGATCATCTGATCTAATTGAAAATGTGGCTGTAATTGTAAAACAGAAAAGTAATGCCCAGGATTGGCTTTATTTTCACTGACTTTTATTCTGGCATTACTTAAAGGGTACTTACTTCTTATATGCTCTGAGGCAGAGTCTGAAGCAGTAGTATAATTATTTATCCATGCTTGTAAGTCTCGCTCACAAGCTTGCGCCGTGTTGTAAGACCCAACACGGTCGCGAGCTAATAACTTTAAATAGTGAGCAAAGCGAGATACACATAAAATATATTGCAGCATAGAAGATAATCGCGCATTTATATTAGCAGCGCTTGATTCATAGTTTTTAGTTTTTTGAACCGACGCATTACTATAAAAAACAATGTGTTCTGTATTGGTTACTGACGATGTTGGGATAAAGCCAAGCTCAGAAAATTGCTTTTCAAATTTGCTTGTTACTAACAAGTTTAGTGGTGGCTTTGCTTCTTTTTGATAAGTGTCGTTTGCAAAACTATCTCTAGCCAGCCCAGTTACCAATCCCTTTGAAATTTTACCCGGCTCAATACCGCGAATATGTCCAAACCAGCCACTGTCGCAATATGCTCTTATTATGGTAGATACAAATTGATATGCTGCATTGCCCCAAAGCATATCGCTTTCGGGGTCTTTAATCTGCTCTTTAAAGTAAAAATCTTGATGACGTTTACCATCATTGCTATATGGCGATCTAACTAATACATGAGGAAGCGTAAGCCCAATGAAACGAGATTCTTCCATCGCTCTAAAGCTTTGCCATTTAGCGTATTCAGGTTGTTCAAACTGATTAAACAAATCGGCGTAATAGCCTAAATCAGAAAAGTTATCTGCACCAAATAAGTTAGGAGAAGCGGAGCAAATGAATGGAGAAAAAGCCGCAGCAGCGGTTCTAGATATTTCTTTTATTGTGTCTATGTCATTATAAATTGTGCCCGCTGAGCACATGTTACTAATTTCGTAATCACCTATAACAACACCAAATGGCTCGCCACCTGCGCTATCAAATTCACTCTGATAAAGCAGTTGAAAAAATAAACTTTGGTCAAAATCAATGGCTTTGTTTACATCTTTAGAGAGTGTTGCCCAATCGCAGTTCAATACTTTTATTTTTACTTTATTTTCTTTGTCGTATTGTTCGCATTGAAGTATCAGCCACCAAAGATTACGCCAACTGGCTTCTAACTTTTGAAATCTATCATTATGAATAATTAGGTTTAATTGTTCTGAAATGAGCTGATCGAGCTCAACAATTACGCGCTGTAAATAAGGACCCAGTGATTCTTTAGTCCATGAAATAGGTGAATCTGAAGAGCCTTCAAGCCATAATAACAATGCTTTATCTAGGTTTTTTTCGTTTAAAAACCTATCGAGTAAAGCCTCATTATCACTTATTCGAGACTGCGCTTTTTGTACAAAAGCGAAGTCTTGATTTATAAATGAAAACTCTTCGTGATTCATTCTACTGCATTATCCTTAACGCTAAAGATCAGTTTATTAACCGATCTCTGGAATTTTAGCTACAAGACGTAAAGAAGAAGTAAGCTCTTCCATTTGTAGCCAAGGTCGTAACCATGCAACTGCATTGTATGCACCTGGCTGACCTGGAATTTCCTTAACCGATACTTTTGCATCAGCTAGAGGATAACGCGCTCTGATATCTTGACCACCACCCTCAGTCGCATTTACGTACGATAAGATCCAACGGTTTAACCAAGATTCAACATCTTCCGCTTCCATAAAGCTACCAATTTTGTCGCGCGCCATTACTTTTAAGTAATGAGCAAAACGAGAAGTAGCCATCAAGTAAGGTAAGCGAGCCGATATTGCCGCATTTGCTGTTGCATCAGGAGTAGAGTAAATTTGTGGTTTTTGACAGCTTTGGCCACCAAAAAATACTGCATAATCTGTATTTTTGTAATGACAAAGAGGTAAGAAACCTAACTTGCTTAGTTCTGCTTCACGTCGGTCTGTAATGCCAATTTCAGTCGGACATTTAAGATCTGGATCGCCATCATCGCTAGTGAAAATATGCGTAGGAAGACCTTCTACTTTACCGCCACCTTCAGCACCACGTATTGCAGTACAAAAACCATACTGAGCGAATGCTTTAGTCATATTAGTAGCCATAGCATATGCAGCATTACTCCAGCAATAGTCGCTGTTATCAGTGCTTAATGAACGGCCATCTTTTGGCTCTACTTCAAACTCTTCGTAGTTAAATTCTTCAACTGGTTTTGAAGCTGCGCCATAAGGCAGACGAGATAGGAAACGAGGCATTGTTAGTGATACAAAGCGTGAATCATCACTGTCTCTAAACGAGCGCCATTTTGTGTATTCTAGAGATTCAAATACTTTTTCTAAATCGCGAGGTTTAGTTAGCTCTTCCCAATTATCAAAACCAAATAATGAAGGAGATGAAGCTGCAATAAACGGACAGAAACCAGCTGCTGCAACATTAGACATTAGGCTTAATGTTTCAACGTCTTCAGGATGATTAGTAAACTCAAAGTCACCTACGATAGTACCGTAAGGTTCGCCACCTGGAGTACCAAATTCAGATTCATAGATTTTCTTAAATGTTTGACTTTGATCAAATTCAACAGCTTTACTTAAGTCTTTATGAAGTTCTTTTTTCTTCATATTTAGCATACGAATTTTAAGTGTAGCACTTGTCTCAGAATTCATCACTAAATGGTGCAAACCTCGCCAAGAGCCTTCTAACTTTTGAAACTCTTCGCTATGCATAACTACACTTAGCTGTTTAGATATTTTTTGGTCGATTAATTGAATCGCTTCATTAAACGTCACTGTCATGTTTTTGTTCCACTGAACAGTCCCTTTTAAGGCTTCTTCTGTCAGTGTTTTAAGTAACTCTTCTGCACGGCTTGCATCTGTTTGTTTAGTTGCGCCAATTGCTTGCTCTAAAAGTGAAGACGTTGCTTCTGAAGTAGACTCTAATTCAGTACTTAGTTGCTCTGTACTCATTTTTCAGTCTCCTCTATTTTTAGTTCTTTTGCGATAGAGTCTAAGCTTGCTGTATTGCTTAATACTTCTTCAAGTACGTTTTCTAATTCTTCTGAGCGATCAATCTTAGTCATTAAATCGCGTAACTTGTTGCGTGTTTCCATTAATTTACGTAATGGTTCAACTTGATTCACAACAGCTGCTGGCTCAAAATCGTCAATCGATTTAAAGTTAAGTTTTACTTCAAATTCAGAACCATCATCATTAAGCGTATTATCAACTAATAATTTTAGTGAAGGGCTCATACGCTTTAAAACGTCATTAAAGTTTTCACGATCTATTTGCACAAATCGTCTATCTTTAAGTGGTTTTAATGCTTCAGTGTTATCACCAGAGAAGTCGCCCATAACACCAACAACAAATGGTAATTCTTTTTTTACTGCAGTGCCTTCAGTTTCCACATCATAAGTGATGTGTACGCGAGGCTTACGAACTCGTTTTAATTTATCATGGATACTCATAGAGAACTCCTTTTACTTATGTTTCAGTTTCGCTGATTTTAATGCCAGACAACTTAAAGTACCCAGTCCTAGCATCACTATCTGTAATTAATTCATTTAACAATTCAGGTAGCGACAACTCGCTCCATCGAATTACTTGCTCTATGGTGTAAGACATAGGCGAGTGTGGTTCTGTTTTTCTAAAAAAAGATGCAATTTCTTTGAGTTTATCTATCGCACTTTCTCTTGAGTTAATTTCGTTATTAGCTTTTACAGTTTGATTTACAGTAGTTTGACCTTCTTCGTCATCACTGTGAACAACTTCTTGTACCGCATTGAGAGCTGCTTTAGCTTTTTCTGCAGCTTCAAGTTTATCAGCCGCAACATGTTCAACAGCTCCAAGGCTAACTTCTAACGCTTGCTTTATGTTAGACGTTGGCTGAGGTTGACCTGTCACTCTATCCATAACTTCGCTTAATAAAGCAAACTGTTCAATAGCACTTTCGATATCATGCTTCAAAGTCACAAAAAATTCAGTACTGGTTTCTGATGCACTTCTTTCTATGAGTTCATAGTCAACCGCACCTAGATTAAGCTTTTTCTCTCTTTTTTCATCACTTAAACGAGAAATGTCGTAGCCTTGTTGATACTCCCAAAAAGAGTACGATTCCATACTGGAACTGTCTGTCAAGTAGATGCTTTTAATAGGAATTATTAAAGTACCTTCACCAGCAGAGCCATTAAGACCAACTAAAGCTGAAATTTTATCGGATAACTCATCATCGTCATCTAATGACGGATACAGCTTATCAAAATAACTATCGAGCAGATTATGAGCAACCTTAAAACCAAAAGCTAAGCCTTTAAAACCGTGAATACGGCAAAGGCCTTCTATAAACCAAGCTAAATATTCAATATCTTTGCTTTCGTTTTTAATTGCTTTACTGCATTGTTCTAATAAAGGAAGCCAATCTCTTGCTAATGAAGAAATACCTTCTTCATCAACCAACGCATTTCTTTCTGCGGCACGAAGCTGGTTTCTTAAATCTTTTAAGGCGTAATAAGTCGACGTAGGAGAAACATCAGAACGGGGATCAATACCTGCAATCTCGGTGTCTGAAATAGGGGAAATATACTCTTCAAATAAAAACATTCCGTCGTCCTAATAATTATCCATAAAACTCTAATAAAGCTGAGCGGATTTTATATTACATTCTTTATAATAAATTACAAGCCTAGTTACAATTGAGTTTAAACCTTAATTATTGCTTTTACATAAACAATTAGAATATTAATATACTTTAAATTAATAAATGTAATTAAAGTAAAAACTCAAATAAAGTAAACTAAAACAATTTCATTTTAAAATAGAGCTACCTTGAAAACAATGGAATTGTAGCTTCATCTTGAATGTTGAATGTTTCTGAATTATTGCCAGCATAACTTTCATCGTACTTTATTAAAATACACGTTACGTTGTCTCTTGCACCTCTCACTAATGATGAGTGCATTAACGCCATTCCTGAATCAATAATACTACTTGGCTCTAATGACAAACATATGTCTTCATCTGACAATTCGCCGGTGAGCCCATCTGAACAAAGTAAAAATATATCGCCTGTTTTCACTTCATTTTGAATAACGTCCACTTTTACTTCTTCGGTTACACCTACAGCCCTTGTAATTACATTTGATAATGGATGCGTCTTAGCTTCTTCTACTGAGATAATCCCTTCATCGATTAAATCATTTACTTGGCTGTGATCTCTTGATATTTGCCTAAGTTGACCATCTCGCAGCATGTAAGCTCTGCTATCGCCAACCCACAAAACATAGTACTTATTATTTTTTAAAAATAATGCGGTAACTGTACTGCCCGCGGTTTTACTACCTAGATATTGGGCACTGTATTCGTTTAATTGCCTATTAGCATCTTCAATGGCTTCAACTATGTGTGATACTTCTAGTTTTTCAAGTGGAAGCTCTTCAATTTTTGCTCTTAATACATCTACAACAAGTTGGCTGGCAACTTCACCAGCCTCGTGACCACCCATCCCATCTGCGACAACCCATAAGTTATGGCTGTTTATTTCTACATGCGCATCCTCGTTAAGCTGCCTGACAGCACCACGATGGGTAATTGCATAACTTGTACTAAACTTGCTAATCACTATTTCTTACCTGTGTAAAATTCCATTCCCAGTGTTTCCACCTTCCATCTAACATTGCCGCAACTTGATTTACCGCAGGCAAGCCAGGAGTTATAAGTACCATTGGTTTTATGTTGCAAGAGCCATGCGTCCACCAAACACTGTAATCGCCATGTCTTTTTAATAAAAGAGCATGCATTGCATCTTGAAGAACTTCACTCGATAGCTCATCACCTGAAAACTCAAATGCTTCCGCACTTTTATTTTTATCTGCAGAATTTAAAAAGCTAACCTGCTTTTTAACTCCAGATATAGCACTTAAAGATTTAGCAACGTCTTTACGCCATGAAAATAAATCAACGGAACTATCTAGAACTTTTAATACAGTATCTTCATACTCTAAAGAGAACACTCCTGAGTTTAAAACTTCAATCGGTGCTTGCTCTAATGTGCTTGCAACTGTAAAAGGGTAATGTCGTCCCACGGCATCCATACTCGGTAACAACGTGCCCATAACCCCTTTGTCACCAACAATATTTGGCGATAATGCAAAGTGCCATACTGGTCCGGTTAAGTAATTATCTTGCCATACTTCACCTAGTTGCTCTTTACTCACTGCAATAGCAGCTTGTAGCCATTGCTCCCAATGCTCTGAAAACTCTTTCGATACGTTATCTTGTACAAAGTCACCTAAACTAGGCACTTTGCCAAGATAACCAATATTTATAATCGGGTCGGACATGAAAACTTCTCTACACTTTTGTTCCAAAATGGATGCCTGATTGATTTAGGCAATAACTCGACTTTCGCATTGTTCCCCATGAGTGAAAAATGTAACTCTAAGTCTTCACGTGTTTTTGCTCTTTTAGCACTCAACTCGTCTAACATACGATATAACGACCATTCACCTTGATAAGTTGTATTTATAGAACGCCCTCCATTTGGTGGAGTAAATACAACTCGCGTTTTACTCTGGCCACTTGCTCCAGGCCATACAAAATTTGTTACTCTAAGTGGGCCATGCCTGTAAGTCATTGACTGACCGTCAATTTCTAGCATAAAGCTAGAAATGGTACGATCCAACTCTAATGGTTTTAATCCAAACTCAATTCTTGGTGTTGCACTACCGCCATCAAAAAAGACAGTTTGAATTTGATTTGCAAGTTCAAACATCGCTAATGTATCTCGGCTAATGCCTATATCTTTTTCAAATTTCCATGGCGTTGAGCTCATATCTACACTAGGCGCAATATAGTTTGTGAAAAAGCTATCAATTGTTCCACCTGGGCCGAAAAATCGAGTGAAATCTTTCATATTCACTTCTTTATCTGCGTATGGAGAGAACGGATAACGGCCAACAATTGCAGCGTTATATTCGCGTAACACCTTACTTTTCCACATCTCGTTTAAGTGTCTGTTGGCACTATTTTTAGTTATATTGCTAGTATCACGACTGATATCTAACAACCAACTATTAAACGGATAAGGTAAGTCTCGGCTTTGGAACTCAAGTTGACGAATAAAGCTTGGCTTACTTTTACCGCTAATTTGATCTTTAATTGACGACTTTAACTGATCGCCTCTATCAAGTTTGGTTAAGTAAACGTTTAACTCTCTTAGGTTTTTCTGAATATTATCTAATTGTTGAGCATCAATATTTATTACATCTTCAAAAGCTTCTTCAACTTGATGACCCGGTAATTTAATATCAAATTTAGGGGCTTCGTCAGGTAAAAATCGTTTGATACGATTAGCCTTTGTTTGCATAGCAATTTCAGCAGCATTTGCTGCCACTTTACCTGCAGCCTTTTGATTATCAGATACTGGTAATTTAGTTAGCTGCACATTTTTTTGAACAGCAGTGATAATATTTTTAATAGGAGCTTCAGAACCCGCTAGAGCATCAGTGATATTAACCCCCTCAGCAGGAGAGCTATATTGATTAAGGCTCAAATCATCAATAAATGATTGCCAATAATAGATATAATCTTGAAAATATCGCTGCTCTAGCTTTTTCTCTATTTCATCTTTAGAAATATCGTAGGTACCCGTGGCCTCTTCACCATACACCCAGCTACTTGCCATTAAATTACCAAGCATTTTACTTTTCTCAACATTAAAAATGCCGTGGAAACCATTAAATGTATATAAGCCTGGGATACTTCGCGTAAGCTCACCGTCATTTCTAAAAGTAAATTTTTGCGCACTTTCGAAACTAATAATATCTGTAAGCCTAAATGGCGGGATACTGCTATCTAAGAAGTCGGCTTGAAGTCGTTGGTATGCTCGCTCAGCAATTGGTAGCTTAGTTAGCTCAGCTCGTGCAACACGCACTGCTTGATTATCAATTTCAATTTGGCTAACACCGTTTTCAAGTAATGTAGCAACATGCTCCATCAGCTCTACTCTGGTTTGCATATTTTTATCGCCTGGTAAATTACGTTCTAAATACGCGTTAAACCATACCGTTATATCTTCACCTTCAAAGTATTCAGGCTGAAACAACATGAGGTAACACTTCAGTGTTTCGTATAAATAACTTAAGTGCTCAGGATGAGCTTCCATTTCTTTAATTAAAGTACTTGCAATAAACGGTTCTAAATACGTTTGCAATGAACGGTCGTAGGCTTGTGTAGAAGCCATTTTTATTTCATTTAGTTTGTTAAACCCAATTGATTTAGACTCTTGTGTATTAACAAGTTCAGGGTTGCTTGCAGGTAAGTTTCTAAGAGCTTTTAATCTGTCGTTTAGTACCAATAAGTTATTACGATCAAATGAGGCGGTATCAAGCTCTTGGTACGTTGCAATCGCATCCTCAGTCTCTGAAATTAAGTTACTATTCCAAGCAAAACTAAAGTACCACGATGTTGAAAAACCAAATAAAGCTATGCATGCAAGCGATATGCTACCAACACGAAGCCATTTATTTTGTTTGTCATGATGTTTGTTAGTGCTTGCTAAGTTTTGCTCTGGAAAAATTACACCTTCTAATACATTCTTTATAAAAAAGCTTTTAGATTGGTTAATGTATCCAGATTCGCCTGCGTTTGCTTCGTTTAAAAAGCTTGATGGCGTACCTTCTTGCGTTGCACTTGTAAGATAAACACCACGAAACATTGGTAGTTCTTCGTATGCATTAGGAGTGAATATTTCTTTTAAAAAAGCATCTCCTACACCTTGTAGCACACGAAGCTGCCTTGGGAATTCGAATATTTTAGCGCGAATTTCTTCGTTTCTTTCATTAATTAATCTACGATTTAACATCTCGGTTAATTTAGAAATTAATGTGTGAAATTCTTTATTAAATGCATCTACTTGCGTGTCTTTATCTAAATCAAGTTCAAAGGTTACGCCCCAGACCTGCTCACATTCTTCTTCAGTTAATTCGCCAAAAAACTCTCTAAAGCCTTCTATTAAATCAACTTTAGAAAAAATAACGTAAACAGGAAAAGTCATGCCTAATTGGCTTTGTAGCTCTTGTAATCGCTGTTTAATAGCGCGAGCATGTAGGTTTCTCTCAGTTTTGGTCTGGCTCATAAGCTCAGAAATACCCATACTGATCATTACACCATTAATCGGCCTAAGAGGACGGTACTTACGAAGTAATCCTAAAAAGCCTTCCCATGCACGTGAATCATGCTTTGCGTGGCTGCTTTGCGTTGTGTAGCGCCCTGCAGTGTCAATTAAAACAGCTTTATTGGTAAACCACCAATCACAATTACGAGTACCGCCAACACCATGAACTAAATCAACACCCAGCTTATCTTTTAGTGGGTAATCAAGCCCTGAGTTATGAATAACGGTAGTTTTGCCAGCCCCTGGCGGTCCTATCATTATGTACCAAGGCAGCTGGTAAATGTTTTTACCTTTGAACAGCTTTACATCTTTTAAAAGATCGATAGCTTCGTTCATTCGCGTTTTAAGCGTGGTAATTTCTTCATTTACTTCAGAGCTATTTGTATCGCTATTACTATCAATTAACTCATCAGCCATTTTTTCGTCTCGTTTGCTTTGTTGCATAAGACGATAAATTTTAGACACAGAAAAAACCAATAAAACCAATATAATAGTAAACAGTCTTGCTGCAATACTTTGTAGTGGTACATAGTCAGCTATCGCTATTAATGGGCCGCCAAACCAAATTAGTAATGATAAGGCCAAAAAGCCAATAACTAGCATTGCCGTACGAGATGTAAGTGCGTAGGTCACTTTTTTTATTTTTTGTGAAAAACTCATTTCAGCCTCTTAAAATAATAAATCGATTTCAATTCGTCGGTTAAGTGACCGAGAAGCTGAATCTGAATTACTGGCAATAGGCTCTGCTGCGCCCTTACCTTCGGGCCATAAACGCCCACTGAGGTTTGTACTTTTAGCCATAGAGTTTGCAACTTGCGTTGCGCGCGCTAAAGAAAGGTGCCAATTTGAAGGATACTTATCAGTTCTAATTGGTGTGTCGTCTGTGTGGCCAGTTATTAAAATACGTCCTTTAGTTCCTTCAAGGCTCAATGCTAGCTTTTCTAAAATAGGTTGAAATGAAGGTAATAATTTAGAGTCACCTTGGTTAAAAAGGCTCTCACTATTAATAGAGATTCTGATTCTATCGATATTTTTCTTTATCGTTACAATCCCCATTTGAATCTCAGTTTGTAATAGCTGCTCTAATACAAGTAGCTGCTGATCCTTTTTGTCTATTGCTTGGTCTTCAGCTAGAGGATGAATGATAGCAAGCTTGTCATTAACAGCCGTAACATCATCATTTAGCTTCATATTTATAAATAAATAAACAGTAAGTAAAAGTAAGCCCAGAACAGAAAAAATAACCCACAACGGCACCTGATTTCTTAATTCTACACCAGCGGCTACTCTTTGCTTCCAGTTAGGAGAAAGCTTATTATTGATTGGCCCATCTAATTGATTTAATAGGTGGTACATTTGTGAGCGGTATTCTTCTACTTTATTATCACCCACAGTATCTAACCTGTACTTACCTTTAAAACCTAAATTTAAACAGTGGTACTGAAGCTCTAAAAAGGCTTTGTGTTGCTCTGGCTGAGACAATGCATTGTCTAGTAAAGTATAAAAGTACTCTCCGCCAAAGGTCTCTTTATGAAATGTTGAAAGCAAGCTTTCGTCAGCCCATTCCATAGAGCTCCATTTAGAATTTAAAACAGACTCATCTAAAATTGCACATAAGCAATAACGGGAGTTTTTGATTACATCTTTTGATAGGTTTTGATTACGAACTTCGACTTCAAAGCGTTTAATAGCCTCTACACATCGATGCTTTAAAGCAGCCAAGTTAGTCATCTCAACTGATTTTCTAATTGAAATAACCAATGAAAAGCAGTCTGTTGCTGCTTCCATTAATGGGTTTTTAAATATAGATACCTTTGCATTACTAGGAATACTACTTGCAACAGGCTCAACAGACATGACTGTTTTGTCTGGATCATTATCTACTTGATTATTATTTGAGGCATCACGCCCTAATCGACCAGGACGTGGTTTTATAATGGTTTCGTCCATTGAAACTCTTCCTTTTAAAAGTTAAGTTCTTATTGCCCATAGGCTTAGTTGTAACTCGGGGTAACTTCCTGACAAGTGAATAGCAATACCACCACTTGAATGAAGTTTTGCCCAATGCTCACCATGTTTATTTAATTCAAAATAATGAAAACCTGCATGGTAAGGAATTTGACGCGGTGCAGTTGGTAAGTTACTGATTGTAATACCTGGGATCTGATTGTTTACTAAATCTCGGATCGTCTCAACGCTACCTATTTTTATTTGAGAAGGTAATATCTTACGAAGCTCTTCGTGAGGAACACTCGCCTTAATAGCCAATATAAATTGACCTGAGCTAAGTACAGATTTGTCTTTGAGCGCACCAAAAGAAATACCAAACTTGCTCTGCTCTAGCTTTATTTCTGTTGCAGTTTGCTCGATTACATGACTTAAAGATTGATATAAAAAGTTTACGACTTCACTAAATACCGGACCTAAATTTTTATGATCGTACTTAGGTAATTTAGGTACTCTTTTGTTTACTGTACTAAAAGTAGATAGCTCACCTGCAAGCTCTATTAAACGTGTATAAAGAATATTTGGGTGAAGGTTATTAACTGATAACAGGTTTTCAAAAACAGCGTCATATTTATTTAGCGTTTGCAGCATAATAAAATCAGCTACAGATGTGCTCCCTGCATAGCCTTGGCACAACCTAACAGCGATACTTTCTGAGCGCTGCTTTATCATTGAGCCAATTTCTCTCACTAGACCAAGTAATGGCTTACACTGACCTACTTTTAATGAAGCTGGAATATACTTTGAATCGAGCTTAATTTGCCCTTCGCTACTTACTTCAACAATGCGTGCTAATGGCAATAATATATAGCCAGCGTGATCGTCTGATGACAATACTAGCTTACTAAATACCTTAGCTACTTGAATAATTTCTTGAGCTTGCGCACCTAAAGAGTCATCGCTTACTGATAAGTCATTAAGTTTATAACGCGTAACAATATCCTCATCCAACGATGAAATATTAATACCACTGGCTTTTAGAGCAGGAACCGCTAAATAAATTATTTCGTCATAAACATCTTTGCCAACCACTAAAGGCTCAGGCAAAGAGGTTGATTGAGGCATATCGATAGGTAACAAATCAGGAGTAATAGCTGACAATGACTCAATAGCAAACTGGCCTGAACTTAATAGTTGAGTGTCAATACTTATATCAAGTATGCCCCAAGGATCTGCTAAGTTCCCATTACAAATTTGCTTAATTAAATGCGAAAAGTGCTTATCTGACTGCTGAAAGTGTTGCGGCCTTAAGAACATCCCTTCGGTCCAGGCAACACGAGTGTTATCACTCATTATACAAATCCTTTTTATTGCTCTCTCATGTATGTAGCAATTGCTTCAACATTTACATCTATATCGTCATAGCCAGTTGGGTCAACTTCGATTACAGCTCTCCATCGTGCTTGATCTATATTTCTGTACGCTACAACAACACCAACATATCGTGTATTGCGGTTTAAGGTCATTTTATATTCTTGAACAGAGTTTGGCTGTAATTCTAATTCATCTTTCTTTAATAAGTCTGGGCCTAATTGTTTTTCAGGTGTTTCATACAAGCTAAAGAAATCCTGAGTATCAAAAATTGTCCTCGAGCTCAACTCAAAAATTTTCATTACTACCGGTGAAGGTCTATCCGACGTGTCTGGGTTTACATTTTTAGACACATTAATTTTTAGATCCGTAGAAGGAGGCACAAACTTATTAACAGTTGAACAACCCATGGCTAAAAACAGTAAACTGAAACTCATTAAAAAGAGCTTAAATTTGTTCATTATCTACTTTCCTTTCTAGAACGATTCTTTAATTCTATCGTTGTATGCTTTTAAGAAATCATCCGACAATGCCATAGCTCCCTTACTATTTACATCATGAGATAACTCATCATATAAATTTTGGTATAACTTCCAGCACTTAGACTCTGTTTGGCCAGGGATGATTTTTAATACGTTAGAATTATCATTTATTTGTTGATTTATATGTTGGGGAGAAACTTGCTCTAACATCCCTTTTAATACGCCGTCAGCTCCTGCTAATAAAGCATGTTCATGTCTTCGCGTATCAACAAAGCTTTCTTTGATTGATTCTTGAGACGACAGGAAGCTTGCACTATTTCTGATGAATAAATTCTGAATAACGTCATCAATATCTGCCGAAAACTTAATTGGGTTATTTTGTTGAGTTTGAAACATCGTTTGGTTTAAACGCAATTGGTTTTTTACAAGCGCTCTTTGGCGAAGAGACTCCATCAACTCGGTCAGTAATAGATTTAACCCTTGGCCCATTTCAAACCAAAGTTCTTGTGAGTTTAATGAATTTTGTAACTCAGCTTTAACCCCCAACCCGTTTAAAAAAGCATCAGTTAAAGCGGTGTCTTCATTATGTGATGTTGGATTTTTTTGCACTACTGGTTTATGAGCAGGCTTTACTGCTTGAGGTTTAGTTACAGACGTATCTAGTACTGGTGTATTAACTGAAATTTGCTGTTCAACAGCTGGTTTTTGTTGTGGTTTACTTACAACGGGTGCTTGTTGAGTTACAGCGCCAGGGTTCATTAAGTGAGCAAGCTCATCCCAGTTCTCAGGTATTTGGTTTGCTGAATTATCGTCAGCTGCCTGAGTCATAGAAACCGCAGGCATAGACTCATCCATTATTGATTCATTAAAGTACTGTTCTGGATCAGAAAAATGCTCAGTAGGATGCTGATAAGATCTTGCTGGCTCTTTGCTAATACTAGCTGCTGCACTTAAATTACCATAATCGGTATCAGGTGTTTTTTCATTAGTAGCTAATTTCACCTCTATTTGAAAATCACCCACGGTGATCGTATCACTATCCGACAAGCGTTGTTTATTACCTTGACCTAATGGAGCTACGCCAAAATTTACAAAAGTACCATTTGTAGATGTGTCGTAAACATAAAAGGAATCACCCTCTTTTACTATGCGTCCGTGCTTACTAGAAATGATTTTTTCAGGATCCGGAAAATGCCAATCACATACTTCTGAACGGCCAAATATTAGAGAGTCTTTTACTGTTTTAGTTGCTTCAATTTCTGGAGAGAGTCTATGATAACTAGTGATGTTTAGTATCAGTTCCATTTGATAAGTTAGTCCCATAAATCTACATTCTCATTAGGATAAAGTAGAAGAGAAACTATTGTCAACATTGAAATTAATATATAAAAATATACTCAACCATACAAAAGCTCAAATTTAAATAAATTAAATTAAACAAAACCTCTATAAAAAAGCCCTTTCAAAACTTACAAAAGATATTTTGTATGTTCCCATTTAAAAAATTGCTATTTAATAATTAGCATTACATTTTATTCATTTTAAGCACATAGAAGTGTTATAAAACAATGCCTGTAGGCCTACACTGTTTATAAAAACAAATAGCAATTAAACGATATTTCAAAAATTACTATAAAAGCTCTAAATTTTTTAAAGTTTTGTACGAAAGTTCTGCTATAGAAACATTGCTAAGTTAGCTAATTTTTGTAAAAATACGGCACTTATCAAAGGGAGAATTGATAAAAATAAAAAACTCACCTTTGCGATTATTTTAATATGCACAATAAAAGGATTTATAATGAGCGGTGTCAACAGTTCTAATGATAAAACGCAGATAGCTTCACTTGACTCAAAACTTCGCACGTCAAAAGCAATAAATAAATTAAACCTTATTGGTAAAAAAGTATCGGATCGCTACTTAGTTGAAGAACTTATCGGCCAAGGTGGTATGTGTTACATATACCGAGCCAGAGATTTATTTTTAGAAAGTGCGAGTCGTCCTGAAGTTTTTGTAGCGATTAAAGTATTGTTAGAAGAGTTTTCTCATTCTGAAGAAGCTATTTCACTTCTTAAAGATGAAACAACTAAAACACAACAGCTCTCTCACCCTAATATTGTAAAAGTATATTCTGCAGGCTCTGATAATGGTTTACATTATGTAACCATGGAATTAGTAGAAGGCGAAACGCTTGAGCAAATAATCAAGCGCAATAAACCCTCTGGAATGGTTTTCAAAAAAGCGAATGTAATTCTCAACCAACTTGCCGATGCATTAATTTATGCCCATTCTCGTGGCGTTATTCATAACGATTTAAAACCATCAAATATAATTTTCGATTCTAATGGTAGCCTTAAGGTACTCGACTTTGGCATTGCAAAACACAAAACCATTGAAGATGCCTATGCAGTTAAAAGCGAATCAAGCTTAGGTACTGTAGGGGGCTATACACCAACTTATGCAAGTCCTGAACAACTTAAAGGTGCTGCAGCATCCGTTAAAGATGATGTTTTTTCTTATGCGTGTATTGCCCTAGAATTATTGAGTAGCAAACATCCATATAATCGCGTTGCAGCAGACACACTCCCTAAAGATACATCGGCAAAACGCCCTAGTAACTGCCCTTTATGGTTGTGGGGCACGCTTAATAAAGCAATTTCTTTAGATGCAGCAAAAAGAGCTGATTCGTTAAAGCCTGTTTTAGATAAGCTTCAAAGTAACTTTAAACCGGCAATAGCACTTGCAGCCAGTACTGTTGTGTTAGCCCTTTTGGCTGGTCAGTACTATCTATCAAATACAAATAATATAAAGCAGCTTGAAGCTAAATTAGATAATGCAAAAGCAATAAACCAACAAGTAGAAACATGGATGTCTTGGGATGGACCGGAGATTCTAAACAAGCTTGCAGAAATCCCACCTCAATACGAGGTATTAAAACAAGGTTTATTAAGATCTAATCAAGCTAATATTCTACAACGTTTTGATTACAGAGCGAATCAAATCAATACAAGCGCTAACAAGTTTAAAGACTTTGATGAAACAATTAATGTTTATAGTAAGGCCTTGGAGTATTACCCAGATTCAGAAAAGCTATCGGTACAACTGGAAAGCATTTTAAGAGAGCGCCAATCAATAATTTCAGATATTACTTCTCGTATTGATTTGTTACTTGAGCAATCTCGCTATAGTGAACTGGACAATAATAGTATTCCACAATTAATCAATGATTTAAGTGTAGTCGATAGCACCTACGTTTATCGCCCGTCTGAAGTACATTTTGATAACTATAAACTTGCCTTAGATAAAGCGATTGAAGAAGATGATGTTATCACGCAAAAATCTTTACTTAATGTTGGTAAAGCTATTTTCACCAATAATCAAAAAAACGAACTTGGCTTTGCAGACCTTCTAAAAAGAGAGTCGGCGATAGATGCTTTAACGCTTTACCAAAAGAAAGTAAACCTAGGTGAGCCAGCTGATTTTCCTACTGAAGATGCCATCGTATTTTACGGTCCTAGATTTGATAGATACACACAAAAACTAGAGACGATTGAAGAGTACAAAGATTTATTAGATTTTGAAGAATTAATCAATACCGAGTCTGCAACATTACCTAAAGACTTTTCATTACTCGTTTCTTTAAAACAAGAATTATCTAGACGTTATATCACTATGGCAAATACGTTAATGAAAAGAAAGATGTACCGTACAGCAGAGCAACTAGTTGAAAGAAGCGAAGCTATTACTCAGTCTCTTGATAATGTAATGTTTTAAAAAACTATTTATTGCGAGAGCATCACCAAATAACTAAAAATATATTAAACTAACAAACGTTTTGTTTTAACAAACGAAGGTCAAGGACGACGGGTTGAGCGATCATTTTGCATAAACTCCTCCAAGATTTTTCGTAATTATCACTATTTAAATGAGTTTATGGAGTACCTATGAAAAAGATAAGCGCACTAGCGGCATTACTAATACTAAGTGGTTGTTCAACTACATCGTCTGTAGATGAAACGCAGCAACTTGCAAAAGAAGAAGCAGTTCAAGTACAAGAAGAAATTGTTGAAGCTGTAGCACCTATTTCATTAACTGTAATCACTAACCCTAGTGATGCACGCGTACGCATTATGAACATTGCGCCTGTGTACCAAGATGCTATTGAACTTAAAGAAGGTAAGTACGACGTTGAAGTAAGCAAGCCAGGTTACTTAACTTACCGCAAGTGGGTTGTAGTCGATAAAAAGACAATTTTAACAGTAAATTTAGATGAAGTAGCAGTAACTGAAGCGGCTAACTAGTCCAATATCTAAACTTTAATTATGCCTTTGAACATTTCACATGTATTAAAGGCATAATTTTAAACTACACAAAAAAATATAATCCCCCCATAGCCGCAACATTCACTAAAACACATAACCACAACACAATAATAAAACGTCGCTTTTGCGATTTATGACGAAGTAATTGTTGAGCAAGTAATGCTCCTGGCCATCCTCCAAATAATGCAAGAAGCTGCAGTGTGCGCTCTGGTGTGCGGTTTACTTTTGTATGTGAAGAGCGTTTAGCTTGTCGCTTATCCCACGCGTACATTAAAAAGGTTATAGCACTTAATACACTTATATAACCAGGTATATATATTGGTATATAAACGGGTAAGTATTGCAGTGGGTAAGCCAGCCAAATGGCAGCTAAATAAAGTAATGAGAACGTTATTAATATTTTCTTTATCAATTAATTATCACCTATACTGGGCTTATAAGAACCTAACAACAAGAGTCAAATTATGACATATTTTAAATCTCTATTCTTAGTATTATGTTTGTGCACATTTAGTAGCTTTGCTAATGAAACTGCCAGTAACCTTGATAAAGAGCTAGAAGTGTTTAAACCTTACTTAGGAACGTGGCAAGCAGACTTTAAAGTACCTGAAGGTGCAAAACCTATGCAAGATGTAGGTAAATGGGAACGCGCGCTAAATGGTAAGGCTATACGCACTATGCACTCAATTAATGAAGGTGAGTATGGTGGCGAGTCGATGATTTTTTACGATACTAAAAAGCAGTCACTCGTATTTTACTACTTCACCACCGCAGGATTTTATACAAAAGGGATTATGAAGGTATTAAGCCCTACTCAGTTTGTCGCTTATGAAGATGTAACAGGCAGCAAAGATGGGATCACAAAGGTTAAATCGACTAGTGATTTGAAAGACGATAAATTTATTGTATCTACCTCTTATCTTAAAAAGGGTGAGTGGACTAAACCTGAAAGCCGTACTTATACCCGCAGTACAAAAGTGGTTAAATTTAAATAGCCGCGATTTATAAATACAAAAGGCAGCCTAAGCTGCCTTTTTGTTATTTCACTCTTTAAAAGTCGTAAATTATTTTACGAATTTTTTAAATGGTGCATCTACAGGTGTATCTGCAAGATGGTTAGTGTAGTTGCTCATTACTTTTTGAGATAAGCCAACAATAATTTCAAGTAGTTGCTGCTTGCCGTAACCAGCTGCAAAGAATTTTTCGATTTGCTCATCACTGATCACGCCACGTTCACGTGTCATTGCTAGTGTAGTTTCACGAAGAGTTTCTAGCTTAGGATTTTCAAGTGGTGTTTTATTTACAAGTGCATCAACAACACCTTGGTCAACTTTCATTGACGCAGCAATAGCGCTGTGTGCTGGTACACAGTAATGGCACGCGTGCTCAACATTAATTGATTGCCATACCACTGTAAGCTCTTCTGCATTGAACGATGTTTTTTGAAACAGCTCATGCAGTACTTGGTAACCTTTAAGTAATGTTGGTGCTTCAGCCATTACTGCGTGTAAGTTAGGTACCATACCAAATGCAGCTACTGAATCAGCCATTAGAGATTTTGATTCTTCAGGTGCGTTATCTGCTGTGTATAAAGTAAATTCTGCCATGTTTAGCTCCAATAAATAATTAGGTTTAAGTAACTTCGAGACACATAATATTTGATTTTGAGCGACTGTTCAAGTTAAAATTGAGCAAATGTTCAAATTAATTGAGAAACAACATGGTTAATAAGGTGAAGTTTGAGCGCGAGACAGTTGTCCGCCTTGCAAGTCAGCTATTCTGGGAAAAGGGTTTTCATGCAACTTCGACGCGTGATTTACAAGATGTTGTAAACATGCGCCCAGGAAGTATCTATTCTGCTTTTGGTTCAAAAGAAGGCCTCTATATTGAATCGCTAAAAGACTACACAGTGCAAATGGAAAGCCAGATTAAAGAATGCCTATCTACATCAGACAGCATTCTTGGTGGTTTACGTGCTTTTGTTGAGGATGTCGTCACAAAGAAAGAAAGTACACCGAGTGCTATTTGCATGTTGGTAAAAGCTAATTGCGAGTTTGCCGATAAAGATAGCAATTTATATCAACTAAGTTTAGATTTAGCTGATAAGTTTGAAAACTATCTTTCGATTCTTTTTGAGCAAGCAATTGAAAACAGTGAGTTGAGTAATAATATATCAGCGCAAGAATATGCACGTTTTTTTGAAGTTCAATTTACTGGGTTACGTGGTTACTTTAACCGCCCAGGTGTAGAGTCTCTTGCTAAGCCTATGATCAATCAAATGTTCAAGATCATAAAAAGCCTATAAACACCTTCCAATCAATAATTTGAATATAAAACGGCAGTAATTAAATTACTGCCGTTTTTATTTTATCTTAATACTTAATAAGTATTATGTTTTTAATTTATTTAGCTCTGAGTCTTGCTGCGCAACAAGTTTGTTAAGCGCTTCGCTACTATCCCCTGCTTGTGTAGATAAGTCAGCAAGTTGCGAGGCGGCATCAGATATAAGCGTTAAATTACGGTTAATTTCTTCGGTCACTAAGCTTTGCTCTTCAGCAGCGGTTGCAATATGTGTAATTTGATTGGTTATTTCATCAACTTTAACGACAACACTGTGCAGAGCATCAAAAGCTACTGATGTTTCATCAACAGCATTTTGCGCACGTACTACGCCTTTTTCAATAACGGTAGACGCATTACCCACTTCAGATAATAAGCTATCAATTAACTGGCTTATGTCATCTGTTGATGAACGCGTTTTAGAAGCAAGTGCACGTACTTCATCAGCAACAACAGCAAAGCCTCGGCCATGTTCACCAGCGCGCGCAGCTTCAATAGCTGCATTAAGAGCAAGTAAGTTTGTTTGTTCTGAAATAGTACGAATTACATCTAATATTTGCGTAATGTCTTTACTGCGCGAAGCTACTTTTTCAACGGCTTGATTAGCTTCTTTAATTTCTTCAGACATTGTTTTAACTTGTGTCATCGCTGACGATAAACTCGATTCACTGCTTACTACCAAGCTGTTTATTTCATCGGCTTGTTGGGCTGATTGCTCTGATGCTCTGGCGACTTCGAGTGCTGTTGCGCTCATTTCGTTCATAGCCGTTACCACACTTTCAATTTCTTGAAATTGAGATTGAACATTATGCTTAGTATCAATAGCTATATGCTGCGCTATTTCACCTTGTTGCTTGGTTTGATCAGACACATCTTTAAGTTCTGTAATTAAAATACGTAACTTAGATAAAAAGGCATTAAAGCCACCAGCTAAAGCAATGAGCTCTGCATGAGTTTCAACATGAAGTGTATGCGTTAAATCGCCTTCAGAACTTGCTAAGTTATCTACACGTTGTTGAATTTGCTGAAGAGGCGCAACCACGCTACCAATAACAAATTTCATTATTAAAAATGCAATAACGCCAATAACAGCACCTGTAATTAAAATCATCGCGCCTAAATCGTTTGCAGTATCGGCCATATCTTGTGACAGTGCATCAGGGCCCGCTAAAGCTAAGTTACTAGGTACTTCAATAAGTAAAGACCACTGTCTATTAGCTAGCTTTATATTTATAGGGTAATTAACTAAGTACTCAGACGATGTTTTAAATATGCCTTTTTGGCCCTTAAATTTTTCAAGCTCTTTAAACAAGTTAGAACTAACAGCTTCTTTGAATGGGCGCCCTAATTTAGATTTATAATGGCTACTTCCCACTACTAAACCAATATCGCTAAGCACGGTTACTTTAGCTTGGCCATTATAAAGCTGTTTAGAAAGTTCCTCAGTCATGGCCTGAAAGGTCGGCAGTGTTAAATCAACACCCGCTAAACCAATAAACTGACCCGATTTTAAAATAGGCACTGTTAATGAGGTAAGCATTACTGAATCGCCAGATGGGATTTCGTATAAATACGGTTCCATAATACAAGGCTTGAGTGTGTCTTTTGCACACAAGTACCAATGCGCTTCACGAATGCCGAACTCATTAAGTGAGGTAATATATTTATCAGCGGCATTAGCTACTTTTTGCTGCTCAATCACGTTATTCTGATCGCGTGTTATATAAACTTCTAGCGTACCATCGCCATTAACCGAGTGCTTATAGCCGGTTGTAAAATTTGAATCTTGTCCGTCAAACGCATTTGGTTCAAACTGAGAGTAAATAGATGATAGTAATCTATTTTGTTCTAAAATAGAGCGATTAATACTCACTACTGTATCGCGACTAAGGCTTTCGCTTTTAGCAGCATCACCTAATAACGCAGCTAAAGAGTATGGCACTCGGTAAGCTTCGTTAATAAAGCCCGCTATTTTTTCACCATATATTGCTGCATTTGCATTCAACTTTTCTTCAACTTCAGCAACAATATAATCTTCTGACTTGCTTGCTAGTTCGGTATTACTCGCAGATAGCTGCCACCATAAAATGCTCGAAAGCACTAATACAGTGATAAATATACTTCCGACAGTAAGCCACAGTAATTTTTTTGCTAGCGATATTTCCCGCATTCATCTCACCCTTAAATTAAAACTACTGATACAGTTTAGTAGATCTAACCAACGAAGCTATGAATATCGTTAAAGAAACTGAATTTAATACAATATGTTGAGTTTTTTAAAGTTTAGCTAAGCGTGCCGTTGTAATTGAGGCTGCAATTAATAAACACACACTCACCCATAAACATGCACTAAGCCCATACACTTGAAAAACCCAGCCAGAAAGCACCGTACCAAGCAAGCGCCCTATTGCATTAGCCATATAGTAAAAACCAACGTCGAGGGACACCCCGTCATTTTTAGCAAAACTTACTATTAAGTAACTGTGCAGTGATGAATTTACGGCAAATACACCACCAAAAATAAGTAAGCCAATTACAAGCGTAAAATGTATCGCAATATCAAATTGCATCAACAACGCTAAAATACAGGTTACGCCACTTAATAAAGCAACCCACCAATATGCTTTTTTGACTGAGTGTGAATTTGAATCGCTTTGCCCAGTTATGCGCGGAGCTTGCGATTGCACCAGCCCATAAGCAATAACCCACAAAGCCATAAAGCCGCTTACCCACCAGTGATCCCAGTTAAACTGAGCGGCTAAGTAAACCGGTAATGCAACGACAAACCACACATCACGCGCTGCAAACAAACATAAACGCGCAGCACTAAGTAAGTTGATTGCACGAGATTTAGAAAATAACTCTTTAAACTTAGGTTTGTTTTTAGCTTTGCCAATATCGCCTTTCAAAAAAATTAAACTAATAACCCAAGCAACACTAAGTAATGCAATTAGGCTTATTAGTGCACCTACAAAACCAAATACAGTAAGTAATAAGCCGCCTAAAAAAAAGCCCACCCCTTTTAACGCATTTTTAGAGCCTGTAAGTATGGCAATCCATTTATATAATTGGCTTTGCCCCTCATCGCTTTGCGGTACTAAATACTTAATGGCGCTTTTGGCACTCATTTTATTTAAATCTTTAGCTATGCCACTCAATGCTTGCGCTGCCATAACATAGGCAACGGTTAGCCAATCCCCTGGCACGCAAAGCATAGCTAAAGCTACAAGCTGCAGCCCAAGCCCTACATTCATGGTTTTATTTAACCCTAAATGCGCGCCAAGCCAACCTCCGACTAAATTAGTGATCACACCAAAAATTTCATAAAACAAAAACAACATGGCTATTGCAAATGCACCATAGCCTAACTGATGAAAATACAGCACCACCAACATGCGTAGTGCACCGTCGGTTAAAGTAAATGCCCAATAGTTACCAGTAATTATTAAATATTGTTTTATAGAACTCGGTAAGTTAGCCAACTGCGCAAACATAGCGTTAAACCTTTTAAATGAGATTAAACTAAATCACTTTTTGCAACTTTAAGCATTAGCTCAGCAGTACGGTTTGCATAACCCCACTCGTTATCATACCAAGCGTATAATTTAAGTTGAGTGTTGTTAATTACCATAGTTGAAAGCGCATCTATGGTGCAGCTGCGCGGATCTGTTTTGTAATCTATAGATACAAGCGGTCTTTCTTCGTAGCCTAGAATGTCTTTTAGCTCATTATTTGCAGCATCTTTAAACCACGTGTTTACTTCACTTTGTGTAACACCTCGCTCCAGCTCAAAAACACAGTCAGTAATGGATGCATTAGTTAAAGGTACACGTACAGCATGGCCGTTTAATTTACCTTTTAGCTCAGGGAAAATATGCGTAATAGCCGTTGCACTACCGGTTGTAGTAGGTATTAAACTTGTGCCACAAGAACGAGCACGACGTAAGTCTTTATGTGGCGCATCAATAATAGTTTGGGTATTGGTAATGTCGTGAATAGTGGTCATTGAGCCGTGCTTAATACCCACTTTTTCTTGCAGTACTTTTACTATTGGCGCTAAGCAGTTAGTAGTGCAAGAAGCTGCTGTAACAATTTTATGCTCACTTGGGTTATAAAGATCATCGTTTACACCCATAACTACATTTAAAATACCGTCTTCTTTTACAGGTGCTGTTACCACAACACGCTTAACACCTTGCGCTAAATATTGATTTAACAGCTCAGTGGTTTTCATTTTACCGCTGGCTTCTATAACTACATCGCAATCTGACCAATCAGTTTCGTTTATGGCTTTGTTGTTGGTAACTGCAATCGTATGCTTACCCACACTAAAGCTATTATCATCACTAGAAACCTGTTGTGCTAAGCGCCCGTGTACTGAGTCAAACTCAATTAAATGTGCGTGGGTTTTAGCATCGCCCGCTACATCATTTACTTTAATAAACTCTATTTCTGGCCAATCAACTGCTGCACGCAGAGTTAAACGTCCCATACGGCCAAAACCGTTAATACCTACTTTAATAGTCATAATTAAATACCTTTAATAAGTTAGTTACAGCAGCTAGTAATACGTTCAGGGCGATTACCCATAACATTTAAGCGCGTTAAATCGTTTTCATAAAATGAAGGGTTAGCAGTAAGCGTTTGCGTTAATACATTTTTAGCCCACTCTGGTAGGGCTTTATTAATACTGTAATAAACCCATTGATTTTGTTTACGGTCGCTCAACAATCCGCATTGTCTTAACTGCGCTAAATGGCGAGACACTTTAGGCTGGCTTAGCTCAAGTGCAGTAACCAGTTCGCATACACATAGCTCTTCTTGATGGCTAATGAGCAGCATTGCTTTTAAACGCGTATCGTCCGCTAGGCATTTATAAAATTGAAGTGGGTTGAATTTTTCCATATTGTCCTCGCAGTTTTATTGCACATACAATAAAACAAAAACAGAACATATGGAATAGTGAATATATGATTTTTTGCATGTTTATTTAACGACTCCTTTTTATTAAACTCCACGCACAAAAAAGCCCAGTAGCAAAACCACTGGGCTATTACAGTATTAGTTAACTTAGCAATTAATTAAATAACTGAAAGCTCTACTTCAATATTGCCACGTGTTGCGTTTGAATATGGACATACTTGGTGCGCTTTATCTACAAGCTCCTGCGCTGCAGCTTTATCCATATCACCTAGTGATACAGCAAGTTTTACTGCAATACCAAAACCGCCTTCAATCGCGCCAATAGATACTTGTGAGTCAATATGTGTGTCGCTTGGTAAATCTATTTTTTCGCTACCTGCTACAAATTTTAGTGCGCCAATAAAACACGCGGCATAACCTGCGGCAAATAATTGCTCAGGGTTAGTACCTTGACCGTCGTCTCCGCCTAAACCTTTAGGTGTTGATAAATTTACATCTAAACGACCATCATCAGATTTAGCTACGCCTTCGCGGCCGCCAGTTGCAGTTGCTTTTGCTGTATAAGCTACGTTTTGTAATACATTCATAATGAACTCCAAAGTTTAGTAATTAATTTAGTTTGTATGCAAAATAATAGAACAAGTAATTAGAGATTGCAAATACTTTGCATGCAAATTAAAATGCCATGTATCGAAATAAAGGATAACGTTATGCCGTTTGAGCAATTAAAGTTAAAGAATCAGTTATGTCATCGGTTATATATGGCATCTAACAGCATTGCGCGTGCGTATCGCGAGCCTTTAAACGAGCTAAATTTAACTTATCCGCAATACGTAGTAATGATGGCGCTGTGGGAGCAAGACGAAATAACAATTGCAGAGCTAATAGATAAAACCGCGATAGATGGCGGTGCAATGACCCAAATACTCAAAAAAATGAGCGACAAATCATTACTGGCTGTTATTAAAGATGAGCACGACAAACGCAAACGCCTAGTTCAGCTAACCAAGCATGGCCAATCACTTAAGTTAAAAGCAGCCGATATTCCTAAAAATATTTTATGTAAATTTGATAGTGTAGATGCAACACAAGCGAAACAGTTGATGCAGCTGCTCGATTTAGTAGTAAACGACTTAGCCGATTAGGCTCTTAATTTTTAAACAATAAACGTGTTTTAAAAGGTTTTAAAAATGACTCATATTAAAAAACTACTATTAGCAGCGGCGTGTAGCACGGCACTTTTAGGTAGCAACGCTGTATCTGCTAACATCGCTGGCCAAAATGCTGATTTAAAAACAGTAGCCACATTTGATGCGCAGCACCCTCCGGGCAACATTGCTATTACCCCATCGGGCAGAAAGTTTTTATCTGTGCATGGCTTTTTTGGCCAAAAGCAAAAAATTATGGAGCTTTTAAGCGATGGTACAACTAAGCCCTACCCTAATGAAGAGTGGGCATACGCGTACAATAACGGTAAAGGTTTTTACGACGTACTTGGCATAAACGTATCAAGCGATGGTGTATTATGGATGCTCGACACTTCAGGGCCCGATCACGCTGGGCGCTTAGTAGGCTGGGATACAAACAAAGAGCAACTACATAAAATTATTTATCTGGCTAAACCGACCATTACCGACACCTCGTTTTTAAACGATTTAGTCATCGATAATAAACATGGCGTTGTATACATTGCCGACACAGCCCAAGGCAGCCAAGCCGCTATTATTACGGTAAACCTTAAAACAGGTGTCGCACGCAGAGTGTTACAAAATAGCCATTACACCACCGCCGAAAATATCGATATGGTTATTGATGGGCGCACAATGAGCCTTGGCGGACAACCAGCCCGCTTAGGTGTTAACCCTATTACGCTTGACCCTAACGAAGACTGGCTTTACTTTGGCTCAATGTCGGGCACGTCGGTTTACCGCATTGCCACCAGCGATATAAATAACGAGAGCCTTTCGGGTAAAGCACTTGAAGACAAAGTTACGCGTTACGGCACTAAGCCAATTTCAGATGGTATTATTGTTGATGGCGGCGGTAACGTATATGTAACCGACATAACCAATGGCGCAATTGGCGTAGTTAAACCCACTGGCGACTACGAAGTATTATTTAAAGACGAACGTTTGAGCTGGCCTGATGGTTTTAGTTACGGAGCCGATCAGAAAATATACTTTACCGTTGACGATTTACATAATTCGCCTGTACTTAATAATGGCAAAAATCAAAGCCACGGTAAGTTTAAAGTAATGTCGTTCGAGCCTTTAGTAAAAGGAAAAGTAGGCCGCTAATTTTCTTTTTAAGTAACTACATTTTTTAAAAAGCCTTGCTCGTTTAAGTGACCCAATAGTTGCAGGGCTTTTTGTTAAAAACACACCACACTGGTGCATATTTTAGTAATACTTCACCTCTTTGGTGCTAATCCTTAAGTATGTATTTACACTTAAATACTAAACACCTGATTTCTATTCATAAAATATTCAAGTTAATGTTGGCATACTTCTTCCTATAAACTGATGTGTTCAGTGAAAATACCAAGGAAAAACCATGTTCAACTTATACCATACCCTTTACCTTTTATGGCGTTTAGACATTAGCGTTTGGCAAGTTAATGATCCAACAAATACCCATACCACCGCTGACAAAGAGCGCGTCTATGTTAAGTAACATCGTATTGTGTAAAGGCTTGGCATAAAGCTTAAATGTAAAAACCTACTTTAGGCTAAGCTTTTGCACACTATGAAATTTATGTGTACATTTTAATTAAACTTCAAATTAATCGTTCAATATAAAAACAACCCCCTTGTAATAAACTCCACATTTAAAAACGTCGAAAAAATTAGTAAAAACACTGCGTTTATAACTTTGCAAGCAGCCCTAATGCGTTGTATTGTTGCATCCTATTGAAAATTTTTAGTTGGAACGTGTATGCACGCTTTGGAAGTTAATTTTGATGGCTTAGTTGGCCCTACTCACAACTACGCTGGTTTATCGTATGGTAATGTTGCCTCGTTAAATAACGCAGCAAGCTTTTCAAATCCTCAAGAGGCAGTGCTTCAAGGCCTTGAAAAAATGAAAGCCATGCACGACAAAGGCCTAACTCAAGGTGTATTTGCCCCTCATGCGCGCCCCGACTTAAACGTACTGCGCCGCTTAGGCTTTACCGGTAACGATGCACAAGTAATTCACAAAGCATTTAAAGCTGATCCTATTTTATTACGCGCGTGTTATTCAGCGTCAGCAATGTGGACAGCAAATGCAGCTACGGTATCGCCATCTCCTGATACAACCGACGGCAAAGTACATTTTACTTCAGCTAATTTAAATAATAAGTTTCATCGTTCATTAGAGCCTGCAACTACTACACGCTTATTAAAAGCGATGTTTAATAACGACAAATACTTTGCGCACCATACCCATTTGCCAGACCAAGGCTTTTTTGGCGACGAAGGTGCAGCAAACCATACTCGTTTTTGTGACAGCCACGGCGAGCAAGGCCTTGAAATGTTTGTATTTGGTGCCAGCGCGTTTAACAGCCAATTACCAAAACCCGCTAAGTTTCCTGCAAGGCAAACACTTGAAGCCTCAGAAGCAATTTGTCGCTTACATAACTTAAAAGATTCAAGCCAAATTTTACTACAACAAAACCCAGACGTAATAGACCAAGGTGTGTTTCATAATGATGTAATTGCAGTAGGTAACGCCAACGTATTACTGTGCCACCAGCAAGCATTTTTAAACCAAGCTCTGGCACTGCAAGATATTCGCGAAGCGTATGTGGGCAGTAAAGAATTTTACATTATTGAAGTACCTACCGATAAAGTAAGTATTACCGATGCTGTAAGTAGTTACTTATTTAATAGCCAGCTAGTGAGCCTTGAAGATGGTTCAATGCTGTTAGTGGCACCACAAGAGTGTAAACGCAACAGCGCGGTTAACGCCTACATTGAAGAAATGATTATGGCTGATAACCCAGTAAACCAAGTACAGTTTTTTGATTTACGCCAAAGTATGCAAAATGGCGGCGGCCCAGCTTGCTTGCGTTTACGTGTAGCCCTTAACGAGCAAGAACTTGCTGCAGTAAACCCAGAGGTTATTTTAACTGATACTAAGTACACACAACTGTGTAACTGGGCAAAACGTAACTACCGCGACAAACTAGGCGCAAGTGACTTTGCAGACTCAGCCCTACTCACCGAAAGCTACCAAGCACTTGATGAGCTTACACAGTTACTTAATTTAGGCTCAGTGTACGACTTTCAATTAGAAGGTTAATACCTCGTCAGCACAAAGGCTAATACAAAAATAGCGAGCCAAGGCTCGCTATTTTTATTTATGTTTATGTTAATACATATTTAAGCATCTTTGTTAACAGTTATTGCCGACGCCATAGACTCCGATATATGCAGCGTACGCTGCGGAAACGGAATACTCAGCCCAGCGCCTTCAATAGCTTCTTTAACGCGTTTATTTAAATCCCACACGGTTTGCCAATAATCACCATTAACAGCCCACGCACGTAATTGAATGTTTACTGCGCTTTCGCCTATTGATGTCACCATTACTTTAGGTGCAGGCTCTGCGAGTAATCGGCTCTCTGATGCGGCTAATTCCTTAAGTACATTTAAACCAACGTCAATCGAGTCGGCATACGAAATACCCACCACTATATCCATTCGTCTTTTGCCATTACGAGTAAAGTTTTTAATATTGCCCCCCCACACTTTGCCGTTAGGCGATGCTATATAAAGGCCGTCGGTGGTTTTAAAAATAGTGGTAAATAGGTTTATTTCACTCACAGTACCAAGCGTGCCACTGGCATCAACAAAGTCGCCTATTTTAAAAGGTCTGAGTATTAGCAGCATAATACCCGCAGCAATATTACTCAGCGTATTTTTAAGGGCTAAACCAATCGCTAAACCTGCAGCGCCCATTAGCGCAATTAAGCTTGCCGTATTAACGCCAAAAATATCTAAAATAAATAGCCCGCCAATTATATAAACTAAATAACCAGCAATACTCGATAAAAGCGGGAGTAGCGTACTATCTACTCTTTTTAATGGAGATTTAGAGTTTTTAATCGCTTTTTTAACCGAGCGTGCAATTAAGGCACTCGCAACTAAAATCACCAACGCTAAAATCACTTTGTACCCTAAAGTGATGATTGTTTCTGAATGGCTTTGCCAAAACGCTAAAAGCTTATCTTTCATGTTTGTTCCGATAAATGTGGCTGAAACTCAGCAAAATAATGGTTAAATCTAATAAAAACCGACTTCAAAAGAAGTGGCGCGAGTATATAGAATAAAAAATTTAAACCTATCTTTTTTAATCACTTATTTCAACTTTAAAAATACCGTTAAAACTATGGTTTTTGATACGTAGAGCCCACCTATTTACGGCTAATTTATAGCGCCTATTCAATATAGGTTAATCGTTTATTGGTATGGTTATTTTAAGCTTTCAAGGCTCACAAAAGAGGTTATCTATGGGAAAAGAGAAAATAGTACTCATAACCGGCGCTTCAAGTGGTATTGGCGAAGCAACCGCAAAAATGCTGGTTAACAATGGTCATAAAGTAATACTTACCGCTAGACGCGAAGATAAATTAACTGAATTAGTAGAGTCATTGGGCTCAGATAACGCCATTAGCGTAGCCGCAGATGCAACCGACTTTACCGCGCTTGAAAACGTAGTTGCTAAAGGCATTGAAAAATTTGGTCGTTTAGATGTTGCCTTTGCTAATGCAGGTAAAGGGCTAGACACTTTAGGGGTTGAAGAAGGCGACCCCAATGAGTGGTCAACCATGATCGACATAAACATTAAAGCCCTACTGTGGACTGCAAAACTAACAATGCCGCATTTACGCCAAAGCAAAGGACACTTTATTATTACTAGCTCAGCAACTGGTCGCAGAGCTGTTAAAGGCTCTATATACGGTGCAAGCAAATGGTTTACTTATGGTTTTTCTCAAAACCTAGCACAAGAAATTAGTGAATGGGATGGGCGTTGTACAACCATCACCCCTGGCGCTGTAAATACCCCTTTTACTGATGAAGCAAGACCTGACAAGTTATACCCGCAAGATGTTGCCGAGGCTGTGTTATTTGCCATTGAGGCAAATCAGCGCAATAACATCAGAGAAATACATTTAAGACCAACTCATTAGTAAAACAATTCTCATAATTTTGAATATGTAAACATAGGAGAAATAGTCATGGCGAAAGAAAAAATAGTCCTCATTACAGGTGCTTCAAGCGGTATTGGCGAAGCAACCGCAAAAACGCTGGTTAACAATGGCCACAAAGTCATTTTAACCGCCAGAAGCGAAGACAAATTAACTAAATTAGTTGAATCATTAGGCTCAAATAACGCACTTAGCGTAGCTGCAGATGCCACAGACTTTACCGCACTTGAAAACGTAGTAACAAAAGGCATTGAAAAGTTTGGCCGTTTGGATGTAGCCTTTGCTAACGCAGGCATGGGCGTTTCAACCGCTGGCACCGAAAAAGGGGATCCGGATGAGTGGTCAACCATGATCGACATAAACATTAAAGCCCTACTGTGGACTGCAAAACTAACACTGCCGCATTTACGCCAAAATAAAGGTCACTTTATATTAACCAGCTCTGCTGCTGGCCGTAAGCCAATTGGCGGCTCTATTTACGGTGCAACTAAATGGTTTGCTTATGGCTTTGGACAAAACTTAGCTGAGGAAATGAGTGAGTGGAATGGCCGCTGTACCACCATAGCACCAGGTATGGTAAACACCCCGTTTTTTGATGAGGCAAAACCCGATAAACTCGACCCACAAGATGTAGCCGACGCTGTACTGTTTGCTATTGAAGCAAATCAGCGCAACAGCGTACGTGAGATTTATTTAATGCCGACTAATTAACGTTGATTGGTTGAGTTTGAGCTGTCAGGTTTAATGCTAATGGTATTAAACCTGATGGTTGTTAATTCTAAATACCGGCTAGATAGAATGAAGGGAAAATATTCAGCATTAATAAAAGCTTGTTATATATACAGTAACTCTAAACCTCCATCACTAGGTTCAAATACTTCAAGCCAAATGGTAACACCATTTTCATCGCTACATTCAATATCAAAGGCTCCATCATAAACTTCAACTATTGTTCCAATATCACCGACCTGAGGAACTCTAGAGCCAAAGCTTTTTTCTGAATAGATAAATTTTTTATTAAGAGATATCACTTTTACGACAGAGTATTGCTTCATTTGATTTTATGGTACGCATGAGTGTTTTGGTTACAGGTTTGATAAACATAAATAGAACTAAAAATATTCTGGGTCTTTAACTCAGCTTTAAATTCATCAGAAAAATTACTTTCAACCTGAAGTATGTCAAAGAATGGCCCATATAACCCAACAAGTAATATCCCTGGTTTATTTAATGTAGCAATGCTTTGCATTGTTTTCTTCTGTAACTTAGCTTTAATTGCTGACTCAACTCTTCCATTAGTAATTGAATCAAAATCTCCAACTAAATCGCCTTTTGACGATATGTGAACTTTATCATCTGCGGCATGAGAAGTTATGCTGATTGCAGTCTCTTGGCTAAAATGTGCATCGGTTATTTCTATCCAAGTATCTACGCCATCAATCTTTACAATTGCATCAGGCGGATCTGGTCTGTTAATTAATTCAAGTACTTTACCTTGTGATGAAAGGAGATTCTTATATGAATCTAGAACAGCAATTTCATGTGTGGGATTTAAATCTCTGTGTGAAGTCATCTTGAATCTATAACTAGACTGTAGAATAACTCCAACAGCCAAATTCAATTAAAAAACGAGCTCCTGCAATTAACTCTAAGCGTTTTTAAAGCATTAGGTAATACATTTGGAGCCCATAAACGAGGCTGTTTTTCTTGAAAAATAGTAATTCTACAGCCTCAACGCCTGAATAATGTGTGAGCTAGTTTGGCCGTTTTATTGCGTCGTTTGCAACTAAAAATGACAAACTAAAGTGAATCACTATTCATTCTCTTGTTATGTGTAAATTTTTAACTGAACTTTGCCGTTTATAATTTCTAAGTTACCAAACTCACCTACAACCTTAAAGCCCTGATTTGTTTTAATTAACGAGTCTATATTGCCATAATCAAATGAACCATCTATATCATTGTTTGGTTTAACACTACTTTGTTCAACAAGCCCTGAATATGAAGTAAAACCCGTAAATTGAATTTCACATTTACGGTAGCAAGTATATTCATCAGGTTTTGGATTTAGATAATGAGGTGAATCAGGCCAAATGCTAGCCTCAATTTTGAATGTGATTTCAGTTGTATTTGAACTCCAACCGAGAACAAACGAATCATTGAAATCTATACCTTTGAAAATATCCATATACTTGATGATATCCGTTTACACCTGACAATTTAGTCTACGACACTTGTCGTTTTACAAACCGACAAATGTACCTATATTACAATGATTTTATCCTAGCTATAAAATAAACAACTGTAAACAGTTAGTTAGCTTCGCCTTATCTTTTCTAAATGCAGCAAAACCCCAAAATGGCGGAGATCAGTAATATCAGACAAATTACTGTTTAGTTATACAGCTTGATTATTAATTAACAGGTTATATTTTAAATATCAGTGTTTAAACTAATAACACGTTCACCCTTTAACCCTAAAAGTTGTAACTCGTTATTGCTTATAAAATTAGTTAAAAATCACAATCACCTTCTATTGAATCCTGTGTATTTTTACTTCATATTAAATACTCTTATTTCTCACTTATTATGCTGTTATGTCATTTTTAAAATTTAGCCATGCACTTATTCTCACACTTGCTAGTACCTTACCGCTTACAAGCCATGCTGCGCTTGATAAAAACGAGCGTGAAATAGTAAAACAGGTCGATAAAAACATTCCCCAAGCACTTGAAGAAATAGAGCAAGCCGTAAATATTAATAGTGGTTCGCTTAATATTGAAGGTGTAAAAAAAGTAGGTGCGCTGACAAGCGAGCAGCTTAAAGCCATAGGTTTTAAAGTAGAATGGCTAGATGGCAGTGCGTTCAACCGCGCAGGGCATGTATTAGCAACCCATGAAAGTAAAAACCCCGATGCAATAAAAATACTGATGATCGGCCATCTAGATACGGTATTTGCCAAAAACGATAACTTTACTACCTACAAACAGCTTGATGAAAACACCGCCAGTGGCCCAGGTGTAGCCGATATGAAAGGCGGTAACACGGTAATAATTACCGCACTTAAAAGCTTGCAAGTCCTTAATTTACTCGAAAATGTAAGCATAAAAGTGTTACTGACTGGCGATGAAGAAAGCAGCGGTCGCCCGCTTAGCTTATCTAAACAAGCTATTGTTGATGCGGCAATTTGGGCTGACGTAGCGCTTGGTTATGAAAATGGCGATAACAATATAAAAACAGCTATGGCGGCGCGCCGTGGTTATACCGGTTGGACGCTGAACGTAACGGCAAATGCGGCGCATTCTTCGCAAATATTTAGCGAAAGCGTTGGTTATGGCGCTATTTACGAAGCATCACGCATTTTAAATGACTTTAGAGAACAACTTGCCACACAACCTAATTTAACGTTTAACCCGGGGCTTATTGTAGGCGGTACAAATGCCGATTACGACAGTGCAAATTCGTCAGCAACGGCGTTTGGTAAAAGCAATGTAATAGCACAAACCGTGCATGTAGCAGGTGATTTACGCGCACTTTCACCAAAACAATTAGAAAACGCAAAAAGATCAATGCAACTTATTGCTAGCAACAGTTTAAATGGCAGTAAAGCAGAGCTTATTTTTGAAGACGGTTACCCGCCAATGGCATTAACTGATGGTAATAAAAAGCTATTAGAATTATATAGCGACGCAAGCCACGATTTAGGCTTCAACAAAGTAGTAGCCGCCAACCCTCGCAATGCAGGTGCGGCAGATATTTCGTTTGCGGCAAACCATGTTGATATGGCACTTGATGGTTTGGGCTTAATGGGTAGCGGTGCGCACACTAAAAACGAAACGGCCGATTTAACCAGCCTTGATAAAAACATTAAAAAAACCGCATTACTTATTTATAGATTAGGGCAGTTATAAACACCTTTAAATTGGTTCTAATCGGTTAGCCGCAACTTGCGTTGCAAACTTACGCAGTGCTTTAAGTTGCGGGCTTTCACTTTGCCAATAATGCCAGTACAAGGGCGTATCAATATAATACTCTGGAAATAAGTCAACTAACTCCCCTTTTTGCAAGGAATCGCCAAGCTGCAAAGTCGGCAATAAACCATAGCCTAGGCCTGCTATCATGGCTTGTTTAAATCCCTCTGATGAGGGATATATATGCATATACTCTGGCGTTGAGCCGTTAATATCTTCTAAAAACTGGTGCTGTAGCTTGTCGTACTCACTAAAAACTAAACAGGGCAGCTGCGCCAATTGCGAAAGCGAAGTGAGGTTATGTTGTTTAATAAACTCAGGACTCGCAATTGCCTTGTAGCGTATAGCGCCTAATGGGCTTGCTAACCCGCCATTTACAGGCTCAGAAGATGAGCTAATACACACCATTACCTCGCCATCTTTCATTCTTTTATGAGCGATGGATTGATCCTCTGAGATCACTTCAAATCTAAATTTACAATCAGATTCTGTGTCTAGTATAGCAAGGGCTTCTGGCAACCATGTAGCTAGTGAGTCAGCATTGGCAGCCAACTTTACACTAAGAGGTGTATTTAAGCTGGAGTGTTCGTTAAGTGCATCTACGTTTAAAGCAACTTCTAACTGCAGCACTTGTTGTAAATGATTAAGTAAACGCTTGCCAAGAGCGGTCGGGCGCGGTGGCTGCGTTCTAATAATTACAGGCTCTCCAAGTTTGGCTTCGAGTTGATGAATCCGCCGACTTACTGCCGATTGCGTAATAAATAGTTTTTTAGAGGCTTTTTCAAACCCGCCTTCACTAATAACCGCCGAAAGTGCATTGAGTAGTTGATAATCAATCATGAGTTTTACGCATATAACCTTAAATATATTCATTGGATTTGTAACAGAATACCCCCTACCCTGCAAGGCATTGAATAATTGAGTGGATTTAAAGTATGTCGTTTTTATCGGGTGTGATTCTGGGACTAAGTTTAATTATTGCTATTGGCGCGCAAAACATCTGGATTTTAAGCCAATGTATGGCTGGCGCTAATCGGTTTGTTTTAGCCTCGGTATGCATTATTTGCGACGCGACTCTTATTTTAATAGGTGTATTTGCAGCAAATGAATTACAGCAATTATTACCGGGCTTACTACCTTGGTTAACGTGGGGCGGTATTGCGATGCTCTTGTACTTAGCGTATGGATCTGCAATGCGAGCAGTTAAAGGGACTTCGGGTTTAAAGGTAAGCCAAGTAGAAAAAGTAAGCTGGTGGAGTACTGCTCTTTCGGCCTTTGCAATTAGTTTGTTAAATCCACATGTGTATTTAGATACCGTGTTATTACTTGGCAATATTGGCGCTTTACAACCAAACCCAATGCATTTTGCACTTGGCGCTTGTGTTGGCTCAATAATTTGGTTTAGCAGCTTAGTACTTTTTGCACCTAAACTTAAAAGCATATTAAGTTCACCATTTAGATGGCGAGTATTTGATACCGCAATTGCAGTTATATTATGTTTTGTGGCGTTTAGTCTTTATAACGTACCTAGCCAATAAAATAAAAGCAGCGACTTTTAACAAGCGCTGCTTTTATTATATTCACTTAGGCTAATGTGTTTTAACGTTAGCCTTTGGGTTAATAATTTAAGACATTATTTTAAACAGTAAATCTTTTACGGTTGCTGGCTCAAACGGTTTATCACAAATTGCATCGACCCCTGCTTGGGCTATATTTGCTAGGTGCGTTTCGTTGGCTTCTGAGCTCACCATTAAAATAGGAATATGCGAGTAGCTATTTGAGCTTCTAACGGTTTCTGTTAGTTCTCGCCCGTCCATTTCTGGCATGTTGTAGTCGGTTACTATTAAGTCGAATGATTGGTTGTTTAAGTGCTCAATAGCTTCTTTACCATTTTCGGCTTCTACTGGGGCAGGTATTCCCATACCCGCAAGTACACGAATAATGTGTTTACGCGCAAAGCGGCTGTCATCTACAACCAGCACTCTTAGCAATGTTACATCAAAATGTTCAAGGTCTACTTCTTCTTCACTAATTATATCTAGCGTGGCTTTAAGAGCGCGTGTAATAGCGGTTGCACTAAAAGGCTTTGGTAAAATGGCTAATACACCCGATTGACGTAGTTGCTCTAAATACTTTTTATTTCGCTCGCTTGATACGAGCATAAACGGTTGATGTTCGGTGCTTGGGTTTGATCTGATTTTTTGCAATAAGGTGTCGGCTGTTCCATCGGCCAAATACATTGCGCTTATGACTAAATCTGGTTGATATTTAATAAGAAGTGCTAATGTTTGCTCTTGTGTGGTTGCCGTTTCTACTTGTTTAACGCCACTATCTAATAACGATTTTATAATTATTTTTTGTTGAACGTCTGAAGGTTCTACTAATAATATTGATAAATTGGCTATTGCGGTTAAATCACTCATTTATGTCTCTTATATATTATTATGTTTTTAAAGGCGATTACTTTCATTATAGAACAACATGTATAACTGGAGAGATAAAAACTTTGCAAAATTGTAAATAACATTAAATATTGCGCGTTAAATGCTCATAAAATGCTTACTTTAATTGTTTTGAATGTATTCCAGTGCCGTCATTTTTTTATAGCTCACATTGGGGTGTAAAATATGAGCTGGCTCGGGGTCTACAACTTCAATGGTAATATTGTAATCGCGGGCTATTTCAATCGCCATTTGCGTAATGTTAACGCTAAACGAGGTACCCATAAATACGATTTTATCGGCGTTGCTCATACGCTTTTGCGCTTCGCTAATTCTATAAAGTTCGGTGTAGTACTCATCAAACAATAAAACAAAGGGTTTAAAAGAGTAATTAAGCTCAGGTGCTTGGTTTTGAATATTAAACACATCAAATAAAGAGTTGTGTAAGCAGCTTTCATCGACCTTTTCCCACGGAGCGGTAAAAGGGGTTACGTCATCGCCTTGATGGTGAAATAAGGTCATTTGATCAAGCCTGCCATGAATAGCAATGTAGTTTTTATTACCTGCTTTGCCATCAAGCCCATCTATGTTTTGAGTAATTAGGTTTTTGTTACTCAGCCAATGATGCACGTCATTTGGGCCATGGTTGCGATACGTTGCAAAGCGATGGTAATACCATGCTAAAAACTCTTTAGGGGCATTTTGATACATTGCGCGTGTTGCCATTTCCATAGGCGTATAATTTTTACTGCCTATGGTCCAATAACCGTCCTCACCTCTAAAAGTGGGAATGCCACTGGCTGCGCTTACTCCTGCGCCGGTAATGTAAAGGGTGTTCATTTTTCAACCTTATAACTGAGTACGTTAGCGCTTACTTGCTGGTTGTTATCAATGCCGCCAACTCGGTATAAAACACCTTTGTGCTCAAGCAAACCACGGTGATCCATACTTTTTACTTTAGCCGGTGATAAAACCTCCCATTCGTTTTTATCCACACTAAAACGCCAAACATGATCACTTGCTGGTGCAGGCTTACCGTCGTAACCTATTGCGCTGTAGTTATATGGGTTATTAGAGCCTGCCATCATATAAATATTGCCATTATAGCTGCTAGCTGCCATTCGATAGTGAGCGATGCCCGTTGGATGAGGCAACGTACGCCAATCTATTTTTTGTGGATTAGTTGAATCTATTGTGCCTTTTAAGCACTGTGCTACACCTGCAAACGAGCGACGCGAATCAGGGTTAGCTTGTGTTTTAACGCCATCACAAATAACAATGGTATTCCCACTAATTGCAGCTGCCTGACCAAACACGGGTTCACCTAAAAATGGCGAGGCTTGTTGCCATGTATTATTTTGCGTGTCGTATACTTGCACTAAGTTTACGTTGCCATCGTTATGCCAACCGCTAATTAGATAAATGTAACGCGCTTTGTAGCTCAGCGCTACGCTATCGTCTACGGGTACTGGCATGCTCGCAAGATGAGTGTAAGTATCTTTTATTACGTCGTACTTATAAACGTCTGGGCTTGAAACTTCAGTATGATCTTCTGCTACCGTGTAGCCGCCAAATACATAGGCGTACTCGCCTAAACCGACTGCGGTGCTAGCTAAGCGCCCTTTTAATGGCAAGCTTGAAGGCACACCAGTTTTAGATTGCCACTGTGAATCGCCAACTTTAAGCGCCCACACTTTGTTATGCACTGACGAGTGCAGCTTATCGCTGCCTAATCCCATAAAGCTTAAAAAATAGGTTTGGTTTTGTACTATAACTTTAGCAACAGCATTATTCGCAACTGGCTCAGGTAAAGCGGGAAGGCTTGCTAACGCAAGAGAAAAAAGAAGACTCATAAGGCAAGTAATTTAATAAGAATTAATACGCTCAGATTAAATTATTTTAGCCTTATGAGCCAGTATTGTTATATCTAAATAATCAAACGTTTTTAAGTAGTAATCATGTTAGTAGGCAATACTAATATGCTGATTTACGTACACTGCTTTTTGCGCTTCATCAACCATTGCTGTTGCGTAATCAGTGACCGAAACTTTGCTCTCGCCTGCGTCATTAGTAAAATATGTATTGCTGCCAACACGGTAATCGCCTTCATTATCATCTGGACATAATTTGTGGACAGTTTATTTATCACGTAATTATCAGCAAACGGCAGTGCGTGCTTTCATCGACTTTTTAGCGCAGCACTGGCAAACCGATATTAAAAATATGGCGGCAAGTAAGGTATTATAGTTAAGGGCGTTTTGACTATTGTTTAATCTAAGGTGGTAGTTCAGCTTAGTTATTGAGGTAAGTAGGTTACGTTATCTAACCCTCGTTGTTTATTTTTATACATCGCTTGGTCGGCATATTTTATAAGTTCGTGATCTGTTTGACCGTGCTCTGGGTAGTTTGCAATACCAATACTAGGTGAAATATTTAATAGTACGTCACCTAGCTTAAAGACGTCCTTAAACTCAGTGAGGACTTTATTTTTGATTCTGACAGTTTCGTGGCTAGAACTTAAATTATCTAAAATAATTAAAAATTCATCTCCGCCTAAACGCCCTACTGTATCGTAGTGTCTAACCGATGCTGAGAGCCTTTTTGCAATGGCGCATAAAAGCTTATCGCCAGTTTCGTGTCCGTGGGTGTCGTTTACTGCTTTAAAGCCATTTATGTCTATAAATAGTAAGGAAAAAAATGTGTTGTTTGTAGTTGCACTAACAATTACCTTTTCTAACTGGTCCATCAATAAAGATCGATTAGGCAGACCTGTTAATACATCGTGCCGTGCCATGTAATGTAGTTGTTCTTCCATTACTTTACGCTCGGTTATGTCGTGCGCTACAGCAATTCTTACTTGATGTTGCTCTGACCAGCGAACAGACCATAGTATATGTACTACTTCACCATCTTTTCTCAACCAACGATTTTCAAAGCGAGGGTTCACCATGTCACCAGACAATAGCGATGTTACGGCGTTATGGGTTTTATGATGATCACCTTCGTAAACATAGTTAATCATTTTTTTGCCAACAACTTCATCGGCTGTATAACCAAAAATTTGCTCAAATGCAGCACTTACAAAAACAAATGTGCCTTGTTTATCTACCACACACACGGCATCAAGCATTAAAGCGAGTACTTCTTCTACATTAATCAATTCATTTTTCATCATACTCTGGTGCCTTTAAAGCAAAACCAAGCGAATTTAAGTATTCTATATACCTTTAATAAAAGCAAAGGTAATTGAAACTACAATAATAATTAATAAAAAGTTAGATTAATCGTGCACGTACAATTAATATCGCCCTGCAAAAGCATGATATGCAAAGTTAAATAATCAATAACCGCAAAATACTTTGAAGTCCTTCAAAAATAGCCTAAATTTTAAATTGTAAATAACCATATAGCTCTCAGTAACTTCTATTTTTTTACTCTTTAATAAATGTACTTGTATAAAATGTATCTACTGTATTTTTTATTGTTTTATTGGCCGTAGTTAAATTTTTTAACTACTACAACATTAGTTATTTTGATTTAATCGCATTTATACTTTTACGCTGTTAACGTATGTTAATATTGTGTGATATCACATGTATTACAAAAACAGTCATTGTTTTTGATTTTTTGATTGCGCAGGAGACTTTCGGGTGAAAATATCACAACGTTTATTTTGGCCATTACTTTTTGTGTGCCCTCTTGTAACGGCTGAGCCGTTTGAAGATGAAGACCTCGATCTTGATGCCTTAATGGGTATGGATGTGCAAGTAACTTCCGCGATGAAAAGAGCACAGTCAGCTTTCGATACAGCCTCATCAATTTATGTGCTTAGCAAAGAGCAAATAACAAAGTCTGGAGCAACCTCAGTTCCCGAAGCCCTTAAAATGGTACCTGGTTTAATTGTACGTCAGCTTGATAACAATCAATGGGCTATTTCTTCAAGAGGTATTGCTTCTCGTTTTTCAAGCAAACTGTTAGTAATGATTGACGGTCAAAGTTTATATACACCTAAATTTGCCGCAGTCTATTGGGAAACGCTAAATGTTCCTTTATACGATATTGAACGCATTGAAGTAATACGCGGGCAAGGCGGACTACTTTGGGGTAGTAACGCAAATAATGGCGTTATTAATATAATTACTAAAAACAGTATTGATACTCGCGGTGGATACGCAAGTGTAACTACTGGTAATCAAATAAATGCAGATGCAAATCTTCGCTACGGTGGTGATATAAGTAACATCGGCAGTTACCGTGTTTATGGCCACTTAAAAGATGCCAATGAATCCAAAAAAGGTGTTTCACTGACACCTAGTGACACTACAAAACAACAATCATTTGGTATCCGAGCTGACTTTACGCCTAATGATGAATGGTCAGGATTGTTTCAAGGTACTATTACTCATTCTGATTTAGGACAAAATTATCGCGGTGTGATTGATGATACTAATGAAAACATTTCTTTCTCTGACGGCTTAGAAAGAACAGACTCTCGCGTTATGGCTCGCTTAGAAAATCGAATCTCGCCTGATGCCAATCAAATGTTACAAATCTCTTGGCTTAAACAAAACGGTTCTCAAAAATATATAAAGGAAGATTTTGAATCTATTGATATAGATTATCAAATGAACTTTATTTATCAGTCCCTACAATTAGATTGGGGGTTGAGTTATCGATACAATAGTATTTCTTTTGAAAAAAGCGTGTTTTTAGACAGCGATAAAGACCTTGATAGCTTACAGCAATATGGCGGGCTTATTCAGGCTCAATATAACTTCATTCCAAATACACTAGACTTTATAATTGGCACTAAATTCGATCATAATGATTTAACTGGATGGGAAAACCAACCATCTGCAAGACTCGTGTATAAACCAATTGAAAACCATTTAGTATGGAGCGCTCTATCAAGAAGTGTACGAACACCCACCCTTATCGAGTTTAATGATAACTTTACAGTAAACGGTACTAAAGTTATCGAAGCGTTAGGCTCAAGCACTGGCGTAACAGCAATTGACGAGTATCGTATTGCTACATTTTTAAATGGTAACGATGACGTTAAATCAGAAAATTATACATCCTACGAATTAGGTTACCGATTTACAGATGAAAAATGGTCAGTGGACTTCTCGACTTTTCATACTGATGCTAAGCACGTTGCAGTCATTAATTTAAATACGCACGCAGATCAGTTTTTGCCCGCTCTCGCTTTTTTTCAAGCAGGGCAATTTCAGCAAGCGGCCTTAGCACTCACAACAACACAAATTGATTTAGATTTAGTATCTGTAGGGGCAACAACGACTAATGGCCTTGATGCTGTTATTTCATGGCACCCTTTAAATACACTAAGTACAGAACTTGGTTACAGCTACACAAGGATTGATTACGACTTACCAGTAGGCACAACCCCCTCCATTGGGTTTGATTCAACGAATAGGCAGCTATTTGCTAAAGCCAATTACACACTACTTAAGAACCATAATATATTTGCGACATTGCGCGTAGAAAATTCTGATGCTTACAATACCGATAGCTACACAACTCTAGATCTTACTTGGAACTATCAAATCAATCCAAAGTGGTCAACGGCGCTTTCAGGTAAAAATTTATTTGCGGGTTCTCATATAGAATATGGAAATACTCGCGAAACTTACACAATACCTAACTATATTGATGAATGTATTACCTTTACTATTAAAGCGACATTTTAAGTTAATAAATGCTGAAATTTAAACGATCATTTCATAGCCTTATAATACTTTTTGTACTTTCACTTAGTACGAACAGTTATGCTATGGAAAAAGAATATATGTTAAAAGCAGGCTTTTTATATAACTTCGCTAGATTTGGGCAATGGCATACTTCGTTAAGTGAGCAAAAAGCATTTACTTTATGTAGCCCAGACCAAAACTTCATTGATATAGCAAACGTTGCTTTGAAAAACAGAACAATTCAGGACTTACCACTTCGTAGTAAATTTATTTCATTCGAGGAATTAGCTAGTACAAAATGCAACATGCTATTCATTACATCCGATACTGTAGAGGCTTGGAACATTGCAAAACCTTTAATGCAAAATAATATAATGGTAGTAGGTGAAACCGATGTATTTATTCAAAACGGTGGTCATATCCGATTTTTTCTATCGAGTGGAAAAATTCGCTTTGAAATTGCGCCAAAGCAACTTAAAGATGCAGGCATTACTATGAGTTCAAAAGTACTACGCCTTGCCCGCGTTGTAGATAGGTAATGCAATGAAGAAATTATTTGCACTAAATACAATAAGCAAAAAATTGTTATTCATCCTAATGAGCGTGGCACTTGTTTCTACTGCAACTGTTACTCTTGTATTCAGTGCTTATGAAATTACAAGTGCCAAAGAAGACCAAATAGAAAGCTTAGATTCTCTCTCAAAGATGCTCTCCCCAAATATAACAACAGCACTTATGTTTGATGATATAGAAGCTATTCAGGAGCTTATTAATCCTATACTGATTCGATCTGATGTTATTAGCGTAGCTGTAAATAATAAGGCTGGAAAACAATTAGCAATAGCTAAATCAGAAGCAATGGAGGTTGAACATAGTATTGAAGTAAATACCCCTCTAACGCTCGACACTAACCATTATGGAGACCTACAAATACGTGCAAATGACAGCTATATTAGAGATAGAATTACTTTTTATATTAAGTTTATTTTAATTTTAATGGCTTTTACGTTTGCAGTAAGTTTACTTTTGTCTTTATTACTCAGACGCCGATTTTTAAATCCAATACTGTATTTAGCGCAAACGGCTAATAAAATAACAACATCACATGATTACAGCTTACGTGCCAAGCTATTATCTCAAGATGAAGTGGGACAACTTACTTCTTGTTTTAACGATATGCTGCACAATATTGAGCAAAGGGAAAATTCGTTAGAAAATCAAGTAAGGCTTCGCACTAACGAACTTGAAAATGCAAATTCTCAGCTGCAACAGTATGCTTACCAAGACGGGTTAACCGATTTACCAAATAGACGGTATTTTTACGAGAAACTACAAAGCTTAGTAAGTGTTGAAGGAATGAAATTCGCCCTTATATTTATCGATTTAGATGGTTTTAAAGAGGTAAACGATAGCCTTGGCCATGACTACGGCGATTTACTATTACACCAAGTAGGAACCAGACTTCAAAGCTGTATAACAAGTAAAGATACAGTAGCTCGTTTAGGCGGAGACGAATTTACGTTGATTTTAGAGGGCGTAAGTAGTTCAGATGAGGCATCAAAAATTGCCGAAGTTGTAAAAAACAGCTTAATGCAAAGTATAAAAATAAAAAAAGAAACAGTGTATGTTACAGCAAGTATAGGTTTAACGTTTTTCCCTGCTGATGGCTTAACAGTAGAAGAGCTCGTTAAACGTGCTGATCAAGCAATGTACTTGTCTAAGAATAAAGGGCGTAATCGCTATGAGTTCTTTTCTTATGCTATTGAAGAAAAAGCTACAGAAAAGCGTCGTTTAATAGAAGAGATACGTATTGCAATCATTCAAAATCAATTTGAATTATATTACCAACCTATTTTTTCAATTGATGGAAAATCAGTACCAAAAGCTGAAGCCCTTATACGTTGGTATCACCCTACGCGGGGTCTAATAGGACCAAATGAGTTTATACCTGTAGCAGAAAAAAATGGATTAATAAACGGAATAGGGCAATGGGTTAAATCTCAAGCAATTCAAGATACCGTCCAATTTAATATTTTGAGTGAGAAAACGATTCAAATAAGTGTGAACACATCACCTATTGAAATTGATCGTGCTGGTTGCTGGGTGGATGATTGGATTACCGCAAGCAAAAAATACCAACTTCCCGCAAATACTATTTTAATTGAAGTTACAGAAAATACATTAATGGACCCAGACTCCTCAATACAACAACAGTTAAAACGCTTAAGCACAATTAATATAGACATAGCCATTGACGACTTTGGTGTTGGATACTCTTCGCTTGCATATTTACAGCGCTTAGACATAGATATATTAAAAATAGATCGTTCATTCATTAAAGATATTGAATCAAATGATAATAGTATTGCTCTAGTTAAAGCTATTATTACCATGGCGCACAACCTAGATGTTATGGTTGTTGCTGAAGGCGTTGAGACACAAAAACAATACAACCTATTAAAGCATCTTGCTTGTGATTATATTCAGGGCTATTTCTTTTCAAAGGCTATTTCTAAAAAAGAGTTTATGGGAAAATACATAGAACAAAAAGAAGCGATCTAATTTTTGTCTATCGTGTGAACCTTTTACAATTCAACATAGAAAACCCCATAACTCTTAATTTACATTCAATATACTTATAGCCTTACCTCAAGCTATAACCAGCGAGGGACAAGTAATTTATACTCTTTATATTGTGTAGAAAAACGATGGGTCAAATGAGCTTCCTCAACTAAAGTTTGTCTATATATAGCAATTAAACCAACCACTAAGCAGATCAAACTAAATATACTAGGTAAGGCTAAAAAGAAACCTACTTGTGCTGCTACGATACCTAAATACATCGGATTTCTAGAATATTCATATAACCCAGAGGTTTTAAGCTCATGCGGTCCTTTAGGATCAATTCCTGATCGCCAAAGCTCAGACATATGGAAATGTACAAACATCGTCAAAATAAAACCCGCACTTAATAAAATATCGCCAAACAATACTCCTGGCCAGCCATTAAATATCGAAAACAGACCCAAATAACTATCTAACTCAGGTACAAACACTCTCACTACACATACAAACCAAATAGCAGCTCTGAAAAACTTAAAAACCATATGGTTCCACCAACTAGAACAAAATTTATCTCCTGGATAAACAACGCCAGATGGTGTATTTCTATTTTTATAAATAATTCTAAATGTATAAAACCCCGCAACAAAAGTATAAAAAATAGCTAAGTAAATACGTGTAAATTCAACTAGCGAAGTAGAGTCATCTAAAAATGTTTCATAGTGCATTTAGTTACAGCTCACAATCATTATTGGTGATAATTTTAAAACAACTAACTCAAAAAATTCTAGTTATATAGTCATGAAATTATATTAGTATTCATTGCCTTTATAAACAAGTTAAGTCAGTAGTTTGTTAATGGCTAGTCATTAACTCATACCATTAATTTAAAAATAACTTTAATTTATGAGGATCTCATACTTTTTATGTAATACCAATCTGCTTATATATTTTATATCGATATTATTCACTCATATTTTCCTTTCTATAGGCGCAAAAAAGCCCAAATTGTTAGATACGGACTTTCTACAATGTGAAATCGGTGCGCTACGCAATAGAAGCTATTATACACAACGGTAAAGGACAACAGTGAAATGCTACTCTCGCATCAGCGAGCACTTTAACACGTTAAATTAAGTGAATTATTTACTAAGAGGCGCTGTGCTATAGAGACGCTTCGCTATAGAGGAATACCTAAATCACTTTTCTAAGGACATAAAAAGGCCCGGTTCGTTAGATTCGGGCTTTCTACAATGCGAAGTCAGCGGCTACGAATAGAACATCGCGGTGCCCACAGCGGTGGAGAGTCACATAGAGACTCGCTACGCCCTACCTACGTGATGGGTGTTGATGTGTGTGTTAATTGCGCGTATTTTACTTTTTTGCAGACGTAAAAAAGCCCGACTATTTCTAGTCGGGCTTTCTACAATTTGAGGTCGGTGCGCTACGCAGTAGGATGTCATGGTGCGCACAGCGGTAGAAAGTCACATAGCAAATGCTAAACTATCTTTGTGCCGGAGCGGCCTTCCGCGAGGCTCGCCTTCGAGCTGTTTTGTCTCACTACTGAGTACGGCATGGACTCTTGGCTACAACTTTTATTTACACTTTTCTGCAGACGTAAAAAAGCCCGACTCTTTCGAATCGGGCTTTCTACAATTTGAAGCCTGGTAATGTCCTACTTTCACATAGCAAATGCTACACTATCATCGGCGCTGTTTCGTTTCACTACTGAGTTCGGCATGGAGTCAGGTGGGTCCAAAACGCTATT